>CANRJA010000014.1 GCA_947630825.1 uncultured Clostridia bacterium | reverse complement strand
CTGACAGGCACCTTCAAGGTGCTGCTAATAAGAGAGGGCTTTGCCCGCATATGAAATACCCCCGGCTACGCCGGGGGTATTTATTTATTAAAAAAGATTCTATTTTTTCTTATTGAATATAAGAAAAGCTAGAGTGATAATTTCAGTTATCATGCTAATGAATGAAAATAATTCATAATATGATACCATATTACCACCCCCTTTCGGGGATAAAACCGCTCTACCGTTCATGTACAGCACTCTCTTATACACATTATAAAATAAAATAAATAATTTGTCAAATTATGAAGAATTATAATACTTATTGTGTCTCTATTTATACAATATATATTGCTGTTTCTATTTATGTTTTTTTATACCTATTAAATAATCTGTTGACACTTTATAGTATTCCGCCAACTTCTTAAGTAAATGTACAGGTATTTCACGTGTTCCGGTTTCATATAAGCTATATTGAGGTCTGGATATTTTAAGAACATCAGCAACTTGCTGCTGTGTCATATCATTATCTTCTCTTATATCCCTGATTCTTTGATAAAAATACATAAAAATCCTCCTAAAATTCGTGGTATATATAGATTATATTACGAATTTAAACGAATACGCTTGAAATGTATTCGTTTGAATACTATAATTTATCTGTAATAAAAATATTCGTATAAAAAAAATGAATAGTGGAGGAAAAATCTTATGTGGAAAATAAAAAAAGGTTATGATTCGGTAAGCAAATCTTTTCGTTTGCCTGAAGAACTAGCTAATAAAATTGATAATCTTGCATTTAAGAATAATATATCTTCTAACCAATTAGTTATACAATGTTTAAATTATGCAATAAATAATTTAGATGATACTATAAATGATGAAAAATAGAACTATACAACGGTGGACTGCGTGCAGGGGTTTACACATGCTCTTGTCTCTTGCCTCTTGCTTCTTGCTTCTGGCAGCAAAGCCTCCGGCGTCACGCCAGTGCAACGTCACCGTTGCTCTTGCTTATAAATGCTTGACAATATAATCGAAATATGATATTATGTTTGCACGTTGTTAAGAGAAGTTAAAAATATGCGTGAAAAACATTTCAAAAAATATGTACAAGGGGCTTTAGAGTTCTTCACTGTTTGTTATACACATTTTTAAAATAAACATTTTATGGGACTGAGACGTATTATACAAAGGTGTATTGCGTCTTTTAGTGTTTTTGTAGCGATTGAATATTAATTAAATATGAAGCTTATAACTACTTTGATATTAGAATAAATTTTTAAATACTATACGCTGGATAATTTGGAAAAAAGGGCAAAGCCTTTGAAAAGAGGCGGCGCAAAGCTATGAGTCTACGGCGGTAATTTAAACCGCTATGATTGTCAGGCTGCAAAACATCAACCATTCTTATGGTGTAAGTTTTGCAGCTTTTGTTGTGATTGGGGTGATGAAATATGAATGAGGTTTTGAGACAGGAAAAGAAATACTTGATGACAATAGCAGACGGTCAAAAGCTGTGCGGTCTTTTAAGCAGCGTTATGCAGGAGGACGAACACAACGGCGCTCTGGGCTATCGTATTCGGTCATTATATTATGATACGCCCGAAGATAGCGATTACAATGATAAAATCAACGGATTGGAGCTTAGGCGTAAAATACGTCTGAGGATATATGACCCGAACGCGGACTTCGCAATGCTGGAGGAAAAGAAAAAAGAAGGAGCATACCAAAGAAAACGGTCTTTAAGAGTAAGCCGAACGGATGCCGAACAGCTTATACAGTGCGACTATTCTGTTCTATTGAAATACGATGATCCTTTTGCTCACGAAATGTATGGACTTATGCACAGCAGATGTTATCGTCCCAAAGCGGCGGTTGAATATCAGAGGCGTGCCTTTATCGCTAAGGAAAACCATATCCGCATAACACTGGATCATCATATAACAGCAACAGAGGCAGGCTTTGATATATTTTCACCAAGTTTGAACTTGTACCCTGTACTTGACCCGTTTAATGCGGTTCTCGAGGTTAAGTATAACGGCTTTTTACTCAGCCACATAAAGAGTTTGGTAAACACGGCGGATCGCTCAGAGTTGTCTGTGAGCAAGTATTGTCTGGCGCGAAGCGCCGTGCTTAAATATCAATATTAATGACAGGAGAATAATAAATATGAGAGAACAACTTTTAAATCTTTTTGATTCAAGCGGAGATCTTACAACACAAATTATAATTATACGTCTGGCGGCTGCCGCTGTTATAGCCTGTTTCATATTTTTATCCTACAGGCTTTCTCATGACGGAAGTATCTACAGTAAAAAGTTTAACGTATCTTTAGTTGCTCTTACGCTGATAACCACAACGGTTATGATAGTTATCGGAAACAATATCGCGCTTTCACTCGGTATGGTGGGTGCGCTTTCCATTGTGCGTTTCAGAACGGCTATAAAGGATTCGAGAGATACGGTTTATATTTTCTGGACTATAGTTGTGGGTATATGCTGCGGTTCGGGAGATTATCTTGTTGCGGCAGTAGGAAGCGCCTTTGCGTTTGTACTTCTGCTGCTTTTCGGCAGACTGCGAAATGACGGAAGAATGCTTCTTATAATTAGAACGGCGAGGGTCAACGAGGATAAGGTCGAAGCCTTGATATTCCAGCGTTATTCAAGAAAAGCAAACCTTCGTGTTAAAAATACTACCGAAACCGGCGTGGAATTTATCTTTGAGATAAACAAAAGACTTATTGACAGGGAAAAGAAAGCAGGAAAGAGTATTACAGACGCTGTTTACGCCATTGGGAATATAGAGTATTTTAATATGGTTATGCAAAATGACGACATCAGCAGTTAAAGAACAGCAATATATATAGAATACATTTAGAGGAGATGAGTGAATGAAATTCAAGATTTTTGGCTTAGTTATGACGGCGGTTATGCTGTTAGTGTGTTTTTCATTTTCGTATTCTCCTTTGAATACTGATGAAAATAACCAGCGCTACCACCAGCATAAGGAAGCAGCGGCATACACTCCGTGTACCGACCATAATGATGATGTGTTCTGTTCGCATCTTCCGCTGGTCGTTATTGATACTGAAAATCAGGAAATACCGGGTGTTCCTAACGGAGAGGTTGACCAATTCGGCGAGCCTATTTACACTACAGCCTTGGACGGTAACGACTATATCAATGTAAAGGTTTCTGTAATTGACAACGACATAGAAAGCAAAGGCAATAACCATCTTACCGATAAGCCGGATTTTACAACACGCAGTTTGTTTCGCATGAGAGGCCATTCCTCAAGACACTTTGAAAAAGCACCGTATTTGCTTGATTTTGTGGATAGCAATGGTGAAAATAGGGATATTTCAGTAATGGGTATGGACGCTCATCACGAATGGGTTTTAAACGGACCCTATCTTGATAAGTCAATGGTCCGCAATTATATGTGGTATAATATATCAGGCGAAATAATGGATTATGCGCCAAATGTGCGCTTCTGCGAGGTTTTTATAAACGGCGATTATCGAGGACTTTACATTATGGTGGAGGCAATAACAGATGGGGAGAACTGCCGGCTTAATCTTAGTGAAAATGTTAAGGATAATGAAATTAACGGCTTTTTGCTCAGACTGGACAGACCGACTGAAGCTGAATTAGAATCAATTAGGGATATCTATTCTTATATGGAGCGTACCGATTCGCTTCATAATGATGTAAGTATACGTTATCCCAAAAAGCCTAATCTAACAGAGGAGCGAAGAAAAAACATTGAGCTTGAATATGCCAAATTTGAAAAAGCGCTGTTTTCCTATGACTATGATACGGAAGACTATGGATACTGGAATTGGATAGATACGGATAATTTTGTTGATTATCTGCTTATTAATGAATTTACCGAGAATGTCGATGCGGGAAGATATTCTACATATGTTTATAGGGAAATAGATGAGAAGTACAAATTGTGTGTTTGGGATTTTAACAATTGTTGTGATAATGATCAGAATGACATAAGAACAACGGAGGGGTTTGCAAATATTTACAAGGCATGGTTTTTCATGTTGATAAAAGATGAGGAATTTGTCGATAAGATATTAAAACGATATAAAGAACTGCGCAGTACATATTTTAACGACGATTATTTGTTTGATTATATAGATGATACGCTTGACTATCTTGGACCTGCGGTTGAGCGAAATAACAAGCGATGGGCTGGATCTTTTAAAGAGCAGCTGCTTACTCCGAAATCACGTAATCTGAAAACTCACGAGGAAGCGGTAGATCAGCTTAAAACATGGCTTCAAAATCGCGGAGAATGGCTTGATGAAAATATTTACACTCTTAAACAGTATTGCCATCCATCTAGAAATAAGAAGTATAACCACTAGTATAAATCATTTATCAGGAGGTGACGGACCTTGAAAAAATTCATTGTTGCGGTATGTGTTATAGTAGCGGCTGCGCTTGTGTGGAATATAGCATATTATCGTCTTGGAATTTATATTGATTTAGCTCCCAACGCTCCTGTTACAACTTTTATGAGAACTGATGAAGATACTATATATATGAAGCAAAACGGCGAGTATACTCCATATGAGATACGCGGCGTTGATATGGGCGTGGGTATTCCAGGCGAGTGGGCGACCGACTTTTCCATTGATGAGGAAACATATCTTAGGTGGTTCAGTCAGATTCAGGAGCTTGGCGCAAACACCATTCGTGTTTACACTATTTTGCACGACGATTTTTACAATGCGTTTTTCAAGTATAATGCCGAGCGCGAAAAAATGGGCAGAGAACCGCTGTATATGCTTCACGGAGTTTGGGTTAATGACTACATCTTAAACTCGCATTGCGACGCCTATGATGATGAATTTTTTAAAACGCTTAAAGACGATTGCAGAACGCTTGTTGACGTTCTTCACGGGAAAATAAGTCTGTCGCTTTCATACGGCAATAAGGGTTCGGGAAGCTACCGCAAGGACGTTTCACAATGGGTTATAGGTTACATTATAGGCGTTGAATGGGAAACAAGTATTGTGACATATACCAATCAAAACAGCTATGATAAAACCGGGTATAAAGGAAAGTACCTTCAAACTACAGAAGACGCTACGCCTTTTGAGACTATGCTGTGTGAGGCTGGCGACAAAATGATCGAGTATGAATCAAAAAGGTATAAACAGCAGAGACTGCTGGCTTTTTCAAACTGGTCAACGACAGACCCCTTTGTTTATCCGATAACTGTGACCTCGTACCGCTTGAAGACCGCTGTTTTAAATGTAGAGCATATAAAAACCACTGATTCTTTTATTTCAGGATATTTTGCCTCATATCATATTTATTCCTATTATCCTGACTATTTGCAGACAATACTTGAAACAAAAAACTACACAGAAGAATTTTTAAAGAAAAAATTCGATATTTTACATTATAATAATTTAAAGTATCGAATCTCTTTGTTGAAAGGACCTAAAATTGAGGATTATTTAAAGAATGAGGATTATGTCGATTCTTTAGGAAGAACAAATACGTATATAGCATATTTAAAAGCTCTGAACAGATTTCATAATATACCTGTTGTAATTTCCGAATACGGAGTAACTACTGGTCGCGGTATCGCGCAGCAGGACAAAAACACCAATCGTAACCAGGGTCATATGAATGAGCAGGAGCAAGGGCAGGCTCTTATTGACTGCTATAAAGACATTAAAGATGCAGGCTGTGCCGGAAGCTGTGTATTTTCATGGCAGGACGAATGGTTCAAGCGTACATGGAACACTATGTATTCGGTCGATTTAGATAATACGCCATATTGGAGCGACTACCAAACAAATGAGCAGTTTTTCGGGCTTTTGAGCTTTGATCCGGGCGAGGAGAAAAGCGTTTGCTACGTAGACGGGGATATATCTGAATGGACGGAGAAAGATAATGTCGTTAAGTCGGGCGATATGGATCTGTCAATGAAATACGATGAGAAGTTTTTATATTTTTTAGTTCACAAAGAAAACTTTGACCCAAAAAAAGACACGCTGTATCTGCCTATAGATACCAACCCGAAAATTGGAAGCACATACTGTGAAAACTATGATGTTTCTTTTGAACGTGCAAGTGATTTTCTTATGGTGATAAACGGCAAAGAAAACAGCAGAATTGAAGTTCAGGAGCGGTATGAGGCACTGAGGTCAACTTACGCTAATGAATACTATGCCATTGACCCTTATGTAGATCCTCCGAAAAAGGACAGTCCGGTTTTTAAAAAAATATATATGCCTTTGAGGGTTGAAGATGTTTTACCTCAAGAAGATATAGTTCCAAAAGTTCCAGTTGGTGAGAAATTCGATACGGGCAAGCTGAGGTACGGAAACGCCAATCCGGACGCTGAGGATTTTGACTCTCTATCAGATTTTATCTTCTCGGGCGATTATGTTGAAATAAGAATTCCCTGGCAGCTTTTGAATTTCAGCAATCCGTCGGAGATGATGATTCACGACGACTATTACGAGTGTTACGGCATTGAAAATTTGAACATTGACAAAATGTATGTAGGTATCGGCTCGTCGGAAAACACAGAATACAGATTAAAGATGCCGTCCTTTGATTTAAAGGGCTGGGGCAAAACAGTAACTTATCATGAGAGACTTAAAAAATCATACTATATGCTTAAAGACTACTGGACATCACAAAATAAATAAGACTTTTGAAAACGGGGTGAAGTGTTTTGGGAATTGAAATATTGCTTTACGGATACGGAGCGGTATGCGTTGGTATGATCATCTTTAACTTCGTTTACAATATGATTTTAAAAGGCAGCGATAGCAGGTTAAAGAAAAGAAGCAAAAAATACAGAAAGAAAGTTACACAGCAAATTGACAGAATTCAAGATGGGCAAGAGGTTCAAAAGAAGCATTTTTCTTACCTTGAGAAAAGGCTCTGCCATGTACATAATCTAATGGCATTTGACAGGGCGTTAGAGAATATCACACCTAATGATGAACAGGCATTTGCTAAATATATGGGTCTTTTACAGCCTGTAATGCTGTATCTTGCCGGAGTTTATCAGAAGCGGGATAATTTACAGTGTGCGTACTTTGCATATTTTATCGAAAAGCACAACCTTAAAAACTATATGAATATGGACGGCATACAGAGTGTTATGATTGAGTATATGAACAAGGACAGTCTGTATTGCCGAATAAACACCCTGCAGGCGCTTTACACCTTCGGAGACGAGAAAAGCGTTACAGAGGCTATTTCTATATTGGACAGAAGCGACTCTTTTATGCATGAGAAAATTCTGACTGACGGACTTCTTTCGTTTAAAGGAAATCATAATAAACTTATCCATATGCTCTGGGGCAAAATAGAAGATTTTTCAGAAAGAGTGCAATTATCAATACTTAACTACATTCGTTTCAAGTCGGGAGACTACTGCGAGGAAATGTTTGCCATTATGCAAGATAAATCAAAGGATAAAGAGATAAGATTATCCGCTATACGTTATTTTGGAAAGTACATTTATGAAAAGGCAAAAGAGCCATTGATAGCTTTTGTCTCGGACAAAAATCCAATCCACTGGGAGTATGCGGCTATAAGCGCGACATCTCTTGCGAGGTATGAGGGAGAAGATGTATTGAATGTACTTATGGAGGCAATGCACAGCTCTAACTGGTATGTGAGATACAATGCCTCGATAAGTTTGGAAAATCACCACTTGAATTACAGAGATTTGATAGAGGTAGTTGGCGGAAAGGATAGGTACGCTAGAGAAATGATAATGTACCGTCTTGATTCACGCCGCTTAGAGCAAGAGGATAAGGGGGCTGCGACGTGAGAGATATAATTCAGATGTTTTTTAACTTTGTCGGGATTTTCTTTGTGTTATATTTAGCAGGGTATGCAACCTTTTTGTTTTTATCTGTGGCAGTCGGCTCGTCGTCTTTATACAGCCTTAAACGGCGCAATACGCTTAAAAATGAACTGCTTAATGATTATTACGTTCCTGTTTCCATTATCATACCGGCTTATAACGAGGAAAAAACTATAGAATTTACGATAAAATCTTTGCTGGCTCAGAACTATAAATTGTATGAGATCATAGTGGTTGATGACGGCTCTTTAGACGATACCTCAAAGGTGGTCAGGGAAGCGTTTAATATGCACCATATCAACCGCCCCATACAAAGAATGATTCCATGTCAGCAGGTGGAATCGGTATATGAAAGTAAAGGCTTCAAAGTACCTATAACGCTTATACGCAAGAAAAACGGAGGCAAGGCGGACGCTCTTAATATGGGTATCAACGCATCTAAATATCCGTATTTTCTTTGTATGGACGCCGATTCTGTTTTGCAGGAGGATTCTTTAGAAAAAATCGTTCGTCCGGTATTAGAGGACAATGATGTAGTAGCGGTAGGCGGTTCGGTGCGTCCCTGCAACGGAGCTTCTATTGAAAACGGACGTGTTGTTCAGTATCATATGCCTAATAAGGTATTATCATGTATGCAGGTCATGGAATACGACCGTACCTTTTTGGCAACGCGTATTCTTTTTGATAAGTTTAACGGAAGTATTATAATTTCGGGGGCGTTCGGGCTGTTTAAGAAAAGCGTTGTTGTAAATGCCGGCGGCTATGACGTGAACACCGTAGGCGAGGATATGGAGCTTGTCGTAAAGCTGCACGTTTTCTGCCGTGAGAACGAAATCCCTTACAAAATACGATATGCTAACGACGCTATCTGCTGGACGCAGGTGCCGGAAAAGCTGAAGGATCTATGCAGACAGCGGAGAAGATGGCATATCGGGCTGTTTCAGAGTATGATAACTCACAGAAAAATTTTAGGCAATATCAAATACGGTCTGGTGAGCTTTATATCTTACCTTTACTTTCTTATTTACGAGCTCCTTTCACCTTACATAGAAGTGTTTGGCGTGCTTACTATGATTTTTGCTTCCTTGGTAGATTTTCTGAATGTTCCTTTTATGCTTTTGTATTTGGCTATCTATGTTGTTTATTCGTCTATACTGTCGCTGACGGCGTTTTTTGCCCGAGTTCATACTATAGACCTAAAACTTGTATTTACAGACACTCTCAAGGCTATAGGCTTTTGTATGCTTGAGGTTTCCTGTCTTAGGTTTATACTGGCGTGGGTTCGTATGGCGTCGCTTATAGGGTACCGTAAGAAAAAGAAAAGCTGGGGAAAGATCGAAAGAAGTAAAATTAATTTCAAATAGCAATACTCTGATTACATTATATTTATATTTTCTATTCAAGTGCGGATAGGAAAATCAGGAGAAGTTTTATGGAAGAAATAATTATCTACACAGCGGGAAATCCTGATCTGTATCCTATAGAATACTATGATGCTGATACGGAGAACTATCAGGGCGTGATTCCAAAGCTGTTAAATCAGTTTTCAGAACAAAGCAATTATAAAATAAAATACTATAATAAAAACAGCAAGGACGAAAGAGCTCAACTGGCAGCTAACAGACAGGTGGATATAATTTCCGGATGTGTTGATTCTGAGTCTTTTGAACATACTGAAGATGATTCTATTGTTGTTTTTAAGACTGTCAAAAACGGTAAGCCGGTATCTTATAGGCTGTTTATTTCCGACGCCGCGCCTGAGTCTTTAAAGTCAGACCTGCAAAATTATTTTTCAGGCGTTACTGAGGAAATGAAAACAGGAATACTCGTTGACGTTAAGGAACATACTCCGATAAAGTCGTGGCAGTTTATTCAGACTTCACTTATCAGCTTATCTTTGGCGGTGCTTATACTTTTAACCGCTGTGATACTGCTGGTTAGAAAATACCGCCGCAAGCTGAAAAAATACGAGCAGAATAAGGAAACTGACGAGATAACCGGAATAGGAAATACCGACCATCTTGTAAGGTACTATAATTCGCTTGTAAACGATAAAAACAGGATTTTATATAGTATGTTCTGCTTCTACGTCGATACAGACAGAATGGAGCGTATGAGCAGTCACCAGGAGACAAACGAGTTTTTGAAGTATACTGCTGTGGTTCTTCAGGACTATACATCTGAAACTGATGTTCTGGCAAGAGTTTCTGACGTCGGGTTTATATTCCTTAAATTGTCGCAAGGGCAGGATATAGACGAGTGGGTGATCCCTGCATTGAATAGGATACGCAGCTTTTCGGAAAATAACGGCAAGGCATATTCGTGCGATATTGCTGCAGGTGTTTATCCCTTGAAGTCTGACGACCGTGATTTGAATGAAATGATATTCAATTCTTGGCAAAGCGCTATGTCGGCTTATCGAGAAAAGCTGGATTATAAAATCTGCTCTGATGAAATGATAGACCACTTTATTGAAGAAAGAAGACTTCAGGCTGATATCAACAGAGGTTTTGAGAATGAGGAGTTTTTGTTATACATTCAATTCTATGTGGACGCCCATACTTATAAGATAGTAGGCGGCGAGGCGCTGTCAAGATGGCAGCACCCCGAAAAAGGATTTCTTACTCCTGAGCGTTTCGTTCCTCTGATGGAGCGTGAGGATCTGATAAGCAGAATGGATTACTATTCTCTTGAAAAGGCGTGCGCCTTTTTGGATAGACTGTATAAAAGGGGAATTGAAAACTTTTTCATTTCTTGTAATTTCTCAAGGAAAACCTTTTCATCTGCTGATTTTATTGATGTTTGTAAGAAAATTATAGGAAAGCATAAATTTGCAAGAAAAATGCTTGTTTTTGAGATAACCGAAAGCACTTCGGTAAGAAACATATCTCAGGTCCATAAAAACGCAAACGCCTTGAAAGAGCTTGGAATACGTATTCTGCTTGATGATTTCGGCGAGGGATTTACTTCATTTTTCGATTTGCATGAATACCCTGTCGACGGCTTGAAACTGGATAAAAACCTTGTTGACAACATTAACACCGAAAAGGGAAATGCTATTTTAAAAGCAATGTCAAGGATCGGCCATGAGCTGAACATTGCTATTATGGCAGAGGGAATAGAAAGCGACGAACAAATTGCAGAACTGCAAAAAATAGACTGCGATATAATTCAGGGCTTTAGGTTTCATTATCCTATTCCCGAATGGGAAGCTCAGTCGGAAATTTTAAAACAAAAACAATAACAATAACAATAACTTTTGGGTATCGAGGTACTTATGAAAAAGAGAATTTTGTTTTCAATTTGCATTATACTGATCATTTGCATAGCAGTTACCGTTGTCTTTGTAATCAATTACAAAAATTCGAGTAAAGTTCAACAAACACAGCCTAGTCAGGGTTTCGGAATGTTCAGTTGGGGTAACGCTGCAATTTCTGAGGATGAAACGGATAATTTGGAAAAATGTATTGGTCAGGCAGATGTAACAAAAATATATCAGCATTTTTCTGATGATGTGTTAGAATCCGAAGAAGCGAAAGGCTTTCTTGAACGTATGAAGGAAAACAATATTCAGGTTTACGCTCTGTTTGGCGACGCTGAGTGGGCTTATGAGACTGACGCTGAAACTCTTATCGGAGAAATTAAGCGCGTTGCGGACTATAATAAAAACAACAAAAAATATCGTATAGTTGGGGTTATGGTAGATGTTGAGCCTTACCTTTTAGATGAATGGAGCGAGGAGGGCGATGTTCGCGACGAATTGATGGAGAACTATCTGGAATGTATCAAAAACGCATATCGATACGCTAAGCAAAACGGTTTGGAATTTATTGTTTGCGTTCCGACATTTTATGATGAAGCATGTGAAGGCGTTTTGGATAGTTTGGTTGAAAATGCTTGCGACGGTTTGGCTGTTATGAACTATAACCGCAGCGACGAATACGGTCAAATTGAGGCAGAAGTTAAACTGGCAAGAGAACAAAACAAAGAAATCATTTGCATATACGAGCTTCAAGAAGCCGGAAAACACGACTTGGAAGACATAAACACCTATGCCGGCGAAGGATTGGAGCCGTTGTGGAAATCTGCGAAAAATCTTAAAGAGCAGTTTGGGTATTCAAAGCTCAGCTTTGCGTATCACTACTATGAGCCTTTAAAGGATTTGCTAGCAGAGGAAGATGCAAGTGCAAAGGATTTTATGTTATAACATTTGAAAAAAATAAAAATATAGTGTAGAATAGTAAGTATAAACATAAATAGCAGTGGTTTGTGAGGAGATAATTATGGGATCTTCTATATTGAAGAAAAACAAATATATATCCGGCGATCATATACTTATCGTTGACGATGATGAGATCAACCGCGGTATTTTAGACAATATTTTTTGTGATTATTATATTGCTGAGGAAGCGGAAAACGGAAAAATTGGTCTTAACAAGATTCTTGATGATCCTGAGAAATACTGTGCGATTCTTTTAGATGTAATGATGCCGGAAATGGACGGTCTGGAAGTGCTTCATCATTTAAAAGAGGCTGGTCTTGTAAAGAAAATACCTGTGTTTATGATAACTGCCGAGGCTAACGACAATACGATAAAGGAAGCTTATCGACTGGGGGTAATGGACGTAATACTTAAACCTGTAGTGCCGTATTTGGTACTGCGTCGGGTAAATTCTATTGTGGAGCTGTTCCAGGTTCGTAAGCGTTTGGGCAATCAGGTCGAACGGCAGAGCTTGGAGCTTTTGGAAAAATCACAGAAGATAATCGAGCTTAATCAGGGTATGATAGAAGCCTTGTCAACGGCTATTGAGTTCCGAGACGGAGAATCGGGCGAGCACGTCAGACGAATTCACGATATAACAGAGTTTTTGCTGACTAATACGGAAATGGGCGACGGTCTGAGCGAAGATGATATCAACAACATTGCTTTAGCGTCTATTATGCACGACGTGGGAAAAATAGCTATTCCGGATTATATTCTTAACAAGCCCGGCAAGCTGACGTCGGAGGAGTTTGAGATAATGAAAACTCATACGATACAAGGCGCTCAATTATTGGAAAAGATACCTCAGCTTCGTGAAAACGGCATATATTATTACGCTTATGATATTGCACGTCACCACCATGAGCGCTGGGACGGACGAGGCTACCCTGACGGACTTAAGGGTGATGAGATCTCACTTGGCGCCCAAATCGTCTCTCTGGCTGATGTTTACGACGCTCTTAGCTGTAAGCGTGTTTATAAGGACGCTTTTCCCCGTGAGACGGTTTTAGAGATGATCCGTGACGGTCAATGCGGAGTGTTTAATCCCCATCTTTTGGATTGTTTCTTTTCTGCGGAAGAAACGCTCCATCATCTATATACTAAAAATAACGTGTAGGAGGATTTTATTGTGGACGCTTTAAGAAAAAAACAATTAAGTGATGCGAATATCAACGTGGACGCTGCATTGGAACGATTTATGGGAAATGAAGGTCTTTTAGAAAAGTTTTTAAACAAATTTTTAGCAGACGAAAATTATAAAAAGCTGACAGAAGCCATTGCCGCTAATGATAAGGAAGCAGCGCTTACTGCTTCACATACACTAAAAGGAGTAAGCGGCAATCTTTCTATGACTAAACTATTTAACCTGCTTACCTGTCAGGTGGGGGCTTTTCGTTCAGATAACTGGCAGGGCGCAGTTGATATGATGCCTGATATTACTAAGGCTTACGACGATATTATAAAGGCTATTAATGGCAACAATTAAACATCTTCAAATAGTGTAATCATTTAAATTTAAGCATAATATTATGTATTTTTTTAACACCCAATCCAAAGGGAAGGGAGTTGGTTATTATAAAAAAACTAATTATAAATGAAAAAAAGCAATTTGAAAACAGACGGCAGTATTTTAGCAAGGAAAAATTTGAAATTGCAAAGTTGAATTTGAGCATATTAGAGAAGCTTTGTTTTGCAACAGTTATATTGCTTTTAATTTTTCTTTTTCTAACACCGTTCATAATAAAGGGTTGGAGCCCGTCACCGCAGCACGTAGTTTTTTTACCGATATCTATGCTGTTTTGCATAGTTGTGTTTCTATGCAAGAAAAAGGTTCAAACGAGTCCCAAAATAGTCACTGCACTTTGTATTCTCTTTGAGATTATTCTTTTTACGTTTATAATCCTTATAGACGTATTCAGCGATAAGATGGAGCCCAGCTGTTTTATGCCGATGTTATGCGTGGCTTTGCCTGCCGTGTTTATTTTTCCTCTCTCGCTTTCTTTTGGAATGATTGGCTTTTTTGAAATTATATATGCAATAGCTATAATACTCTTTAAGGATCCTGCTATCGGGCAGTACGATGTGTTTGAAACAATAGTTAGTTTGGGCTTTTCCTTTGTTGTAGCTGTTATAATTGTTCGATTGAGAATAAGAGATTACCAAACCCGTATCAAGTTTAAAGAGCTTAGTACAAGAGATGTTTTACTTCCAAGTATCTATAATAAGCAGGGATGTCAGAAGCAAATACAGAAATATATTGAGTTTTATAATCCCTCAGTATACTGTTCTATGCTTTTTCTTGATTTAGACGACTTCAAAAGAATAAACGATACCCTTGGACATCAAAACGGGGATATTGTTCTCTGCTGTATCGAAGAAGTTCTGGAAAGTGTTTTCCGTTCAAACGATATAATCGGACGTTTTGGAGGCGACGAGTTTATAGTTCTTGTAAAGGGTATGACCGATGAGAAAAACTTGGCTAATAAGTGTCTTAATATAAGCGAAAGGTTTAGAAAAAAATCGGAGGAGCGCATAGGTGTTAAGGTAAGCTGCAGTATCGGAGCGGTTATTGTCGAAAATAAAAAAACGGATTTTGATTCTCTTTTTCGTCAGGCGGACAATGCTCTGTATGAAGCAAAAAGCAGCGGAAAAGATAAATCAGCGCTTAGATACTATAATGATGTTAAAGGAAAGATAATAAGTTCATATTAAGTTGATATATAAAACCCTCTGGTAAATGCACAGAGGGTTAATTCATTTTTAAAAAGGCAATACCTGTTTAACAGCACACGCAGGTATTGCCTTTGTATTATTCATTTATTTTTTTAAGCAGTTCTCTAACGTCTACGGGTTTTTCAATAAAGTCGTCCATTCCGCTTGCAAGTGCCTTATCCTTGTTCTCTGTTAAAGAGTTTGCGGTGCAGGCAAAGATGTGAACCGTTTTAGCGTCGGGTCTGTCTAAAGCACGAATGGCTTTTGCAGTTTCAAAGCCGTCCATTTCAGGCATTAGTAGATCCATAAGTATAACGCCGAACGTGCCTGGTTCGGAATTGGAGAACATTTGCAGAGCTATTTTTCCGTTCTCTGCGAGCTCCGCTTCAAAGCCGACGCTTTGCAGCAGTTCGAGAATGATCTCGCCGTTAAGTTCGTTGTCCTCCGCTATGAGAATTTTAGTGTTCTGCTGTTTTAAATCGTCAGTCGGCGTTGGATAATATTCATTTTCAGGAAGCTCTGCAGGCTGTGCGGTAAAGGTGAATGTGAATGAGCTTCCTTCTTCCTTTCGGCTGACAAAGGTAAGATCGCCGCCCATAAGCATCGCAAGACGGCGGCTTATAGGAAGTCCGAGCCCTGTGCCTTGATTGCCCTTTGATACGGTGTCAAGCTCTTGAGCGAAGGTGTCGAAGATGTGTTTTTGGAACTCTTCGCTCATTCCGCGTCCGGTGTCTGAGACAGTAGCGGTCGTTAGAACTTTGCCGCTGTCAGTCATTTCCTGATTCAGAGAAAGATCTACCCTTCCGCCCTTCGGCGTGAATTTTTTGGCGTTGTCCAACAAATTAAGCAGTACCTGCTGTATGCGGACTTCGTCTCCTAAAATGCAGGGCCAAGACAGCTTTGAGTTTACATTATATATCAGCTTTTTGTCTGCCATTGCGTTTTGGGCTATTGAACTTACAGTGTTAAGCAAAAGCTCAAGGTCTACAGGGTGGAGTTCCAACTCTAAATTCTGCGTCTGGAGCCTTGACATATCCAGCATATCGTTGATAAGCGACAAAAGGTAGTTCGCTGTAACTGTAGACTGCCGCAGATAATCTCTTAACTGTTCTTTGTCTTCAAGCTTTTGCGACATAAGATAGTTAAGTCCTATAAGACCGTTCATTGGAGTACGTATTTCGTGGCTCATAGTGGATAAAAATTGACTTTTGATTTTAGCGTCAGCCTTGTTTTCGGCTAAGCGTATATGCTGACGTACAAACAGAACGGCAAGTATCAGAATAACCAAGATCAGTATGGCAAGAGTTATCACAGCATAACGGTAACGGTACAAAAAGTCAGACAGCGTAAAACTATACTGGTTTTCCATAATTCCCTGTATTGTGAAACTTCCTATCTCGTCTTCTGTCATACTTGCAATGGCTTTGTTAAGAATACTTATAAGAACCTTTCCGTCTTTTTGTGATGCTTCGCTGTTTTCTCCGAAAGCAACTACTGCGGAAAAGCAAAGCTGGTCGTCAAGACCCAATACAGGAATAACTTTAAGCTTCTCATAAATCGGTTTGGATATCCAGTGTTCAACAACATGTTGATTCTGTATCATAAGGTCTGCCTTGCCTGAATTTATCGCGTCAAAGCAGGCGGTTATAGAGGGATAGTCGACCAGTTTGAAATTTGGGTAGGACTTGCTGAGAACCTTTTTAAGAGTTTGTGAGCCTGTGGATACGGCTATAGACAGGTTGGCGTCGTATCTGAATTCCAGACCGTCACGAGCTACCACGACCTTACGGCTGGACAGGTAAGGGTTGCTTATGAGAATACCCTTTGCCTTTTGATTTTCTTTGTTATATTCGACGCTTGAAACAAGGTCGAAGCCACCGTTTAAAAGGTAGTCGTAGGTAACGTCGTTTGTTGGGAGAGGCACATACTCAAATTTTATTCCGCACAACTCGCTCACATGGTCGAATATGTAACGGGATATACCCGCCAGTTCTCCGTTTTCATCTGAGAAAGAAACCGGTATGCGGTCTTGAACAAAGCCTATCTTCAGCGACTTGTGAGAAGATATATAGCTCTCCTCTTCAGCAGTAAGCTGTAATGCGCTTTGCTTACTACTTTCTGCCTGAACTTTCGGAACCGCCGCATAAAACAGCAATATAAAAATAACGGCTATAGCAGGCAGACGCCAAAATAATCTGCGTATCATGTTCACTCCTCCTTATGGGGTAATATATATTTGTGTTAAAAACTATTGCTACTGAAATACTGCTTTTCCCTGCTTTTCAGCTTCCTTAATACGATAATCGTCCATAAGTTTTACACAGCCTGCGACATCTGTCTTTTTGTTAAAGAGACGGTCAAATGCCGCGGACATATCGTCAGCACTGTAGCCGATAATTTTAGAAGCGGCAGTGGAAACGCGCTCATTAGCGGCAATAGATGTGCTAGCATTTGTTACCATAGGAGACTGAATGTTAGTAGTCTGCCCTTTAAAACAGCTTACTGTGGAAATTCCGTCGAATGCTATATTATAATTCTTCGCATCAGCGCAGAATGACAGAAATCCCAATGCCTTATCCAGCTTTTTACTGTTTTTGTTTACCATCATCATATTCAAATTGCCGCCTTCATAAGTGCCGCTATCTGCGGTATTCATAAACGCAGGCATTAGGGCAAAATCGTCAACGGTATATTTATTTCCCTGTTCAAAATCAGTATAAAACCATGTGTCCCAGATAAAAGTCATAACCGCTTTGCCTGAGCCCATAATCGTACTGATATCAGACCAACCGTTTTCAAGATATTCAGACCCGAACCAACCTTTGTCAGCTGCGTCCGATACCCACTTTACCATATTTGCTACGGCAGGAATGTCTGAGTATGATATTTCATTTTTATTAAGCTTTTCAAGCAATGATGGATCGTCTGCAAAGATAGGATCCATACCGAACTGAAACATCCATGTACAGCCGTCGGCAGGCCAGCATATAGGCGTATGACCAATATCGGCAAGCACTTGACAAAGGACGTCAAACTCTGCCTGTGTTGTGGCAGGCTTCAGCCCAAGGCTGTCCAGCAATGTTTTATTGTAAAAACATCCCGAAACAGAGCTTTCCCAAAACGGCAGTCCGAGAAGATTTTCTTCCTTGTCCTGACAGTAAGCACGGGAGCTGTCCGTAAGGTCGGAGACCCAGCTCTCATTATTGAGATAATAGAAATTGTTTGCAACGTCAAAACGGTTTAAATCTGCATTGTTAAAATGCATAAATACATCCGGGGCGTCTCCGTCTGCAAATTTTTTAGCAGCATTCACCTCAAATTCAGCATCGTCAAATTCTATTATATCCAGCTTATTTCCGGTAGCGTTTTCGTACTGTTCAAAAATGCTTGTCATATAGCTTTTTTCCATATCGCTTTTTCTGCCCATTATTGTAAGAGTGTTGTTGTCCGATTTACTCTTATGATTACCGCTGCAGGACGTTAGAAAAAGCACGGCGGTAAAAATTAACAGCAATGGAAAGCGTCTTTTTATCATTTACTATCTACTCCTTCTTTCTTTGTTTATTCTGCTTTATTTTTACTTTTATTTAAAAGCTGACCGACCACTTCTTTTACAGTCTCCATATTAATAGGCTTTGCAAGATGACCGTCCATTCCGGCATCTAGTGCGTTCCTCACATCTTCTGCAAAAGTGTTGGCTGTCATAGCGACAATGGGTATAGTCGCTGCTTCTGGGTGAGCGGACGCTCTTATCTGCCTCGTTGCATCATAACCGTTTAACAAAGGCATTTGTACGTCCATCAGTATTATGTCATAATGACCTGGTTCAGAGTTTTTGAACATCTCTACAGCTTCCTGACCGTTCACCGCCAATTCGCAGCTTGCGCCCTCCATTGAAAGCATCTCTGTCAGTATCTCTGCATTAAGTTCGTTGTCCTCTGCCACAAGGAACAGACGTCCTTCCATAACACCTTCTTCTGTTATGTCGTCTATGTTATCCGTCGGCTCCGGGTGATCCAAAAACAGCGGCTTTATAGTTTGCCATAAGGTCGAAACGAAAAACGGCTTTGGCATAAAAGCGTTTATCCCCGCTTGGCGAGCCTCTGTTTCAATTTCGCTCCAATCGTATGATGTCAGCACAAGTATAGGAACTTCAGTTCCAATCTGTTCACGTATCTTTCGGGCAGTTTCTACACCGTCCAGTTCCGGCATCTTCCAATCCAGCAAAATAACGTGGAAATCCTCTCCGCTGCGGTGCGCTTTAATTGCGGCTTCTACAGCGGCTGAGCCCTCTGTTACGAAGGATACTTCTACGCCGGTATCACGCATCATTTCCTTTATATTCAGGCAAATGTCTTCCTCATCGTCTGCAACCAGCATACGGGTGATCTTTTGATGATACCATGAATCCGCTTCCTCTTTCTCAGGAAGTGCAAAGGACAGCTCTACAGTAAATGTACTGCCTTCTCCAAGACGGCTCTCTACTTGAATAATACCGCCCATTAAGTCTACCAGGTTTTTAGTTATAGCCATACCCAGCCCTGTTCCCTGTATTTTGTTGGTAAGAGAACTGACTTCTCTGCTGAACGGGGCAAAAATCTGCTTTTGAAATTCCTCGCTCATACCAATGCCGTTGTCACGAACAGTGAACCTCAGCTTTACATACTGATTATGATGTGCAGATTTTGTGATTTCACTAACCAGAAATTCAATTTTACCTCCGTTAGGGGTGTATTTGATTGCATTGGAAAGCAAATTGATAAGTATTTGATTAAGACGCAGCTTATCGCCTAGCATTTGCTCCGGCGGAGCTCCCTGAACCTGAATAGTGAAGCTCTGATTTTTAGCTTTTGCCTGGGGCATAAGTATGATGTTCAGTTCTTCCAGAAGTTCGGGCAGACTGAAACGATCTACATTCATAGACGTTTTGCCGCTTTCTATTTTGCTCATATCCAGTACGTCGTTTATAAGACTTAGCAGATGATGGCTGGATGCCATTATTTTGCGTGTGTATTCTCTTACCTTATCTGTGTTGTCCGCATCCTTTTCAAGAAGCACTGAAAATCCAACAATAGCATTCATAGGTGTTCGGATATCATGTGACATATTAGAAAGGAAATTACTCTTTGCGTCGTTAGCGTCTTTAGCCGCCGTCAACGCATCCTGAAGCTTTTGATTCATTTGCTGTTCCTGCGTGCGGTCAGACATTACAATTATATATTTCTTAATGTCTTGAATGCTCATATGATATATAGTCATTCTGTACCACCGGCGTTCGCCAGTTTTTTGGTGCATATACTCACATTCCCAATAACGGTTGCCGTTTAGAGGAATCGCGTTGAGCTCCTTTGCGGGAATAACAACGTCAAAGTTTATCGCACATTTTTCCATCACTCTGATATTTTCACGCGCGTCTTTTACTTTAATACCCAGAAGTCTCTCTAAATTAGGGCTTATATAATCAACGCTTTTGTTCTTAGAATCAAGCATTATAAATATGTCGTCAACACTGTTTGAAAGTACGTCAAACATTTGCTCTCTGTACTGAAGCTCTATCTTGCTTTTGCGTGACTGTTTGTGGTTTCGCAACGCTATCAAGGCAATTACCGTTGCGCCCACCAATAGGAAAATTATGACCAAAACATTCATAGTTGTTTTTTGAACCGAAAGAAAACCGCCGCTGACTGCGCTCTGCGGTACTGCGCTAAGCAAAAAATAATCCTGAAAGCCTACAGGCTGATACAAAATACAGTGTCTTACGCCGCCTATCTCACACTGTAACAAGCCTGAGTTTCCTTTGTTCCAGTCGTTTTTGAGCTTTGACATACTTTCTTCATCTAAATCGGAAGCCGCTCTAAGATAGGTAAGATAATTGCCAAATATACTGCCGCCTTCCTGTGTAGAAAGAAGCACATTTCCATCGTTGCTGATTACGAAACATTTAGCTTCACCGGCAAAGGCGTCAACATTCAGTGAATTTGCCATATCTTTGTTCGTATAACTTATAGCGATAGCGTCAAAGTCAAAACCGTTATATTTTCCATGCTGTACCGGAACTGCAAAAACAGTGATTTCCTGACCGGCGGACAAGGTTTCTCCTGCCATTACAGGCTTTCTTTGCTGTATAAGGTTCTCCCACGCTCCCTCTAAGGTCATATTTACCTTTACTCCGTTCAGCGTCATACAAGTTTTGTCTTTGGAGATGAAGTAAAACTCAGAAAAACCCCAGTAATCCTGCTCCCCAGAAATAAAATCGGAAACTTCGCTCTTTTTGTTTTTAGACATTGTATAATAATCGCTCCAGCCTTCCAATAGACCCCAGTTTCTCTCGACAAATGCTCCGAATGAGCGGTTTACTTGTCCATAAATCTCTCCCAGATGATCTGTACTATCCTTATAAATCCGCTGAGAAATAAAATTAAAATATACAATCCCTATTATGATGACAGCGATAACAACTAAACACATCAAAATAGGCAGTAATAATTTTCTGAACCATTTTTTAAAAAATAATCCCGCGCTTTTTAACATCAACAAACACCTTCTTTTGCAGATGATTTATTTATATTATTTTACCATACAGAAGTAGATAAGTCAATTAATGCTGCTTCATAATACGTCGGGGATTTTTGTTAATAATTACATAGAAAATTATAATTATTTATAAAAACAGCTTTTGACATATTTTTTAGTCTGGGGCTGTTATTATTTTATCAGAACATAAACTCGGACAGGCATTAGAGCCTTTAGTAATTAGAAAGGAAGATGAAAAACCTTGGGACTTAAAATATACGACGAGGTAGAAGAGAAATCTAAGCTAACTGCGTATATAAGCGGAGAGATAGACCATCACAGTGCAAAAGAGATAAGAAAGGAAATCGACATAAATGTTCAAAAGCTCAACCCAACCGATCTGTATCTCGACTTTTCAAAGGTAGACTTTATGGACAGCTCGGGGATAGGTCTTGTTATGGGAAGATACAAACTGCAAAGTGAAAGGGGCGGAAAGGTTTACATTCAAAATCCTCCTCCGCTGATAAAAAAGGTTATGCTTGTCGCAGGGATAAACAAGCTTGCCAAAATAGTTAGCATTGACGTTCCGCTTTCTGAAATGCAAAAGGCGAAAGAGTCTGCTGAAAGTTCTGATAAGCCGTCAATTCAGGTGCAGGCAGATATTGATATTCACAAAAACGACAATGATAAAAATAATAAAAAGACATCAGAGGAGGTTGACGGAAATGCCGAAGAAAAAAATTCTTAACGAAATAAAGCTGAGCTTTCCCAGCCTTTCGGAAAACGAAAGGTTTTCACGGCTTGTGGTATCGGGCTTTGCATCGCAGCTCGATCCGCAGGTCGATGAGATTTCAGACATTAAAACCGCAGTCTCCGAGGCGGTTACAAACTCAATAGTTCACGCCTACAAAAACGAAATAGGAAAAATAGAGCTTGTCGCCAGAATTTACGAGGATAACGTGATTTACATAAAAATAAAGGATCACGGCTGCGGAATTCCCGATATAAAAAAGGCAATGGAGCCTCTCTTTACAACCTCTCCCGAGGAGGAACGCGCCGGTCTTGGATTTGCAGTTATGGAAAGCTTTATGGACAAGCTGAAGGTTCTCAGCAAGGAGGGAAAGGGAACTTCTGTTATCCTAACCAAAAAGCTCAAGACTAAGCTGGAGCAATAACCGCTTTATCGCATACATACGGATAAGTAAAATCTACTCAGGAATGGTAAAAATATGATTGGACTTGAGAGCAATAAAAAATTCATAGAGGACAACTTGGGACTTGTTCATCTGTGTGCGAACAAATTTCGTTCAAAAGGTATAGACTACGACGACCTTTACGGCGCAGGCTGTATAGGGCTGTTAAAAGCTGCCAAGGGCTTCGACGACACAAGGGGTGTAAAATTTTCTACCTACGCGGTTCCTGTTATTTTGGGTGAGATAAAAAGACTTTTCAGAGACGGCGGAACTATAAAGGTGTCAAGAAGCCTTAAAGAATTATCGCTAAAAATCACCCAGATAAGAGAACGCTTTATACGCACAAAAGGCAGAGAACCTACTATTGAAGAGCTTGCTAAACTTGCCGATATCCCGGAGGAGGACGTTGTTGAGGCTCTCAATGTTTCCCTCCCCCCGCTAAGTCTTGCTTCCGGAGGGTATGATGACGATTCGTCTGTTGAGATAGATATTCCTATATCCTCACCTGACGAGGAAATCACAAACAGTCTGACGCTTAAACAAATCATATCCTCTCTTGACAGAAAGGACGCTAAGCTTCTTTATCTCAGATATTTTAAAAATAAAACCCAGACCGAAACAGCTAAGCTGCTTGATATGACGCAGGTGCAAGTTTCAAGAAGAGAGAAAAAACTTCTCTTATCTATGCGAGAAAAAATGATTTAAAATGCGGCATCTTATAAAATAAAGGGCTCAGGTTTTCCTGAGCCCTTTATTTTATAAATCAATCTATTGCTTTAAGTCCCTTTTTAATGTCCTCGATAATATCATCAACATTCTCAAGACCGCAGGAAAATCTTATCATTCCGCCGTTTATTCCGGCTGCGGTAAGCTGTTCATCTGTAAGCTGTCTGTGAGTAGCCGACGCAGGATGCAAAACGCAGGTTCTTATATCCGCAACGTGAACTTCATTAGATGCAAGCTCAAGAGCGTCCATAAACTTGACAGCGTTATCTCTTCCGCCCTTTACAACGATAGAAATAACTCCGCTTGCACCCATAGGAGTATACTTTTTCGCAAGCTCGTAATACTTATCTCCCTCAAGTCCAGGATATATGACCTCTTCGATTTTATCCTGCTCTTTAAAGAACTTGGCAACCTTTAGAGCATTTTCGCAATACTGTTTCATTCTTAACGCAAGCGTTTCAAGACCGAGATTTAAAAGAAAAGATGAATTAGCAGCAGGGTAACAGCCAAAGTCTCTCATAAGCTGCATTCTCGCTTTTACAATAAACGGCGCAAAAGTGTAATCCCTCGTATAAACAACTCCGTGATAGCTCTCGTCAGGCTCGGTAAAATCAGGGAAGTTTCCGTTTGTGAAGTCGAACTTTCCGCTGTCGACAATAACTCCGCCTACCTGTACTGCGTGACCGTCCATATATTTGCTCGTTGAATGTATAATAATGTCTGCTCCCCACTCAAAAGGACGGCACAATATCGGTGTTGCAAAGGTATTATCTATAATCAGCGGAACGCCCTTTTCGTGAGCGATCTTTGCAAATCTTTCAATGTCAAGAACAGTAAGCGCAGGGTTTGCGATAGTTTCTCCGAAAACGCATTTGGTATTCGGCTTGAACGCTTTGCGAAGCTCGTCATCAGACGCGTCGGGACTTACAAAAATGCACTCTATTCCCAGTCTTTTAAGGGTAACGGCAAAGAGGTTTATTGTTCCTCCGTAAATTGTTGAAGCCGCAATAAAGCTGTCTCCTGCCGAGCATAGGTTCAAAATCGAAATCAATGAAGCCGCCTGTCCGCTGGACGTACACATTGCGGCAACGCCTCCCTCAAGTGCGGCTATCTTCTTTTCAACTGCATCTGTAGTAGGGTTTTCAAACCTCGAATATATCATACTCAGCGTAGGGTCGTCAAAAACGTCTCCCACTTCCTTTGTTGAATCGTATACATATGTAGTGCTTTGATAAATAGGCATAACTCTAGGCTCTCCGTTTTTAGGAGCATACCCCTCGTGCAAGCATTGTGATTCAATTTTCATAGTGTATCATTTCCTTTCTGTTTATTAACTTAATCTCTGAAAAATGGAGAAACATATTCTTCTTCAGCCTGCTTTTTCTTTGCCAGCCTTTTCTTTTCTTTGTTCTTCTCCTCGATTTTTCTCTTCTGTTCCGGCGTTTTTATAGATACCGCACTTGCTATAAATGCTACCGCAAATGCAAACGGTCCGATAACAAGCGCAACGCTTCCCCAGCCGGTCGCTACCAAAATTATCATAAGTATAGTCAGCGCAGAGCAGACTGCTCCGGCAATTATATATATTATCTTCTGCTTTGGCATATTATTTCAGCTTCTTTCTTCTTGTATCTTTCTTGCCTCTGACTTATGGTTTTTTCTTTTCTCTTGGTTCTAGTCTCTAGCCTCTAGTCTCTTGCTTCTAAAATTCTTGCTTCTAGGTACCAGCCTGCCGTTGCACAAATTATCACATTGTGCTAACTCCCCAAAGGCAGAGTGCCTCCGGCGGCTCGCCGGTCTTGCCTCTAGCCTCTAGTAACTATACGTTTATCTCTACGCTTTCACGCTTGAAGTTGTTTTTCTCCAAAACAGGCTTAACGCAGTTTTCAATAAACTCCTCAACCTGAGAGACGCTTCTTCCGATAAAGTTTTCAGGCTTCATAATGCTGTCCATTTCCTCTTTGGAAATCATAAACATCGGGTCGTTTAATATAAGCTCGCACAGATTGTTGTCTAATCCCTCGTCTTTGACCCTCGACCCTGCCTTCATTGAGTATTCACGTATCCTCTCGTGAAGCTCCTGACGGTCACCGCCCTTTTTAACAGCGTCCATCATAATATTTTCAGTCGCCATAAAGGGAAGCTCCGCCATAACACGCTTTTCAATAATTTTCTCGTGTACTACAAGCCCGTCTGTTACATTAAGCATAATGTTAAGCACAGCGTCAACGCCCAAAAAAGCCTCTGCAACTGAAATTCTCTTGTTAGCCGAGTCGTCAAGCGTTCTTTCAAACCACTGTGTACCTGCTGTAAACGCAGGGTTGAGCATATCTGAAATTATATATCTCGATAGAGACGTTATTCTCTCGCACCTCATTGGGTTCCTCTTATAAGCCATTGCCGACGAGCCTATCTGGTTCTTTTCAAACGGCTCCTCGATCTCTTTAAAGCTCTGTAAAATCCGTATGTCGTTTGAAAACTTCATACAGCTCTGGGCAATTCCCGAAAGAGTTGAAACAATAGCAGAATCGACCTTCCTCGAATACGTCTGCCCCGATACGGGAACAACGCCGTCAAACCCCATTTCCTCCGCTATCATATCCTCCAGCTTCTTCACCTTTTCGGTGTCGCCCTCAAAAAGCTCCATAAACGAAGCCTGAGTGCCTGTCGTTCCCTTTGAGCCTAACAGCTTTAAATTTGACAGTCTGAAATCAATTTCCTGAAGGTCCATCAAAAGCTCGTTACACCAAAGACTCGCCCTTTTGCCCACAGTTGTAAGCTGTGCAGGCTGAAGATGAGTGTAAGCCAAACAAGGCAGACCTTTATACTTTTCAGCAAATTCAGAAAGCTGACCTATAACCCCTACAAGCTTTCTCTTAACAACATTAAGAGCGTCACGCATAACGATTATATCTGTATTATCTCCGACATAGCAGGAGGTCGCGCCCAGATGGATTATTCCCTTTGCGTTAGGACAAGCCTGTCCGTATGTATAAACGTGAGCCATAACGTCGTGGCGAACCAGCTTCTCACGCTCTGCCGCACACTCATAATCTATATTGTCTATATTAGCTTCAAGCTCGTCGACCTGCTCCTGAGTTACAGGCAGTCCAAGTTTCATCTCCGCTCTTGCAAGAGCTACCCATAGCTTTCTCCATGTCGTAAACTTCTTATCAGCAGAAAAAATATACTGCATTTCCTTGCTTGCATACCTTGTGCAAAAAGGACTTTCATAGCTGTTTGTCATTTTATTTTAACCTCTCTGTTTTTATAAGTTTCTCTATTCCGCAGACAAAATGTAGTAATAAACAGGCTGTCCGCCGTTTATCAACAAGACCTCTGCGTTTTGATATTTGCTCTGAACCTGCTCTCTCAGTGCCTCTGCGTCCTCGTCTGAAACGTCGCTGCCCTGAATGATAGTGATGTATGAGGTGTCGCCCTTGACAAGCTTTTTCATTAGCTTAAATGCCGCCTTTGAAACATCCTTGTCAACAAAAGAGAGCTTTCCATTTTCCAAAGCCAGTATCTCGTTTTTCTTTATCTTATGTCCCTCATAGTCGCTGTCACGGGCGGCAAATGTTATCTGACCTGTGGATACCCTCTCAAGAGCGTGTGTCATTTCCAGTCTGTTTGTTTCAAAGTCAGCCACGTCGTCGAACGCAAGCATTGCGCTCATACCCTGCGGAATGGTCCTCGTCTGAAGAACGCACACCTTTCTGTCTGCAAGTTTGCCTGCCTGTTCAGCCGACATAATTATATTCTTGTTGTTGGGAAGCACAAAAACTGTCTCTGCCGGACATTTGTTTATAGCCGCTAAAATATCCTGTGTCGACGGGTTCATAGTCTGTCCGCCTCTTACAATACAGTCAACGCCGACGTCCTCAAAAAGAGCCTCAACGCCGTGACCTGCAGCAACAGCCACAAACCCGAACTCCTTCTCCGGCTTGACAGGCTTGATGTCGGGAGCTTTCGCGTCAATAATACGCTGTTCGTGCTGCATTTTCATATTCTCGATCTTCGGCAGATTTATAGTTCCGAATTTAAGAGCTCTTTCAATAGCCTTTCCCGGATTATTGGTGTGAACGTGTACCTTTATAATATCGTCATCATCGACCACAACAACGCAGTCTCCTATAGTTTCAAGATACGCTCTCAGCTTTGAACTGTCCGCACAACCGCTCGACTTTGTAATAAGCATTTCAGTGCAATAGGTAAAATTAATTACCTCGTCATAATCTCCTACCGTTGAGGAAAACGTGTCGATCGTTACAGCCTTTTTCTCAGAAGGCGAATCGGTTTTTATGACCTCTCCGCCCTTGAAAACATTGAGCATAGCCTCAAAAATTATCAAAAGACCTTTACCGCCTGCGTCGACAACTCCTGCCTTTTTAAGCGCAGGAAGTAAATTTGGCGTGTCCTCTAACGCCTTTCTCGCCGAGCCGCATACCTCTTCCCATAGAGTTATCTCGTCCTTTACAGAAACAGAAACAGCGGTGGCTCTTTCACTTGCTAGTCTTACAACTGTTAAGATTGTACCCTCAGTAGGCTTCATTATAGATTTATAAGCGCCCGAAACGCCTTGTTCAAGGGCTGATACGAAATCGCTTACCGATGCTTCCTTTTTGCCGCTGAAGCCCTTTGAAAAGCCTCTGAAAATCAAAGAAAGAATTACTCCTGAATTTCCCCTTGCGCCCCTTAACAAAGCGGACGCTGTCTGCTCTGCGACCTCGCTCACTGTAACATCGTCGTGCATTCTCTCAAGAGCAATAAGGGCGTTCCCCATTGTCATAGACATATTCGTTCCCGTATCTCCGTCCGGAACAGGGAATACATTAAGCTCGTCAACCGCCGTTTTTTGATTTGCGATACTGTTAGCACCGCTGATAAAAGCGTCCCGAAGTGTTTTACCGTTAATCACTAAACTGTCCCCCTTTGCTAAGACTGCATCTCATCGACAAAAACATTAATCTTAGCAACCTTGACCGCAGCCTCAGTTTCTACGGTATACTGCACCTTTTCCATAATGCTTTCTACAACTGTCGAAACATTTACCCCGTAAGAAACAGTTATGTGCAAATCAATAATCAGTTCGTTATCCTTAGTTTGGTGAATAATAACGCCGTTTTCCAGGGATTCTCCTTTTTTCAAAAGAGAGCCTATCCGCTGTCTCGGTCCGAATGTGTTCATTCCCACAACGCCAAAGCAATTTGTCGCAGTATTACCGATTAGAGAAATCAAATATTTATTTGAAATTTTAATTTCGCCTATATGATTTTCAAACTTTATCACTCAGCACAGCTCCCTTTACCATTACAGATAAAAAAAGTATACCATATTCCGCATTAAATTGCAAACTAAATTTGAGAATCTATGCTAACATTTATATCAATCTTTTTCAATATTTCCTCTGGGTTTTTCTTATACGCCTGATATAACTTATAATCATTGTGGTTCAAAAGCGAATGAATTTCAAATAGATCTGCATTATCCTCCTTTAACGCCTTTTTTATTGCCTTATCGCAAAAATTGTAAATACGTTTATCAGCTTCTTCTCCGGCAGTCTTTTGTTCTTTTTTTGAATAGCTTTTATAAAATTCGTAGGAAATTACAAGCCTTATATCTACAACAATTCTGTTGTTTTTTACGCTTACTTTAGTGTTTTTATCAACGCTTCCTGCTGTAACACCTGTAAGAATGTCTCCGAGCTTAACGTCAATTACCTGCTCGGCAACGCCGTCGTTTAAAAATGATAACCCTATGATCTCGTCTCTGGTCATAACGCTGTAAGGCTTTTTGTTCTTAACTATTACCGCTCCGTCGATATAAAATGCGGTAGCTTCGGCTTCCTCTGAGCTTCCTCCGCCCGATTCTCCGCCGCCTGAACCCGATTCTTCTCCGCCTCCCGATTCGCTTTGTGATTTAGAACTGCTTTCCTCCTTTGAACTGCTTTCTGATTTCGAGCTGCTATCCGACTTAGAACTACTGTCCGAGCCCGACTCCTCGCCGCTTTCGCTTTTCACCTTTTCATTTTCCGCCTCAGTGCCGCTGCTGTCGCTTTTGCTTTCCCCGAAGTTTACCTCTGAGCTTGAATTTTCTTTTTCTTCCGAAGACTTCTTATCGTCCTTGATCTTTTTGATTATGGGCATTATGGTCGTACCGTTTGTATTTTCCAAATTATCTATATGCCTTATAAGTTCGCACTCGGTACTTGTTCCGTTTTTCTGCGACTCTTCAAAAATTTCTTTCAGCACCTCTGCCGAATATGCTCCGCTTGTTATTTTTATATTGAGTATCTCCTTAGCCGTTATATCCGTATAAGCCATAAAAGTGCCTAAAGAAATACCCTGAGCGTTAGTAACATAGTCCAAAACAGGTTCTAAGTCCACCACGCTTTTGCCTAACAAAATAAGCTCCGAATGTCCCAAAAAGGCTTTTTTACCCAAGTCAGTCTCACATCTCTCGATAGCGGCAGGAATAGTATCCGCAACCTGAGATACTGCCGCACTGTTCGGCTTTGAGGGGTCTATAGGCGTATTTGAGCCTGCGCCCTGCTGTGAAAGCATCTGCAATGTGACCTCGAATTTTCCGTCTTTTGTAATGTCAATTCCCAATGCGTGAACTATAATTTTTTCATCAATGTCTCTTTTTGCATACCTTCCCGTTGAATTGCAGGAACAGAGACTGAAAATGAAAGATATGCAAATGGCAATTACAAAAATCCTTTTTAAACCGATTCTATTCCGTTTCACTTTCATCACCCTTTCCAAAGCAGTAAACAAGAGGCAGCAGCACTCCTAAAACGAGTATCAATATTGTAACGACTACCTTGTCCCACACGGGGAAATTCCACTTTTCCTGCAAAACCGCGGCAAGCGAAGCGGCAATAGCGGCTACTGACAGTATAAGCAAATAGACATTTTTCTTTGTTCTTTTAAAACCTGTAGAGAGCGCAATTTTTCCGATGAACATAAACAGAGCCGCCTTTATAAAAGCTACCAATATCCACGCGGGAAGCAAAAATGCGTCTAATCTTTCTATGATAAAGGTTTCGGCATAGGTTCCCAAATCAAAGAACGGAAACTTGCTTATATTCAAATAGCTTCCCAGCGTCAGCACGCACACAGCAGTTATTATATAAACGAAGATAAGCTTCAGCGCTATTGCGCCGTAAATACTTTTACCTGCCTTTTCTTTGACGTAAGGGTATAAAATCGGGAACAGCAAAAGCTCGCTGAATTTAGAAAGCTCATTAAACACCTCGTGAGATATATCGGATATTTCCGGATAATCAAACATTACATTGCTGTAAGACATTTTAGTTGAAAGAGCCGCTATAACTATAACAAACGAAACTATAAAGAAAGCAAACGTCAGACCTGCGCTTCTTGATATAGCCTCAATTCCCTGAAACGCCGCGTAAAAGGATATTACAGCTATTGCGCTTATCACAACCCACGACGGCAGGAAATCAGGGAAGGTGACGTACATAAAATACCCGAAAAACCTAAGCAGGCGGTTGATGATCAAAACAGCGGCAAACGCAAAGGCAACCGAGATCAGTATTCCGCAAAGCTTTGATTTTTCATATGCTATCTGACATAGATTTTTGTCTGGATGCTTTTTATACAATATAATTACCGGTATAACCGCCAGACACTCGATCGCAGTGCTTACGGCAAAGCCTATCACCTGACAGGTTACATCGCTGTACATAAACGGCACAAAAGTAAGACTGTAAAAAATTCTCGATATAAAAAGAATTACCGTCATTTGACCGAAAGATATTTTTCTCATTTATAAATATGCTCCTTTAAATTTGAAAAGTTTAAACGACACCGCTTAAATTTTTTTAGCGCCGTTTAAATCTTCAACGATAGTTTTGGTTCTGCCCAGCTTTAAAAAGCTTGGTCTTGTAACAACGTCACGCATAGCCTTAAACGTAAACGGCGACAGCGGAGCGTTATAAGGTACTCCATAGTTTTCAAGCGCTGAAATGTTGATAAGCATAAACGCAAAGCATAGAGTTACTCCGAAAAGCCCTCCAAATCCGCCTGCTATGATAAAAAGCATTCTGAAAACCGAGGTCTGGGGATTGAGATTCGGAATAACAAACGATGCAGTTGCGGTGAGTCCTATTATAATGAGAAGAGGTGCGGATACCAAACTGCTGGAGACAGCCGCGTCTCCGATAATCAGAGCGCCCACTATCGAAACCGCTCCTCCGATGGCTTTTGGCAGTCTGATACCGGCTTCTCTCATAAGCTCGTACATTATGGTTATAATAAAGGCTTCAAAGAAAAATGAGTAGGGTGTTACCTCCTCGCTTGCCGAAAGGTTTATCAAAAATTTGTGAGTTAATATCTCAGGGTGGTTGGTTGCTATCGCAACGCATATTCCGGGAAGCGCGATAGCCAGAAAAAATGCCAGATACTTTATCCATCTGATATAGGTCGTATAAAAAGGCTTGTTTACATAATCGTCAATAGTCTGGAAGTTTTCAATAAACAGCGAGGGACATATAAGCGCAAGCGGTACTCCGTCGACCAGAACACCCACTCTGCCCTCGTTTAGCTTGGCGCAGAATGCGTCGGGTCTATCAGTCGAAAGAACATTGGAAAACAAGCTCTTGTGCTTTCCCTGCAAAAACGGCTCGACATATCCGGTCGTTATTATAGTGTCAAGGTTTATTTTGTTCAGGTTTTCCTTGACCTTATCTATAACGCCCTGAGGTGCTTTGTCGGTAATATACGCAACGCATACGTCCGTTTTGCTGTCGCTTCCTATCTGCTGCATATCAAATCTCAGCTTGGGAGTTTTAAGCCTTCTTCTGATAAGCGATATGTTTGTTCTTATTGTTTCAATGAAACCTTCGTGGGAGCCGTTTAAATTTCCATCGCTTGTAGGCTCCTCTATAGAACGCTTATCAAAGCCCTGTATGCCGAATGCAACGCATTTGTCGCAGCCGTCTATAAATACGACCGCAAAGCCCGAAAAAAGTGTGAGAAAAACCTCCCCGTAAGTTGTAAGGATTTTTCTCTCAGCCGATAGCAGACTTTGTTTAGTCAAGAAATTAAACACATCGTCTTCTGTGGCATAGCCTTCAACGTCAAACTCCATAAGAGGCCTGAAAACAAGCTCCGCCATCGAAGAAGTAGACGCCATACCCTCTATAGAGACAACCGCGCATTTATGTTCGGATATCTCAACCTCCATAATGTTCAAGTCCATTGTCTTTCCTGATATTATTTTCAAATCCAAAACAGCCTGCTTTAAGCTTTTTGAAATCAAAGCCGTTTCATAATTGTTTTCATTTACCTTAACAACTGTTTTCTTTTCCACAAACTTTCCTCCTTTAAAACTTGAATTTGCTATTTTTGATATTCATTAGTTAATATTAGTGAATTTTCAAAATTTATACGCACTTTTGTTTTTGATAAATATAAAAACTTATGTTTATTACTTTGCAGTTTTGGAAAAGTTATTTGTATGTATTATATTTTTAAAAAGGACGTGCTTTAATTTGCTTATAGTTTTTTTCAGAGCCATAATTCTTTATGCACTTGTTATATTTTCTATCCGCCTTATGGGAAAACGTCAGATAGGAGAGCTTCAGCCATCAGAGCTTGTAATAACTATCCTTGTATCAAATATCGCCACGCTTCCTATTGAGGACACTACCATCCCTATGACTACAGGGATCATACCTATACTCACGCTTGTAAGCCTGGACGTTATTATGTCTGCTCTAACTCTGCGTTCAAGAAAGTTGAGACAGATAGTATCGGGAAGCCCGAAGGTCATAATCTCAAACGGAGAAATAGACCAGGCTCAGATGAAAAAACTAAGATTTTCGGTCGACGATCTTATGGAAAGCCTTCACGACTATAACATTTTCGACATAAGCGAGGTTCAGTATGCCATTGTTGAAACAACCGGAAAAATCAGCGTTATGCAAAAAAATGACTACCGTTCGCTAACGCCGTCGGATATAGAGCTTTACGGCGAATCAAAAAATCCGCCGCAGATTTTGATAGACGACGGAGTTGTTATGCGCGGCGCTATTAAGTTTTTAGGTCTGGATATGAAATTTCTAAACGAGATACTAAAGAAAAACAAGGTAGATGTTTCCGACGTATTCCTTATGTCGTGCGATGAAGATAAAAACTATAAGCTAATTAAAAAGGAGGACTCAAATTGAAAAGAATTATCCTTTGTGCAGCTATACTTGTTGTAATAGTAATAGGCTCGACCTTATCCCTGTTTTTGATAAAAGACAAAAATCAGCAGCTTATCGAAACTCTCGACTATGTAACAGAGTATGCTGAGGATAAAAAAACCGACCAAGCTCTCGAAAAAATCGAAGAGTTTAGCCGGTTATGGAAAAAATATTATATTTGTGTTTCGTTTCTTGTAGAAAGCTCTTGCTTAGAGGATGTTTCAGCATCCTGCGCAAAGCTTAAAGCGCTTTTGTTGAAAGACAGTGAAGAGTTGTATTCTGAATGTGAAACCATAAAATACGGAATTACCCTCATATATAACAATGAGTTCCCATATCTTCACAGTATTTTCTGACGTTTAAATAATTCAAGCTAACTTATCTCAGCAATTATCTTAATAAAGCTGTCCAAATCATTAAAGTCTTTGTAAACAGACGCAAATCTGACATAAGCAACGTGGTCAAGCTTTTTAAGACCTGCTAAAACCTTATCTCCTATCTCGCTTGTTGTCGTTTCCGTCTGCATTGCGTTTGCGTAAGCGTTTTCTATTTCCTCAACCAAAGCATTTACATCTTCAACGCTTACCGGACGTTTCTTTATTGCATTACCGATAGCCTTAATGATCTTCTCCCTCTCGAACGGCTCAAAGCTTCCGTCTTTTTTATAAACCATAAGAGTAGGTTTTTCAACAACCTCGTAAGTGGTGAATCTCTTGCCGCAATTTGTACATTCACGGCGGCGTCTCTTTTTTTCATCACTGGGACGTGAATCTATTACCTTCGTGTCCTCATAATTGCAAAACGGACATCTCATAATTAGCTCTCCTTATTTTCATTTTGCAATTATTATATCATATATTGTGTTTCATTGCAAGCATTAATACCAAATATGTCAAAATATTGTTGTGCTAATTTGTGTCTTGAGTTATATTGATTAAGAAGAACCTGTAATTTCAACGGCTTTAATGAAGCTAATATACTGCTTTATAATGCTTCCCAAACAATTCTATAGCACCATGGCTTAAGAATTAATAAAGTCCTCAGCTACATCCTTTAATGTCACAGGAGAGATTTCCGCATGGACAATAAGTCTGAACAAAATTTCAGCTTTTTCACAACTGGTTGTGATGTCTAAAATTTCTGATTTTTCTTCCTTTCCCGATATCAAGCCTTCAATTCTGATACCGTAGGTCAGCGCTTTTTCGCCGTCAAACTGAACCTCGCTTTGAATAAAACTGTACCGGATAGAGTTATCCTTTGAATTTTGTGTTTTTAATACCTTTTCCATTTATGAACGCTCCTTCTAAATTTATTTGCATTATAAATAGAACAATTAAAACCGTTAAATTACAATATCAAACTTCTTTTCTTCATTATACTACATAAATCGACAAATTAATTAAAAACTTTTCGACATAATTCGACAAACAGGTGTATAAGGCAGTTCTTGACTTTTGAGGTTATATACTATATAATAATTTGAAAAGCTGTATAAAAAGCTTAATTTATTACTTGTATTTTAAACGTGAGGAGATATAACTATGGCAGTTAAAAATTTATCTGTATCAAAAGAAGGATATGAAAAGCTGGAAAAGGATTTGGAATACCTTGTAACAGTAAGAAGAAGCGAGGTTGCCGCAAAACTAAAAGAAGCTCGTTCATTTGGCGACCTATCGGAAAACGCTGAGTATGACGAGGCAAAAAACGAACAGGGTATCTTAGAGGCCAGAATCACAGAGCTTGAGCAGATGATCGCCAATGCAGTTATCGTTGATGACGACAATATATCGTTAGAGGAAGTATCCATTGGCTCTAAAATCAAAATCGAGGATCTAGAGCTTGGTACAACAGAAACTCTGCAAATTGTAGGTTCAACAGAATCCGACCCTGACAACGGAAAAATCTCTGATGATTCGCCTATAGGCAAAGCAGCTCTCAAGAAAAAGGTTGGAGAAACCTTTGATGTAGAAGCCCCTGTAGGACTTCTGAAATTTAAGATTTTAGAGATAAGCAAATAATCATTAGAAGACAACAATTAAAAAGGAGCATAAATACAAATGAGTGACGAAATTAAGACTGAAGCTGCTCTTGAAGAAGAAATTTCTCAGGAGGAAATAAATGGGCTAAAGCAAATCAGAATAGACAAGCTGAACGAATTAAAGTCAAGAGGCGAAAACCCATATGAAATAACGAGCTACGACGTAACCATAAAAAATGCCGACGCTAAAGCTGAATACGAAAAGACAGAAGAAAAAATCATAGCAGAATCAGGCGACAATGAAGACGCTAAAAACGCCGCACTTGAAAAGCTCAAGGAAAAGACTGTTCGTATAGCAGGAAGAATAGTAAGCTGGCGTGATATGGGTAAGGCAAACTTCATAGACGTTCGTGACGGGAGCGACAGAATACAGGTTTATATAAGAATGAACGACATCGGCGAGGACACTTTTGCCGAGTTCAAGAAATGGGATATAGGAGACATTGTCGGCATAGAAGGCTTTGTTTTCAGAACAAGGCGGGGCGAAGTTTCAATCCACGCCAAAGAAATCAAGCTTTTATCAAAATCTCTGCTCCCTCTGCCTGAAAAATGGCACGGTCTTAAAGACAGAGACCAGAGATACCGTCAGAGATACGTTGACCTTATCTGCAACCCTGACGTTAAGGACACCTTTATAAAGAGAAGTCTGATCCTAAAGGAAATAAGAAACTATCTTGACGAGCGCGGTTATCTTGAAGTCGACACGCCTGTTCTCCACACTCTTGAAATAGGTGCGGCGGCACGTCCGTTTGTCACTCACCACAACGCTCTCAACCTAGATATGTATCTTCGTATCGAGACTGAGCTTTATTTAAAAAGGCTTATTGTCGGCGGATTTGACAAGGTATATGAGGTCGGCAGAATATTCAGAAACGAGGGTATGGACACCTCTCACAACCCTGAATTCACCACAATAGAGATGTATCAGGCTTACACAGACTATCACGGTATGATGGATTTAATAGAGGATATGTACGTCACCATCACAAAGAAGGTCTGCGGAAGCGATGTTATAACCTATCAGGGAACGGAAATCAATATGGCTGCTCCGTGGGAGCGCCTGACTATGGTCGAGGCTGTTAAGAAATACGCGGGAGTTGATTACAACGACTGGGCGACCGACGAGGACGCAAGGGCTTGCGCTAAAGAAAAGGGCGTAGAAGTTGACGAGGGCGACAAAGCTACGAAAGGTCACGTTCTAATTGCTTTCTTTGACGCTTTTGTTGAGGACAAGCTGATACAGCCGACGATAATTTACGACTATCCTGTTGAGAACTCACCTCTTGCTAAGAGAAAGCCTACAGACCCTGCTTTCACAGAGAGATTTGAATATTTCATTTATTGCAGAGAAATGGGTAATGCGTTCTCTGAGCTTAACGATCCGATTGACCAAAAGGAGAGATTTGTCCGTCAGGTTGAGGCAAAGCGCGCTCAGGGTGCAAACGCCGAAGTCGACGAAGACTTCATAACAGCGCTTGAATACGGTATGCCGCCTACAGGCGGACTTGGCTTTGGTCTTGACAGACTGGTTATGCTGCTTACCGATTCGGGTTCAATAAGAGACGTATTATTGTTCCCGACAATGAAGCCGTTGGGGAAGTAGACCCCGTAGAATTGGGGTTTTGAGGGTGTTCAGGGCAAAATTTACGCCCAATTTACGCCCAAATTTATAAAAATGACAGAAAGCTGATTTAATTAAACATAACAAGGAAGTGTTTTTATGGTAAGAAAATTATCAGCAATATTAAGCATAATTCTGACGGCGGTAATTTCTTTTACTGCTGTTTCTGCACCTGTTTCCGCTTTACATAGTAAAGCTAAACCGTCAAAGGTTAAAATAAAATTAGTAAAAGCCACTTCCAAAACAGCTATCAAAATCAAATGGAAGAAAGTCTCTAAAGCTAAAGGCTATCAAATCAAAATAGCCACCGATAACGGCTTTAAGAAAGTCAAAAAGACCGTAACAGTCAAAGGCGGTTCTAAGAAAACTAAGACCGTTAAAAAGCTAAAAGCAGGCACTAAGTATTATGTAAAAGTAAGAGCATACGTCAAGAACGGCTCTACTAAAGTCTACGGTGCTTGGAGCAAAATCAAAACTGTTACAACTAAGAAAAACTCTGCTACAACCACTAAAGCTACGACTAAAGCAACTACTAAGGCTACGCAGCAGCCTACGCAACCTACTACAGCACAACCTACTACTGCACAGCATACTCATAACTGGGTACTCAAATCCAAAGGTGACCCTGTGAAATACTGGGATAACCAACTTGCATGGCAGTATAGATGCGAATGCAAATACCAATGCTCTATCTGTGGCGATTGGCAAGTAAAGAACGAAAGAGTCATTATCGACCAAGATACTTGTCAGCACGTGTTCAACGATACACCTGACTACACAAGTCCTAACGGCTTGTATGACTTCTATTACTGTCAAAACGGCTGTGGTTATACTAAGAAAACTAACCACGTTGAAACACCTACCAGTCCTACAGACCCAACTGACCCACCTAAACCTACTGACCCGTCAGAGCCTAGCACTGAGCCTTCAGATACCAAACCTACTAAATGTGAACACACTAAATGGACTGAAGCTATTCCGTTGGTGTATACAGCTACAGGTCAGCAAGCTACCGATGCAACACTAAACTATGAACACACTTGGGTAACAGATAATCCTGCACCTGCACGCTCAATCTGTTATGACGTTGCCTGGGAAAACTACGTAATCGGTAAAACAAGAACAGATAAAAATACTGATTACAACGGATTCGGTGGTTTTTTACGTGAATACTATTGCAACTGTGGTTATGTAGGCATCAACGAATATACTGGTCAAATACCGGCATATTATGCTAACATCAGCGTAATCCGTTGCCAAGATTGTAACAAAATTCTCTACGCTAAAGTAACTAACGTCAACTACAACGAAGATGCACAGCCTGACCCCAATAACAACGACGTATTCTACTACGATTATATGGGTCTCAGAATTACAGATGCAGACGGTAAGGCTATCTTCGATAACAAAGAACATCGGACAAGCGTCACCAGAATGTATCCTGATATGAACGTAAGACCTTCAACAGGAGACCCTAAAATCGACGCAGAAGTCAAAGAACATTTCGATGCTATGCTTGACTTCTAACAACTTAACCCGTGAACGAACTTCACGGGTTAATTTTTAATACATAGCTAACATTAAAATTTTAAAGACTTTAAAAGTCTCACTCAGCCTACTTATAATCTCGAATAATGAAAAAAACTAACCGCAAATACTCTTAATCCTTCAGTAGTCTTTAAAACGACCCAAGAACGGCTATTAATGATATGAACAATCACTTACTACATTCCAAAAGGAGATAAACCAATATGGATAACAAAATAGAGATACAACACGTACGCTTAATCAGAGAGAAGAAAGATGAAAAAGACCGAGTAATCTACCGTGAGTACAGCGACGGTTACTGGGAGTGCTATCAATACGATGAACGTGGCAACAGGACTTACTACAGAGACAGCTATGGTAAATCTGAAATACGTGAGTTCGATAAGAACAACAATCTAACATACTACGCAGACAACTCAGGAACAGGAGTAAGGCTTAAATACGATGAACACAATAATCTGTTAAGTATCGAAGATAACAATGCAAATATACTTTTATAAATAAAATTAGAAAGGACAACACTATGCGACCTGATATGAACCCTGTACGTGTAATCAAAGAAACTAAAGACGAGAACGGCATAACGATTTATCGTGAATGGAGTAACGGCTATTATCAAAAATCTTCTACAAGTATAGTTGTTAACCATTTATTTTTTATACAATCCAAATTAAAAGGTCTTTCATCATTTTTTTGAATGTCAATAAACTTTTTAATAGTTGTCATACTTAATGTTACTACCTGATAAGTTATATGTTTAGCAAAACCAATACTGGTTAAATCTTTTTTGATGAAAGAGTAACATTCTTTTAACATTATTTTAGCATAGTTACTGATTGACGGATCGGTTATTGCTTTTTGTAATATAGGCAATAATAATTTTTTGACAAAATATGAAAATGCTCTATCTAATTTATGAGTGCTTTGTTTACAGTACAGAAAATCTTTTAGAGTCTCAATATATGTTGGTTTAACCTTCGAGTAAATTCTTGCAATTGCTTTATCTAGCATATTAGGGTAATCATCTGAATTATCAAACTCAATCTCAACTCTTCTTACAACATCAGCACCAAACTCATTTACAAGGTCACAATAGAATTTTGACTTTGCATATGGTATATAATCTGCTAGAACATCATAAATCTGATTGACTGTATCTGGTTTTTCGTCGTTTATAGCGTCTTTTATTAAATTAGCAAAGAGATAGCCTGCATATAATTCTATTTCTTTGCGTTCGCCCCATAAAAAATCTCTAGGTTTCTCAAATTCTAATGCTTTTGCTATTTTTACTACGTAGTCTTTAGGCTCATGAGCATTAGTAATGTCAGCAGGAATGAGATATCTGTTCTTTTTCGGATGACGGCGGTTGTTTGCGATTGCACTCATTAAGTTTTCTTCACCTTTATAGATTTCGCTGTTTTCCTTATTGAGAAGTAATCGTTTAAGAGCAAATCTCTTGCTTATCATTTTATACATTATTTCACAAGAATTTTCGTACATAGTATTTCTCCTTGTTAATATAATTATATTTATTATATAATAATTAATAAGAAAAGTAAAGTAAAAAAATCATATCATAAATATTTACAAAAAATTAATATATTTAGTATTGACAATTAACGTAATATGTGATAAAATGAAATAAAGTAGATTAAAGTTAAATTTATTTTTTTGTTAATTGAATAGGTGCGGCTTTACAAAATTTTAAATTAAGGGGCTTTAGAATGTATATATCAATTATTAGATTAAACTACTTGCTTACAATATTGTATAAAGTAGTATTTGATATACGTCCTTGGAGAGGGACGCTAAAAACTACTACATTATAATAAAGAAGGTGTGTATAACTCTAAAATTTTAAACTAAATATCGCATATTTATATCCTCAAACAAAAAATCACATATTTATATCCTCAAACAAAAAATCACATACTTATATCCTCAAACAAAAATACGCCAACTAAAAAATGTCCTCGTTGAAGGACATTATTTTTTATGAAAGGAGGATATAAATATGTCCTTAATTAATACTTGGTGTTTCACCAAAACAGTAATTGATTGGAGTGCTATTGAAAAGGCAACCCACAATCAATATAGAGTGGTCTCTGTAAGACCGTATGAAGATAAAAAAGGTAAGTTACCAGATGGCTATTCGCTTACGCTTATGGTTCTCAAGGACGATTATGATTATGGCATAGACAAAAACGGTAATCCGAGAGAGAATAATCTCTATCAAAATTTTGATGTTACTGTATTAAATCGTAATCATGATATCATAAAAGGAGACATTATACGTCTTCTTGAATTTGATTCGGAAAATTCATTCGCAATTAACTTTAACATGATTTTGCGTTTTAAAGATTGCGAAATTATTCAAAGTCAGGGAGGTAAATCCAATGCGTAAGAAAAATATGGAGTATTTTATATTAATATTATCGGCTATGATAGCCTTTGCTCTCTCATTGGGGGCAAGGGCTACATACCAATATTTCCAGATTGATATTTTTAACAAAATCAATATAGGTTCATTTATTTCTGCTCTTGTAATTGTGCTTATAACAATTATTGACTATTTGATAAGCAATAAAATATATAAAGGGGTATACTACTTCTTTAATTATAGAAAGGTAAGAAACCGCCTTGAAAAACAAATGATAGACGCAGGTTTCGCAATTAAACGAAGCTATTATTTAGAGCTTCCGAGAATACGCCTTACCTTTAACAAAGATTTATCAAAAGGGAGACTTATGTTAAGAAATACATTGAAATTCGATGTAAAACTTGACAAAGTTGTAATGTCTTCTGCACTTGGTAAATATATAGTAGAACGCCATTATCTAACTGACGACGGCAACTATTACATTTATGAGTTTGTAGATGGTTCCTTATCATTTAAAATTGAATTCAAAACATTTAATGAATTTCTTGAATATAACAAGAATATTCCTACGTACAAATTGTTTTTGGATAAACGATATGTAGTTAAACTACAACACTGTTTATTAGTAGGCATGACTGGCTCAGGGAAGACTTATGCTTTATATAATCTTATATTGCAGATGTTAAATAAGAATGTAAAGTATGAACTTTATTATGCAGACCCCAAAGGTTCTAGTCTTGCTGTTATTGGTTCATCAATAGCTAAAGACAGGACTGCTGTTGATGTTGATAGTATTATTGTACTATTAGAAAATTTTGTACAATTAATGCGTCAAAGAAAAGGCGAACTAAAGAAATTACTCGAAAATAAGATTGATTCAGATTATTCAACATTCGGCTTGAAACCTTATATATTTATTTGTGATGAATACGCAAGTTTAGCAAGTGTAATAGCGTCTTGTGAAAAGAAAACAAGAGATAAAGTTAAATCTTTACTTTATGAGGTTATATTGCAAGGTAGACAGTTAGGATTCTTCTTATTTCTCGTTATGCAGAAATCAGATGCTACTTTGATTGATACTGCACTTCGTGATAATATACCGCTTAAAATTGTGTTAGGCAATTCAGAACAACAGACTTATGTAACAACATTTGGTGCTGGTGTTGAAATACCCAATAGAAATTATAAGTTGGGAGAAGGAATTTTTACTGAACCTGTATTAGCTCAAGAGCCGAAACTTGTTCAGTGTCCTTATCTAAATTTCAATATATTACAGGCTTGTAAATCATCAAGCCCGGGTGGTGTAACCACCCGGGCTCCAGAAACAAAACAATTGTAATAAAACTTAATTTTGACAAAAAACATTAAAGATGTGAAAGTATATGATTGAATTAGGCGTTGATGAATTAACAATTGTACTACAGTTGAAACCAGAAATTAAGAATTCATGCAATTCGTTTGATTGGTCAGCAGTAGCAGAAAATATTATACATGTATTTGTTGATAAAGCTAACTTTCTAACAATCTACGGCGAAAAAGAACTCGAAAGAGCTCCACCAAAAGGGTATGAAATTGCTTATACATTCGGAAATCATAATTTTTATCTCGCAATTGCTTATCACCAATATCAAATGAGTATGGGTGTAATAGTCAAATTTAGTGCCCAATCTTTGGATTACTACTGTGAAAAGTCTGGATTAAAAGTATATGAGTTATTACAAAGAATAACAGATGACTTTTACATTACAAGACTTTCAAGAATAGATTTAATAGCAGATTATATTGATGAGGATATAGATACAACTGAAATATATCAAGGCTTAATGGACAAAAAGATAGGTATATTTCGTGAACAAGTAAATAAGAAAACTAAAGAATTATCTTATAAAAAATGTCCAATGAAATTTCGTGGTATTATAAAAGAAAGTGATGTTCCCACGATATATATAGGAAGTGTACAGTCAAATTCAACACTTAGAATATATGATAAAAAAAGAGAACAGATAGAACGAAAAGGTTCAAAATTTGATAAAGCAATAAAGTGTAAAGATTGGGTTAGGTTTGAAGCAGTTTTTAGAAAAGAATTTGCACATCAGCTATCAAATGAACTTTTAAAAATAAAAACAGATGATGAGTTTGCTAATTTAATAGCATGTACTCTAATACAGAAGTTTAGATTTATGCATATAGTCAACGGAGTAGTAGACTGTGATACAATATATTCTCAAATGCTAATTGATTGTATTACAAATAACTATTTTACTTTAAAATCACCATCTTCAAGAAATTATGACATTGCAAAAAGTTTTGAATACTTATTTTATGGAAGTGGACTAATATCTGTACTATACAAAATTAAAGCAATTTGGGGAGACGGTGCTATTTCAGGAGTATTTAATTTTATTAATGAATATCTAAAAGAGTGGAAACCAAATGACGATTGTCGTTATTGGCTAATGCATAACGAAAAAGACTACAAACAAAATTATCCTGATTTTGATACTTTTTTAAAACAGAATCTATCAACTAAATTATAAAAAGTATCTATCATAATTAATGCAACTAATATTAAAATTTTTTCTTAATACTATTTTGTGATACTAATTTTATTGATAGATAGGAGAAAAGACAATATGAAATATAATATTAAAATAACAGATAAACCACTGTTGAATATTGAAGAAACCGCAGCACTATACGGAATAGGAGAACATAAGCTGCGTGAACTTACTAATTTAGATGATTGCACTTTTGTACTATATGTAGGACGCAAAAGATTAATAAAAAGAAAGCAATTTGAAGATTATATAGCAAAATCTTTTTCAATTTGAGTTGAAATTTGAAAACTGATCTATTATAATAGTAACAAGGTCAGCTTTCTGTCATGTGAAAGGAGTTTTAAAAATGACAGAAAGACGAAAAGACAATAGAGGACGAGTTTTAAAAGAAAACGAGTCACAACGTAAAGACGGTACATATGACTACAGATGGCGTACATCTGATGGAAGGCGACATTCTATTTATGCAAAGACGTTAGACAAACTTCGAGAAAAAGAAAGGTCTATACAGAAAGACAAGAGTGATGGCATTCGTACAGATGCTCAAAGAGTTACAGTAAATGACTTATATGATTTATGGGTTCAGATAAAGAAAGGTTTAAAAGACAATACATTTCAGAATTACAAGTATATGTATGAGTTGTTTGTAAGTAACGATTTAGGGCAACATAAAATTACCACATTGAAACGGTCAGATATAAGAAGGTTTTATAATTATTTAATAGATGAAAGAAACTTAAAGATTTCTACCGTAGATGGTATTCATAATGTGCTTCATCAAGTGCTTAGTTTAGCTGTGGAAGACGGATATCTACGATATAACATTAGTGATAATGCATTAAAGGAATTGAAGCAGTCCAGAAATCTTTTTACAAAAAAGAAAAAGGCATTAACGATTAAGGAACAAGAAATTTTTGTTGAGTTCTTAAAGAGTAATCCTCAATATCAACATTGGTATCCAATTTTTTCAGTGATGTTGGGAACTGGCTTGCGAGTAGGCGAAGTAACAGGTTTACGTTGGGATGATATTGATTTTGATAATAACACAATTACTGTAAACCATACTTTGGTTTATTATAATCACAGTGATGGTAACTGTTATTTTGGAATTAATACACCAAAAACAAGAGCTGGCGAAAGAATAATACCAATGATAGAAAGTGTTAGAACAGCATTGCTCCAAGAAAAAGAAAACCAAATCTTATGCGGAATAAAATGTAATTCTATCATTGATGGATTTTCTAATTTTGTGTTTGTTAATCGTTTTGGTAATGTACAAAATCAAGGGACATTGAATAAAGCACTTCGTAGAATAATGCGTGACTGCAATCAAGAAATTCTTGACAAGTCAGATGAAAAAAAGGAATTAGTGTTTTTACCACGATTTAGTTGCCATACTCTTAGACATACTTTTACAACACGTCTTTGTGAATCAGGTATAAATGTTAAAGTCATTCAATCGGTTCTAGGTCACTCAGATATAAGCACAACATTAGATATATATGCAGATGTAACAAAAGATTTAAAGAAGAATGAAATGCAGACATTTAATGATTTCATTAAAAATAAGATGTAATTTATCTACGCCTGATTTACGCCCAATTTACGCCCAAATATCGAAAAACTATAAGAATTTATGTAACATTTCGTAAATGTGATATATTGAAAATGCAGTAAATATCAATGTTTGAGCGACAATGAGTAATAATGATAAATTGACATGGAAATTCCCGACAATGAAGCCGTTGGGGAAGTAGACCCCGTAGAATTGGGCTTTTGAGGGTGTTCAGGACAAAATTTACGACCAATTTACGACCAAATTATAAAAAGAGAACATGATTATTAAATTTAATATATGATAGGCAACAGAGCCACCCCTGCCGGATTGCCGGTCTTGCCTCTTGCTTCTTGCTTCTTGCTTCTTACTTCTTACTTCTTACTTCTTGCTTCATGCCTCTAGCTTCTAATAGGACATATTTATGCCCGTACTTTCATATACATAAATGAAATACTGTATAGAAAGCGGGGCATAATTTATGATAGTAAAAACATTTAAAGTAAGAAAAAAAGGGTTAGTCATATGCGGCGGAATACTTATTGCACTTTTGGTGATACTTATTGTTTGCGGAATCGTGCATAAAGCTACGGCGAAAACATATCCTATGAAAACAGAGAGCGAAAGACAGGCGTTTATGAGCGAAATGGGCTGGGAGGTCTCTGAGGAATATACAAGCTGTAAGGTAGTTTCAATACCTGAGGAGTTTAACGAAACATACGAAAGCTATAACGAGCTTCAGAAGGAGCAGGGCTTTAATCTTAAAAAGTATAAAGGCGAAATGGTTGAAATTTATACATATGCGGTGTATAATTATCCCGGAAACTCTGAGAATGTTGTTATTAATTTGATGGTTTTTGACGGCAATTTGATAGGCGGAGATGTTTCATGTAACGAGCTTGACGGCTTTATGCAGGGACTTAAAAACCCCGATCCTGACTCTAATGCGTCGTTAGATGAAAAGGAAGCTGAAGAAGAGGAAATCGTTGAAGAAGAAACGGAGAATTCCGAGAGTTCTGCAGCGAAATCTAAAAAGGATAAGGAAAACGCTAATAGCAGCAGTTCAGATGTGAATTCTAAATCTGATAAAAAACAAGCCAAGAACGCCTTCGACAGTAGCGCGGACAGCACAGAGTCGGATTTGGACGGCGAAGCAGAAGTAGAAACAGAAACTGCAAATGTGACCGATAACAGTGATATGGTAGAAAGCAGTACCGAGCAATCTTCTCAAAATATTTCAGCAGAAAGCAGTTCTCAGCAGTGGTAAATTAAAAGAGTTTAAATAAAGGAATTAAAAATGAATTCGGAAATAATGCGTGTTGATAAGTATGTTTCAAGTCAGTTGAACGGCGTTTCCCGTAAAGATGCTAAAGCCCTTTGCAGAAAAGGCGAGGTAGTAGTCAATGGTAATGTTGTGAAAAATAGCGAAGTAAAGATAACTGCCGGAAAAGATACTGTCACCGTTCAAGGTAAGGAAATAGCTTATAAGAAGTATGTGTATATTATGTTGAATAAGCCTCAGGGGTACGTTTGCTCCACATATGACGGAAATTCTCCGACTGTGCTGGAGCTTGTTCCGCCTGAGCTTTTTCGTGAGGGGCTTTTTTCTGCAGGTCGGCTCGATAAGGATACTGAGGGGTTTGTTCTTTTAACCGACGACGGCGAGCTCGCCCATAAAATGCTCTCACCTAAAAGCCATGTCGAGAAAAAGTATTACGTTGAACTCGAAAAACCCGTTGAACAATTTTATATCAGTGAGTTTGAAAAAGGTATGGAAATCGACGGCGGCGACGTTTGCCTTCCTGCGAGGATAGAATTTGTTCCAGAAAATCAAAAAGCTTGCTATGTGTATATTAGTGAGGGTATGTACCATCAGATAAAAAGAATGTTTCAAAAATTGTCAAATAAGGTCGTTTTTTTGAAGCGCGTTAAGATTGGAAATCTTGAAATGAATCCAAATCTTGCACTCGGTAAGTGTTTGGAACTTTTGCACAAAGATGTTGAAAACATTTTGTGAGACTTGGAAGTAAATTTATACAGATTTAGTAATTATAAATAATTTCTGTGTTTAAACTTTAGTGAAAAAACCGTTGAAATTACCCTTTTGAATTTGTTATTATATTATTAGGCAAATTTACTTTTTAAAATATATTAACGGGAGGTCATACATAAATGGCAAGTGTATCACTAAAGGG
>CANRJA010000013.1 GCA_947630825.1 uncultured Clostridia bacterium | reverse complement strand
TATACAGGCGCACAGTATGTTCCAAAGCAGCTTATTTTGGCTGATACGCCGTGGAGCGGACACTATGAGGTTCAGGTGGGAACTTACATTATGGAGCATTTTACAAGGTTCCAGACTGATAATATGAAATATGTTGACGGCGCTTGCTATGGCGACGGAACGCCTGACGGAGACGGTCACGGAATAGGAGGCACTACCAACAATTATATCACCTTAGCCGACCCTGAAACAGGGGATTACACAATAGTATTTGTAAATGATACATCTAACGAAAGAACCTATAATGTTTCGGTAAGCAATCTTAATAAGGCAAATTCGCCTTTGACGGCTTGGGTCACAAAGGGTCCTGATGTCGGTCAGGCTTATGATGCAAACTGGCTTAAAAATTCTGAAACCATAACTCCCGAAAACGGTAATTTTACATATACAGTCGAGCCGTATTCTATTGTAACGTTAACTACTACTACAGGTCAGAAGGGATATGCTGACGAGGAGAAATCTTCGTATCAGAAAAGCGAAACCGATACAAATCTTCCACTTCCGTATATAGACGATTTTAACTATCCAGATGAGTTTATAGAAGAAAGAGGCGGAACGCCTTTGTATACCTGCGACGCAGGCGGAGCATTTGAGGTCGTAAAAAAAACAGACGGCTCAAAGGTTCTTAAACAAAAAATTGATAGCAGCAGTACTCCGTTCACTTGGGGAGGCGGCTCATCCCCAACTACTACCTTAGGCGATACCGAATGGGCTGACTACAGCGTTTCTGCTGATGTAAAGCTTGATACTAGGCAGCAGGCGTCCGATTATAACTTCGCCGGAGTAGGTTTGAGGTCTGTGGGAACCTGTGACATTGTTTCAGCATCTAATAAGTCAGGCTATTGGATATCTTTAGCGCAAAGCGGAAAATATCAATGCCTAAAGGCAAATACGGTTTTAAGTGAAGGTACAGTGAGGGGATTTGACGCAAATAAATGGTATAACCTAAAAGTTAGCGCAGTGGGCAATGAAATAGTGTTCTATGTAAATAATACTGCAATATTCGGTTATACCGATAAACAAAATCCTTATCTTTCTGGCAGAGCAGGATTGTATAGCAGTTATTATTTATCAGAGTTTGACAATTTGAAAATTGAAAAAGCCTCTGAAAGTATTACAGGAGCAGGCGCAGTCTCGTTTGTTGAAAGAATAGATCCGCTTGACAGCTCTGTTAAATACAGCGGTAACTGGACGTTAAAGGTTGGGGATTCTTTCAGACTATATAACAGAACAAGCGCTTCGACAAGTGAGAAAAATGCTTCTCTTGAGTATACCTTTAACGGAACAGGAGTAAACTTCGTTTTGGGCGGAACCAGAACTGAAAGCGCAGTTGATATTGAGCTAGACGGAGTATCTTTGGGAGACAACATAGCTCTGACCACGGGGGTACTTCAGCGTCAAAGTCTGTATTATGTAAACGGTCTTTCAAATGAACAGCATACTATTAAAATTACAGTAAAAAGCGGATATTTTATTATCGACTGCATTGAGGTTTTAGGCGAAACATATAAAACAGCTAAGGCAGATATTAAGGATCACGTAGGAGAATATCCTCCTACAACTCAGGCAAAGAAAGTTTCTAATAATACTGCCAAAAAAGTTACTAAACCGGCAAAGGTGAAAAATGTAAGGTTAAAAGTAAAGAAGAAAAAGAAGATGAATGTTTCTTGGAAGAAGGTAAGCGGAGCAAAAGGGTATGAGGTCGTTTATGCCAAGAACAAAAAATTTTCCAAAGGCAAAAAGAAGGTTTCAGTAAAGAAAAACAAGGTAACACTTAAAAATCTGAAAGCTAAGAAAAAGTATTTTGTCAAGGTAAGGGCATATAAGTTGGCAAACGGCAGGAAGTATTATGGTAAGTGGTCAAAGGTTGTTAAGAAAAAGACTAAGTAGCGGCGAGCCGGCAACGGTGACCGGCGAGCCGCCGCAGGCACTGCCGCCTTTGGGTAGTTTGATAAATGTTATAACTTGATAAACGGCGGGCTAAATAATTGATAATTAACAATTGATAATTGATAATTGACAATTGCAAGAAGTAATACAAGCGTTCGGAAAAATTCCGGACGCTTTTCTTGTACCTAATCTCTAATATCTAACTTATAATCTTGGTTTCCTGCACTTGCATTTTTTATATAATAATGATATAATTAATTGTTATTAAACTGAGAAAATATTGCTTGCTTTTAAGTAATATTATTATAATATCCATCTAAGCATTGGATAGTATCGTAAAAAGGTACGGTGATTGATATGAGAATAATAGGTATTGATCCCGGGTATGCAATAGTAGGCTTTGGGGTGATTGATTATGCTGGCAGTGATTTTCAGGTTGTGAACTTTGGAGCGATAACCACTGAGGCGCATACTCCGTTTGATTTGAGGATAAAAACTATCTATGACGATATGTGCGAGGTTTTGGATAAGTATGAGCCTGATGAGATGGGTATTGAAAAGCTGTTTTTCAACACAAACCAAAAGACAGTAATAGATGTTGCTCAGGCTAGGGGAGTTATACTTCTTTCTGCTATTGAACGAGGAATAAAGGTTAGTGAATACACACCTCTTCAGGTAAAGCAGGCGGTGGTAGGGTATGGCAGAGCCGAGAAAAAGCAGGTTCAGGAGCTTACACGCTCAATGCTAAAGCTAAAGGAAGTTCCAAAGCCGGATGATACAGCAGACGCACTTGCACTTGCTATCACGCATGGTCATTCGTCAAATTATAATTTAAAATACGGAGATATAATATGATTTACAGCGTAAAAGGAAAACTTGTTTACTGCGGTCAGGATATCGCAGTCATTGAATGCGGAGGAGTCGGATATGCTTGTAATACGACTCTGTCAACGATAAGTCAGATTCAAGGGGCGCAGGGTGATGTAACACTCTACACATCTATGGTCGTTCGTGAGGCTGATGTTTCGCTGTACGGCTTTGCAACTCTTGACGAGCTTAATGCATTTAAGATTCTAACGTCGGTATCCGGAGTAGGACCTAAAGCAGGGCTGGCTATTTTGTCTGTGTGCGATCCTCAGTCGTTTGCGCTTGCCGTTGCGTCGGGTGACTCTAAAATGTTCACAAAAGCAAAGGGCGTAGGTCCAAAGGTGGCACAGAGAATAGTTCTGGAGCTTAAAGACAAGGTTTCAAAGGAAGCAGCGCTTATGGGTGAGAACGTAAATGTTGATTTTTCTGCTGTTGGCAAAGGGAATGCCGCAGAAGCAATATCGGCTCTTGTTGTTTTGGGATATTCTCAGTCAGACGCGGCTAGGGTTGTTTCTGCGATTGACCCTGGAACTTCTGTTGAGGAGATGATAAAGCAGGCTTTGAGAGGTCTTGCGGCAATGTAGAGAAATATTGTTAAGGGGGAGATAATTATGCCTGGTGCAATTACACATATAGCAATAGCGGATAAAATTATTGAGCTTTTGGGAGATGAAAAGTTTGATAATATTTCGTTATTTTATTGTGGCAGCATAGGACCTGACGCTATTCATGCCAGACCGGGTTTTGTAAGAAAGGATAAGAAAAAAACTCATCTTAGAGAGGGGATAAGAGACGCTGAGTTTTTAACTGACGAAAATCAGGAGCTTTTTCACAAGAGAGTAAGCGACTTTATTGATAAAAGGATTTACAAGGGTAATAAATACAACGATTTTTTAAAGGGATATGTGGTTCATTTACTCAGTGACGAGCTTTTTATGAAAACTGTTCGTTTGGAATACATAAAGGCTATGAACGGTGAGGAAAAAACAGAACACGGCAAGGAGTTTTTTGACGGCTTTATGTTTGATATGGACGACATTGATTATCGTCTTGCGAGGGAATATCCTTTTTCAAGAAATGTTCGTGAGGAGCTTTATACCGAATGGGGATATTCAGTTGACGGTCTGCTCGCTCATGAAGAGCTTTCGGGAAGCAAATGGTTTGTGTGCAATAAGTTTTTTGATAATAAGAACCAAGAATATAAAACTCCTAAGTATATTACATATCAGAGAATGCTTGAATTTATTGAAGAAAGTTCAATGAACATTGTTGTACAGCTTTCCGATGACAGATTATACAAAAGTTTATTTTAAACAGAAGTCTTTATTAGAAGTCTGCAAACATAAAATATTAATGAAGGAGAAGAAATATGGGAAGATTATTTGGAACTGACGGGGCAAGAGGAGTAGCGGTTACTGAGCTGACCTGTGAAATGGCAATGCAGATCGGCAGGGCTGCCGCTATTGTTCTTACTAAGGAAAAGAGGCACAAGGCTAAAATACTGATAGGAAAGGATACAAGGATATCAAGTGATGTTCTGGAATCGGCTCTAATAGCTGGAATTTGTTCTGTAGGGGCAGACGCTCATAAGCTGGGAGTTGTTCCCACGCCTGCTGTTGCAATGCTTGTAAACAAGTATAACGCCGATGCAGGAGTGATGATTTCAGCTTCGCATAATTCTGTTGAGTTTAACGGAATAAAGCTTTTTGCAGGAACAGGCTTTAAACTTGACGATAAAATTCAAGAAGAAATTGAAGAGCTTATACTTGACACACCAGAAAAAATCGAGCTTTTGAGCGGCACAAAAATCGGCAGAGTTTATGAAGAAAAGAACGCTGAATGGGATTATGTCAGATATATTATGAAAAATGTCGGCTGCGATTTTAACGGTATCAAGGTTGCAATCGACTGTGCAAACGGCTCTGCGTCATCGTGTGCGGTTAAGTTGTTTCAGGGCTTGGGAGCAAGCTGTTACTTTATAAACAACACTCCAGATGGAACAAACATTAATGATAACTGCGGTTCAACTCATATGGAGAGGCTTTGCAAGCACGTTGTGGAAAACAGGTGTCATGTCGGTCTTGCCTTTGATGGAGACGCTGACAGATGCTTAGCTTGTGATGAAAAGGGCAATATCATAAACGGAGATAAGCTTTTGGCAGTTTTCTCTAAGTATATGAAAACTAAAGGAACTCTTAATCACAACACCTGTGTTGTAACGGTTATGACAAACCTGGGATTTTTCAAGTATGCAAAGAGCGATAATATAATTGCGGCAACTACAAACGTAGGTGACAGATATGTTCTTGAGGAAATGCAAAAGGGCGGTTATAACTTAGGCGGAGAGCAGTCGGGGCATATAATCTTTTTAGATGAAGCTAATACAGGCGACGGAGAGCTTACGGGAGTTAGGTTCTTAGAGGTTATGGTAAACACAGGGGCAAAAGCGTCTGAGCTTGCGTCTATTATGGAGGAATATCCGCAGGTGCTTGAGAATGTTACTATTGATACGAAGTATAAGGGTGTATGGTCACAGGAGCCTGAAGTGAACAGATTTATTGAGGACTACAAGGAGAAGCTCGGAGACGACGGCAGAATACTGGTTCGTGAATCGGGCACAGAGCCTTTAATTCGTGTAATGATTGAGGGCAAACATCTTGGTCTTATCACAGACTATGCAAAGACAATAGCTCACGCTTTGGAATTTAAGTTTGGAGTAAAATAACCTTTTATTTTAAGGATTTTATAAATGAGAGTAGCAGATAAGTGGAAAGACTATAAAATAATAGATACATCAACGGGCGAAAAGCTTGAAAGCTGGGGCGGTAAGATACTTGTCCGACCCGATCCGCAAATTATATGGAAGTCAAAACGCAGATCAAATATGTGGAAAAAGGCTGACGCAGTTTATCACCGCTCAAACAAGGGCGGTGGTGAGTGGGAATACAGAGCAAAGCTACCCGATTCGTGGAATATTTCTTACGGCAGACTGACTTTCAACATACGTCCTACAGGCTTTAAACACACGGGACTTTTCCCCGAGCAGGCGGTAAACTGGGATTTTATGTCGGATAAGATAAGAAACGCAGGCAGAGAGGTAAAGGTTCTCAATCTTTTTGCATACACAGGCGGAGCAACTCTTGCCTGTGCTGAGGCAGGAGCTTTAGTTTCTCACGTTGACGCTTCAAAGGGAATGGTACAATGGGCAAGAGAGAATGCTGCGGCTTCTAACCTTTCAGACAAGCCTATACGCTGGCTTGTAGACGATTGCGAAAAGTTTGTGCGCAGAGAAATCAGGCGAGGAAACCTTTATGACGCAGTTGTAATGGATCCACCAAGCTATGGCAGAGGTCCGAACGGTGAGGTCTGGAAGCTAGAAGACTCGATTTACGACCTTGTAAAGGTATGCTCGGAAGTTTTATCAGATAATCCTTTGTTCTTTTTATTAAACAGTTACACGACGGGACTTTCGCCGTCGGTTATGGCATACATTTTAAACGATATACTTGTAGAAAAGTTCGGCGGCAAAGTAACTGCCGACGAGATTGGATTGCCGGTTGAGGCTACAGGCGGTATTCTGCCATGCGGTTCCACCGCAATCTGGCAGGGGCAAGCCCCTGCACGAGAAGCCGCCTATTATAGTTTGCCAAATGTTTGACAATGCACAACGGCGGGATTTTACTTTTTATAGAACCCTTCATTTTTGTAAGGTTGCATCCGGTGTCGCCTTTGGTGAGATTGTATAATGTATCACTTTGTACAACGGCGGGCTTTACTTTGAAATAAAGGATAATGATAAGCCCCTGCACGGTGAGCCGCCTTTGGGGAGTAATCAGGTATTAGAATAGTTTGATAAACGGTATGTTAGACTTTGATAGGAGATAAAAGAAATGAAAAAGACTAAAAAAATAGTTTTAATTATTCTGGCTTGTATTTTGATTATCGGAATTGCTTGTGTTGCATTAACAAGGATATACTTGAAAACATGGGAAGTTTCTTACGGTTTTAAATTAGTCAAAAACATTGTTCTGGACGACCCTGATTATTACCATTTGAAAAAAGGTCGCTATTGCGGTGAGGGAGGCTCAAGCTGTAACCATTGGATTGGATATATTTATTACAATGATGATTTTACAGCCGAACAAGCAATGGAGAAAGCAGGTTTCAAGGAAACAGGATATACATGGTATGACGGAAAAACACATACAAAATATAGTTTTGATTATGAAGATGCTATTATTGAAAATGTATCAGATTTTTCCGACGGACATTTGCTTGAGTACCATATTATAGGTGCTGGTTAATTGCTTACTTAATTTATGTTTTTTTGGAGACAAATATGAGTTTTTTATATGCTAGAAATATAACCTTTTCATATATAAATGATTTTGATGAAAATGAGAGCGCTAAAAAGACAACAGTGTTTCGCAACTTGAACTTTGCCGTTGAAAGAGGCGAGTTTGTTGCGGTGCTTGGTCATAACGGAAGCGGAAAATCTACTCTGGTAAAGTGCTTTAACGGTATAAACATTCCTGAGGAGGGAGACGTAATCGTCAACGGTTATAATACAAAAGATGACGAGCATTTGCTTGATATTCGACAGTCGGTGGGAATGGTTTTCCAGAACCCGGATAATCAGATAGTGGCTACGATCGTTGAGGAAGACGTTGCCTTTGCGCTTGAAAATATGGGCGTAGAGCCTAAGGAGATCCGCAGGCGTGTTGACGACGCATTAAAAACCGTTGGTATGTATGAGTACCGTGAACACGCACCTCACAAGCTGTCGGGAGGGCAGAAGCAGAGGGTCGCAATAGCAGGGATTCTCGCTATGCGTCCTGACTGTATTTTATTGGACGAGCCTACCGCAATGCTTGACCCGAACGGGCGGAAAGAGGTTTTAAAGACGATTAAAATGCTCAATAAGGAGTTCGGGGTTACAATAGTGCTTATAACGCACTATATGGACGAAGCGGCACAGGCTGAGCGTGTAGTTGTTATGGACAGCGGAGAAATTGTTATGAACGACACTCCGAAAAAGGTGTTTTCAAGAGTCGAGGAGCTTAAGAATATAGGTCTTGATGTTCCTCAGGTGACGGAGCTTACACATATGCTTATTGACGAGGGTATAAGCCTTGATTCTGAGATAATTACAGAGGACGAGTGTGTGCAAGCGCTTTCAGAGTTGTTGAATAAATGTTGACCCATTTCTTGTTTCTTGCATCTTGCTTCTAAAATTTCTATTAGGGGATTGGTGATTAAAATATCAATTATTAAAACAGAGAATTTAACATACGTTTACGGCGAGAAAACTCCGTTTGAGCATACTGCCGTAGACAATGTAAGTATAGATATAGACGAAGGCGAGTTTGTCGGAGTTATCGGGCATACGGGAAGCGGAAAATCGACTTTGATACAGCATTTCAACGGTCTGCTCAAGGCGACTAGCGGAAGGATTTTCATAGATAACGAAGAACTGCTTTGGGACGATAAGAAAAAGCTTAGAGAGATGCGATTCAAGGTAGGTTTGGTTTTTCAGTACCCCGAATACCAACTTTTTGAGGAAACGGTTTATAAGGATATATCGTTCGGACCTAAGAATATGGGTCTTGATGAAAATGAAATCGACAGACGAATAAGAGAAACTGCAAGGCTGGTAGGGCTTGATGAGAGTATTTTAGAAAAGTCGCCGTTTGAGCTTTCGGGAGGACAAAAGCGCAGAGCCGCTATTGCAGGAGTTATGGCGATGGAACCTAAGGTGCTTATTCTTGACGAGCCTACAGCAGGACTTGACCCAAAGGGAAGAGACAGGATATTGGGTCAGATAAAGGAGTATCACGAGGAAAAGAAAAACACGGTAATGCTTGTCTCTCACTCAATGGAGGACGTTGCAAAAAATGCTACAAAGATACTTGTTATGAACAATTCAAAGCTGTTTTGCTATGATACTCCTGTCAATGTTTTCAAAAGAGCAGATGAACTTGAAAATATGGGACTTTCTGTTCCTCAGGTGACTAAGGTTTTCAACCGCTTAAAGGCTATGGGAGTACCCATTAATGATGATGTTTATACGGTTGAGTACGGCAAAAAGCTGATTATGAAGATGCTAGGCAAGCAAGCATAAAGTTTTTTGTAAAAGAAAGGAATTGCTATGATAGAAACAAACGACTTTGACCTTGAAAACAGAATAGTTGCGCCGGAGGTCATAAAGGCAGATACTACTGACGATGTAGATTTGAATTTAAGACCTAAAACGCTTGACGAATACATCGGTCAGGAAAAGGTTAAAGAGAATTTAAAGATATATATTGAAGCGGCAAAAAAACGAGGAGACACTCTCGACCATGTACTTTTATACGGACCTCCAGGACTGGGAAAGACTACTCTTTCTGGTATAATTGCGCACGAAATGGGAGTTAACTTCAGAGTTACATCTGGGCCTGCTATTGAAAAACCGGGTGATTTGGCGGCTCTTTTAACTAATCTCCAAGAGGGTGACGTTCTGTTTATAGATGAGATACACCGTCTTTCAAGAGCCATTGAGGAGGTTTTATATCCTGCGCTCGAGGATTTTGCCCTTGATATAATTATAGGTAAGGGACCCAGTGCAAGAAGTATCAGGCTTGATTTGAACAAATTTACGCTTGTCGGGGCAACAACAAGGGCAGGACAGTTGACGTCGCCTCTGCGTGACAGGTTTGGAGTTATGCAGAGACTTGAACTGTACTCAAAAGAGGAGCTTTGCGATATTATAATGCGTTCGTCTGTTATTTTGGGTGTAGCCTGCGATAAAGATGGCGCTTATGAGCTTGCTAGCCGTTCAAGGGGAACGCCTAGAATTGCAAACAGGTTTTTAAAACGTGTTCGTGATTATGCCGATGTTATGGGCAACGGCAAAGTGACAAAGGAAATAGTAAAGATAGCTCTTGACAGAATGGAAGTTGATGATTTAGGATTGGACGGTCTTGACCGTCGCCTGTTGACTATGATGATAAAGGGATATAACGGAGGACCCGTAGGTCTTGAGACTTTAGCGTCAGCTATCGGAGAAGAAGCGGTCACTATCGAGGACGTCTGCGAGCCTTATCTGATGCAGTTAGGTTTTATTGCAAGAACTCCGAGAGGAAGATGTGCAACAGATCTTGCGTATAAGCATCTAGGATTGCTTAAAGACGGTCAGACAACATTGTAGTATTGCGAGGAAATTTATTTGAAATATAAAAAAGATTTACATGAGGTGAGACGATTTGCTTAAGGATATTACAATAGGACAGTTTTTTCCGGGCAAATCAGTCGTTCACCGATTAGACCCCAGAATGAAAATAATTCTGACGGGAATATTTATTGTTCTTTTGTTTATGGCAAAATCAATAATTGCTCTGTCAGTTGGAATTGTTTTTATGCTAGGTGCGTTTTTGGTATCAACAATTCCGTTTAGACTAATGTTAAAAAGCATTAAGCCAATTATTCCGATTATTATTTTCACAGCCGTATTGAATTTGTTTTTTATAACTACAGGCGATATGCTTGTACACTTTTGGATAATTAAAATAACAACAGGCGGAGTTAAGACGTCAATTTTTATGGTTGTAAGAATAGTATGTCTTATAATCGGAACTTCGCTTTTGACATATACTACGTCTCCTATTGCGCTTACCGACGCTATAGAGCGTCTTTTATCGCCTCTTAAAAAGATAAAGGTTCCGGTACACGAGCTTTCAATGATGATGACGATAGCCTTGAGGTTTATACCTACCCTTATCGAGGAAACGGATAAGATAATGTCGGCGCAAAAGGCAAGGGGAGCGGATATGGAAACAGGTTCGATAATTCAAAGAGCAAAGGCTCTGGTACCTATATTGATTCCGCTTTTTGTATCGGCATTCCGTCGTGCGGAGGAGCTTGCAATGGCAATGGAGTGCCGTTGTTATCACGGCGGAGAGGGTAGAACAAGACTCAAACAGCTGCACATTGCGACTAGGGATTCTATTGCATTGCTTGTGACCGCTGTGTTTTTAGCTGGGGTAATTTTAATTAACAGGATAGTTTGATAAGATGGTAAATTACAAGGTTAAAATGGCATATGACGGCAGCGCCTATCACGGCTTTCAAAGGCAGGAGAATGCACTTTCCGTTCAGGAGGTCGTTGAGGAGGCTTTAGAAAAGCTTTTTTTGCAGGATATTACTATATACGGGTGTTCAAGAACGGATACTGGTGTTCACGCTAATGAATATTATTTTTCGTTCCAGTGCGATGAAATAAATATAGATAACAGAGGGATCATATTTGGTCTTAATTCAAAGCTGCCAGATGATATAGCGATACTAAGCTGTGAAGAAGTCGATGAAAACTTTCATGCAAGATATGATTGCATAGGAAAAGAATATAAGTATTTGATTCACAACAGTGAAATTAAAGATCCATTTTTGCGGACCAGGATATATAAGTATTGGTATCCTATTGACGAGAAGCTTCTTGACAAGGCGGCAAAGCATTTTGTGGGTAAGCACGATTTCAGGAGCTTTTGTTCAAATGCAGACGAAAAGGAAAACACCGTAAGAACTATACACCGATTTGACGTTGAGCGTAACGGCGACAAAATAATAATGACAGTATCGGGAGACGGGTTTTTATACAATATGGTGAGAATAATGGTCGGAACGCTGTTATTTGTCAATGAAGGAAAAATAGACGAGTCGGAGATTCCCGAAATTATAGAAAAAAGAGACAGACGTTTTGCCGGCAGAACTGCCAGTGCAAGCGGATTGTATTTGAACAAAGTATATTATTAATAGAATAGTATTATATTCCGAGAGAGGAAGTGAAAGTGTTATGGATTATGAACCGCAAAAGCCGTTTCAGATGGATATAAGAAAAGAGAGAAGAAAGAGAAAGTTTATTCAGAATATAAAGAAAATAGTATTGGTAGGAGTGGTTTTGATTTTGGCCGGAGCAATTTTCTTTACAAGGGGAATATGGTCACCGTATGTTTATAATATACTGGAAAAAACTCAGGAGACTATTGTAAACGACGGAGAGCTTGCAAAAGGAAACTTTCCTATTGATCTCGGAGAGGGCTCGACCTCATCAACTTTTACCGAATGCGATGAGAATCTGGTCGTGGCGACTGATACCTATATAACCTTTTACAATAAAAGCGCCGATAAAATAAATTCAATTCAGCATACGCTGTCAGAGCCTATGTTGTCTGCATCTTCAAATATGGTTCTGGCATATGATTTAAACGGATACTCTTTTTCGGTAATGACGAAAAAGGGCGAGGTGTTCCAAAAAACACTTGACAATGTGATTATAAGTGCTAAAATAAGCGAAAGCAATTATATTGCCGTTGTAACAGAAACCGACAAGTATCCTTCATATCTGACGGTTTACAACAGTGAGGGTAAGGAATGTTATAAATGGGCAAATGGTCAGCGGATTTTGAGCGTTGATTTTATATCATCAGGCGACGGAGCGATAGTTTCCACTTTTAACACTGAGAACGGTTTGCCTGCAACGACTTTAAACGGAATAAGTTTTAATAATACGGAGCAGCTATTTACAAGCGATAAAATTAATTCGCTTGTTTACGGTGTGCAGAAGATGAGCGATAACAGTATTTGGGCTGTTTGTCAGGATAGATATGTAAAGCTGACATCAGACGGAAAAATAGATAAAGAATATTTATATAAATCGGAGCTTATATCATTTTCATCAAATGAAGATAGCTTATCTATTGCATTGAAAAGCCTAAGCGAGGACGGAACTTCCAATCTTATTTTGATTGAATCTGATTCAGAGCCTGTTGAGATAGTTGTTGATGAGAAAATAAAGACGATAAAGACATATTTTTCTCATACATTCATTTTATCTGATAAGACTATTTCTGCATATAATGCAAGAGGAAAGTCAATTTCTATGGCTAATGTAAAAAACGACTATGTTGATTTTGTGTATATAGACGGAAATATATTCTTTATGGGATACAGAGATATTAATAAGATAGAATTTAAGTATTGATATACTGTTGTTAAAGCTTAACTGAAAGGAAATTTCAAATTGGCACTTTTATATGACATTATAATGATTATAATAGTAATATTGTTCTGCATATCCGGCGCGCGCAGAGGGATAGTAAGAAGCATTGTTATGTTTGTAATACTGATATTATCTCTTTTGGTTGGTTATCTGGCTTCCGGCTTTTTGGCAGAGCCTGTTTATGACTCCTATGTAAAGGAACGGGTTGTGAACTGCATTAAAGAACCTATAGAAAACTTTGACACTGCCGAGTTTGTAAATAAACATTTTTTTGATAACAAACTTGGTATAAAAATCAGCGATGAAGAGATAGAAAAGGCTTTAGGAGAAAGCGGAGATATTTCAGAAAGTATATCAAGCTATGCGAAATCCAAAGGCATACCGATTTCAAGCAATACTATTTCAGATAAAATAGACTCGCTGTTTAAAGATGAAGAGGTTAAAAGCGAGGTCGAGAAGTCGCTGCCTTCTTATCTTGTTCCAGCTTTTGATTCCGCAGCGTCAAATGATTCAAAGATGTTTGGGGATATGCTCCGTTCACTGGCGAAAACAGATAAGGACGAGGCGACTGAGGAATTGACAGATATTGCGTTAAAGCCTATAATTTTAATTGCTTTAAAAGCCGTTTTATTTGTATTATGTTTTATTGTAATATGGATAATACTCAGAATAATAGTTGCTGTCACAAGGCTTGGCAAGAATAAAGAGACGGGCGGAATTAATACTGTTCTCGGAGGTTTGCTGGGAGCTGTTAAAGGTTTGTTAGTAGTTTTTCTAATAACTGCAATTATCAGTACAGTATCTCCTGTGTTCTCTCTTTCAGACTCAGGAAGCTCGTTTACCCTTAGCGAGACGGCAATCAATAACTCTGTATTTTTGAGAATTATGAATGATATATTAAATTAGATTTTGACTTTAAGTTACTAAGACTGATATATGCTTTAGTAATTTTTGATAACATCATAAACAACACAAGAAAGGATGGCAAAAACCAATGATGATGTGTACCAGATGCAAAAAAAGACCGGCAGTTGTGTTTATTACCGCAATGCAGGGTAATGAAAAAAAGAACGAAGGACTGTGTCTTGTTTGCGCAAAAGAAATGGGTATAACTCAAGTAGATGATTATATGAAATCAATGGGCATTTCGGAGGAGGATTTAGAGAACTTTTCTGATCAGCTAATGGATATAAATGACGGCGAGGATTTTCAGCTTGGAGGAAGCGATATGCTCCCGAATTTTATTAACAGCTTCTTTGGAAATGACAATGGTATGAAAAACCCTGATGACGACAGTTATACTGTTGATGATATTAAAAGGAAAAAGAGGCAGAATAAAGCTAAGGAAAAGGAAAAAGAGGATAAGAAAAAGAAGCTCAAATACCTTGATAATTACTGTACAAACCTTACTGAACGTGCAAGAAACAACGAGCTTGACAATATAATAGGACGTGACAAGGAGATTGCCAGAGTAGTTCAGATTTTGTCGAGACGCCAAAAAAATAACCCGTGTCTTATAGGAGAACCGGGCGTAGGAAAGACTGCTATTGCAGAGGGTATAGCGCAAAAAATTGTATCGGGCGATGTGCCTTTTCACGTTCGGGGAAAAGAAGTATATCTTCTTGATTTGACCTCTCTTGTTGCCGGAACTCAATTCAGAGGACAGTTTGAGTCTAGGTGCAAGGGCTTAGTAGGAGAGGTAAAGGCTCAGGGCAATATAATTTTGTTTATTGATGAAATTCACAACCTTGTTGGAACAGGTGACAGCGAGGGTACTATGAATGCGGCGAACATTCTTAAGCCCGCGCTATCAAGAGGCGAAATTCAGGTTATCGGAGCAACCACCTTTAAGGAGTACAGAAAGTATATTGAAAAGGACGCGGCGTTAGAGAGACGTTTTCAGCCTGTAACGGTAAATGAGCCTACGCTTGCTGATTCGATTGAACTTTTAGGCGGTATTAGAAAATACTATGAAGAGCATCACAAGGTTAAAATTGACGACGGAACCTTGAGAATGTGCGCAGTTTTAGCCGAGAGATATATAAACGACAGGTTTTTGCCTGATAAGGCTATTGACCTTCTTGACGAGGCTTGTGCCTGCTGTAGTATAAGAAGCCCTGAAATCGAAGAATATGAAACTGTTAAGGCTGAACTCTCACAACAAAAATTGCGTGAGGAAGAGGCTGAAAAGGAAGAAAATCCTGACTATGAGGCAATAGCAAAGATTAAGGCTGATATAATCAGGCTTGAGGAAAAGGAAAAGGAGTTATCTCAAAAGGTTGATAAGGTGAGGGTGACTGAGGAGGATTTGTCTAAGGTCATTGAGCTTTGGACGGGAATTCCTGCTAATAAGGTAGTTGAGTCTGAATATTCTAAAATAAGAAATTTAAAAGACGAGCTTGAAAGAAGAATTATCGGTCAGGACGAGGCTTGCGATGCAGTGGCAAGGGCTATAAAAAGAACCAGAGTACAGCTTTCAAAACGCCGCAGACCGGCTTCGTTTATATTTGTGGGTCCTACCGGAGTTGGTAAAACCGAGCTTGTAAAGGTTCTTGGTGAAACTCTCTTTGACGCAACCGAGCCGATTATACGAGTTGATATGTCGGAGTATATGGAAAAGCACAGTGTGGCAAAGCTAATAGGTTCGCCTCCGGGATATGTAGGCTATGACGAAGCAGGACAGCTTACCGAAAAAGTAAGACGCCGTCCATATTCGGTTGTATTGTTTGACGAAATAGAAAAGGCTCACCCTGATGTTATGAACATTATGCTTCAGCTTTTAGACGAGGGTAAACTCACCGATGCACAGGGAAGAACAGTCTCGTTTGAGAACACGGTCATAGTAATGACCTCTAACGCAGGCTCGACCTCAAAGGACACAGGCGTTGGATTTAACAAGTCGGACTATCAAATTTCTAAAGAAAAGGCTATGAAAGGGCTAAGAGACTTTCTAAGACCTGAATTTCTGGGCAGAGTTGATGAGATAGTAGTATTCAATCCGCTTACTGAGGATAATTATGCAGATATTGCGGCTCTGATGCTTGATGAGATGAAAGAGCCTCTTGAAGAAAAGGGAATTGAATTCAGCTATGACAGGCAGGCTTGCGAGTACTTAGCTCACAAGTCTTACAATCAGAAGCTTGGAGCAAGAGATATCAGGAGAGTTATAAGAAGCGAGGTGGAGGATAAGATAGCCGAGCTCCTCATTGACGAGCTTAAGATTGAAACTACTCAAATCAAGCTAACTACAAAGACGCTCAAGTCAAATGACGGAAAGACTGAGCTTGCATTGAAAACAAAGTAGTAAATCGGAGAGACGGCAGGGATTAAGCTGCCTAGATTAGAAGCAAGTAAATATGTCTTAATTATTAAAATATCCAGCTTAACCTCTCCTCCTCTTGACAAAAACGGTCAAAAAATGTTATCCTTTTTATAAGTTTTATTCTGATAAAGTGATGAAATTATAGTATTAAGAGGTGTACAGATGAAAAAACCGTTTGTTACAAAGGAGAAAATAGAAGAGATAGTTAAAACATATCCAACTCCTTTTCATATATACGACGAGAAAGGTATTAGAGAGAATGCAAGACGTCTGAACAAGGCGTTTTCGTGGAACAAAGGGTATAAGGAGTATTTCGCTGTAAAGGCAACCCCGACTCCGGGTATATTAAAGATACTAAAAGAGGAGGGCTGCGGAGTTGATTGTTCGTCGCTTACCGAGCTTATGATGAGCGAGGCTTGCGGCTTTACAGGCTCTGATATAATGTTCTCGTCGAACGTAACGCCTGATGAGGATTTTCTTTTGGCAAGAAAACTAAACGCTAATATCAATCTTGATGATTTTACTCATATAGAAGTTTTGGACAAGCTCTGCGGAATTCCTAAAACAATATGCTGTCGGTATAACCCTGGCGGAAAGTTTGCAATAGCAAATCAGATAATGGACAACCCAGGTGACGCTAAATACGGAATGACGAAGGAGCAGATGATAGAGGCTTATAAAATTCTTATGCAGAAGGGCGCAGAGGAGTTCGGAATACATTCATTTCTAGCGTCTAATACGATATCGAACGAGTATTACCCTGAGCTTGCAAGAATTTTGTTTGAGCTTGCGGTAGAACTTCATGAAAAGACGGGAGCAAAAATCAAGTTTATAAATCTATCTGGAGGAATAGGCGTTCCTTACCGTCCTGACGAGCCTGAAAACGATATTGAGGTGATAGGCGAGGGCGTGAGAAAAGCCTATGAGGAGGTACTAATTCCTGCCGGAATGGGCGATGTTGCGATTTACACAGAGCTTGGCAGATTTATGTTAGCGCCTTACGGACATCTTATTGCAAAGGCTGTTCGTGAAAAGAATATTTACAAAAACTATATCGGTCTTGACGCTTGTGCAGCAAACCTTATGCGTCCTGCGATATATGGGGCGTATCATCACATTACGGTGTTAGGTAAGGAAAACGAGCCTTGCGATTATAAGTACGATATAACAGGAGGACTGTGTGAAAACAACGACAAATTTGCGGTCGACAGAATGCTGCCTAAGATTGATATAGGAGACTATATTTGTATTCACGACACAGGAGCGCACGGCTTTTCGATGGGTTATAATTACAACGGAAAGCTTCGTTCAGCGGAGATACTTTTAAAAGAGGACGGAAGTACAGAGATGTTAAGACGTGCAGAAACGCCAAGCGATTATTTTGCGACGTTTGATTTCACACATATTTTTGATTAAAAGAAGAATAGAAATAAAAGGGTGACTAAATTTATGTTACCCTTTTAATTATTTAAAGCTCTTGACCTTTTTAAAATATATGTGATAAAATTTATTAAGAGTAGTTATCTGAATAGGAGAAATGATATAGAAATGAAATTGGCGAAATACTTAAAGCCGTATTGGATTTTTACATTGCTTACGCCTTTGTCTATGGTAGGCGAGGTATTAGTGGATCTATCTCAGCCGAGATTAATGGCGAAGATAGTTGACGAGGGCGTCGTAGGCGGCAATATGGAGCTTATTATACATACGGGAATAATGATGCTGCTGTTGATATGCTTTGGCGGAATGTGCGGAGTTGGTTCAGCGGCGTTTTCGGGAATGGCGTCTCAGGGCTTTGCAAGAGATTTGAGAAACGACACTTTTAAAAGAGTAATGGGTCTGTCTTTTGAGCAAACGGATAAGTTTACGACAGGTTCTTTGGTTACAAGACTGACTAATGATATAACACAGGTTCAGCAGTTTGTTGACTTTGCTCTTAGAATGTTAGTGCGAGACAGTATTCTGTTTATCGGCGGAATTATAATGATGCTTTCTTTAGACATTAATTTCGGACTGGTATTGGTATGTGCGCTGCCTGTTGAAATGGTTTTGATTATGATACTAATTAAAAAAGCAACGCCGATATACAGCATTGTTCAGAAAAAGCTTGATAAAGTAAACTCAGTTGTTCAGGAGAATGTAGCAGGAGCAAGAGTTGTAAAGGCGTTTGTCCGTGAGAAGCACGAATCAGAGAGATTTGACAGGGCAAATGTAGACCTTATGCAGACTAATTTGAAGGTTCAGAAGATAATGTCTATATTAAATCCTCTGCTTATGATAGTTATGAATCTTTCGGTTATTGCGATTATACTAATAGGCGGCTTTCAGGTAGAAGCAGGAGAAATGAAAGTCGGACAGATAATGGCGGCGCTTACTTATATAACTCAGATACTGATGGGAATTATGATGATAAGTATGATGTTCCAGTCAATATCAAGAGCGCACGCTTCGGGAAAAAGAATATGCGAGGTGCTGTATACCGAGCCTGTTATAAAATCAGGAAGTTATGTTAGCAACAACAGTCAGGGAGGAACAGTCAGCTTTAGAAATGTCAGCTTTAAATATCCGGGTACAAACGGAGAGCCTGTAATAAAAAATCTGTCGGTAGATATAAAGTCAGGAGAGAACTTTGCAATTTTAGGGGCGACCGGCTCAGGTAAATCCTCACTTATAAATCTCATACCTAGATTTTATGATGCAGACGAGGGCGAGGTTCTTGTTGACGGGGTAAATGTCAAGGAGTATGATATTGATTGTTTGAGAAAAAAGATTGGAATGGTACTTCAAAAAAGCGAGCTTTTTTCAGGCACTGTTTATGAAAATATAGCTTGGGGAGATAAAGACGCTTCAAAGTCTGATATAGAAAAAGCGGCAAAGATTGCACAGGCTGACGAGTTTGTATCATTAATGCCTGCCAGTTATGACGGCTACATAGCAGAAAAGGGAGCGTCGCTTTCAGGCGGTCAGAAACAGCGTTTGTCTATAGCAAGGTCGATTTTGAAAAAGCCTGAGATACTTATTTTCGACGACAGCACATCAGCACTTGATTTGGGTACTGAGTCAAGACTTCAAAGGGCTTTAGACGAAAACTTAAAAGACATTACCGTTATAAAAATTGCACAGAGAATAGCGTCGGTTATGAACTGTGACAGAATAGCGGTATTAGAGCATGGGAGTCTTTGTGCAATAGGTACGCACGAAGAACTGTTGAGAACAAGCGAGGTATACAGAGATATTTACAATTCGCAGATGAAAAGCAGCGGGGAGGGGGAAAACTAATGGCACAACAGCAAAAAAGACCGTCAGCTATAAATAATCCCCCAAGACCGCTTGGAAAAGGTCCCAGAGGCCCTGTTTTGGCTCATGAAAAGCCAAAGGACGTTTTAGGAACTCTAAAGCGAATACTTTCTTATATGGGCAGAAGCAAGTATATTTTCTTTATACTTTTAGCAGTAATGCTTGCTATTACAGCCCTTAATCTGGCGGCACCGTCACTTCAGCAAAAGGCAATAGACACTATAGGTCTGACTAGTGGTGTGGACTATAAAAACTTAGTTAAATACTTAATTATTCTAGGCTTAGTTTATGTTCTTACTTCGGTGATAACTTATTTTCAGGGATGGTTCTCTGCAAAACTGTCTCAAACAACAGTCAAAATTATGAGAACCGACCTGTTCAGAAAGATAGTAACTCTGCCGATAAGATATACAGACACTCATAATCACGGCGATTTGATGAGCAGAATGACAAATGATGTTGAAAACATATCAAACTGTATTTCACAGTCGATAGGTTCGCTTTTTTCAGGTGTGCTGACGATTATCGGCTCGCTTGTTATTATGCTTTACTATTCGCCTGTGCTTACCTTGATAAGCGTTTCTACAATTATTCTGACTGTTCTGTTCACTTCGGTTATGACAAAATTTATGCGTAAGTATTTTACCCGTCAGCAAATTTTGCTGGGCAAGCTGGACGGTCATATAGAAGAAATGGTTGTAGGTTATAAAACAGTCGTGTCGTATTCTAAGGAAAAGGACGCGATAGACGAGTTTAACAAAATGAGCGACAGTCTTAGAAAGACAGGAGTTAAGGCGCAGATATGCGGCGGCTCTATGGGACCGCTTATGAATATTGTTTCTAACGTGGGGTTTGTTCTTATAGCAGGCTTTGGAGGATATTTTGCACTAAAGGGCTTTATAACTATAGGAACTATTCAGGCGTTTATTTTATATTCTAAGCAATTTTCAAGACCAATAAATGAAATTGCAAACCAGTATGCACAGATACAAACAGCAGTTGCCGGAGGCGAGAGAATTTTTGCCGTTATGGATGAAGAGTCCGAAAGGGACGATAATTCAAATGATAGTGAGTTTGTTCCCGATGAAGTTTCGGGAAATATCAGTTTTAAGAATATAAACTTCAGTTATGTACCAGATAAGCCTGTTTTAAAGGGTTTCAACCTTGATATAAAAAGCGGTCAGAAGATAGCGATAGTCGGGGCGACAGGCTCGGGCAAAACTACTGTTGTAAATTTGCTTACAAGGTTTTACGATATTGATTCGGGCGAGATAGAGATAGACGGCGTAAACATAAAAGATATTTCTAAAGATAAGCTCCGTGAGACTATAGGAATAGTTTTGCAGGACACGGTTTTGTTCTCTGATACAATACGCTCAAATATTGCTTATGCAAAGCCGAAGGCTGAATTGTTGGAGATTGAAAGTGCGGCGAAAACCGCAAATGCAGACAGGTTTATAAAAAGGCTTCCCGACGGGTACGACACTGTTTTATCAGAAAGCGGTTCAAATCTCTCGCAGGGGCAGAGGCAGCTTTTGGCTATTGCGCGTGCGGTTCTTGCCGACCCTAAAATTTTGATTTTAGATGAGGCTACCTCCTCAGTTGACACGAGAACCGAGATGAACATACAGTCGGCGATGGTTGCGCTTATGAAAAACCGCACAAGCCTTATTATTGCGCACAGGCTCTCTACCATAATAGACGCAGATAAGATCATAGTTATAGACGATGGCAGGGTAGTCGAGCAGGGAAATCACGAGGAACTTCTTGAGCAAAAGGGATGCTATTACAATTTATATCAAAATCAGTTTGCAGGTATTGCTACATAATAAAAGCCGCTCGGTCTTATCATTTAGATAAGATGGGCGGCTGGTTTATTTATTGTTCTTTTTTATCATTAATAGATTTGTTAAGGCAAACATAAACAGAATAATACTTATCCACTGAGATGTTGAAAGTCCAAATAAAAAGCCTCTTATTTCATCTCCTCGGAAAAATTCGAGAATAAACCGAACTGTAGGGTAAAATATCAAATAAACATAAATTAGAAATCCTTTATTAAGCCATTTTTTGAAAATCATTAAAAGTACTAAGAAAATCAAAAAGTTACAGCCTGCTTCTATAAGCTGTACAGGTATTCTTAGAATATTGTTTACAGATGGATTAAGTGTGTTTCCGTGAATGATAAAGCCCCAACTTGATTCTTTTCCATAACAGCATCCGCCGAGAAAACAGCCTATTCTCGCAAATGTGTGAAAAAGCGGGGTCAGTAAAGCGAATAAGTCAAGCGCAAAGCCTCGGCTTATTCCATTAGAAAATTTAGTATGGATAAGAATTGCTGCGTACGCACCTAGAAATCCGCCATAGAAAACCATACCACCAAAATATTGCATCATTTTCATAAAAAAATCGTATAAAGTATAGTTTGAAAAATTTGCAAAGACGTTTGCAATTCCTATTAGGTTTGTTAGAGCGTAAAGTATGTGCCCTCCAAGAAATAATCCAATTATTGCAGAAATCATTAGCAATATTAAATCTTCATATAGAATTTTTTGTTTTTTACATATAAAACCTGTGACAAATCCGCATATTAAAAAGCCTACCAATGCGCACACTGCATAAGTGCCGATAGTTCTTCCGAAAATCTCAAAATAGGGATACATCATAACCTCCAAGTAAAATTAAACAGCCAATCTTAATGTAGATTGGCTGTTGTTACCTATAAAAGTTCTTGTTTACTTAGTTATGTTGATAAAACGGCTCATTTCATCAACCGCACTGCTAATATCTTTTTCAAGGTCTCTAAGTGCATTATTTACACTGCCTGCAGAACCTGCAACGCAAACTGCACAAAGTGTGCATGAAATAAAACCAATTGCAGCGAGTATCAATCCTATAATTGAAAGAACAAGACCAGCAGTAGCTATACCAGTAGAAGCTTCCGCAGTTTTAGCTTGTTTACTTCCTTTAGCTGATAATACAATACCTATAATACCAAGAATTATTGCCGCAATATTAACCCATGGAATCCAAGCAGCTATAGCAGCAAGTATACCTAGTACTAATCCAGCAATTGACATACCTTTTCCGTTGTTTTGCATAAATATTACCCCCTGAATAAAATTTATAATTTATAATACAGATTATTCTGTAATTACTTAAAATAACGAGAATCTTTTAGTTTATTTTGTTAGATTATAGCATATATAACAGAATTTTTCAAGTGAAAAGCATTACAAATTGTATGCAGTATAATTGTATGTTTTGCACAAAATATATATTTTGTTAATAATGCGTATAATAAACGGTACAATGATAATTGTTTGTTGTTACTTGATTATTAAATTTAACTAAGGATTTACACAAAAAAGATTAGTCTCCCATGCAGGATAATAAGGATAATGCCTTAAATAGAATTTATAATTTGGATTTATTTTTTCAATTTGCAGGGGAATATCTATCATATCAAAAAGTCTGTGATATACTGCTACGCAAAGTTTGGGAGAATGCGCTTTTATAGTTTGCATTGAGCCATTTATAGCTTCCTTTTCAGCACCTTCGACATCGTATTTAATATAGGTTGCCTTTTTGCCGTTTAAAATACTGTCAACGCTTACAGCCTGAGTTTCTACGCCATTTTTTGATACCTGCGACTGCCGTCCTCCGCCTGTGTTAAAAATAAGCGTTGTATTCTCGCTCCAAGCCGCATAGTTAAAGGTATGTGTGTTTTTCAAGTTTTCAGCGTTTTTAAGAAGCTTTTTGTAGTTCCTTTTATTTGGCTCTAAGGCGTATATTTCTTTATAGCTGTAATTAGTACGATCGGCGAAATCTAAAACGGTATCTCCGTTAAAAGCTCCTAAATCAACGTATGTTTCATTTGTGCCGAGTTTTATTATATTTTCAAAGGCTTCGTCTGTAGTTGTGGTACATTCACGAAGATATTTAAGTTCGCCTGTGATTTTATATTTTATTACGTTTTCAAATGTATTACGGGAGATGTCGTCTTCAAGCATTGAATATACCCTTTCAAAATCGCTATAGCGTTCGGTTATATGCTCTTTTAAAAATGGCTCACCGCCTATTACGGCTGTGTCAGGCATTAGAAGACTATGCCTTTTTTCAAGCTCGTCGATTTTTGTTATAAGTTCCTGATAGCCTGCCGCAAATGCAAGTAGAATTATAAAATTATATCCGTTTTTAACTGCACTTTCTTCTATCTCAGAAAGTTTGTGAACCAGATGACCTTCAAAATAGTGCCCTCTTACAAATTCATCGCTTGCGAATATTCCTGAAACAGGGATTTTTCGCTTTTTAAGCTCTTTCATAAGTTTTAAACAGCCGTCGCCCATTCCGTATATAAATATAGGTTTATCAGTTTTTTCAAGTCTCTCCCAACAGGATTCAAGAGACAAAAGTTCTTTTAGATTTATCATAAAAATTCCTCTTTATCTGATTTCCATAACTAAAAAGTTCATCTAAAGTATATCATAAATCCAATGTAAGTCAATGTAAATAACGCAAAATAAAACTCGTTGACTTCTTAACAAAAATATTGTATAATATAGAAAATTAATTGTTAATGGCTACAAGGTGCGGTGATATTATGTATTGTACAAAATGTGGAAATAAAAACGACGACAGCAGTAACTTCTGCGGTTACTGCGGAGCGATTTTAAGAAGTGCCGATCCAAACGGCATACCTTATAGAGAGCCTGATGTAAATAATCAGCTAACACAAGAATCAAGCTCTTTTAACGCACAGCAAAACGGATATGCAGAGCAAAATTATAATCAAAATACGAATTATAATCGTACTCCTAATTATAATCAAAATATGCCGACTTCTCGTTATAACCCAATGGCAATTGCCGGATTTATAACCTCATGCGGATGTATTTTATGTGGAGGATTAGCCGGACTTGTAGGGCTTATTCTTTCTCTTATCGGATTTCATCAGACAAGTGTAAGAGAAGAAAAAGGCAAGGGCTTTGCCATTGCAGGAATAATAATAGGATGCCTCTCTGTTGCGGTAACAATTCTGCTTATTATTTATATTGCAAATGCCGACCCGTATGAACTGCGCCGTTTCATAGATGATTTTTACTATGAATATGATTACGGAACGCCAGCTGTAAAAGGGCTGTTTTCAATTTTTTTCGGCAAATAAAAAAACTAAAAAGTACAATTTATTTAATGGTGATTTTTATGTACTGTATAAAATGCGGAGCGAAAAGCTCTGAAGAATTTAATTATTGCTCAAATTGCGGCGCTAAACTTATAAAGGAATTAGATGTTACCGAGAGCAGTGTTATTACGGAAGAAAAGTGGAATGATATAGATTATTCTTCTGATAGATATATCCCATTTCAAGATGAAAAGCAAAAACAGAGTGATTATGCAAATTTCGTTAGGGAATGTAACAATTCGCCGCTTCAGCCGGTGGATTTTAAGTTCCACAAATTATCTATAGCAGGGTTTGTTTTAGCTTGCTGCGCTTTTATCGCAAGTGAAGCCGGTATTTTTTGTGCGATTTTAGGATTTATATTTTCATTGATCGGCCTTACTTCTAAAGATAAAATAAAAAAGCGCGGAAAAGGCTTTGCAATTGCAGGCGTAGCATTAAGCAGTGCGTACTTATTGTTTATAATATTTTGCTTATTGATTTTATTAGTTATATTTGTTGGAAGATATTTGTAATGATGCTAAATGACTGTTGAAAAATACAAAATTCTTGTTTTAGTTAATAAAATAGGTAGTTTATTTTTTGGCAGCAGAATATATGACAAAGTTTTATTGGAGGAATTGAAATGTCAAAATTTATTGTCGAAACGTCCGCAAGGCACGTTCATGTTACAGAAGAAGCTCTTGAAATACTTTTCGGAAAGGGCGCTAAACTGACAAAGAAAAAGGATCTTTCTCAGCCGGGGCAGTACGCCTGTGAGGAGAGAGTTACCATAGTAGGTCCTAAGAAAGAGCTTCCTAACGTATCAATTCTCGGACCGACAAGACCTGAAACTCAGGTTGAGCTTTCCGCTACCGACGCACGTTCAATAGGAATTGCCGCACCTGTCAGAGAATCGGGAGACATCAAGGGAAGCGGTTCGTGCAAAATAGTAGGGCCTTGCGGAGAGCTTGAAATATCAGAGGGGGTTATAATAGCAAAAAGGCATATTCACCTTACTCCTGTCGACGCTGAAGAGCTTGGCGTTAAAGATAAGCAGGTAGTATGCGTAAAGATTGAATCCGCCGACAGGACCGCAATTTTATGCGACACAGTATGCAGAGTATCAGAGTCTTACGCAAGAGCAATGCATATTGATACCGATGAATCAAACGCAGTAGGCGCATCTCGTGACCAGATGGGCGAGATAGTTAAATGCTGTTAGCTAAATACATACAAATTTTAACGGGGCGCTCTTTTGAGTACCCCGTTTTTGCTATATTAATTTTTCTCTAAACGGCGCAAGAGGTATTCCGTTCTTGCCGAAGATTGTTACCTCGTTGTAGTTGAACCACTGATAGCGAATCTCTACAGCATTTTTATCGTTTTTGACTTTCATTACACTGCCTGAAATTTCAGGTGTAATTTCATTAAAGTTTTCTCCGTCATATGATATTTCAAACCCCGTTACTTCTCCTTTGACTTCAAATCCGTTTTCAGCGTTTTTAAATGTAAGCCTGTATCCGTCTGGTATTCTTTCAATAGACTTAATCGCTGGACCATAAGCGTCGCACTTATCAAAGCCGTATACGTTTTTTAATGCCAAAAGGCTTAGTCTGTCGCCTACCGGCTTTTTATCAATAGGGTGAATGTTATTTAATTCTCCGCAGTCAAGTATGACCGCAGTATGTACATTGTCAAGTGTTTCGCTTGCTTTCATCTGCGCCTCACGAATTACAGGCCACGTCTTGTCGTCGGGTGCGTTTTCATAGGCAAACATAGGCAGCTGAACACACAAAAACGGCATTTCGCTGTCTTTAAAATCCTCACGCCACTTTGCAATAAGCTTTGTAAACAGCTTGTAATATATTTCGCAACGGGAGGCGTCCTCTTCGCCCTGATAGTATATTATACCTCTGAACGTGAAGGGTGCTATTCTTTTTATCATAGTATTATATAATCCGCAGGGGCGGTACGGGTTTTTAATTCCCATAGGTCCGGGCCACTTACATTCTCCTATTTCCTTTTGAACATCTTCCCACGAAAGCTCGGGACGCTCTTTCTGAATAACAGCTAGACGCTCGTTCCATTCTCTTTCATACTCTAAGTATTCGTCGTAGATTTTAATTTGCTCTTCTTCTGTTAATTCGCCGCAGGCTTTTTCATAATCCTCAAGATAAACATTGGTGTCCTTGTCACTTTTTAGAGTTTCCTCGTCAACCCAAACAGAAGCCGAAGTACCTCCTAGATTACAGCCCACAATTCCCACAGTACAGTCTAGCTTCTCAGAAAGATTTTTTGCAAAGTGACAGCCCACTGCCGACCATACACCGAGAGTATCCGAGTCTGAAAGCTCCCAGTGAGAGTCTTTTTCAGCTTTAAACAGCTCTTTATTTATCATTCCGCATCTGGGAACATTATAGTACCGTATATTGGCTTTTCTCATATCTGACATATGCTTTTCTGCGTCTTTGGAATTGGCGATAAAATACTCCATATTAGACTGTCCGCCTGCAAGCCACACCTCGCCGACTGCGATATTATTCAGCGTTATTAAATCTCCGCTTGATGAAGAAATTATAAGGGTCAAGTCTGCCTGAGCCTTCATTTTCGGCAGATAGGCATACCACCTTTCACCGACAATTTCAGCGGTTGTCTTATATTCGCCCAGTGAAACCGTTATAGTTTTATCCTTTTCAGGTTCATATTGTCCGAAAATGCATACAGGCTTGTTTCTTTGAAGCACCATATTATCTTTAAAAATCGCGGCTAATTTCATTTCCTTCCTCCAAATATTAGCGGTTTTATTTTCTGATGATTATGGTAACACTATTATAGTGCAGTGTCAAGGTAAAAATAGTATGATGATACATAAGCTGGTTGATATTAGTTAAGTTATAGTGTACAAAGAAAGACCATAGTTTTTGTATAAGCCTACAAAATTCTTCATATTACATAGATTTTACTTTACTTTCTATATATTGATAGTATAATAAAATCATAAATTCCATTAATATTTAACAGGAGAAGATTTTTATGAAAATCAAAAAGCTATTTTGTTTATTAGTAACAGTTATTATATCAACGAGTGCATTTGCAGGCAATGTATTAGCGTACTATGATGGATCAAATGCTGCTTACTATCATTCGGAACCTAAGGTTCAAATAGGCAGTTTTACTTACCTTTTAAAGGATTATGCGCAATATGGTTCTGTGAAAATTCAATATTCTGCTACGGTTTTAGATATTCCTAATGTTCAAAAGGTAGAAATACCCAAAAAGATAACATATAACGGAACAGAGTTTACTGTTACAGATATAGATTTATCATATGGTTCGTATGAAGTAATGTATAACAATATAGAAGAGTTTATATTACCTGAAACCATATATAATATTTCAAATCTTTTCGGATTTACAAATTTGAAGAAAATTAATTTACCTAAGAATACAATGTTAGGACGATCCAACACTGATTATTTAATATATTCAGATGATTTAGAAAAGGGTTTTTACGATTTAGAACATAACAGATATTTGGAATATTGTCCAAATTTAAAGCTATCTGTTGACCCAAATAATCCGTACTATTACTATAAAAATAATTTGCTATTATCTAAAGACGGCAAAAAAGTTTTTATGTCGTTTAACAACAGCACAAACATTACATTTTCTAATGGTATAGAAGAGATTTTAAATTACGGCGGAATTGGGTTTAAGCACATTGAAAATGTAAAGTTGCCTGATACATTAAAATATCTGGGAGGAACTTGGAGTTCTGTTAAGCAAATTACTTTGCCGAAGGGTCTTGAAAAAATAGGAGGATATGCTTTTAAAAAAGCAAAACTAACAAATATTATAATTCCTGACAGTGTTAAAGAAATAGGTTTTAAAGCATTTGCCGGCTCAAACTTAAAGTCTGTAGAATTCGGTAAAAATCTAACCACTATTGGACAACGTGCATTTAGTAATTGTAAAAAACTAAAAAGTATAACTATTCCAAAAAGTGTTAAAAAAATCGATGAGCGAGCATTTAGTGATTGCAAAATATTAAACAAGGTAAAAATTAATTCCAATAATGTTAATATTGTTTTTGATGCTTTTTCTAACTGCAAAAAACTTAGAAGTGTTACTATCAACGGAGTTAAAAAAATCAGTTTAAGCACTTTTGAAAACTGCAAAAAGTTATCAAAAGTAACAATTAAAAATAAAAAGAAAGCTCCTAAAATCGCGAAAAATTCTTTTAAGAACACCAATAAAGGCATAAAATTTGTTGTAAAAAATAAGAAGGTTGCAAAATCACTCAAGAGAAAGCTAAAAGGCAGCGGCGTTAGAAACGCCAAGATTTTAGTAGGCAAAAAGGTTGTATATCAAAATATAAATGGGTAGCAATTTAAGCAGTCACAGAAATGTGACTGCTTTTGTGTATACGGCAGAGAATTCGTATTGAATATTAAAATATTGTGAACTTGTATTTTTACCCTTTTCAAAGGACTGTATTTATGGTATACTTATAAAGTATTTTCTAAAAACGTAATATACAAATTCAATGTTTACATTCTGGAGGAAATATTTATGGTAAATGCAATCGTTGGCGCTAACTGGGGAGACGAAGGTAAGGGAAAGATAACCGATATGTTAGCCAGAGAATCCGATATTGTAATCAGATTTCAGGGCGGAGCAAATGCAGGACATACTATTGTAAACGATTACGGAAAGTTTGCGTTACATACTCTGCCGTCGGGCGTTTTTTATGACCACACTACTAACATTATCGGCAACGGAGTTGCACTAAATATACCTGTTCTTTTCAATGAGATCGAGCAGGTAGTAAGTAAGGGCGTTCCGCGTCCCAAAATATTAGTGTCTGACAGAGCGCAGATGGTTATGCCGTACCATATTTTATTCGACGAATACGAGGAGGAAAGGCTGGGTAAGTCAAGCTTTGGCTCGACAAAATCGGGCATCGCACCTTTCTATTCAGATAAATATGCAAAGCTGGGCTTTCAGGTTCAGGAGCTTTTTGACGAGGACGCTTTAAGAGCTCATTTGGAGAGAATCGCTCCGCAAAAGAATGTTCTTCTTGAAAATCTCTATCACAAGCCTGCACTCAACATTGACGAGCTTTTCAATATCTTAATGGAATACAAAAAAATGGTAGAGCCTTATGTCTGCGACGTTTCGCTTTATCTTGCAAACGCTATCAAGGAGGGCAAAAATATCCTTCTTGAAGGTCAGCTAGGAACGCTTAAAGACCCCGATCACGGTATCTATCCAATGGTTACTTCAAGTTCAACATTGGCGGCTTACGGCGCTATCGGAGCAGGAATACCTCCTTATCAAATTACGGGGATAGTAACCGTCTGCAAGGCGTATTCGTCGGCAGTAGGAGCAGGAGCATTTGTTTCTGAGATTTTCGGCGAGGAGGCTGACGAGCTAAGACGTCGAGGTGGTGACGGCGGAGAGTACGGCGCAACTACAGGGCGTCCGAGACGTATGGGCTGGTTTGATTGCGTTGCTTCAAAATACGGTTGTCGGCTTCAGGGTACAACTGAGGTTGCGTTTACTGTTCTTGACGTTTTGGGATATCTCGATAAAATACCTGTCTGCGTTGGGTATGAGATAGACGGTGAGGTTACGACCGACTTCCCTGTGACGACTAAACTTGAAAAGGCAAAGCCTGTTTATGAGGTTCTCGACGGCTGGAAATGCGACATAAGAGGCATTAAAAATTACGCTGACTTGCCGGAAAATTGCAGAAAGTATATAGAGTTCTGCGAGGAGCATATAGGCTACCCGATAAAGATGATCTCAAACGGACCAAAGAGAGACGATATTATTATAAGATAAAGTAATAAAGTAATAAAATGGCTGGCACATTAATCTGTGTCAGCCGTTTTGTTTTCTGCTTTTATTTTTGGATAGGGTTTGAAGGTGTTTGTTCTATTTAAAAGGTAATCAATACTTGTATTATAATAGTTTGCGAGTTTTATCAAAACTACTGTAGGCAAATCATTTTCGCCTGTTTCATACTTGGAATATCCCGTCTGTGACATATTGAGAATTTCCGCAATTTGCTTCTGTGTGAGGTCGTGATCCTCCCGTAAATCACGTATTCTTTTATACATATTCCTCACCTCAGAATAATTATATTATAACCTGAAACAGGGTATTGACATTTAACCTGAAACAGGTTACAATAATATTGTAATCAGACAGCTATAACATATGTATTTTAAAATAATTATTATACGAGGGTGATAAAATGTAAATATGATTTGGTTTTTTTTAGAATGGTTGACTTTAAAACCCAAATTGAGTAAAATGTAATTAGGATAATATTTTATTATTTAGGAGAAAAGCAAGATGAAAAAATTTTTTAGTTTAGTGACAGCTTTGATAATGGCAGTTAGTTTAATGGGCGTTTTGCCTGTTATTAATGTATCGGCAGATACATACGGCGATTATGAGTATACTGTTTTATATGACGGTACGGTTGAGATAACAGGATATACTGGCAGTGAAACTGACATTGAAATTCCTGATGAAATTGATGGAAAGGCTGTAACAAGAATTGAATATTATGCATTTGCAAATTGTAGTTTAACAAGCGTAACAATACCAAATAGTGTAACAAACATTGGATATAGAGCGTTTGAGTATTGTGAAAGTTTAACAGAAATAAATGTTGATTCTAACAATAAAAATTATTCATCTCAAGATGGAGTTTTATTTAATTATAATAAAACAGAACTTATACAATATCCAATAGGTAAAACACAAACATCTTATACAATACCAAGAAGTGTAACAATCATTGAAGATTGGGCGTTTCAATTGTGTACTAGTTTAACAAGTATAACAATACCAAACAGTGTAACAAGCATTGGAAAATATGCATTTAAAGATACATTATGGTTGACAAAAAAGCAAAAGGAAAATCCTTTAGTAATTATTAATGGTATACTTATTGATGGATCAACTTGTGTAGGTGATATAACAATACCAGAAGGTGTAACAAGCATTGGAAGTATGTCGTTTAGTTATTGTGAAAACTTAACAAGAATTATATTACCAAATAGTTTAATAAATATTTGTGATGATGCATTTTCCCATTGTGAAATTTTAATTAGTGTAACAATAGGTAGCAATTTAGTAAGTATTGGTAAAAGTGTTTTTAGCGATTGTAAAAATTTAATAGAAATAACAATACCCAAAAGTGTAAAAAATATTGGAACTAGAGCCTTTGAAAATTGTTATAAATTAACAATCAAGTGTTTTAAGGACAGTTATGCTGAACAATATGCATTAAAAAATGATATTGAATACAAGTTATTATCAGAAGTAGTTTTAACTAATAAATCTATAAATCAAATAAACAAAAGACAATCAAATTCCAAACCCGCCAAAGTAAAATCCGTTAAACTGGCCGCCAAGAAAAAGAAACTGAACGTAAAATGGAAAAAGATCAGCGGAGCAACAGGGTATGAGGTTGTGTATGCGACTAACAATAAATTTACCAAGAATGAAAAAACTGTCACAGTTAAAAAGAACAAGGTAACATTAAAGAGACTGAAATCTAAGAAAAAGTATTTTGTAAAGGTAAGGGCATATAAGACCGTAAACGGCAGTACATATTACGGTAAGTGGAGCAAGGTTGTTAAGAAAAAAGTTAAGTGATAAAAAATATAAAAATGGCTGGCACATTAATCTGTGTCAGCCGTTTTGTTTTCTTTTTTTGCGGATTAAAGCTTAATCTGTTATAGTATACAAAGAAAGACGATTGTTTTTGTATAAGTCTACAAAGTTCATCAAATTAATAGATTTTACTTTACTTTCAATAACTTACATAATATAATGTAAATATAGAATTCTATAAAACTTAATTTAATTAAACAAAAAAGTGGTTATTCCAATGAAGTAATAGAAAATTTTAAAGATGGTTTTGACGAAAGTACATTTGTTCCTTATTATGGTTTAAAGTTAAATAATTATTACGGATATATTGTTGAGCTCGGAATTAATACATCATACTTCTACCGAGAACAATGGGAAAGCATTTCAACAATGTCATTGGTATAACAGCAAGAGGAAACATAATGAAAAGATTATCTATTTATATATTTAGTTTAATAATAAGTTTTATTTGTCTTTTGCCTATTAATGCTGTAGGCTATACTTATCCTAATAATTACAAATGGGAGTACAGCCATGATAAAGGAACATCTGGATATTATAATGTGAATATAGGTAATATTTATTATAATATAGATATTTATGATGATCAAACTGGCAGAAAAGGAACATATAACGTATCGGTTAATTTTGCAAAAACAAAAGGTAATACACTTACAATTCCGGAAACAATCTTTTTTAAAGGCAGAAATCTTAAAGTAAAAGAGATTAATATAGATGACATGATGCTTGGTGCAAATAATAGAAAGTGGAAGATGCCATATAAGAAAATTGTTATACCTAATACAGTAGAATCTGCAGATTTTCGGTATGCAAAATTTACAAAACTTAAAAAGATATATGTTCCAAAGAAAACACAAGTAATAGACGGATTATCAGACTATCCAAAATTAAAAGTTATAATTGATAAGAAAAACCCATATATAAAAATGAAAAACGGAGCTATATATTCAAAAAACGGCAAAAAGCTGTTATCTCTTGTGAACAGTAAAAAGACATACAGGGTGTCAAAAGGAACAAAACAAATAGATTTTAGCGGTGTAAAAAAACTAGAGAAAGTTTATTTGCCTAAATCATTAGAAACAATAACATTAAATGCTTTTAGAAAATGTCGTAATCTAAAAACAGTAAAGATAAATAATAAAACGAAAAAAATAGGTTCTTGTGCATTTGAAAATTGCGGATCACTAAAGAAAATTACTATACCAAAAAATATTAAAAAAATTAAGGGTTCGGCTTTTTGTAACTGTAAAGAATTATCGACAGTTATAATTGAAAACGAAAAGAATTCGCCTAAAGTGATAATAGAATATGAAGGAATAAAAAGCAGTGCATTTAAAAACACAAAAGACGGAATACAGTTTATCGTAAAAAATCAGACGGTAGCCGACCAACTAAAAGAACAGTTGCAAAATAATAAGAGCGGCGTTAAAAACGCAAAAATACTGATAGGCAAAAAGGTTGTATATCAAAATATACATGGGTAGCATTTAAGCAGTCACAGAAATGTGGCTGCTTTTTTTACTCTGTTTCAAGAAAAAATTAACAATAAATTATTTTAATATAATATGCAAAAAAACATATAATTATTATAAGAAGTTGCAAGGTTGTTAAGAAGAAAATACGATAGCGGCGAGCCGCCGCAGGCACTTCCACCTTTGATAAATTAGATATAAAACATAATTTGATAAACGGCGGGTCGTAAATAGATGTAAAAAAACAAGGCGTTCGGAAAAATTCCGAACGCTTTCTTGTCTCCGACCTAAGGTTGTAGAATACTGAATATTTAACACTTATCTGCAAACAATAAAACAAAATGTAAAATAAATGGAGTTAATATGTACCCTAAAAAAATTTACTACGAGCCTAAGGCACTTGAATATGAGTTGGGACAAAGGCTGAAAGAAAAGTATTCTGATGTTGAGTGGATTCCTATTGAAAGCCATAACAATATTGAGGAACTGAGAAATAAAAGCAATTCTGATTTTGTAGAGATGAAAAAATACCTGATAATCGGTATAAGAAAAACTCATAAGTATGTGGAAAATCAAAAGGTTTCGGACTACCTTGTGCCCTTTTCATCATCTGGCTGCAGCGCTATGTGTTTGTACTGTTATCTTGTTTGCAACTATAATAAATGCTCATATTTGCGTGTGTATGTAAATATTGACCAAATGATCGAAAAGTTGATTGAGAAGTCTCATAAGACGGATAAAGTTTGCACTTTTGAAATAGGAAGCAACAGCGATTTGATATTGGAAAATCAAATCACGGGAAGCCTTGTAAAGACTATTGAGATGTTCGCAGAACACGGACGCGGGTTTATTACTTTCCCGACAAAATTCAGTATGGTTGACGACCTTTTATCGCTCAATCATAAGGGTAAAGTTATTTTCAGAATGAGCGTTAATCCTGAGATGATAATAAGAAAGGTCGAGATAGGAACTTCTCCGCTGAACGAAAGAATAGAAGCGATAAATAAAATGTGCGAGGCAGGATACAAGGTAGGATTGCTTATTGCACCTGTTATTTTTGTTGATGATTGGGAAAGACTGTATACTGAGCTTTTAGATACGCTGTCTGAACGCCTTACGGAAAAGGTAAAAAAAGAAATGTTTATTGAAGTAATATTTATGACTTACAGCTATGTACAAAATGCAATAAACAGTCAGGCGTTTCCAAACGCATTAAAGATATACAATAAAGAGATTATGACAGGCAGGGGCAGAGGCAAGTATTGCTATAAGCAGGAGTATCGTGACAAAGCAGAAGTATTTTTGAGAGAAGAAATCAAAAGGAGATTTGACGGTACTGAAATAGTATATGTAGTTTGAATCTTGATAGCAGTTGCAAGGTGAATTTTAATATTCCCAATTTATATATTGACTTATTTGAAAAAAATACTATAATTAAATTAGACAAGATTATGTCAATCTGTGAAATATTCAGAAAATATACAACAAGGAGTGTTTAATTATGGACAGTAAAGTAGCAAAACTTATTAACGAACAGGTAAACAAGGAGTTTTATTCAGCTTACTTGTATTTGGATTTTGCGAATTATTATGCCGAAGCAGGTCTTGACGGTTTTGAAAATTGGTACAAGGTTCAGGCTCAGGAGGAAATGGATCACGCAATGCTCTTTTATCAGTATCTTCACAACAACGGCGAGAAGGTAACTCTTGAGGCAATTGCAAAGCCTGATATTGAGCTTAACGACAATTTAGCGCCTTTAAAAGCAGGTCTTGAGCATGAGAAATATGTTACCTCGCTTATCAACGACATCTATGACGCAGCATTTGCAGTCAAGGATTTCCGCACGATGCAGATGTTAGACTGGTTTGTTAAAGAGCAGGGTGAGGAGGAAAAGAACGCAGAGGATATGATTACAAAATTCGAGCTGTTCGGTTCTGATCCTAAGGGGCTTTATATGCTAAACAGTGAGCTTGCTTCTAGAGTACATTCTGCACCGTCGCTTGTGCTGTAAGATTTAAGCTTTAATATGTAATAAAAAGGTTCGGTATGTGATTATGCCGGATCTTTTTTATTAATTTGCTGTTGTTGACATCTTTTTTTCTTTGTGGTAAAATATTACGAAGTGAAATTAAAATGTTCATATGAAGGGAGGAACGCTCCAAAAGGAGCGAAATATATATGTCAGGACATTCAAAATGGAGCAATATTAAAAGAAAAAAAGAGGGCAACGACGCGGCAAAGGCTAAGATTTTCACAAAAATCGGCAGGGAAATGATGGTCTGCGTTAAAGAGGGCGGACCTGACCCTGCAAATAATTCAAAGCTGCGTGATTTGATTCAAAAGGCAAAGAGTAACAACGTGCCTAACGACAATATTGAAAGAATGATAAAAAAGGCTGCCGGAGAGGGCGATAAGAATAACTATGAGACAATGGTCTATGAAGGCTACGGCCCGAACGGAGTGGCTGTAATTGTCGAGTGTCTTACCGATAATAAGAATCGTACGGCTGGGGATATAAGACACTATTTTGATAAATTTGGGGGAAATCTCGGAACGACCGGCTGTGTATCATTTATGTTCGAGCAAAAGGGAATAGTTGTGCTTGAGAATAACGGCGCGGACGAGGATAAGATAATGGAGGATTGTCTGGAGTCGGGAGCATCAGATTTCAGCATTGAGGACGATATTATTGAAATTACCTGTGAGCCTAACGAAGTTTCAGATGTAAACCACGCAATGACTGATCTTGGTTATAAGGTACTCTCTGCCGAGGCAGAGCAGATCCCGTCAAACCGTGTTTCGCTGACCGATGAGGAGGCAGTTAAGAAAATGAATCTGCTTTTGGAAGCTCTTGAGGATAACGACGACGTTCAAGAGGTTTACCATAACTGGGATATGCCTGCTGAATAACTATAGACTTATACAGCTTAGCCTTGCACTATAAAATGAAGGCTGGGCTGTTTGTTTTCTGCAAATTGATGTTAAATTCGGCAAAAATTATATATTTTTTATAAAAATACGAATAATTCGCCAATAGATATTGCAATTTTTATATAATGAGTATATAATAGTTACGATATATTTTTTCAGAAAGAGGTATTATAAAATGTTAGACATCAGATATGAGCTTTCGAGCAAGCTAAAAGACAAACCTAAAGACGAATCGAAACTCGGATTCGGAAATATCTTTACAGACCATATATTTATTATGAATTATGATACGGGTAAGGGCTGGCATGATGCCAGAATAGTACCGTTCGGCGATATTTCTCTTTCACCTGCCGCAATGTGTCTGCACTACGGTCAGGAGATTTTTGAAGGACTAAAGGCTTACAGAACAAAAGACGGCTCAATTCAGCTTTTCAGACCTGACGAGAACTTTAAGAGAATGAATGTTTCTAACGAGAGAATGGTTATTCCTCAGGTCAATGAACAGGATTGCCTTGACGGTCTTATGGCTTTGCTTAATGTTGAAAAGGACTGGGTTCCTCATACAGAGGGTGCGTCATTGTATATAAGACCGTTCATTATTTCAACCGACCCTTATGTTGGCGTTCGCCCTGCCGACCACTATTTATTTATAATTATCCTTTCTCCTTCGGGAGCTTATTATTCAACAGGTCTTAACCCTGTTAAGATCTATGTTGAGAGCAGGTATGTAAGAGCCGTAAGAGGCGGTACGGGATTTGCCAAGACTGCCGCTAACTACGCTATTTCTCTTAAAGGTCAGGACGAGGCTCACAAGCAGGATTATGAGCAGGTTCTTTGGCTCGACGGCGTAGAGCAAAAGTATGTTGAAGAAGTAGGCTCAATGAATATTTTCTTTGTTATCGACGGCAAAATCGTTACTCCTGCGCTTACAGGCTCTGTTCTTCCGGGAATTACAAGAAAGTCCGCAATAGAAGTCTGTAAGAAACGCGGCTACGAGGTCGAGGAGAGAAGAATTTCTATTGAGGAAGTCGCTAAGGCTTACGACGACGGCAAGCTAGACGAGGTATTCGGAACAGGAACGGCTGCTGTTATTTCACCAGTAGGTCACCTTAAATGGAACGATAAGATTATGACGATAAACGACAACAAAATCGGTCCTGTATCTCAGATGCTTTATGATACAATGACAGGGATTCAATGGGGAACTATTCCTGACGAATTTGGTTGGGTTGTGCCCTTAACAGAAGTAAGAGAATAGAAGTAAGATTTTTTCTGTCTATCAACTCGAGTAAGGGACAAATAAAACAGAGGTCGTATTATGAGCATTTGTTCATATACGGTCTCTGTTTTGTATTTGCTTAAATAAACGCCTCTTTAAATGCGTTTTTTATCGAGTATGTACCGACAACTTGCATATTGTATTTTGAAGTGTTAATGCCTTTCAGCGAACTTTTCGGAACAATGCATTTTTCAAAGCCGAGCCTTTCTATTTCTGAAAGTCGCTGGGTAATGTGAGATATGCTTCTTAATTCTCCGCCAAGACCTATTTCACCCAGCGCTATCAACTTATCGGGGATAACTTTGTCGGTAAGGCTTGAGTATAGTGCCAGAGCTATTGATAAGTCAGCGGCAGGCTCATCTAACCTCAAGCCGCCTACTATATTCATAAAAACGTCGAGGTTGCCAAAGTAAAATCCCAGACGTTTCTCCAAAACCGCAATAATTATCGACATTCTGTTGTAATCAAAGCCTGTTGAGGTTCGCCTTGGAGAGGCGAATCCGCTTTTTGCAACAAGCGCCTGAACCTCTGCCATAATCGGTCGCGAACCCTCCATAACGCACGCAACACAACAGCCGGAAACATCTACGGGACGCCCCGACAAAAGCATCATAGATGGGTTATCAACTTCCATTAGACCTTTATCGGTCATCTCGAAAACACCTATCTCATTTGTTGAGCCGTATCTGTTTTTAACGGCCCTCAAAATACGGTATGACATATTTCTCTGACCCTCGAAATAAAGAACGGCGTCAACGATATGCTCCATAACCTTAGGACCTGCGATAGCGCCGTCCTTATTGACGTGACCTACGATAAAGAACGGGATTTCCTCAGACTTTGCCGTTCTCATAAACAGGTTTGTACATTCTCTTACCTGAGTTATGCTTCCCTGAGAGGAAGATATAGCCGATATGTTCATAGTCTGAATGGAGTCTATGATAACAATATCGGGCTTTTCCTTTTTTACAGCCTCACATACGGCTTCTGCATCGGTATGAGCAAGCAGATACAGATTGTCGCTCAAAACGCCAAGACGTTCCGCACGCATTTTTATCTGGCGCATAGATTCCTCGCCCGAAACGTAAAGCACAGACTTGTTTTGGCAAAGGGTTTTGCATATTTGCAGAAGTATAGTCGACTTCCCTATTCCCGGCTCACCGCCTAGAAGAACAAGCGAGCCCTTTACAAGTCCTCCTCCGAGAACTCTGTCAAGCTCAGAAAGCCCTGTGCTGTATCTTACCTCGTCAAAGCTGCCGTCGATCTCGTTTATCGACCTTATACCGCCTGTTATGTCGGCTGTTTTTTTCGTTGTGTTTCTGCCTGATTTTACAACAGCGGCAGTTGTTTCCTCAAATGTGTTCCACTCACCGCAGCTGGGGCATTTTCCGTTCCACTTTGAGCTTTCATACCCGCAGTTTGAACAGACGTAAACCTGTTTTAAATTAGCCATAATGACCTCCGTTTTTTATGTTATGATAATTATATGTTTTTAATTGTACAAAAGTCTGTACAGTAATAACCTGCTTTTTACTTCATATTAAAATCTATAGAAAATTAGTTTTTTAAGGGAAGCCCTCTCTTGCAGGGCTTCCCCTCTTTAAAAATAGTCCACTGGACTATTTTTAAATTCACCCTTTTCGGAGCGCACTCCGTAAGGAATTTCGCTGACAGTTCGTCAGCGACAGGGCTCCGCCCTTGACCCGCAAGCCTTTTGAAAAAGGCTTGAGCGAAAACTTTTAGTTGATTATGCTGAAATATTATAAATATATTATATTATTTTTATAATGCTATTGCAATATAAGCAGGAAAATAAATAGAATAAAATTGCATTTGTAAATATCCTCGATATATGCTACAATGTATGTAAGAAACAATAAAGGAAGTGTTATTATGTCGGCGCTATTCGGACCTGCCGGAAACAGCGACAGTTTTTCAGCTAAATATAAAAGCTCTGTTGACGCTCCGAAGTTTATAAAAGAGCTTGGTATAGACGCTTATGAATATCAGTGCGGAAAGGGAGTTAGGGTATCTGACAATACGGCTTTTGCTCTTTGTGAAAATGCAGAGAAATTCGGAATTAAGTTATCACTTCACGCACCGTATTTTATATCTCTTTCGAGTGTTGAAAAGGAAAAGCGTGACAACAGCATAAATTACATACTTCAAAGCGCAGATGCTGCTAAGCGAATCGGCGCAGACAGAATTATAATACATGCAGGCTCGTGTGCAAAAATGACCCGTGAGGAGGCTTTAGAGCTTGCTAAAGATACGCTTACCCGTGCGAGGTCTGAGATAGTATCAAAAGGATTGGGCGACATACACTTTTGCCCCGAAACAATGGGTAAGGTAAATCAGCTTGGTAATCTGGAGGAGGTTTTGGAGCTTTGCGCTTTAGATGAGACTTTTATTCCGTGTATCGACTTTGGTCATCTCAATGCAAGAACCTTTGGAGGTATAAAGGGAAAAGCAGAGTATGAGGAGATTCTTGATAAAATTGAGAATAAACTGGGAACCGAAAGACTGAAAATATTTCACAGTCATTTTTCAAAGATAATGTACACAGAGCCGGGCGGAGAGAAAAAGCATCTTACATTTGAGGACGATACATACGGACCTAAGTATGAACCGCTTATGGAGCTTGTTGCTAAGAAGAATTTGTCTCCGACATTTATCTGTGAGAGTTCGGGAACTCAGGCAGAGGACGCTTTGGCTATGAAAAAGTATTATCTTTCGTTGTTGGATTAAATAGAAACGGTGATTTATATGAAAAAAGTATTAGTTATACACGGTCCCAACCTGAACCTTCTGGGAGAAAGAGAACCCGGAATTTACGGTACGGACAGTTTTGATAACATTAATAACGAGATTATGCAAAATGCAAAAAAGCGAGGCTTTGACTGTGAGATATTCCAGTCTAACCACGAAGGAGCAATAATTGACAAGCTCCACGAGGCGAGAAAAGTATTTGACGGAATTGTGATCAATGCAGGAGCATATACTCATTATAGCTATGCAATAAGAGACGCAATTTCCGCAATAAAAATACCTGTGGTCGAGGTGCATCTTAGCGATATTCACTCCCGTGAGGGGTTCAGGTCGCAGTCTGTGATAAAAGACGTTTGCATAGCCCAGATTTCAGGGTATGGCAAGAAAAGCTACTTCTTGGGTCTTGATGAGTTGAAAGCGGTTTTTGAAAAGGGAGATCAATTTGACTAATATTGAAATACTACAGTCTAAAATCGGTGATTTCTGCGACTGCGCAATAATAACCTCAGATGTGAACAGACGTTATTTTACCGATATGAAGTCTTCGGCAGGAACAATTTTGGTTTTTCCTGATTGTGCATATTTGATTATAGACTTTCGGTACATAGAAAAGGCTAGAAGAAAAGTCACAACCTGCGAGGTTATAGAACAGCAAAGGCTTTTTCATCAGATAAATAGTCTTTTGAAAAAGCACGGAGCAAAAACTATTGCTGTTGAAAGCGACTATTTAACAGTCAGCGGACTTATTGATTTTAAGGCAAATCTTAAGGGTAAGATAAAGACTGATAAGGAGTTAAGCCGACTTATTGCAAGCCTTCGGACTGTTAAGAGCGATGATGAGATTATAAAAATTGAAAAAGCGCAGAGAATTGCCGAGTTGGCTTTTGATGATATTATAAAATTTATAGAGGTCGGCAGAACCGAGCGAGAGATAGCTTTAAGGCTTGACAGCCTTATGCTTGAATACGGTGCGGAGGCGATGTCGTTTGAGACTATAGTGTTGTCGGGAAAGAACACTTCAATGCCACACGGAGTGCCAAGTGATAAAAGGATTGAGTGTGGAGACTTTGTTTTAATGGATTTCGGGGCAGTTTATGACGGTTATCACAGCGATATGACAAGAACGGTCTGTATGGGAGAACCAACTGACAAGCAGCGAAAGATTTACGAAATAGTTTTAACTGCACAGAAAGAAAGTATAAAGTTTGCAAAAGCAGGGTTAATCGGAAGTCAGCTTGACAGCGTTGCCCGTGATATAATAACCAATGAGGGTTACGGTGACTGTTTCGGTCATTCTCTCGGTCACGGCGTCGGACTTGAAATACACGAGTATCCGAACGCGTCTCCTAACTCTGATTGCGAGCTTTTGGAAAACTCTGTTGTGACTATTGAGCCTGGAATTTATATTGCAGGCGAGTTCGGAGTGAGAATTGAGGATTTTGTTGTGCTAAAAAAGGACGGCTGTATAAACCTTACAAAAGCGCCGAAAGAGCTGATTATACTGTAGATTATTTTAGGGGTTGCAATTATAATAAATATTTGGTATAATATTATAGATTTGTAGATTCAAATTATAATATTGAGTCGCAGAATTTAAAAATGATAATTATTTGGAGGATAAATTTATGGTATCAGCAGGAGATTTCAGAAACGGAATGACTTTTGAAGAAGACGGCAATGTAATGCAGATAGTTGAGTTCCAGCACGTTAAGCCGGGAAAGGGCGCTGCATTTGTAAGAGCAAAGGTTAGAAACATAATCACAGGCTCGGTTGTTGAGAAAACCTACAACCCGACAGCTAAGTTCCCTACGGCTTATGTTGAAAGAAAGGATATGGAGTATTCTTATACAGACGGAGATTTGTACTACTTTATGGATCCTGAGACATATGAGCAGCTTCCTATAGATGCTTCTGAGCTTGGGGATAATTTTAAGTTTGTCAAAGAGCAGATGATTTGCAAGGTTCTTTCATATAAGGGTAACGTATTCGGCGTTGAGCCTCCTAACTTTGTTGAGCTTGAGGTTACCGCAACAGACCCTGGCTTTAAGGGCGACACTGCAACTAATGCCACTAAACCTGCGACTTTGGAAACAGGCGCAGAGATAAAGGTTCCGCTGTTTATTGAAATCGGAGATAGGATAAGAATCGACACAAGAACAGGCGAATATATGGAAAGGGCTTAGCGTAAAAAAGCTACGCCTATTTGAAATCAAAATAAATATTAAGTTTCAGGGGGTGGTGAAATTCCACACCGGTGGTTAAAGTCCACGAACAGAGATTTTATCTCTGCTGATTTGGTGAAATTCCAAAACCGACGGTTAAAGTCCGGATGGAAGAAACGACAGTATTTTTGTATTTATGCAAAAGTAAACCTCTGAGCATTATGTTCAGAGGTTTTTTGGTGTTCCTTCCTAATGATTTTTTGGAGAATTGCCTGAGATTTAACTTAGGCAAGCATATATTTTATAATCAGAAAGGATGACTTAGATATGTCAAACACAAGAAACAATAATTTAAAAAAGCTCTCGGTATTGGGCTTATTTATCGCATTGGGGTACATATGTCTTTTTGTGTTCCGCTTTAGAGTACAGTTTTTGACGCTCGATTTTAAAGACGTGTTTATCACGCTTGCAGGCTTTATTTACGGACCTGTTGCAGCGGTCACAGTAGCATTTATAGAGGCTCTGCTTGAGCTTATTACTGTTTCAAGCACAGGCTTTTGGGGTGCTATTATGAATTTTGCCGGCAGTGCAGCATTTGCGGTAACGGCTTCTCTAATTTACAAGTATAATAAAAGCTTTAAAGGTGCAATAGCTGCTCTTGTTTCTGCGGTATTTTCAACAACAGCTGTAATGATGCTGGCAAACCTGATAATTACCCCTATTTATACCCATACTGATATTAAAACGGTTGCAAATATGATTTTGCCGTTATTGCTGCCTTTTAATCTTATTAAAAGTGTGCTTAACGCAGTATTTACATTTGTACTTTACAAACCTGTTACTCAGGCTCTTAGGTCAATGAATATTCTGCCTAAATCAGAAAACGTATTCGCTCTTAATAAACGCACTGTATGCGGAATTATTACAGCTTGTGTTATTTTGATTATTTCAGTTGCGGTAATGATAGTATTGCTTGGTGGAGATTTTGAATTTGTAAAGCATAGTTGACCAGCATATCAATATTAATATATTTGTATAATTCACGTTCTGTATTTTGCGGAGCGTGATTTTTTTGACAGAAATAAAATTAAATGTTATAATAATTTTATAGTATATTATTTTGAAAGAAGGGGTAGAATGAAAAAAATTTTTTTATTGGCATTGATGGCAATGTTAGTTTTGTGTGGTTGTTCAAATAATAAGAAAAGCGTGGAAAATTCAGTGACCGGTTCAGATGTGAACAGTCAAGAAGAATATTCTATGCAAGTGACCGATAGTCAAGATGCAAGTAATCAAGAAGAAAATGCTGAGCAAATTGCCGAAAAGGTTACAAAAAGCGACGGAGTTTTAGAAAAAATGAGCATAGGCGAATTAACTAAAAAACTATCTAAATTGAACAAGAAAACGACTATGACAGATTTGATAGATATTTTTGGCAAAGCACCTCATATGGTTATTGAAGCAGACAGCAATCTTTATAATTATTTCTGCGGAGATGTGAAAATAAATTTGTGGGGAGCAGATCTAAATGGAGGTACTTTATTTCAAGTAATTGTAGATAATAATGATTCTGGTTTCTCAATAGATTTAACAAAAGAAAAAGCGGAATAGAATATAAGGCAGCCGATAAAAAGGCTGCCTTAAATCTTTTATAGTTATATTTTAAATAATTCAAATTTAATTGGGTAAAACCCCGACGTTTATCAAAGTCTGTTTTCAATCAATCTTTTCCAAAGTAGGATTAGATGCAGCGTCACCTACTTCGTTAGCCTCGTCTGTACTCGGAATATCAAGGGCGTAGAGCTCGTCAATGGTAAGAGGCTTTTTGCTTTTGTTTGTTTTATAGAGATGTTCTACATCGTTCTTATAATAGTTTGTCGAGACGGGCAGTTTTTTCCTTTTTAGTTTCTTTTCAATAGAATCTCTTGAAAGGCTGTATATTACAGCAAACGTAGGAACAGATAAGAGCATTCCGACAAATCCGAACAGCCCTCCGCCGACTAAAAGCGAAATCAATACCCATATTGCAGGAAGTCCCGTTGAGTCGCCTAAAATTCTTGGTCCTAAGAAGTTTCCGTCGAACTGCTGGAGCAAAATCACAAAAATCACAAACGGAATAAATTTTCCGGGATCAACAAGTAAAACTAAAAGTCCTGTAGGTATTGCGCCGATAAACGGACCGAAAAACGGTATTACGTTAGTTATGCCTATTATAACGGCTATCATTACAGCGTATGGAATTTTCAGTATAAGAAGAAACGGAGCGGCTATCAGACCTATAATGAGTGAATCTAAAACTTTTCCTGTAATAAATCCTCCGAAAACATTGTGACACTTTTTAGATACTTCAAAAACCTTTTCACATTTTCTTCTGGAAAGGTTTGCAAGAAGTATTTTCTTTATTTGTGCAAGAAGATTATCCTTGCTGCAAAGGAAGTAAACCGAAACTATAACGCCTAGTACGAAGTCTCTTAAAAAGCCTAAAAAGCCCCATGCGCCGGAAACAAGGTTATTGAGCATAGGCTCTGCTCTGTCGACTAAGTCTTCAGCATTTGTTGAATATTCGCTGATTTTATCTGAAATAAAAGAGTAGATTTTAGGGTGATCTGAAAACAGCGACTTTGCGTATTCCTGAAGCTTGCTGAACAAAAGTGTGATGTTTGAGAAAATTTCCGATACGCTGTTCAGTAAAGCAGGAATGATTATCGACATTACGCCAAGTATAAAAGCTATAAATAAAAGCTCAACTATAGTTACTGAAATAGCTGCAGAAAGTTTTGGCATTTGCCTTTTTTTAAATAACCTTTTATTCAAGAGATTATTTATTCCCATTGAAATAGGATTTAGTATATATGCAATGGCAAAGCCCCAGATTACAGGCATTAGAATATCCGCAATCGTACCGAGTATTTTTAATATAGTAGAGAATTTAAACACAGCTACTATCATAACAAACCCGATTGCCAAAACGATAAGTACATAAGCCGCTATAGTGTTGTATTTTTTGTTTGAATATAGTTTCAATGCAATTCCTCCGTGATACTAATGAAAACAAATACGTCAATTAAATTATACAACAACGGTTATGAAAAATCTATAGTTTTGAAGAATTATTTTCTTAATTTAGATTTAAAAACCTTTAAAATTACTTTAATGTGTGTTATAATAGCGTTATATTGCATTATAAACTTGTTTTTGTATATAAATTCAGGAGGTAAAAAAGCTCAATGAGCAATGATAAATACATAAGTCTTAAAAGAAGTGCTTTGGAAAAATATTTTGAGAAGATGAATCCCGAGCAGAGGAAGGCGATTTTTAAAATAAGAGGACCTGTTTTGATTTTAGCCGGAGCAGGAAGCGGCAAGACTACTGTTTTAGTAAACCGAATAGCAAATATGATATATTTCGGCAACGCATATAACAGCAATGAAACCTTGTTTACAGATGAAGACGCAGAGTTTTTAAAGCGCTATGCAGACGGTTTGGAAACCGACAGCCAAAGGCTAAAGAAAATAGTATCGGTAAATACAATAAAGCCGTGGAATATTCTTGCCATTACTTTTACAAACAAGGCGGCAGGAGAATTAAAGGAACGTATATCCAATATGCTGGGCGAGGCAGGAGACGGTCTTACTGCGGCTACGTTTCACTCGGCGTGCGTTAGGATTTTAAGACGCGAGTGTGATAAAATAGGTTTTACAAGTGAATTTACGATATACGACAGCGACGATTCCCAAAGGGTTATGAAGTCCTGCCTGCAGGAACTGGATATTTCTGATAAAATGTTTCCGCCGAGGGTTGTTTTGTCGGAAATATCACGGCAAAAGGATATGATGATAACTCCTTTGGAATATGAAAATCAGAATCAGGCGGATTATAGAAAGTCGACTATCGCCAAGCTGTATAAGCTGTACCAGCACAAGCTGTTATCGTCTAATGCAATGGACTTTGACGACATCATCTGCCATACGGTAAAGTTGTTTGAAGAAAATCCTGATGTTTTAGACCATTATCAAAATTTGTATAAATACATACTTGTAGACGAGTATCAGGATACAAATATGGTTCAGTACCGTCTTGTATCAATGCTTTCTTCTAAGTATAAAAACCTTTGTGTTGTTGGTGACGACGACCAGAGCATTTATAAATTCAGAGGGGCGACTATTGAGAACATTCTTTCATTTGAGCACCAGTTTGATGATTGTACGGTTATCAGGCTTGAACAGAATTACCGTTCTACGCAGAATATTCTTACCTGTGCAAATGAGCTTATAAAAAACAACAAGGGCAGAAAGGGTAAAAACCTTTGGACTGCAATGGGCGACGGCGATAAGGTCAACGTATATAACGCAAACAGCGAAAGAAATGAAGCAAGATTTGTTGCTGACACTATTCTGTCGGGAATAAAAGAGGGCAGAAAGTACAACGAATACGCTGTTCTCTACAGAATGAACGCACAATCCAATGCTGTTGAGCAGGCGTTTGTGCAAAGCGGAATTTCTTATAAGATAATCGGAGGCAGGAAGTTCTTTGACCGCAAGGAAATAAAGGATGTATTGTCTTATCTGGCGGTTGTAAATAACCACAATGATATTCTTAGATTAAGGAGAATTATCAACGAGCCTAAGCGTTCTATCGGAAACGCAACGGTTAATGCTTTAGAGCAGATAACCTCAGATCTTGGGATTTCACCAATTGAAGTTATGAAAGAGAGCGAAAGTTTAGTTCCGCTTTCAAGAAAGGCAAGTGTTTTAATGCCTTTAGCTCAGATGTTTGAGCATCTCACTGATATTTCTGAAATAGTGTCTTTAGAGGAACTTTTAGACGAGCTTATGGAAGTATCGGGGTACAGAGCTTTCTTGAAATCTCAAGGCGATGAGGGCGAAATGCGTCTTGAAAATATCGAGGAGTTAAAGTCTACAATGATAAAATACTCCGAGGAAGCGGAAGAACCCAGCTTATCAGGTTTTTTGGAGGAAATCTCGCTCTTTACCGATGTTGACGACTTAGACCAAGACGGAGACTATGTTGTTATGATGACTATACATTCGTCAAAGGGTCTTGAGTTTCCAACGGTTTTTGTTGTGGGAATGGAGGAAAATATTTTTCCGTCACAGAGAAGTATGGAGAGCGAAGTGGAAGTCGAGGAGGAACGCCGTTTAGCTTATGTTGCGATAACAAGGGCAAAGCGAGAGCTTTATCTTACACACAGCAATGAAAGAATACTTTTCGGTGTTACAAACAGAAACAGAAAGTCCCGTTTTCTTGAGGAACTTCCTGATGATCTTTTAAATGAGGAGAGCGAGGGCTTGATTCAGCCATCGGGTATGGAACATGAGTATAGAGAAGTAAATTCTGATTCAAATATGCTAAATAAGCATATGGCTTTCAGGAGAAGGTCTGAGACTAGGACGGCATCGGATCAGAACTTCGAGGTAGGGAACAGAGTATCACATAACATTTTCGGCGAGGGTACGGTTCTTACCGCTAAAAAAATGGCGAACGATACGATGCTTGAGATTGCTTTTGATACAAAGGGTACAAAGAAAATTATGGCTAATTTCGCAAGGATAAAAAAACTATAGCCAGCGAGCCGCCGGAGTCATTACCGCCTTTGGAAAGTCGGATAAATGTTATAATTTGAACAACGGCGGATTTTCATTTGTAAGCGAGGATAAAACGCTGTGTTTGGCGAGCCGCCGGAGCCATTGACCGATTAGAAGCTAGAGACTAGAAGTAATAGGCAAGACCGGCGAACCGCCGGAGATACTTATGCCTTTACTTCTTTAATAGTTTAGATTAATAGATTTTAAATAAAGGAAATAATCATTATGAAAAAGTTTTATGTTGAGCTAAAAAAGGTTGTTGACGATTCATACTTTATAGAAATCGGACACAGTCTTGTAGACACGCTTATAAGAGATTTAAAAAACGGACTTGTGTCGACTGCTAAAAGGTATGCCGTCATTACTGATAGCAATGTAAAAGGTCTTTATGCAGATGATGTTTTGGCGAGACTTAATGAAGCAGGATTGAAAGTGGATTTGTTTGTTTTTCCTGCGGGAGAGAAATCCAAAACCCGTGAGACCAAAGCAAAAATCGAGGACGAGATGTTGAGTTTAGGTTACCGAAGAGACTGCTGTGTAATAGCGGTTGGCGGAGGGGTCGTTACCGATCTAGCAGGTTTTATTGCAGGCACTTTCGGTCGGGGAGTACCTTTTATAAACTACGCTACAACGCTCTTGTCTGCGGCAGACGCGTCTGTCGGAGGAAAGACCGCTGTTGACACTCCTCTTGCGACAAATCTTATCGGACTTTTCAACCAGCCTGAGAGAATCTACATAGATATAGACGCGTGGAAAACGCTCCCTAAAAGAGAGCTTTCAAGCGGTCTGGCTGAAACAATTAAGCACGCTATATTAGCGGATAACGAATTTTTCGGCTTTTTAGAAAAGAATATAGAAAAGGTATTTGAATGTGAAACCGAAGTCTGCGAGCATATTGCTGAGAAAAATTGCGAAATCAAATATCAGGTAGTTATGAAAGACGAACTTGAAACGGGTCTAAGAGAGGTTCTCAATCTGGGGCATACGGTCGGACGTGCTATCGAAACGGTAAGCGATTACAGACTTCTTCACGGAGAGGCTGTATCTATTGGTCTGGTTGCTGAGGTGAAGCTTGCAAAATCTCTAGGGCTTGCAAGCGAAGACGACGAAAGCAGAGTTGTCAGTCTGCTTGAGCGTGCGGAATTGCCGATTACTATTCCTGATTATATTGACAGAGACAAGCTTGTTAAAAAACTCTACACCGATAAAAAGGTAAGAGACGGCAAGCTGAGATTTGTTATTCAGGACGGGATAGGCAAGATAAAAGAGTTTGATGATGGTAATTTTGCAAAGGAGATCGCCGAAGACGATATAGCAAAAATAATTTATAGTATGTGATTTACAACTAAAAGGGGAATTACAATGGATATAAAAATCACACCGTCAATTTTAAAGGGTAATGTAAGAATACCTCCGTCGAAAAGCGTTGCACACAGGCTTATAATTGCGGCAGGTCTTGCTGACGGAGAAAGCGATATTTCAAATATTTATATGTCGAAGGATATTATAGCAACTATCGAGGCTATGAAAGCTTTGGGAGCAGAGATAAACTCATCAAAAGACGAAAGCGGTTTATATACTATAAATGTTAAGGGGATTACAAAGCCTGTTGAAAATGCCGTAATTGACTGCAACGAGTCAGGCTCGACGCTGAGATTTCTGATACCTGTTGCATCAGTTCTTGGTGTTAATGCGACCTTTTTGGGCAGGGGAAGGCTTCCGCAGAGACCTATTACGCCTTACCTTACCGAGATGACCAAAAACGGGGTCGAGTTTGACTATAACAACACAATGCCGTTTTCTGTTTCGGGAAAGCTGAGAGCAGGAGAATACAAAATTGCAGGAGATATATCCTCGCAGTTTATAACAGGGCTTTTGCTGGCTTTGTCTGTTGCAGAGGGCGAGAGCAAAATAATTTTGACATCGCATCTTGAATCAAGACCGTACGTTGATATAACTATTGATTGTTTAAACAAATTCGGCGCACAGATCAAGGAAACTCCGAACGGTTATATAGTCAGGGGCGTGGAGGCTCTTAAACCTCATAATGAGGCGGTCGAGGGAGACTATTCGCAGGCGGCATTTTTCTGTGTTGCGAACAGTCTGGGCTGTGACATAAATATCGAGGGATTATTTGATAATAGCTTTCAAGGCGACAAAAAGATTATTGAAATATGCAATGAAATAGTGTATAATTCAGATAAAAATGAACTCAAGCCCTTTGACATCGACTGTTCGGACATACCCGATCTTGTACCTATTCTGGCGGTTTTGGGAAGTTTTTGTAAAGGCGTGTCGTACATAAGAAACGCCGCAAGGCTGAGAATTAAAGAAAGCGACCGCTTGTCGGCTATATCAAATGCTTTAAACGCAGTCGGCGGAAAGGTTAAAGAACTTGAGGACGGGCTTGAAATCACTGGAGTTGATTACTTGACAGGCGGTGAGATCGACTCTTGCAACGATCACAGAATACCAATGGCCATGACTGTAGCGTCGGTTAAATGTAAAGGTGACCTTATAATAAAAGGTGCGGAATGTGTAAGAAAATCTTATCCTGACTTTTTCGAGGTTATTAAATCTCTCGGAGGTAATGTCGAGACAATAGGCTAGAATGTGTAAGAATTAAGGAGGACAAAAAATGGCATCAATTTGGAATCACAACATCAATTTATCTATTTTCGGGGAGAGCCACGGACCGGCTATCGGCGTAGTTCTTGATAATCTGCCGTCAGGCGAGCATATTGATATGAACGCTCTTATGTCGTTTATGGCAAGGCGAGCTCCGAAGAAAAACAAAACATCTACTCAAAGGCGTGAGAAGGATATGCCTCAAATCATGTCGGGGCTTTATAATGATAAAACAACGGGAACGCCCCTATGTGCTTTGATTCAGAACACAGACCAGCACTCGAATGACTATTCAAACCTGTCTAAGCTTGCACGTCCCGGACACGCTGATTACACAGGCGCTGTTCGCTACAGCGGATTTAACGACGGACGGGGCGGCGGACATTTTTCAGGCAGACTGACAGCACCTCTGTGCTTTGCAGGAGCGGTTGCAGGTCAGATATTAGAGCGCAGAGGGATTTATACGGGTGCGCACATTTTAGAAATACACGGAATTAAGGATAAAACATTCGACCCTATTACCACTTCAAGAGATGAAATCAAGTCAATCAGGGAAAAGGAATTTCCAACTCTTGATGATAAGCAGGGCAGACTTATAATAAAAGACATTGAAAAGGCAGGAAAGTGTTTAGACTCTGTCGGCGGAATTGTGGAATGTATTTCTATAAATGTTCCGGCAGGAATTGGCTCGCCTATCTTTGAGGGTTTAGAAAACAGCATTGCGTCATTGATTTTCGGTATTCCCGCTGTTAAGGGTATCGAGTTCGGAGTAGGGTTCAACTGTGCTAAGATGCTAGGCAGTGAAAATAACGATGAGTTTTATGTTGACGAGCATGGTCACGTTGTTACAAGAAGCAACAATCACGGAGGTATTTTAGGCGGTATTTCTTCGGGTATGCCGGTGACGCTGAGGGTTGCATTCAAGCCTACGCCTTCAATTGCACAACCGCAGAAAACGGTGGATTACAGTTCTCTGACAAACGAGACTATAAAAATCAAGGGCAGACACGATCCGTGCGTTGTACCTCGTGCTGTTCCGTGTGTTGAAGCGGCAGTGAATATTGCACTGCTTTCGCATATGCTCGACTATCCTAACTTTTAGTCTATGAAAGGTATGCCTTTTAAAGAAAGGGCATGGTGATTATATGGATAAGAATTTTCAAAAATATCTTCAGCCTAATATGATGAACTTGCAGGACAAGTATGCAATAAAGATTCTGATTTGTTATTTTTTGCGTCAGATAAACAGACCAATCACGCCTAATCAGCTTGCCGAGATAGCGACTTCTGACGGTATAGTAAATTATTTTACCTATGCCGAGACGGTCGAGGAAATGCTAAGAGATAAGATGATGCGGATTGAGGCGGTTGATGAAATCAATTACTACATTTTGTCGCAGGAGGCATATGAGGCGGCGAACGAATTTAAGGGGATAGTTCCAAAGAGCTTTAGAGACAAGATAATTTCGTCGGGGCTGAAGTTTTTTGCAAAATTAAAGGATAGCAATATTATTGCAGAAGTCAAAGAGGTTGAAAAGGGAGCAGAGGTGCATTTTCTCTGCCAGGACAGCGGAGCGAACCTAATGGATTTGACTTTATTTGCTCCTGACCTTACTCAGGCTGAGTATATAAAAAAGAAGGTAATGCTAAATCCGAGTGCTTTTTACGGCAAAATTTTAGATTTTGTTATTGAGAACGAGGAGTATACGCCTGATTTAACAGGCTACTAGGCGGCGAGCCGCCGCAGGCTCTGCTGCCTTTGTGCAGTTTGTATAATGTACAAGTATGCACAACGGCAGGCTTTACTTTGATGAAATAAAAACTATAATGATTGGCGAGTCGCCGCAGGCTCTGCTGCCTTTGGGCAGTTTGTATAATGTACATAGTATGCACAACGGCAGGCTTTACTTTGATGAAATAAAAACTATAATGATTGGCGAACCGCCGCAGGCTCTGCTGCCTTTGTGCAGTTTGTATAATGTACAAGTATGCACAACGGCAGGCTTTACTTTGATGAAATAAAAACTATAATGATTGGCGAGTCGCCGCAGGCTCTGCTGCCTTTGGGCAGTTTGTATAATGTACATAGTATGCACAACGGCAGGCTTTACTTTGATGAAATAAAAACTATAATGATTGGCGAACCGCCGCAGGCTCTGCTGCCTTTGTGCAGTTTGTATAATGTACATAGTATGCACAACGGCAGGCTTTACTTTGTTGAAATAAAGACTATAATGATTGGCGAGCCGCCGCAGGTTTTTGCTGTCTTTGGGCAGATGTTATAGGAGCAGCTTATGGGAATAGGTATTATAATATGTGGTTTAAATGGTTCTGGAAAAAGCACACTGGGGAAAGCCCTTGCAGAGAAATTAGACTTTCATTTTATAGATGCTGAAGATTTATATTTTCCAAAGACAGCCCCAAATTATATTTATTCCAATCCACGCACTCGTGAAGAAGTTGAAAGGCTCCTGCTTAGCGAGATTAATGCAAATAAAAACTTTGTATTTGCTTCTGTAAAAGGGGATTATGGAGAAGCTATATATACTTTCATTCAATACGCCATATTAATTGATGTTTCAAAGGATATACGAATGCAGAGAGTTAGAAATCGCTCTTTTCAAAAATTCGGTAATAGAATTCTAAGAGGTGGAGATTTATATGAACAGGAAGAAAGGTTTTTTGATTTTGTTAAATCTCGCTCAGAAAACACTGTTGAAGAATGGATACAGTCTTTAGAATGTCCTATCATACGAATTGATGGAACAAAATCCATTGAGGAAAACTTAGATTTTATCATAGAGCAGTTACAAATTTAATTATTTTTTGTTTCCAAAAATTTTTTGAAAAAAATTTAAAAAAACACTTGACAAAGACTTTTTGTTGTGTTATTATTTAAAAGTTGCCGCACGAGAAATCGAGTAGGCGACAATAGCATCTTGAAAATTGAACAATGGAACACGAAGACAAAGAGAAGTACCTGTAATTCTTGAGAGAGAAACTCAAG
>CANRJA010000012.1 GCA_947630825.1 uncultured Clostridia bacterium | reverse complement strand
TGGTTAGGTAAAATGGGAGTTGTACTTTGGCAGTTTGCAAACGGTCTTGATACATCTCCAGTTTCAAATATCGGAGCAAAGTCTTTAATTAAAACTGTAGGCAACAGCACTACTACTCCACGAGATTTAGTTAGTGATAAAGATATAAAAATAACGCTTACCGCACTAAGCGAAAGCGTTTCTGCAAGATTGCGTGAATACGGCTTTATCTGCCGTACTGTTCAAATTGGTATTCGTGATAACGAATTAAACTGGATAGAACGGCAAGGAAAACTTGAAATTCCAAACCGTACTGCAAAATCAATAAGTGAGCTTGCTTACTTTCTTTATAAAAAGAACACTAACGGAAAACCTATACGGTCGTTAAGCGTTCGTGCCTGTGATTTAGAGCCTGCTGACTATGTTCAGTTATCTTTGCTACCTGATGTTCAGAAGCTGCAAAAACAGGAAAGCCTTGAAGCCGCTATGGATAAACTGCGTAATAGATTCGGTTATTTCTCTGTTCAAAAAGGCTTAATGCTAACTGATAGAGAGTTATCAAACCTTGACGCAAAGAACGACCATATTATTCATCCTATGTCTTTCTTTAACTAGGGAATATATCAAAACATTATGGGAAAAATAAACCTAAACTTAAAGTTTAGGAGTAAAAAAATGAAACGAGATGAATTGATTAAACAGGTTAAAGAAAAATATGCAAGCATAGCCTACAGTGAAAGTCAAAATCACTTTAAGCAAACCACAACGGATATGACATCAGAAGCCTATTATGAAAAATTATTGCAGGCAGTAATAAAAGAGATTTCAAACGGAACATTTGACAATGTTAAATCTGCTGATGAAATCATAAATAAAGTTGCCGTTGATAAATCAATACTTTCCGAATGGAAGTAAAAAAGACAGGAGTACATTCCTGTCTTTTTTTAATCACTTAACATTAAGTAGTTCTTTTATATCTCTTCCACCGTACATAACACGGATGATAGTTACTACACCCGTATCCTCATTTGGTATATATAACACAACAAAATTGTCTATTGGCATAATACGCAGACCTTAACCTCTGCGTATATCATCAAACACCTTTTCAGCAGGCTCGGCTCGTCCTGCAAGCATATCCGCATATCCTTTCTCAATTTCTGCATCCAGTTCTGCCTTTGTAAGAGAACCCATTTCCACTGGTTTTGTAGCTGGAAGTTTAACTTCAAAAGGCAGACCTTTCTGCAATATAATTTGCTTATAGAACATATTAATTGCGTTAGACGCAGGAATGCCAAGACTTGAAAGAATACTCTCTGCCTGCTCTTTTACATCAGGCTCTATTCTTGCATATAAGTTAGCTGTCTTAGTTGCCATAAAAATCACTCCTAATAGATTTTTGCTTTATCTAGTTATATTATACTGTCGTCTTTAACTTTCTAACATTGCCAAATAGCTATCTAATCTTACATTAACATAGTTTGCAAACAACTTTTCCATTGCATTAAGGTTATTTTTCTCATAATATTCATCAAAGGCTTTATAATAAGCAACTCTATCTGAAAATTTTATATCAATCGGAGGATACCCTGCTTTCATCAATTCCATATTAACAAGCAAGCGTCCTGTTCTTCCATTACCATCGATAAAAGGGTGAATCCCCTCAAATTCTATATGAAAGCGTGCAAGTCTAGGAATAATATGCTCTGTGCTGTTTATATAAGATTCCAGTAATTGCTCCATTTTGGGTTGTATTAGATATGGCTGCACAGGTTCATGTTTTGCTCCCATAATTCTTACAGGAACTCTTCTGTAAACACCTCTATCATCTTTTTTATCAGCTAATACAAGGTAGTGAATTTGTTTGATAATACTTTCCAATAAAGGAACTTGATCCTTTATTAAGTCCTGTATAAACTCAAAAGCTTCTTTATGTCCGACCGCTTCCATATGATCTTTTAGAGGCTTTTGTGCTATTGTCAATCCACGCAATACCATATCCGTTTCACGCAAAGTCAATGTGTTACCTTCAATTGCGTTAGAATTATAGGTGTACTCCACTGTGAATTCTTCCATAAGCCTTTTAATTTCTCCATCTGTTAAAGGTCGTCTGGAATCAAGTTCAATTTTCTTTCTATCTATTATGTCAAGCAAACTCTCAGTTGTTTTAAACCTTCCATCCTGAGGCTTTCGTGCATCCGTTGGAATCAACCAACTTCGTCCCTCTCGAGTGACGCCTGAAATTTTACCTTCTGCACATAATGTACGTATCCTTCTATCTGAAATACCCCATTTTTTTGCTGCCTGCATAACTGTCATATACATATTTACTAACCCCACTTTATTAATTCTTTAATATTATACCTCATTATCGGAATAATATCAACCTTATCGGAATAATATTTTTGATTTTTCGGAATAATAAAATGAGGAGTTGGTTTTATGGCACGCAAAGTATACGTTGAAGTCACAGCAAGATTTGATACTGATGGCAACATCACACCATTGTCAGTTAAATGGGAAGACGGAACGGTATATGAGATTGACAAGGTTATTGACAAAAGAAGAGCCGCAAGCCTTAAAGCTGGCGGCATAGGTATGAGATATACCTGTCGAATTCTTAATCAGCAATCATATTTGTTTTATGAAGAACCCAGATGGTTTGTGGAGGCAAAGAACGAATATTAGTTCAACTTAAAATTATGCTTTAATATATCTTGATGCTCTCGACGCACCAATTCTTTTGATTACACCGCTTCTAACCATAGAGCCAAGCACAGCTTCTACGGTTGTAGGGCTTACATTTGGAAGAACCTTACATATCTCAGTTTTAGAAATAGGAGTCAGACTGTTTAATACAGTCGCTTCTATACGGGCTTTCTTAGTAATCCGTTTTCCGTGAACAACTGCAAATCGTTTATCTAGTTCCTTGTAACACATATAGAGTGTCGACAAGAAGTTTTCTATGAATGGAAAATAAGTATTTTCATTAGTGTTCCATCCATTTGAGGATTGTTTCAAAGCCTTGTAATAGTAAGCCTTATAGTTATTGATTTGTTCCTCAAATGAAATATATTTACCAACATCATATCCGTTTTTGTAAAGCAACAATAGCGATAGCAAACGAGACATTCTGCCGTTGCCGTCTCGAAACGGATGTATGCATAGAAAATCAAGAATAACACAGGGAATTAACAAAAGCTGATTGATATTTGCATTATTTTTTGCTTCCATATAGGCAAGTTCAAGCTGTTCCACAGCTTGTTTTGTTTCAAAGGCTGGAGTGGGGCGGAAGCGGACACGTCGGTTTCCGTCTGCATCAACTTCAAGAATTACATTGTCATCTGTTTTATACTGTCCACCAAACTCATAACCAACAATAGACATCATCATTTTGTGCAATCGTAAAATATCATCCTCACGAAAGTCAATGTGTTCAAACCCAAGATGGATTTCATTCAATGCATCTCTATAACCAGCAATCTCTGCTTCATTATGATTTAGTGGCGCACTATCCTGATTGACTATGGCAGCAATACGCTCATCGCTTGTTACTATGCCCTCTATGGCATTGGAACTCTTTATTGACTGTACCTTAGCAACAGATTCAAGTTCAGTAAATATCTGTGTGTATTCTTCTTTTCGTACACCCGCCATTGTCTTTAGTGATGCAATATTGGACGTTAGATTTACTAGATTGGCAGGAAGTAAACCATTATTTAAAAAAGAATAATCAAACCTTCTCATATCATATCCTCATTTCTGCACATTATTATAACAAATAATATGCAGAAAATCAAGGGCATATAAACTTTCTGCATAAAAATATATTATGTTATATGCAAAAAAGCTATTAATTATGCAATGAATCCCCCTCTAAGTATTTTAAACCAAAGCTAACGACTATTGCTTTATTTATCCTCTTTATGTCATTTCCATTAACAGTTCCGATATATTCACAAAGGCGAGTTTTATCTATTGTGCGTATCTGCTCTAACAATACTATTGACTGTTTAGGTAAACATTCGGAATTAATGCTGACGTGAGTAGGTTGCTTTGGTTTCTCTTTACTTGTAATTGCCGCCACTATAGTTGTAGGGCTAAACTGATTTCCTATGTCATTTTGCAAAATAAGCACAGGGCGTTTTCCTCCCTGTTCACTTCCTGTCACGTCATATAGATTGGCATAGTATATTTCACCTCGTTTTACTTCTCTCATTTTTTCTTACCTCATATATAAAGTAAAAAGGCTAATCAATTTTTACGTTGATTAGCCTTTATCACTTCTATTTATTTTTTCTTTTTTCTCTTTATCTTTCTTAATCTATACACAGCATAAACCGCAGCAATTATTACAACACCCGAAAATAAAAGCATAGGAGCTTTATTGCCGTTACTTCCTGTGTATGGCTGAGTGCTGCCTGAGTTTTGCTGAGATGAATTAATTGCAGAAGTCAATTTGCCGTTTGAATTGTTATCCGATGATTGATTATCAGATGTGTTATTGTTTGATGACTTATTCTTAGATGTGTTGTCTTTTGACGTGCTGCCACCGTTTTGAACTGACTTCTTTTCCATTACTGTAGGTATATATACATTTACCTTATTCGAGTCATAAGACTCATCATTGACAATAATGTTTGCCGTATTAGAGATAGTAATTTTTTGAGTTGGTTTTTCATCACCTACATAGCGACAGGTCATTTTCCATTGAATTACCTTGCCTTGCAGTTCGGTCAAATCATCTGATATTGTCAACTTTACAACACCATTATTGCACTCTGCTTTGCTTTTGATTTCCTTGTTTCCATTAAAGAAATTGATTGATTCAAACTCTAAATTACTGTCGAGTTTATCGGTAAATTCAAAGTTATTAACTTTCTCTTTTTCTGAAATTAAAATTGAACCGCCATAATTAATTGTGTTATCTTTTATGTCTGTCGGCAATGTGTATTCGTTTACAAGTTCATTACCATTGTATATATACTTAGTAATATAACTGTCAACAGGGACTTTCAAATCAGTGTCATTTGACTTTGCCGTTTCTTCATTGACTGCAAAATCTATTATGTTTGAAATATCCTTACTCTCGTTTGAATAATCGCCTGTATAGTCACAGGTCAGAGCATATTCAACAGTCTTTCCTGCGACTGATGATAACTTATCCTTATTAAATGTAAAGCTAATTGTGTTGCTTGCTTCATCATAATTAGACGTTCCCCAATCAGATATATCGCTGCCGTCAAGCGATATATTCATAGCTTTGTATTTAAGATTGCTGTCTAGCTTATCTGATAAAACAATGCTTGTTACAGCTTTACTGTCCTTAACTACAGCTTTGCCTGTGTAAGTTACAACATTATCATATAACTGTGCTTCTGTAGACTTTTCACCATTTCTATTGATAATGTATTTATCAACACTGTTTGATTTCGTCTTATATGTGAAATTAACCGTATTACTCGTAAAAGCATTTCCGTCAACCATAAGCGTACTCGTGTTCGGAATAGCAGCCGTTCCGTTTTCATCACAATACTTGCTTATGTCAGTATTCCTGTCAATTATCCCTGCCTCAATAACTAGCTTATATGTGTGACCGTAAAAGCCTGCATCAGAGGTTTCTTTTGCTGTTGCTGTGACTGTGTTATTCTTTTCTGTTATGGTAAAGAGATTTGAAGAATCTGCACCGTTCTCGTTTATTATCTTTGCTGACTTGTATTCGAGTACATCTGCTAGTTTATCTGATATGACAAAGGTGTTATAGAAATACTCTTGAGTTTTACTGTCAACCTCGTTTGAAATCGTGTAGGTTACAGTTTCGGTTTTTTCAGAGATTTCAGATTTATCAATGCTCTTTACAGGGGAATTAACACCCGAACGATACAGCTTTGGTGTGTTAGACTGTACTGTTTCATCCTCAACAAGTAAGAGGATTGTGTTAGGTGTTTCCTCATTTTTTGTTGCACTGCCGTTATAGTTCTTTGACGCAGTTACAGTCAACTCGTAACTAAGAATTGTGTTATATATCTCTGACAGCTTATCTTCATTGAATACAAAGGTTACAGTTGAGCCGCTTGATGAATTTGTTCCATAGGAAGTAATGTCCTTGCCGCTCTCGTCAAATATTTTAAGCGACTTGTATGTCAAGCCTGATGCAAGGTTGTCCTTAATTGACAACTTTGACTTTAATGCAGTTCCAGCAATAATTTTACCCCTATAGGTTATATCCTCATTGTTTTTATGCAAAGAATATCCCTCGTCACTTTCGTTTATATACTTTGTGATAGAAGGATCAATCTTAGTTGTAAGGATCGCTTCATTAGAGGATACTGAATCACTGTTTACAGTAAGAGTTAATATATTTGGTATCTCAACACTCTTGTCTGAAATTTCACCTGAAAAATCACAGATAAGGGTATATTTGATTGTTTTTCCTGCAAGAGCAGCTACCTTGCTTGAATTAAAAGTAAACCTAACGGTGTTGCTTGCTTCATCATTATAAGCCGTTCCCCAATCTGATATATCTTTTCCGTCAAGAGATATAGTAATGCTCTTGTACTTCAAACTTCTGTTCAGCTTGTCCGATAAAGCTACGCTTTTAACTTCTTTATTATCCTGAACTACTGCACTTCCTGTATATGTTACAGTGTTACCAATAAGCTCTGCTTTTTCAGATTGTTCACCTATGCTGTTAAGAATATATTTATCGGCACTATTCGACTTAGGCTGGTAGCTGAAATTAACAGTATTACTTGTGTAATTATGTCCGTTCACCGTCAGCTTGCTTGTGTTCGGTATGGTTGCTTTGTTGTTTTCATAATAACCGCTCAAATCTGCATTTTGAATTAAACTTGCCTTTATTTCAAGTTTATATGTGTGACCGTAAAAGCTAGTTCCAGAAGTATCCTGTGCGGTAGCTGTAACTGTGTTGTTATTCTCACTTATGTTAAACAAATTAGATACATCTGTGCCGTCCTCATTTAAAACCTTTGCAGATTTATATTCAAGAACATCTTCAAGTGTATCTGATATTACATAACTGTTATAGAAATATTCCTGAGTTTTACTGTCAACCTCATTTGAAATCGTGTAGGTTACAGTTTCGGTTTTTTCAGAAATTTCAGACTTATCAACGCTCTTTATCGGATTGTTGACGCCTGATATATACAACTTTGGCGTATTTGAATCAACCGTATCGTTATTAACAGTTAAATTCACAGTATTAAGTATCTCGACATCTTCATCTGAATACTCTCCTACATACTCACAGGTAAGTGTATATTCTATTGTTTCGCCTGCAAGACTTGATAGCCTGTCATCATTAAAGGTAAAGCTGATTGTATTGCTTCCCTCATCATAATACGCATTACCCCAATCAGTTATATCATCACCGTTAAGGGTAAGTGAAATATCATCGTATCTCAAACTATTATTTAGTTTATCAGACAAAACAACACTTGTTATAGCTTCCTTGTTCTGTATAGACGCACTTCCTGAGTATGTTACAGTTTTACCGTTTAACTGAGTTGTTTCAGCTTTAGCACCGCTTAGACTAATTAAATACTTATCTGCACTGTTTTGTGAAATAGGGTTATATCTGAAATCGACTGTGTTGCTTGGATAAGAGTTTCCGTCAACTATAAGCGTGCTTGTATTTGGAATAACTGCAATGCCTTCATCATCACAATAGCTGCTTAAATCTGCGTTTTTCTTAATATGGGATTGAATTTTCAGTTTATATGTGTGTCCGTAGAAGCCTTGAGCGGCTGTGTTTCTTGCTGTCGCTGTAACGGTATTACCGCTATTTGAGATATTGAACAGGCTTGTTACATCCGTACCGCTTTCATTAACAACCCTTGCCGAATCATATCTGAGAACTTCATCAAGGGTATCTTTTATTACATAGGAATTGTAATAATACTCTTTTGTCTTGCTTTCTACCTTATTTGAAATTGTAAAAGTTACATCCTCTGTTTTTTCAGACACCTCATACTTATCTACATCTTTTTCGGGACTGTTCACTCCCGAACAGTAGAGTTTAGGTGTGTTGGAATTTACAGTTTTACCGTCTACTATCAAAGAAGCAGTATTAGGCATTACCTCATTTTTTGTTGCATTACCGTTATATTTTTTATCTGCTGTGACAGTAAGAAAATACCGAAGTGTTTTGTTGAAAATTTTAGGGAGATCACTTTGATTAAAAGTAAACCGAAAGTTTGAACTGCTTCCCGAATTTAATGTACCGTATGAAGTATAGAAACTTCCGTTGCTAGGATCGATAATAACGAACGACTTATATTTCAGACCCTCCGGCAAAGTATCTCTGATTTCAACGCTTGAATACTGCTTTGTATTTCCGCAATAAAAATCTCCCACATATGTTATATCTTCGCTGTTTTTATGAAGCGAATAGCTTTCAGTACCTATCGTATTTATATATTTTGATATTGAAGGTCCTTTTACATTTACTTTAGTTTTTACGCTGTTGGAATAAGTCGGTGTACCTGTTCCAGTAACATTTGCTGTATTTGTAATTGTATAACCTGATGATATTTCTACATCATCTCTTAAACGTACTGTTATTAGTAAATTATATGTTTTATCATAGAAACTCGCATTACTCGCATTGTGGTTGTTGGCAACAACTGTCGTTGGTGCTTCCACAGCTTGTTTGGTTTTAGTTATCTCCCATGAGCCAGACAGGTCTTTTCCGCTTTCATCAGTAATTTTAACAGATAACACGTCTAAATCTTTTGGAACATAATCAAGTATAGTAAACAAATTATATGGTCTTGTGTCCTCATACGCTATATAGTTTGATATTTTATATGTGAAGGCTTCACTTCTATTAGACAGAGTATTAAATTCCACATCTGTTTCATCGCTGTCTGAAACAGTTTTTTCAGGTTCAAGAGCAGACCTTACCACCTTTTTGTCGTAGTGGATTATCCAACCTGCACCTCCACGAATTTTACCATTGCCAACACCGCTGTCCATTTTATTGTTCATTCCAAATGTAAAAGCAATAGTCATAGATGTTCCGCTAAATGTACTTGTTATCCAATACTCTGAATCATTTTCACTTGCATCAGCACATAATGATCCATCGAATATATATGGCGTACCATTTACGGGATAGTAGTGAAGTAATGCGCCGTTACTGTTCGGATATATCTTGCCATAATTCTGAATGAAATGTATTCCTTGACAGCCGTCTATATCGTTAAATGTTGTATAACCCTTAATATCAACTGGCGTATTAGTACCTTGCACAACGAAATCATATTTTACTTTGACCCAAGAGCAATAAACTGTGCTAACACCTATTCTGTTAGTATCGTCGTTTCGTAAGTTTTTGCCTGGAAAAGTTATATACGCACAATTAGCGTCATCCGCAGTAGTAGCTGTATCGTTTCTCGATTGGTTGTTATCAAGGAACTCCCAATCCTGTACCGTCATTTTCACAGCAATTTCTTTTCCTTTATAAAATCCGCAGTGAGAATATGTTGCGACTATTTTACCTTTTAAGTTATCAGTCAGAGCCCAGACCAGTTTTGCATCAGATGTTCCATTATATCTTCCGCCTGTTATTTTTGTTTGACCTGTTGCATTCATATTACTATTGCCATTAACAACTACAGATACCTGACTGTCATTTGTGGTTTTTAGCATATATTGATAGCTTGCTGCGATTTTATCGTCTTGTTTTAAAATGTAGGGATTGGAACTGTCAGCAGCAGCTGTAGCCAGTGTTACTTTATTGCTGTTTGTTCTGGCATTATAATAGGTGTCGCTCATTGTAGCAGAAGCTGTTATTCCAGTAAATGATGACAGTAACATACTGCTTGCCATTACCGCTGCCATTCCGAAAGTTTTTATTCGTTTGATCAGTTTCATTTTTACCGTCCTTTCTAAGTAAAAAAAGGACAATTCAAAATTTGAACTGTCCTTTTGTGTGTATTTATTTAATTTTGTTTTTCCGTCAAGGAGGAGGTCTGATGATTTTCATATTTTATGTCCTTTCATTCTTTTTGCATAATACTATTTTGAGACAGAGAATATCTTTATTACGATTAATACTTTATGTAAATAGGCAAGGCAGAATATTTCCGCCTTACCTAAATAATATCAATCGTTAAAATCGTCAGTATTTATCCTCGATACCCCCTGACATTAATTTAGGGAACACTTCTTCCGATCATGCATTTGACCTCATAGGAATTTCACCTCTCAGTGGTTCTCACTGGGTTGCCATCGTTGGCTGCGGACGATTTAACGACTCGACCTATCGACTTGACAAAAGTACCATTATTGCTCCTGCTTGTCATCGCCTTCGTTACAGATGCACTGTAACGTCTGAGTCCTGAAGTAATGGTGCTTGTCCATTATGTTCGCTCATGTAGCTTGTCGAATGTTAGTCCTACAGCAGGAGGGAAGTAAAAGAAATGCTGATATTTGATTTTCAATATACGAAATGAGAAAAGTTTTTCTTCTCACTTGTATAGGGTAAGAAAATCAATTTTCGGGTAGTGTATTTTCAAAAAATTTTTTATTTTTTTTCTAGCATTTTTTATGCTCACCTTTATTGCGTTGGCTGAAACACCTTCTATATCAGCAATTCTTTCTATAGTAAGTTTTTCATAATAATGAAGAATATATCGTCTATACTCAATCTTGGTAAGACAATTCAATGCTTCTAATCCGATTTTTCTTCTTTCAGATTTATCAAGAACACAATAAGGCGTATCTTTATATGTAACTAATTCTTTAAAATTTTCATATGCACCATTTTGACCGCCAATAAGCGAACTCATTTGTATTTCATGCTTATAAAAGGTCTTATTATTGTTCTTGATTTTCCAATCAGTTTTTTGATGTATATCATATATTTCTTTTGAAACCGCAACCTTTTCCATTTTCTTAGTGAACGTATTATATGTACATATCTCGTATTTTTTATCCATAATTTTAACTCCTCTGAATTTTTTTATCTGTATTCAAAAATTCAGAGATTATGGATATTTAGCTATGTATGTTTGCCAGTATCTAAAAATGAACATAAAAAAACTCCGTTCCGCTTTTAAAGCTAGAACAGAGTTAACTTAAAAAACAAAAATGGAGTATAACCTTTTGGCTTTAAAAGCTCACATTGTTATACTCCTTAATATCTTTGTAATATTAAAAACTTTTAATCTATGAGTTTTAGTGAAACTATCGAAACCTGTGATTTACCAATATCACCTGTTTGAAGTCTAATACCATAAGGTGTTTTGTTTAACTTATTCTCAATTGTTGATATAGGGATTGTAACTGTATATGTTTGATTAAAACTCGGTGTTATATCAGATTTACCATCAATACCTTTTGGTCCTACTTGAGTTACCTTTTGTTCACTTGAATTAGAATTGAATGCTACAAATTCAAAAGTATCATTAAAATCTACATCGACCTCTTTTCCATTTTCATCAACACGAGTTGAATATAGTACGTTATATTTGAATTTTATCTGCAACTTATTTCTAAGTGAATATAAACTTTTATAATATGTACCGATTAGCGTTTTATCACCTGTATACGGTCCGCCGTTTTCAATTAACGTAATACCATCAGGTTTTGGCGGTTCAGGATCAGGAACAGGATTTAAAATGGCATCAATAATTGTAGTACCTGTAGGAGTTACTTCATTAAATATTCTGTTGATAAGACCTGTGCCATTAACATTGTTAATACCTATTACTCCGTTATCCCAATATTCAGTTGCAAAGCTTGTGTCTGTTGCTGTCTCTACTTCTTTAGATGCTGCATTTAATGCACTAACATATTCAGCAACTTCAGGAATGTTATTTTTAAATGATGCGGCATACTCACCTACATATACTGGCACTCCGTAATCTGACACCTTAGTAAGCTGTGAAGTCATATATGAAATACCATATGTTCCATTTATATCCCATGTGTTTGTATTGCCCCAATCACCACCTAAAGTGAAATCTGATGGAGTAAAGTAACCTATCCGCAGAGCTAATCTGTCTATAGATGCATCAGTTGGCATATAGAATACACCCTCATCAAATCCGGCTACTGTCATATCAATGTCTGTATTGTATCCAGGAACTACTAATACACGGTCATCATTTGCATCATTACCTGTTCCTCTTACTGCATCTACAAACTTCTGATTAAGTTCTGTTATGTTAGCATATGCATTATAGAACTGTTCGTCTGTTAGTTGATTCCTGTTATATGCACCAGTTATCATAACCTCATTCATACCTTCAAATATTAAAGCCTGATTATAGTTTGCAAATTTTTCTGCGATTTGTGACCACATGTTTGAGAACTTGTTTACTACTGCATTAAATTCACTGCTGCCGTTTTGATAGCTAATATCTAACCATTTGCCAGGTACTCCTTCGCCGCCGTCATTGTGGATACTTATGCTTACATAAAAACCTACATCGAGAGCCCTGTCTACTACCGCCTGAATTCTATTAAGATAATCGGTATTAATTACACCTTGTTTATTTACCATGTTTAGAAAAGTTATAGGGATTCTTACGCTCTTAAATCCTTGTGCCTTTATTGTCTGTAACAGCTTCTCTGTTACAGGTGGATTGCCAGCTGCAGTTTCATCTACTTCACCTTGTGCATTTACTAATTCAAATGCATTTCCTAGTGCATAGCCTGCTTGAATATTTGCAATAATATCATTTGCTGACTGCTCTGATACACTTAGTGCATTACCTTCATGGTTGTCATAGATGTGAATTTCTGTTACTGTACAAGCGTCATATACTGCCAAGATTGCGGTAACATCAGTTGCTATCTCTGTTGTATATGTATATGTTCCTGTTACATCAACATATGGCTCATATGGTGCAACTTGCGTTCCGTCCTGCGTCTGAATTTCCGCCTGTACATACTCATTCGGTGCTGTTTCATAATCTACAGTTACATCTACTGTAGGATTAACAAATCCCTGTGTTGAGAAGTTATATACATTGATGTTGTCAACACTTGTTGCTACATATGCACTGCCTTCTTCAACTTTCATTGTTCCGCCTGTGCCTTTTACCCATGATCCTGTTAGAGTTACTTCTCCGCCCGGAACTACAGGTCCTGTTACATAACTGATTGTTTCAACATATACAGTCGTATCTCCTACTCCACCTAGCTGCAGATTGATTCCAGATGGATTATCTCCTGTAGACAGTTTACTTTCAATTGTTGCTATAGGTACTGTTACTGTGTATGTTGTTCCAATAGCTAAATCTGCTGCTGTAAGAGGTGGTGTAGTTTTATCCACTCCTCTTGGTCCTGCGATTGTTTTGTCCCAACCTTGCCATTGTGTATCAAATACGAGGAATTGGAAAGTATCGTTATAGTCTATAGTTTTTACTTGCCCAGTTTCCTCATCGACATATGTACCGTTGGGATCGAAACTTTCGTACCTAAATGTTACCTGAAATGCACTATTACCGAAATAATTTGTTGTCATATATGTTCCGATATATGCTGCATTTCCTGTGTATGATTGTCCTTCGCCTTCAAGTGCCGATGCACTCATAGCAGAAGTAAGAGCCGTTGCCGACATTGCTATAGCTGCCATTGCAGCTATAACTTTTCTTTTTGTTAATTTCATTTTATATCATCCTTTATTTTTATTAGTATATACTTGTTAGTTTATTGAACATTTTAACATTGAATGGGATAAAACAACACCTGAACTTTTAAAGTTCAGGCATCGTTTTGCCTAGACTATTTTGCCTAGACTATATTTATAAATATTTAAGAAGAAACTATTTTATTTTTACAGTTCTCAGTTTCTTATTCCAACTGCTGTATGCTTTCTTCGTTACACCTTTAGAATTCTTATATGTAACATATGCTCTTACTCGTACAAAGTATTTCTTGCCCTTCTTTAACTTCTTGTTTTTAACTGTTATCTTGTTTTTCTTAACTGATTTCTTGTTAACAATTAATTTCTTGAAATTTCTCTTTGTAGATACTTGTACCTGATAGCCTTTAGCATTATTAACTTTGTTCCATTTAACTACTATTGTTTTCTTAGCTTTGCTCTTAACAGTCAGCTTTGTAATCTTAGCCTGATTCATAGCTTTTTCTGCTTTTAACTGAGCCGCACTCTTTACTGCTGAAGATTTACCAGATGTACCCGTTTTTGAGATAGATACCGGCTTTAATTTAAGTCCTGCGATTGCTTTCTCAATTGCCTTTGCGAAAGCGTCTACATCAGCCTGCTCGGTTATATTTTTGTTTTTGTCTACTGCGTTTATTGCGTTTTGAAGTGCCTTTACTGTTTCATCTGAGTATTTGGTTAAATCTGATGGAACTTTAGCCAGTGCATCATCTACTGCTTTGTAATCCGCAGGCTTATATGCAAGAGCGTCTATAGCTTTCTGCAATGCTTCCTCTGATGCCTTTACATCAGGTTTTCCCGCATTGTCTGGGTCTTTGATTAATGCATTTGCATTTGTTAATTCATCACTTAATGCTGTCCAAGTTTCTGCTGTATAATTAGCCTCAACAAGGTTCTTTGTTGATTCAACTAAAGTCTGTAGATTTGTTAAATCACCTTTTTCAACTAAAATACACTTATCACTTTCTAAGTCAATAGCGTTCTTTAATATGTTAGTTGCACTATCAATTTGACTCTGCACAACTCCATCTTTTATTTTTCCTGATTTATCTTCAACAAAAGAAAGTTGAAAATTATATAGATTTGTTAATGAATTAGTTGCACCTCTTAATGAATTTTCTGTATATGGTGAATTATCATTATTAAGAATATCCTCTATTTCTTTCTTTATTGCTTCATATTCTTTAGTATTTAAATTAATTTCTACTGGTACTAGCTGTTCTTTTGCTGCATGAAATTCTTCAATAAGTTTATCTAATTGCTGATCAGTTATATCATCATTATGACTTTTAGTTTCTTTCAGCTTATCATAAGCCTCTTTATATTTAGTGTAGGTTTCTTGTGTATATCGTTCAGAATCATATGAATTATATTCCTCTATAGCAGCAGCTCTTCGATTTCGGGCAGCTTCACTTGCTATAACTTTCAACCCTGTTTCAGCAAGACCTGTATCATCAATTTTGCTTGCTGCTTCAAGAACCGTCTTTGCATTACTTAATAATTCCTTTGTTGCATCTGATTTTTTAACAATATCTTTTGCATCTGCAATAGCTTTGTCTAATGCAGCTAAAGAAGAAGTTGTGTATTGATTACGCATCTGAGATGTTGATATTTTATTTTCTGCCTCTGTGATTAATACATTAATTTCACTTTTAAGCCCATCAACAACTGTTACAAGTTTATTAACTGCGTCATTAATAGCTTTCATTGCATTTTGTATTTCTTCTGTGGATGTACTAGCTTGACTTACTAAATTCTCTGCTTTTGTTAATGCTTCGCTTAAGGTCTTATATGATGCTTCTGTATAATCTTCTTGTTTATATTTCTCCTTAGTTTCAGTAATAAGTTTTTGTAAATCTTGTTTTAATGCATTTGTATCTGCTATCAACTTTACATTCGCACTTGTAGCTTTAGGTTTAACCAAATCATATGTACCTTGATTATATACATTAATTGTTCCTTTAACTTGACCAAAAGCATTATTATCGACTTTTGTCAATGTACCCTTTATATCAATAACTAATTCTTCGTTTTTACAATTTGCAAATGCAGATATACCTATACTTGTAACTGTATCAGCAATATCTGCTTTTACAAGGTTTGAACAATTCATAAAAGTCATATTACCGATTGCTGTTATGCCGCTGCTTATAACCACACTAGTTATATTACTCAATTCATTGTAATAAGGACGACTACTACTTGCAGCAGTATATGTGGGCATAGCGCCTGTACCGCTAACAGTAAATGTGCCATTATCATCTAAAGTAGCAGTTATACTTCCATCAACTAGAGTAAAACTTTGCTGTGCTGCACTAGTTGTTATAGTCCCGGCAAAGCAGGAAGTAATCATAACCAAACTGGTAGCTGATGATACCAGTCGTTTTATAAAACTATTTTTCATAATAAAATCCTCCTAGAAATTAGAAAGTATATTTATATGATATACTTATCTTAAATTTTTCTAATTATCCATTTTATGGACAATGCCCTAAAAACAACTAAGCAGGCATAACAAATACACCTGCATTAGATATATAAATACCTTAACAGATAAATTTATTTGCCTGTTAGTCCTAAGTAATTACTACTTCATTTTAACCTTTAACTTTTTACTCCATTTGCTATATACACTTTGTATTTCATCTTTGCTATTTTTGTATGTATAATATGCTCTGACTTTTACATAATAAATTTTCTTACTTTTTAGTTTTTTACTAAATGTTATCTTATTCTTGGTAGTTTGCTTATTAAATATATTATTTTTAAAGTTCTTTTTCTTTGATAATTGTATCTGATAACCTGTTGCTTTAGAAATCTTCTTCCAAGTTATCTTTAATTTTCTCTTTGTTTTGCTCTTTACTTTGAGTTTTGTTACTTTTGCTTTTTTGATAGAGTTTTGAGTATTCAGAGATACAGATACCTTTTTATTTGGCAACAAAGTGCTGCTAGATGAAGGTTCTGTTTTTACAAAATCATCATTCGGAGATGCTTTATCTGTTGACGGTTTTTTATCTACAAGTGATAAAATTGCATCATTTAATGATTCTATGGATTTGTTTACTTCACTTGGAAGCGGATACTCCTGTTCTAATAATGCTTGTGCTTCTGTTAGTGCATTTTTAAACTGACTAACACTCTCAATTGTAAACTTGCTAGTATTTTTCTCTGTTGCCTTTTTTATTGCATCTTTAAGAGCTGTTAAGTCAACCTTTTTATACTCTGTATTATCAGCAGTTAAATATCCTGCGTCCTTTAATGTTTGATCAGCTGTACTTCCCTTATACACCTTAAAGGTTGGATTATTTGACATATCAAATATTTCTGATGACGCATATTCAATATCCTCAGTTTCTATTTCAACTTCTTTTAACGATGGACATTGGGAAAATAACATCTCCCCAAGAGCATTTTCCTTAACACTATTTACTCCGTAGTAAACCTTACCCCCACCTTGTATTATCACTTTTTCAAGTGAATCACATTGTGCAAAACCGCAATTCGGACGTCCTGCATTTGAGGTAGATGTCATTGTATATATTAAATCTGTTGGAATAGTAACTTCTTTAAGTGAATCACAATCTCTAAATGCACATCCGCCTAACATCATTCCTTCATTTAAATTGACTGATGATATATTAGTATGGCTAAATGCATACTGACCCAAGTTGTTTAGTGACTTAGGTAAATTTAAATCTCCTGATAATGGTGTATGTGAAAAAGCTGCATCTCCAATTTTTTCAAGACCTTCAGGTAATGTAACACTTGTCAATGCAGTCTTATAGAATGCAAACTTACCTATGCTTTTTACCGTTGAAGGTAAAGTAAGTTTAGTCAGTTTTGAATAGACTGGTGGATCACGATATAGAGTAAATTCATTGTCAAATGGTCCAAAAGCACATTCGCTTATATATGTTATACCTTCTTCAACAACAACCTCTGCTATCTCATCTTTGTAATGATAATATCCCCACTGATCATAATGAACATATTTTGTATACATATCTCCCGTTCCTGAAATAGTCAGCACTCCTGTTGTTTCATCAAAACTCCAAGTAACATTTTCACCGCATTTCCCCGAAGTTGATGTTTCTTCAGCTGTACCATAAATAAGGTTAGAGGCAGCAGCCGTTATTAAAACGACTGCCGCTACTAAACCTGTTAGAACTTTATTCATAAGCATACTCCTAGCTATTATTTATGAATTTGTAGGTGGTATTAGGCTATAGTCCGGTGTTGGATTTAATATTTCACCAATAATTGCAGTACCTGTAGGAGTTACAATATTAAATCTTCTATCAATAAGACCTGTACCAGTACTGTCAACACCTATTACTCCATTATCCCAGTATGCTGTTGAGAAACTTGTGCCTGATGCTGCTGATACTTCTTTTGCAGCAAAATTTAATGAAGCAATATAATTTTCAACATAATTAATATTATTTTTAAATGCTGCACTGTATTCTCCAAGATATACAGGTACACCGTAATCTGACACCTTAGTAAGCTGTGATTCCATATATTCAATACCATATGTTCCAGTTATATCCCAGACACTTGTATCATTAGGTTGACCAGTTAAAACAAAATTAGCTGGAGTATAGTAATGAACAGAAAGAGCAAGTCTGTCTGTAGATGTGTCTGTTGGCATATAGAATACACCCTCATCAAATCCGGCTACTGTCATATTAATATTTGTATTATATCCTGGAACTACTAATACACGGTCATCATTTGCATCATTACCTGTTCCTCTTACTGCGTCTACAAACTTCTGATTAAGTTCTGTTATATTAGCATATGCATTATAGAACTGTTCGTCTGTTAAATCTTCTCTGCTATATGCACCAGATATTAAAACCTCATTCATATCTTCAAAGATAAGGGATTGGTTATAGTTTGCAAATTTTTCTGCGATTTGTGACCACATATTTGAGAACTTGGTTACTACTGCATTAAATTCACTGCTGCCGTTTTGATAGCTAATATCTAACCATTTGCCAGGTACTCCATCTCCACCGTCATTATGAATGTTGATAACTACATAAAAGCCTACATCAAGAGCTCTGTCTACTACTGCCTGAATTCTATCAAGATAATCTGTATTAATTACACCCTGATCATTTACCATGTTCATATATGTAATTGGTATCTTTACGCTCTGGAAACCTTGTGCCTTTATTGTCTGGAACAATTTCTCTGTTACAGGTGGATTTCCTGTTGCGGTTTCATCTACTTCACCTTGTGCATTTATTGCATCCATAGCATTACCTAGATCATAGCCTGCCTGAAGTTTTGCAATAAGATCATTTGCTGACTGATTTGATACACTTAGTGCATTACCCTCATGGTTGTCATAGATGTGGATCTCTGTTACTGTACAAGCGTCATATACTGCCAAGATTGCGGTAACATCAGTTGCTATCTCTGTTGTATATGTATATGTTCCTGTTACATCAACATATGGCTCATATGGTGCAACTTGCGTTCCGTCCTGCGTCTGAATTTCCGCCTGTACATACTCATTCGGTGCTGTTTCATAATCTACAGTTACATCTACTGTAGGATTAACAAATCCCTGTGTTGAGAAGTTATATACATTGATGTTGTCAACACTTGTTGCTACATATGCACTGCCTTCTTCAACTTTCATTGTTCCGCCTGTGCCTTTTACCCATGATCCTGTTAGAGTTACTTCTCCGCCCGGAACTACAGGTCCTGTTACATAACTGATTGTTTCAACATATACAGTCGTATCTCCTACTCCACCTAGCTGCAGATTGATTCCAGATGGATTATCTCCTGTAGACAGTTTACTTTCAATTGTTGCTATAGGTACTGTTACTGTGTATGTTGTTCCAATAGCTAAATCTGCTGCTGTAAGAGGTGGTGTAGTTTTATCCACTCCTCTTGGTCCTGCGATTGTTTTGTCCCAACCTTGCCATTGTGTATCAAATACGAGGAATTGGAAAGTATCGTTATAATCAATAGTTTTTACTTGCCCAGTTTCCTCATCGACATATGTACCGTTGGGATCGAAACTTTCATACCTAAAACTTACTTCAAATGCACTATTTCCAAAATAATTTGTTGCCAAATATGTTCCGATATAATCTGCATTTCCTGTGTATGATTGTCCTTCGCCTTCAAGTGCCGCTGCACTCATTGAAGTCGTTACTGCCGCAGCAGTCATTGCGATAGCAGCCGCTGCTGCTAACATTTTTTTCTTTTTAAGCATTGAGCTCACTCCTTATATAATAATTTATTAGTCCGTGAGTATGTATATACACGATACAAAGCACTCACGATCTCTATATCGTGACTTTCGCATTTTCTATATTGCTTACAACAGGATTAACTCAGTAATATAGGAAATGTTATGGTTTAATTTAAATTGTCAGCCATTTTACTGCTGACATCTCCTCATATCTTTTGCAAGCTCGACATTGGCATCAGAAATTTACACTGATGCCTAGTCATTTTGCTTGTTATATATAAATAGGAGGAATAAAAATGAAAGAGATATATAATAAGGAAATATCAATAATTATATCAAGCAGTAATTTTTTACTTGCTTTATTGCTGCAAAAAATATTAAAACTAAAAATCTTATGAATAATCTAAAATTTATTACTTAAAATAAAGTATGTTGTTTTGGAAGTATTTTTTCGCAAAGTATACAACTTTGCGAAAAAAAGTCGACAAACCCAATAAAATACGGTTTATTTATAAATTATCCTTTTTAATTTGACCATTTAAATGATTCAATATATTTTTTCTTTATTTCTGTTGATGAATGAACATATCTATTAAGAGTAATATTCACATTTGTATGACCAAGCAGTTCACTTAAAGCCTTAACATCAAATCCTATTTCTATGCATAATGTTGCGTAGGTATGACGAAGTATATGAAAATTAACATCTCTGATACCGCATATATTCAATATATTTTTAAATCTATATTGCAGTGTTCTAGGTTCGATAAGACTTTGTGTTCCTGATAAGATATAGCAATTTTTATCACGCTTATAATTTCTCAGTATTTCTAGTATAAATTCAGGCAGAGGTATTTCACGAATTGATGATGAGCTTTTAGGTTCTCCTATACAAATTTTTGTTTTATTGCCTTTTTCAGAATTGTTATTTATACGCTGAACAGTTTTAGAAACGTAAATAAAGCCATTAGTTAAATCAATATCACCCCAAGTCAATGCACATAATTCACCTATACGGAGTCCGCTGTACATTGATATGAGAATACCCAAATTACTATAGTTAAGGTTATTAAGTAAATATTTTTGCAATTTAGAACGTTCGGTGAAATTTAAAACCTGCGTTATTTTTTTATCCAGTTTAGGTATACTGATATTTATTAGGCGATTGGAAAAGTCATATTTTGATTCAGCATATCTCGCAACCGCTCTAAGAATTGTTATAATATCCCGTACAGTTTTAACTGACAATCCTCCTACTTCATTTGATTTACCATATTCAAATAAATATTCAATATAGTTATTTACTGTAACCGTATCTATATCTTTGTAAATTGTATTTTCAAAATACGGAATTATATGTTTTAGTACAATAGTTTCATAACGACAGTAGCTTGATTCTTTTATTTTAAATTTCATAGAACAAAGCCACTCAAGAGTTAAATCCTTGAGCGTTTTATAACTAATATCACTAAAAGACAAATTCATTTTTTGCAAAATTTCTTTATAGCTATTGGAATACACGGAATGATATTTAAGTTTACCGTTATCATCTCTGCAATATGGTATACGCCCTTCATAGCGTCCGTCCTTTCTTTTGTAGATATTTTTTGCTCTTTTCATAAAAAAACAACCTCCTTTTTTGACCATAATTTTACGATTAAAATAATTATATTTTTTTGAAAATTAAGTGTTGACAAACGAAAATAAACGTATTATACTAATAATAGATGTAGAAAATATTACTAAAAAGAAGTATTTAGGCTTTCGTAAAGTTGTATACTTTACGAAAGCCTTGAATATATTCCCATAAATATTATACAAAAAAAGTAATATATTGTAATTATATAAAAATGAAAAATGTTTTTTTCTGTTGTAAATTTTTATAAAGTGGAAAGTTAACTTTCTCTTGTCATAATGACCAATACCATCTGTTTTTGTGCAGGTGGTATATTTTTTTAGAGAAATGTATGTAAGCAGAAGAATAGCCTTTCGTTATTCTTTTGCTTTTTTTGTTTAATAAGAAGGGACACCGTACCCATAAATTGTGTTGCTTCCAACTGAATATTGATTTTGCTTGCAGGCATCATCAGAATTACCTTCTACGGTATAAACAACATCATTTTCACATTTTTCTACAATACCAACATGGTCGCAAAGACCATCAGTATTCCAATCAAAAAAGATAATATCGCCTGCGGATGGCTCATATTTTCGGTTTTGCAATTGCCCCTTTTCTTTAAACCAATCAGCTCCTGTCTGACAGTAAGAAAACTTCGGAATTATTCCAGTATCAATATAGCCACATTGGTCTGCACACCAAGATACAAAGCAAGCACACCATTCTATACGACTATTACAGCCGTACCAAGACCAATAAGGTTTACCGCCTACATTTCCTAATTGTGAAAGAGCTACATTAACTATTTCTTGATTTCCTCCGCCTGTGAATGCACGACCATAAGGGTAGTAGCGTAATACATTGGCTACATACTGAGTATCTCCATAACTGCTCCAACCTAACTTTTTTGCCTGTATTTTAGAAAACTCTACAGCGTTGGCATAGGAATATCCGCCGTAGTTTTTCTTAGCCCACGCAATGTACCCGTTGCCAAAATTGTAACCTTGCAAAGCTAGCTTTATATGTTCCATATCAATCGGGTTTTCTACATCTGCCGCGTTTAGACAGGCGGCTAAATTCTGTATACCTATATTAATAGAATACTCAGGATTGGTTATCCCGTTTGGCGTATTCGGAAATCTGGTATTCAATCCACACTCAGACGCTTGCATAGGGTCAGTACCTTGCCCTCCAGACTCCTGCATCATAACTGCCTTGATAAGCTCAACATATTCAGAAATGCCGTGTTGTTTTGCATACTGACGTATGAGCGGGTCGTAAAATTCCACTTCTGTACTAATTGGATTATATGAATTACTTTCACTGCCTCCGCCGAATAATGAAACAGCACAGCCGAGAAGCACAACAATAAGAATTATCACAATAGCAATCCAACCTCCTGCAATAATCGCTGAAATCAAAGCCTTTGTACTTGCGATAATTGCCCTAACTGCGGCAATGGCAGCCTTGACAGTTGCTTTTGTCGCTTTTGCTGTTGCCTTTGCTGTGGTTTTTGCCGTTTGTGCCGCTTTTTGAGCCGTTTTGGCAGAGGTCTTTGCCGTTTTTACAGAGCTTTTGGTAGTCTTAATTGCTGCCTTAGAGGTCGTTTGCGAAGTTTTTATACTCTTTTTAGTAGTTTTAACCGTTCCTTTAGCAGCGGATTTAACAGCTTTATCTGTGTTTTGAACAGTGGTCTTGATTGTCCTTTTTTCCTGTTGACGAGATTTTATTATATGTGACTTGTTGGTGTAAGTGAGAGTAGGGGAGTCGAGAGTAGGGGAATGGTTAGTAGTTCCTTGATGGATTGCTAAACCTTTTTTCTGTTCTGCCACTGTCTGTACCTTTCTCTGATTGGCGGCTTTTATTGCCCTTTTAGTTTTTAATTCAGACACCTTATCCTTTGCCTTAAAAATATTTTTCTTAGTTACCTGAACGCTTTTTTCACCCTGCTTATTAAATTGACGGATGCATTTTTCAGATGCATTACCTGAAGTACGGGTAATCTTATCAGATGCATACTCAGCAGGGGAATTTTCCTCTGTATAATAGCTGTGTTCAGACTTATCCTTTGTCTTAGCATAAGCGGATTTCATACGTCCTCCTGCTATAGCAGCTTTATCAATAGTTTTTATCGTGCCTTTGACTGCATCTTTGGTCTTTATATCAGCCATAGAAAACCTCCTTTCCCAAAGTATTTACAGTCATATCACACAATCTTTTTTGCCACGACTACAAGCCTGCCGTTCTGTGCTGAGTATTCACAAGTGGACAGAGTAATTAGCCTGTCCCCGTATTCGACATTCACACCTGTATCATAAAAGGCAAGCTCTTTGCATTTGTTCACATAGGCATTAAATTCCTCCTCGTTTTCCGCATTGACAAAGTCATAGTAGCGAAAACCTTTAGGGTTATACGCTACTGTCTTGAATACTGCAATGACTTCGTATTCTGTCTGCTCAGTTAGCGTGTCAAACTGAATTTTTTTATGATCCTCATAAAAGCTCTTAGATTTGTATTGCTCTAAGGCTCCAAACATCTTATACCACTTGATATGATGACCGTAGATAATGAGGTTGTCACTTGTGCCAATATCACAGTCCTCTTGCACATACGGCACACCCAAATAACTGTATGCTTTTTCAAAGTTGTGGGTTAGATAGAAGTTTGGATTACTTTTAGTCTGCATTACTGGATAATTGATTGTAGTGCCTTTTATAGAAATCCAACCGACCATATCCGCATTATGCAAATACAGCTTTCTGTAATTCGCAAGAACATCTATCTGTTTATTATCAGGGGATTTTTCTTTATTGGGGGTTTTATTTGCTACCTCTGCAAGCTCCTCAAAAGCTTGTATTTGTTCGTTTACCTGTGCATTGTTATGATAGATTTGATAACTGCAAAAAGCCGCCGCAGCTAAAAGGCCGACGGCGGCAATAATGCAGATAATAGATTTTTTATTCTTCATAGGCTTTTCCTTTCATTATAAAAAATAACGCTCATTGTTCAAATGAGCGTTATCTTTATATTTTGTTTATATTAAATTTTTCCGTTTTGCCCCTCAGCTTCCGCTTTACCTAAGAGATAAAGGAAAACAATTGCAGGAATACGCATAATCGGCGTAGCTGTTTCGTGCTTTGTTATGCCAAAGTCGTCTAAATGTTTTGTAATCAAAAATGCGTTAGTTACTTTTGAGTTTTCGTCTTTGCATAACTCCACAATTGCATCTGTGGCAGTAATATGCGAGTTGTTGCGGTATTTTACCTCACAGAGAATTTTCTGACGTGGAAGTTCTACCACGACATCTACTTCTTTCTGGTTATCTTTTGCCTTTCTGAAATATCCTAACTGTGCTGTACTTCCTTGATAAAAGGATACAATATGCTTGTAAACTGCGGTTTCTACTATAGCTCCAAGTTCTTTTTCATCTGATAGCACATCATCAATCATCAGCACCGCATTACGAATAGCTGCATCTGCAATAAAGATTTTCGGCTTACCCTTTAATGCTCCCTTACTGCCCACATTTATAGGCTTTGACAAATAGATAAGATTAGACATTTCAAGTGCCTCAATATAACTGTCAATCGTTGTTACCGAAGTGTTATCAAGCTCCTTTGCCGCTGTAGTTGCATTGAAAATCTCCGTTGAGTTCATACAGAGATAAAGAAACAATTTTTCCATTAAAAGCGGACTGCGTATATTGAACAAAGTCAGTACATCTCGCTTTATAACTTTATCAACAACATCTTCACGGAGCATTCTTTGAGCATATAAATCATCTTCGGACAATACAAGCTCTGGAAAACCGCCAATAGTCAGATAACGGTTAAAATGATTTTGCAGATAAGTAAAACGGCTCATTAAATCGTCAAGCTCGGACGTATTCATTTTTACAAGTTTAGATAACCGTAAATTTTCTGGAAGTATCGGCTCGTCAAGCTCAAGCAGTCTGCAATATTCATAGAATGACATAGTAGGAATTTTTAAAATACTCCATCTGCCTGTACCGCTGTCTGTTGAGCCTTTTTCCAGAATTGGACTTGCTGAGCCTGTAGCTATTAATCGTATATCCTTTCTGCTGTCATAAATGACTTTCATCCAAAGTTCCCAATTATCTGTGTACTGTATTTCATCAAAGAAGATATACCTTGTTCCATTCATAGGGTATAAAGATTCGTAAATAGATAATACACTTTCCACATCAATAAGTTTTAGAATAGGGTTGTCAAATGTCACATATAGAATGTTCTTAGAATTGACACCTTCATTTATCAGTTTGTCGATTATCTGATACATAATCGTAGTTTTGCCTACACGCCTTACGCCAGAGAGTACCGCAAAACGTCGGATACTTTTATGTCTGAGCATTTTTAGTGCTTCATAATATGCCAGACGTTTCTGAGGCTTGCTTTCTTCCTTAATAGCAGAGGGAGTTCTCCACCACGGATTGTATTGACGTAAAACTTTTATTACTTGTTCATCACTAACAATTGACATAATGCACCTCCATATTTTAATATTTCAAAGATAATATTAAATTATACTATTGAATTTCCATATCAGTTTCACAAGTATATTATAACAACAGTCAATACAAATTACAAGTGTTAAACGAAAAAATTTATTTAAACTTCACCAAACCTTGTCGTCATCAGCTTGTAAAGCTCTGTGTTGTGAGGGAACTTATTGACAAACGGCACAAGAGAGCTTCCCACTTTAAGCAGTCCTTGTCCTGCACCGACATTTGTTATATAGCTCATCTGAAGGTCAGAAATATTAAGGAGTTTGGCTAGCTCTATACGGTCTGTAGATGCCTGATTGAGCATAATGATAAATTCACTGTTAGCAAGCATTGTTCTTGCTGTATGGCTTTGCAAGAGGTCGTCTACATTCTGGGTAATACCCGTACAGTACGCACCGTATTTACGCACACGCTTCCAAAAGGTAAAAAGGAAGTTTGCAGAGTATTCGTGTTGAAACAACAAGTAAATTTCATCAATGAAAATAAAGGTGTTCCTGCCCTTTGCTCTATTCATTGTGATACGGTTTAATATGCTGTCAAGCACAACTAGCATACCTATAGGCAATAACTGTTTGCCTAAATCCAAAATGTCATAGCAGATTAAGCGGCTGTCAGTATCCACATTGGTATGCTTTGCAAAAGTATTTAGTGAACCATCAGTAAACAGTTCAATCGCAAGAGCTATTTCCTGTGCTTCTGGTTCGTTTTGTTTGAGAAGTTCCTCACGAAAGTCCTGCAAGGTTGGCGGAGTTCCTTTATAGTTACCCTGCTGATAATAGCGGTACACGCTTGCCGTACAGCGGTCTATAATGGATTTTTGCTTTGCACCAAGACTTGAATTACCGATAAGCTGCTCACAGAGGGATAAAATAAACTCCGATTTGAGGATAACAGGATTTGCACCGTCGCCGTAATCGGAGTTCATATCTAAAGCATTGATGTGATTTTTACTTGTAGCAGAGATATGAATAACCTCGCCTTGCATTGCTTTTACAAGCGGAGAATATTCACGCTCTGGATCTATTATAACTATATCAGCATTAGGATCAGTAAGGATAATATTTGTCATTTCCTCCTTTGCCGTAAAAGATTTACCCGCACCAGATACGCCGAGAATAAACGAATTGCCATTCAAAAGCTGTCGGCGGTTTGCGATAATCATATTCTTTGAAATGACATTTTGTCCATAGTACACTCCGTTTTCGTGATAGATTTCCTGTACACGGAACGGAATAAATACCGCAAGGCTCTCTGTTGTCAGAGTACGCAAAGCGTCAATTTTTCTAACACCGAATGGTAAGGCTGTGTTTAGACCGTCCATTTGCTGATACTTTAATACAGCAAACTGGCATAAGTGCTTTCTTGCGGTTGTTAGCAACGCTTCGGTGTCATTATCGAGTTGCTCTAAAGTATCAGCCGTATGCACCATTGTTATTACGGCAAACATCATTCTTTGGTCACGGGTTGTAAGGTCGTCAAGAAATTCCTTGCTTTCTTTTCTTTGCTGTTCCAAATCGTAAGGAATAACAGCAGAAAAATTATTGTTTTGATTTTGTTTTCTTTGCCAGTTAGTTATATTGGTTTCCACGCCGAGCAAACGGTTTTCTACCTCTCTTACCGCTTCATCAGTAGGAACGGGAACGACGTCAACTGAGAGCATCATATTACGATTAAGCTCACAAAGCTCTGCTATCATACTGTCCTTGATATATGCGGCGTACTCTCTAAGAAAAATCACTCGTCCGTACCTGTCGCCGATACGGAAATAATCCTTTTCAAATTCAAAGGTGTCAGGGCAGATATAATCTTTAAAGTCGTGACCTTTCTGCATTGAGTGTACCATATCAAATGAAAATTCCGTTTCCTCGCCTGTGTAAAAATCGTGGAATATACGCAGCTTGTCTACTGCGTCCAGTTCCGTACACTTTGATCCCAGACGATTGAAATGACCAATAAGGTCAGCACCAACACGGGCAAAATAGCTTCGTGCTTCCTCAATGTTTTTCTTGCAAACGGATATTGTAACATACTTATCCTGAACAATGGAATTAGCTCCTGTTGCCTTATCAAGCAGCATTTTGTTGTATTCCTTACGGTATTTATCAAGATTATCATTTGCCATTGGGATTAAAATGGTCTGTTCAAAATCTGCCTTATTCAAGCGACGGTTGTTTATTGTAATTTTAGTGGTTGCTCCGCTGTCAAGAGAATTAAGAAGTTCTGAATATTCAAGGAACATAGCTTCTTTATCCTCACGGCTCGCCACAGCATAGTTTATATCCTCAAATTTATATGTCTTTGCGTATTTGTTCCTGCCAACAAGAAAAATACCATCATCCCATACGGTGTTAATCGGAATAACGCTTTGTACCGATTTTGGTATAACAAACTTCTCCTTATCCTGCTTAAACAGGTTTCTAAGCGTTTTTATCATAGTTTACCTCCTTTATTTGTTTAGTGGGTTTTTTGGCTTCACACCAAGAGCCGCCCTTTCATAGTCTTGAATTGTATCTTTCAGCGTTTCAAAGTAAAGATTGTTTGGATGAAACAATATCTTTTTGGGCATAAGAAACTCTGACTTTGTCCACGCCCAGACGAATTGCTCAGCAGTCATTCCGTTATACTTAACAAATCCCATAACGGCAAACGGGGCAGCACCTAAAATACATACCCAACTAAGGGTTTCCATTCCAAAATGAGGGCGAAGCAGAAAATACAAACCTACCGCCACGCCGCAGGCAGCGAATGAAAAAATAAACTGTCTGAGCGACAGTCCGAAAAACATCGACTCCGTATAGTTACGGATTTCTTTATTTATTTTGACTTCCAATTATATAGCACCTCCTTCAAGGCATAAAAAAACCGCCACCTCTTAGAAAGTGACGATTTTACTCTGTTTATTTTCTTGTTACTTGACAAGCCAACTGTAATCCTTTCGGCAATCAAGGATATATTCCACATATACCGTATCATCTTGGATTTGGTAAAGGACAAGATACCACTTTTCAATATACATCTTGTGATACTTATTTGGCGTGATATACAGCTCCTCAAAAAACGGGAAACGCTGCGGCATCTGGGAAAGGGAACGCAAAGCGGTCATAATCTCTTTCTTTTTTTCTACCGCCGCCTGCTTGTTGACCTGTGCCATAAAGCGGATATGTGTTCCCAACATTCTTTTTGCCCTGTCGGAAACAATAACTTTGTATATCTTGCTGTCTGCCATATGCTACACCTCGTCAATGACTTCATCGAGATAAGCGTCAAGTTCGTCAAGAGTGCAGCCGCTTCTTCCTGCAATCCTGTCCTCCTCAACCGCTAAAAGTTCCTCACGAAGTTTCAGCATTTTTTCTCTGCGGTTATAGGTTTCAATATCCATAACGACCAAATCACCTTCGCCGTTTTTAGTAAGAAAAATCGGCTCTGATGTCTTTCTGCATAAATCGGCAATCTCATTGTAATTCTGTCTGATTGCTGCAGATGGGCGAATATTCATAACGACACCTCCTTGATTTGTAGTGATGGTAGTAGTATTCTAACCATATTATACCCATTCCATACAACAAAGTCAACAGCACCATAAAAAATTTACAATTACAAGCCCATCATTTCACGAACGACACGGTCTGCCATTTTAACCGCACCGACAAGAACAAGCATATTAAACACAAGCTCACCGATATAGCTCCACACCATAGATACCGCCGCAGCATTAGAATCAACAGCGGGCGGAGAAGCCGAAAACACGGAAAAGATTATGCAGGCAAGTACGATTATTGCACCCTCTAAACATACGGCAGCGTAGGATTTTATAAAACTCTTGCCAACACTCTGGCTAGGTTCTCCTGCAAAAGTGGAGAGGGGAACAGGAGCGATTGCTGTATAGAGGTATAGTTTGAAAAACCTGCCGTATACCGACATAATCATAATAAATGACAGTACCGTAATGAACAGACCGCCAATAAGCGTGACTGCCCATAGAGGGATACTCTCAAAAAAGCCGCAGTCCTCAACGGCTGTCACAATCTCTGACGGTAAGACTGTCTTCTGTGCCGCTCCAAAGCCAGAGGCTTTCATAATGGTTGAGATGATACCTTGTACAATTTTAAATAAAGCCATCATCAGTTCCAGACCATAGGTAACAACACCTTTAGCAAGTGCAAAGCGGATAAAAAGTTTTAATGCGTGTTCTGGCTTTTTTACTTCTGTAAAACTACCGCAGGTACGCACTACACCTACTACAAAAAACAGCACTAGCAGAGCAAGACCTATAGCCTGCAACGCTCCGTGAATGTCAACGATAACATTCCATATAGCACCGCCCTTAAAATGTTCTGGGGATTGGGTAATTAGCTTCCATATTTCAGTTAGTTTTTCATTCCAAGTATTTAGCGAGTTATTCAAATTCTGTACAACCCAATTATCAGACATATTGACCACCTCCTGTCTTGTCCTGACAACTGCTTATTTCAACATCACACTCTATCTCATTTCCCCATACATCCCAACCGTTTGTTTTCTCACGGGCAAACAGTTCTAATCGTGGTATATCGCCCATAAGCTCAACAATTTTTTCTCTGGCTTCATTCGGTTTTCGACTATGCTCTCGTATAGGACTAATAATGAATTGATGGACTTTATTAGATTTCCTATGCGGCTTACCCTTTGTTGCAAGCAAGCATATCTCAGCATTTCCTCTTGTCCAAAATCCTAAACCAAAAAACCAACCTTTTTTGCTCTTGTTCTGTTTTAGCCACAAAAAAGCTATCGTTTTGTAATGAAAGCCCCACGCTTTGATTACTTGCAACGCTTCTGGAAGTTTGGGAAAGGTTGCCCATAAAAATAACACGCAATCTTTATTGGCTAATTCTGCAATGTTTAGGTTGCAAATATCCTTGTTACTCATAGTAGAATAATGATTTTCTGCCGCACCTTGTACTTTTTTCCTTTCATACTGCCATGGCGGGTCAGCATAAATAATGTCATATCTTTTTAGATTACTAATACACGACCACCTCTTTGTAAAAATGGATAATGGGACAAATCTGCAAATCAGATCTGTCCCGTTATCTTTGCTTAATTAGTTATTATTTAGCTATAAGGTTTAAAATTTCTTTAGCAAAGGTAATGACAACACCGCCTGCAAGAGTCAGAAAACCGTTTGCCCTCTGAGATGGGTCGTGAGATTTGAGTGATAAGCCTACCTGAACGATACCGAAGCCGAGCATAATCATACCTATAGCCCTTATCAGACCAAAAATAAAAGTGGAAAGGTTGTTTACTACGGCAATCGGGTCATCAGCGGCAAAAGCCGTTATTGTACTAATGCACATACATAACACAATGGCGGCATAAACAACAAAAGCCTTTCTTGTCTTTCTGCTCATAGGCAGTTTAGTTGTATCTCTTTTTTCGTTTTTCTTTATTTGTTTCATTTTTTAAATCCTCCTTATCAATTGAATACTTCTTCTTCGCCGAACATTTCGGCAATTTCTTCATCGGATAAAAGTTCATAGGAAGTGTTGACAGGGGAAACACTTACAGCATCCTTTGGTATCTTGCTGTCAAACACAAAGGACGCAATAGCCTGTGTTGGCTCACCGTGTATATATGGCGGACAACCTCCGTCTGCTGTCAATTTTACATTTGGGTGTTTCAAAATGTCATACTTCAAATCCATAATTGGACGTTCACCACGCACAAAAAGAAGTGCGTAGCGATTGTCAAGCATACGCACTTCATCTGGCGTTAAAAGTTCACGCCCTGATATTTGGTAGTTGGTAGAATAGTTTCCGCTTCGTCCAGAGCTTTTTCCGTAGGTGTTCGTGTCTATCGTTGACTTTCCTAATAACTCAGACACATATTTGTGGGTGCTTTGCTCGTTACCGCCCAAGTATAGGAACTCATCACAGTTTCCTACGATGCTTTCCCATTGCTTTTCAAACAGTGCCTTAAGCTGTGCGAGATTTTGCAGAATAATAGATACTGATACACCACGAGAACGCATAACCGATAGTATTTTATCAAAATCATCGGGAAGCGAAACATTTGCAAATTCGTCCATAATAAAATGGCAATGAACAGGCAAGCAGCCTGCATACTTATGATCTGCCAGATAAAAAAGCTGTTGGAATAACTGTGTATAAAGGATACTAATAATAAAGTTAAAGCTAGTGTCGTTGTCTGGTATCAGTGCGAATAATGCTACCTTCTTTTCACCCAGAGATGGCAGGTCAAGCTCGTCTGTGGCAGTCAATCCTGCAAGGCTCTCCAGATTGAATTTTTCTAGCCTTGCTGCTAAAGTAATCTGTATGCTCTTTAAGGTCTTAGCAGAGCCAGAGTGATAATCTCTGTAATACTTGAGTGCAATATGATCTGGGTTGACCATCTCAAGACGGTCAAACAATTCGTCCAAAGGACTGACATAATTGTCATCATTCTCAAATACCTCTCCTGCACGCAGAAGTTCCATAACCATCGGGAAATTCTGCTCGTCTGGCGGTGCTTCGTATTTTAGGTAGAATATAAGGGATAAAAGAAGCATACTTGCCGCTGTATCCCAGAATGGGTCTTGCGATTGGCTTCCTTTCGGCGTCGTCGCTTTAAAGAGATTAGTTACAAGACGTTGTACGTCATTATCATTGCGGAGATAGACAAAGGGATTATAGCAATGACTTCTGTTCATATTGATAAGGTCAAGGACACGCACCTCATATCCTTTCTTTTCAAGCAGACCGCCAACATCACGAACAATCTCGCCCTTTGGGTCAAGCACAACAAACGAAGTGTTACACTGCATAGCGTTTGGCTTACAGAAAAACCTTGTCTTAACTGCACCAGAGCCGCCGCAAACTAAAATATTCAAGTTTCTGCGGTGTTTCTTACCGTTAATACCAATGCGTACATTCTGGGTGAGCAGCTTATTTTCATATGGTTTTTTATCACGGTATTTATTATTTAATGCTTTAGCATCGCCCCATTTTGCAGAACCGTGTTCCTCTCCCTTGCGGTAATTCCTTCGTGTGGAAAAGTAGATACCGATGCTAATACTGTAGGCAAGCAAAAAAATAAAGACAGTTTTTAAGCTGTCCTTACATATCGTTATGGAAAACGGATTATTAATTGCTTCAGATAGGTTACCGATAATCTCTGTAATGCCGCCGCTGATATAAGGTGCTGTCAGAAGGGCAAACCACACGACAGGAATAATACCGAAGGCGGAAAGGATTAAGACCGTCCTAGTATCGTTCTTCATAATTGCAAGGTACAACCTTAACTTTTTTAGTAGAGGCTTGTGCCACCCTGCTTATCAGCTCGTCAACAGGATCGGTGGGGCGTTTTTCCTGTAACTGCTTGGTTCGCAAATTATTAAGAGCATTAACTACGATATTCTTATCATACTTGTCAAGTGTGATATAGTATCGTTCTTGTTTCATAGACTATACCTCCGATTAGCGTACCTGCTCTTTTGATTTGGCAGGCTTGTTCTTATCAAGGCTTTTATACATCTCGGTCTGGATTTCTCCCAGAACATCACGCATAGAGTCAAGCTCACCCTTAAACGTCTGTGTTTCCATATCAGCATATTCTTTTGGCAGATTGTCAAAGTTGAAACCTTTGGTATTTACACCATAACGTGAGCCTATCATATATGCAACACAGAAGGATTTGAAATCAGAAGTATCTCGGTTTTCTTTATGCTTAAAATCAAATACTGCTGCCGCTACCTCTTTTGCCATACATACAAATAGCTGTTCTTCATTTAAGCCTGTACGTACAAATATGGTCTGCTGTTCCTTGTCATAGAAAGCGGGAAGTTCTAAAGTATCAACCGGCACAAAGGATACGGGACTAGCGTCTATCATTGCAGACACAAGCTCACGCATAGATTTTTGTTCCTTTGGCGGCTGTCTGTCCTTTGCAGAGGTTTGGGAAATATCAAATACCGCTTTGGCGTTATAGCCGACAGCCTTTGTTCCGTCGTCACGCATATACTCTTTGCTTGGCTCAAGAATAGTAATTTTGTGTTCTCCCTTATCTACATAGACACGGCTTTTTTTCCAACTGTCGTAATCTTTAAGCTGAGTTGCTTTGGGCATCTGTGCCGATATAAGAATAGCATTGTTGACTGAGTAACGGTCAAAACGACCCTGTACATCAAGATACTGCTGAAAAGCACTACCGTTTATCATTATCTCTGAACAAGTAGCTTCAATCATATCATATGCTTCTTGTCGCTGTGCTTGCTTTTGGGCAGCCCATTCCTCTTTATTGAACGATTTGCCGCTTTCATTAAATACATCATAAATACTCATTATCTTTCTCCTCTCGATTTTATTGATTTTTTACGTTTTGTAGGCTGTTTATGCTCGGTCTTTCCTGTGGACTTTGCTTTATCAGAATTAAGTTCTTTTGCAGGAGTAACCTCTGCATTTTGCTCCCGTCGTCTTTCTTTTATTTTCCGCAGTTCTTCTCTGACTGAAGGTTTTTCACTCTTACTCACAGTAGCCCCATCTGCGAAAATCTTTGACTGCTTTGAGGTAGGCTCGGACAGAGGGGATTTTTCCGTCTTTGCCACAGAGGGGTTTAGGGCGATTTCCTCTTTCTGTACTGGTTTTCCCATGAGAGCGTCAAGCAGCTTTTCCTTTTCTGACTTTTCTTGTACCCCGATGTCTGGCTCAACCCTGTGTTCCTCTTTCTCGGCTTCGTTTACAATAGACGCTGTATCCACCGAAGCAAGATTAAAGCGTTCCACAATACGGCTGATTTTAGATGCGTCCTCAGCACGGGCAATTACATCTACCTCTGCATTTGGGCTTTTGTTTTTACGGTCTGCGAGAACACAATATAGTACGCCATACTTTTTCGCTTCCTGCGTAAATTTCTTCAAGTCCTCCTTCTTGACGGTAAAGACTTTCAGTTCCTTGTCTGAACGCAGCATTGAGGTGAGCCGTGCTTTTCCTTTTGTTTTCTTTTCTTCCTTGAGTATAGAATACAGCAAAATAGCTATGTTCTTAGCACCTTCACCTGAAATTTTGGCAGCTACCTGAAATCCCTCCAAGCTCATTCTCACGATTTGTTCTGCCGCCTCGCCGCCTGTGTTCATTGTTTATCAGCTCCTTTCTATGATGTTTTTCATCTGCCCGTATGGCAGACAGTTTTTCTTTGAGAGTATCACTGCGAGCTGCAATACCCTCACATAGCCTGACCTCCTTTCGGATTGTTCTTAACCGCACTGTAATTTCGGACAACTCTGACCTGATTGCCGTTTTTTCTTTTACGTTCTTTGCAGAATAGGATTTAGAGTAAAGCCCCTTACGCCTTGCAAGCAGGTCAGACATTTTTGTTTCCAGTGCGTCCTTATATGAACAAAGCTGTTCCGCCGTATTAATGTGATTGCGGCAAAGCAGTCTTGTTTCCTTTGTGATGGCTTCCATCTTCATAAGGTCGTCCTTCAAGAGATAGTGAAGCCGTGCATAGTTTTGTTTTCTGCCTTTTGGAAAAATACCGAGCCGATAGCAGTAATGAAAATACAGCCCACGCAAACCGCCAACCTTTTTTGTCTTAGAAAGTAAACCTCTGAGCCGATAAGCCTTGACTTGTTTATTTGGCTTGGCGATGCGGGTGAATTTTACAGCATATGAGTTTTCACTGATACGCTCCATAATTCGCTCGTTTGTATAATCTTCACCGAGCTTATATAACCGCTTTGGTCTTTGCCAGCCTTTGCCGATGACTGTCCAGTATTTGCGATTGGCGTCGTAGTTTATACGATAGCCCATTTCGGACATCAGGTGGTCAAAATCTTTTATGGTAAAAGATTTAGATATGGCTTCATCTACCGCTTGCCGCACTATATTTTCTCTGGTTGGCAATCCGTTCTTTTCTGCTTGGTAAAGAGCATAGTGCTTCTTTCTGCCGTTTGGGTGTTCAATTACGGACAGAGCGTACTCTTGGCACAGCTTGTCGGAATACCTGCGTAAAAGCCGCAGATTGGCTTTGTTGTCGTGATAGTGTTTACCGTCTATAAACGATACTGAGTTCACGACAAAGTGGTTGTGCAGGCAGTCGGTATTTAAGTGAGTGGCAACAATAACTTGAAACCTGTCACCCCACATTTTCTCGGCTAACTTTACACCTACCTCATGGGCGATTTCTGGTGTGACCTCACCGTGCTTAAAGCTCTGGAAACCGTGATAGCATACAATCACGCTTTGGTCATTCCACTGTGCTTTAGCAATTATCATTTCATCTCTTGCTGTGGCAAGGTCACAGTTTACTCCTGTTACAAAAAACCTCTGCTCGGTCTTGTCCTTGTTGGTGGCGTATTCCATTACATCAACCATTGACTGTATATCGGCTTCTGTGTAATTTGGGTTAGCTGTCTTTTCTGAGTTTTCAGCGTAGTCTATAGGATGGTCGAGCTTGCCCTTAACGTCCCAAATCTCACATACTGCCATTACGTTGCCTTAACGGGCAGCAAGTATTTTTTGCGAATTGCAATCTGAAATTCGTGCCACCGCTTTGCTTCCTCTCTAAGCATTGGCGTATCCACATAGTCAAGTGCGTTTGCCTTGACCGCAAGCTGATTGATACGGTTGCCGATAGAGGACAGCTCACGCATCATTTTGTAAAACTCTGGGTCAGGCTTTTCGCAGAGCCTATATCCTTTGACCATCTCTCTGAGGAACGCTTCTTTAGAGCGACCTGATTTTCTTACAAGAGAATATAGATGTTCGGCTTCGTCATCAGTTAAACGGAAAAGTATCTGCACATTTCTTTTTCGCATAGCGTTACTCCTTTCACTAATAACTCACTCATTCTTATACACCTTTCTTACAACGGGGTTTTAGGGGCTGCCCCCTAACAAGCGAATTTGGATAGCCAAATTCAGTGCTTGGAAAGACATAATTCTTCACTCCCGTCCTTACACATACATTCTTTTTTCACAGGACAGAAGCACGAACATTCTGAACAGTTACCGTTCTTTTTATCAACATTCTCGTCATAATATTCTTTAAATTCATCTTCATTTTTGTCCTTTATATCGGCTTCGCCGCAGACAAAATCCTTATCAGAAAAGTCGATAAGGTCGGTGTCAAAGAGTATTGTATGAACCTTTTCCATTGCCTGTTCTGGGCTGTCAGCATAAACAGCAATCGTTTTTTCATATTGTCCTGTGAGTGTAACATCAAATTTTTTCACACATTTTTCCTCGCTTTCTTATTGTTTTTTGCTTTTGTCTTTTAAAAAATCAGCAGACAATCAACGGACATCACTCCTTTCAATGTGGGAAATCGGTCTTGAAATTCCTAAATAGGACAATAAAAAATCGTTGACATCCTTACCGACAGGCGGAGGATCATCAACGATTTCATAGTCTTTCTGCAAAAGTTTTGTTAAGGTTGCGGCACAAAGCCGACCTGTTTTATCGTTATCCAAATGCAGAAATATTGTTTTAATTTGTGGATTTGATTTCAAAAAAGCCGTAAGAGCAACAGGAATTTTACTATTGCCATACTCCTTTTTGGGCTGATACACACCCGAAAGGGAAAGCAGGTTTGTTGCTTTGTAATTCTCTCCATTACATTTGAGATAAGTTGCATAAGAAAGTAAATCTATAGCGGCTTCAAAAAGATGTACCGAAGCAGCAGTTTCTTGTGACATAAGCGAAAAAGAATACCGTTTATCGCTTCCCATTACATCACCCTTGAAGTTGCCCATAGTACCACGACAAGCGGCATACTTTGGCGTTCCGTTTTCACCTTTACCTACGAAAAAGACATTGTGGTAGTCGGCACTTTCATAGATTATACCATCTGCAATACAGTCTTGTATTAGCTGATAATCAATGCCACGCCTTAAAAGGTACTCAGTAATTCTGTTGCAGTTTTTATTTTTTGGCGGCAAGCACAACTCTTTCGGCTTGTTACTTTTTAGAACAGGGGGCGGCGGTATCCAGTCAGCAATCCTGTCTGAGAGCATTTCTACAGCTTCTACGAAGCTATATTCCTTGACCTTGATTAAATAATCGAGGGCGGAAACACCGCCGAAACCTCTCGACCACCAATACCATTTGCCGTTTGAAATCTTCAAGCTGTCGTGTTCTAGAGTGCAGTAAACATTGCCCGAAACACGCTTTAGATTATTTGGCTCATACCTTTGGAAATATGAAAGCAAATCCATTTGCCGTGCTTTTTCAATCACGGCAGGGTCAAGCGGTACATAGGATCTGTTATTTATCATTCAATAAAATCACCTTTCTTTCTCTGAGTGTGTCTTTTCTGATCTGATTTTGTAATCTTTAAAATCGTCTATGGTCTGACGTAAGTTCTCCATATTGGAATAATCATTACCTAGCCATTCATCATAGACATCATTTAAAAGATTACGTGATTTCAGCAAAGCTTTTGCTTCCTGTGGGGTATAATGTGTTTCAGAAAAGCACTCAGCAATATCATTTTTAATAGCAATTTGATATGCCAACTCATAGATTTCCTGCGGACTTTTACGCTTAGTATCTTCACGGAAAGCCGCAAGCTCTCTCTGTACCTTTTCGTACAGCTTGCAGTTAAGGCAATAAATATATTCTTGGTAGTTCAGTTAATCACCTCCCGAAATGAAATAAGCCGAGGAATTTTCACAAGAAAAACCTCTCGGCTATGTAAGAAAATATTTAACTTTTTTTCAGCAATTGTTCTAATTGTAATTGAACAGCTTTTTTAATTTCAGAAGAGTACTTTGAGGATATATCAATTAAATCATTTAATAATATTTTATGTCTTTTTCTCAAATCATCATTTATTCTTTTATCAAGCTCATTCTCTATATTAATAAGTTCGCTCAATAATTGTTTTCCTTTCTGATTTAATTTGTTTATACTATGCTTATAACCCTCGTCTAACAATGGAGATATAATTTCAAATCTTCGACAACAATCAATAAAGCCATTAATTAATCTACTTGTTGCAATTTGTGATAGATTTCTATCTTCTGTTTCAGAGGAGCTATCATAATCATGCCATTTTTTTAGTATATCGAATAGATGTGTATATCTGTAGGTAATTAATTCATCAATTCGCTTTTGTTTTTCAACAGACTTTGTTCTTCGGTTGTAAAAAATAGCAATTATGATATTTGCTACCGAAGTTACAAACGATGCTATTACAGCAGAAGTAAGTATAATTGTTATTATTGAGTTATTTGCATCCATTCAAATTCCTCCTTTTAAACAACAATATCGTTTCAGATTTCATCAAGTTTATATTTATTAACAATAAATTCGCCATACTTATATAACTCTGGAAATAGGCTTGTCTGCGTAATACCACAGGTTTTTAAATCTTTATAAATATCTTTTTTATGTTTTTTTGAAATTTTAATTTTGTTTAAAATAACTGGTCTATGTGCATTATGAATTTTATTCTTAGATTTCGCATTTTTTATTAATGATTTTTCACAACGAATTTTCTTATGTTTAAGTCCAAAAATAATGAATGCACCTTGTTGGCGAATAATTCTTGGGTTTGTTTTTTTTGGTGTAAAGATGAAATTATCCATAACATCCTTTGGACTAATAATAGGTTCAAACTGTGGTTTTTCCTTTTTAATTTCATGAAGCAATCTATGAACATCTGAATCATAGTTGAAGATTTCTCTTTTTTTATCGTTTAGTGCTTCATCTGCTTTTTTTCTAATTCTCTTTTGTTCTTTTTGAGAAAAACGAGGAAGTGAAGCTAAAATCGAAATAGTGTCACTATCGTATTCTTTAATATGAGTTTTTGGTGCACCAATGATATAAACGACACCGTCATCATTTTTTGAAACAATACCTTTATCATCTACAACCGCAAAATAAAGAGCAACTAAAGCATTTTTGGTTACATCTAATAGTCTTGTTGGAATGCCATAGTGCTGCATTGTAGAAAGAATCTCGCAATGATTATTGCAATTAGCAAAATCTTGAGGGCACTCAGTCATAGCTTGAGAGTAGATTTTATGTTCTTTTTTCTTTCTCTTTTTAGAACGAAATATAGGAGGTGTTAAATACCATTTATCTTGTGATTGACCTCGAAAAAAAATTTTCATTTCTGAAGTTTTTTCTTTATTAATTGCAGACAAATATTCTCCAATTGATTTAACATACATATATGTCATCCTTTCTGTGCATTTATTAATTCTAAATATGATAATTATACCATATGTTTATAAATATTTCAACCTCAATAGATAAAAATCGACATCTGCACTTGCAATTCAGAAATGTATTGACGAGTGATTTTCGGTTAAAAATCCCTCGGCTATGTATAAATTATTATTGGTTATGAATAGCATTTAGTTTAATACTATTCAATATTTTTACTATTAACTAATATATACCCTGCTTCATCTACTTTAATTGGTAGTGAATAAAGTCCATAAGCAACATGTCTTTCATAGCAAAAATGTTTAGATGCTAATTTATCTTCAATTTTTTCAGCAGTTTCAATATTTTTATCCAAATTATCTTCTAGACAATGAATTGTTAAAGTTTGAATTGGTATAAATTTAGGCAAACTTACAATATTAGATTCTTCATAAATTTCATAATTACCAATATTAGATAATAATTTATAACAATAATTCTCGTTAATTTTTTCATTGATAATCCTAATCTTAAATGTAGGAAACTTTATACATAATACCTTTTCATCGAAACAGAACGCTGGAAATTTTTTCTTTACTTCCTCACAAGTTATATTGTCATTCAATTGTTCAAAGTATAATTTGGTTTGTTGGTATTTACTTTCTAACTCTTCAAAATTTTCTAACCGAAGTTTATCATTAAATTCTTTACTATTCATTATATTTTTCCTTTCTATATAATATCATGACTATTTGTAACAGTGCTATTTTAAATTTCCTCCTTTCTTCTAAATTATACCATATCTTTATTAAGTTGTCTACTATAAGATATGTAAAAAGCGGCATAGCACTCAAACCAATGCCGCTTTTCCTCGGTCAGTCAATTAGAATACCCCTGATTGTTTAGCCTTACCGCTCAAGACTAACTGTTTTCTTTTCGACTTGTTTATCATTTTGCTCTGGCTCGTTATCAAGAACAGCAGGGTCTTTTTTATCTAGATTAAGCTCAATGTTAAGAGCGTTTAGCCGTTCTGTCTTTTCTTTTAATTCTTTTTCAAAAGCAAATGGCTTTTCTACCTCCACCTTTGCCGTTTCAAGCTGTGAGATAGTTTCAGTTTTTTTAGTCTTGGCGGCTTCCAATCTTGCAGGGAATTTTGAGATTTCATTTTCAATTCTGGTTATATTACCCAGAGCATCTGAGCCTAATGCCACAGTGTGTTTCATTGCACCGCACAGGTTTATGCAGTATTTTGTACTGACTATATCATAAAAAATCTCTAAACGAAAGCCACGATAGTTTCCGACTTCGGTAGGTACAGACGATGTGTTTTCTTTGCAAATAGCAAGAAGTATTTTACCTGCGTCTGCTTTTTCAGTGTAGGTTACACCGTTTAAGGTCATAGGGCAGAACTTATCTTCACCTTGAGGTTTGTTCTGTTCAGCAATATCCGTATCACTTTCATAACCTACAATGCGTTCCTCATAGTCCTTGATTTCTTTCGGATAGTATTTGAGTATCTTGTCCTCAAGGTCGTAATGCTCGCTTAGATAGCTCTGCTTTAAAACTTTCAGTTTAGCTACTTGCATATCCAAGTCCATTTTTTCCTTGAAACGCTCATCACCCGTTGCAAGCATTTTTACTTCTGCAAAGGAAAGAGCAACCTCATCCACATCTTCAGCAGAACGGACAGGGCTTTTGCTAGTCATTATCTGCGATATGAATTTCTGTTTGCTTTCCACTAACTGATATAAATACGCATCAAAGGTTCTTTCTGTAACATAGCGGTAAACCTCTACCTCTGGAAACATATTTCCCTGACGTTCCAGACGACCTTGCCGTTGTAGGCTAAGTACCCAGCGCCTTGTCATATTGCTATGATAGGTTTCCAAATACTCGCCCCCGAACCGTGCTTACACCTCTCAATGTACACGGCTCTCCATTTATAAACTCAATTTAACTGTCCACAGTGTAGTTTCTTGTGACAACTTCTACACAAAGCTAATGTTTTGCGTTTTCTTGCTATCATAAGTGTTTCCCAGAAAGATTTGCCTTGCAGGTCTTTAAGTCTGTGAATGTGATGAATTTCTATGGGAGTATTAGTTTTTCCGCATAGCTCACATTGTCCAGCTTTCAGCCTGTCAATTAAATTTGTACTGCCAAAATATTTAATACTGTTTGGAACAAAATCTTCATTAGAGAGAAATGCTTTTTTCTGTCGTTTGAAGCCCTGATTGTAGAATACTCGCATATTCTCAACACCTTTGGCATTTTGAAATTTTACTGCAAAATCCTTGCCAACTCTGAATTTTCCAATCACTTTGTGGATTGAAGTTCTGTATTTTGTGCCATAGGTTTTGTACATACTGTACTCCATAATGTACTTGTAGCTGTTGATAATTGAACTGTTATTGGCTATGCAATAATAGTTATAAAATCCTCTTATCATACTGTTGTAGTAGTCAAGAATTTCCAAATCATCACAGTCTTTTAATCTATATATCGCCTTTGGCTTCCAGATCTCTTTGCCATTATGGTAGATTAGTTTCATAGCTCCTGTGTTAATCAAGTGTTTCTTAATTGTTTCACTTGATACTTCTAAAACAACTCTGCCTGTGTAATTGCGCACAAGCCTGCCTGCTTTATCTCTTTTTGTCAGGTTGCTATGACGTACTCTGATTTCATAGCTGAGAAATTTTGCGCTCTTTTTGGCATTGGTGATAAGTGTTTTTTCCTCCGACAATTCTAACTGTAACTTTTCATAAAGAAAGTTTTTGAAATCTTCCTTTATAGTTTTGCAGTCCTCTTTTGAGCCGATAACTCCGCAAAGCCAATCGTCAGCATATCTGACATAAAATAGCCTTTTGTAGCTGTTATCCATAGGGTCGCTGTGAGGAATATTTACTCTCTCTTTTTCCAACTGCCTTATATGCGCAATCGCATTTTCTTTCTCGTAATCACCAGTAGCATTTTTCAACGCTGTTCTGGCTTTACCTAATTCGACTTCGTTCTTGCGGTACTCTGTAGTACGCATACGCCGTTTGCCTTTATTAAAGTGTTGGGCGTACTCACTTACATACTTATCAAATTTATCCAGATAGATGTTTGCAAGTATCGGACTGATAATTCCGCCTTGCGGTGTACCTGAATAGGTATTATGAAAAGTCCAATTCTCAATATAGCCTGCGTTCAAAAATTTCCTTATCAACCTAAGAAATCTTTCGTCATCAATACGTTCTCTTAAAATCCCAATCAACATATTGTGGTTGATATTATCAAAGAAGCCTTTTATATCTCCCTCAATAAACCACTTTACGCCTATAAATGTCTTTTGAATTCTATCAAGTGCTGTATGACAACTTCTGTTTGGTCTGAAGCCGTGAGAAGTATGTTCAAAGTGACCCTCATAGATTGCCTCTAAAATCATTCTGATGACCTCTTGAAGCAATTTATCCTCAAAAGACGGAATACTAAGCGGACGCATTTTTCCGTTTTTCTTTGGAATATAGGTTCTTCTTGCAGGTTTTGGCTGATAGCTTTCGTCTTTAAGCGAAAGTATAATTTTCTGTATTCTTTTAATACTCATACCGTCAACCGTTTGATTGTCAGTACCTTTTGTCATACTTCCATCATTTGAATAAATGTTTTGATAAGCGATTAAGTACATTTCCTCGTTGTAGAGCAAACGGTATAAACGCTCATACCTGTAATCTTTCTGATTACTGTGTTTTGTCAAACTGTTTAACACATATTCGGGATTTCTCATAATGTATCACACATTTTCCTTTCTATAATGTTAATGTTATAAACTGCCTTCCTTCGCCGTGTAAGTGCCATTAACACTCTCAGACTACTACGAAGGCTCCGTTACCATATCGAATATTCATAAGCCTATGCTTAATAGCTTGTAATCAAGCGTTTCGACTTAGGTAATCCCCGTTTAGCAACATAATAACTATTTGGCTTGTTAGGTTGTCGGATACGACTTCTATCCTTTTATGCTTATTGCATATACGTCACAGCCTATCTTTGCCTATGCTCCTGAACAGCGGAACACAAGTGCTGTGATATGGCGATTTATAACTACCTTACGCCATAGTCCTGACACAGACCGTTTGGACTATCGTTCAACCAGTATGGGCTTTATCCTCATACCTAACTTTTCATCTCCTCATTCAGTCGCAGTTTGGTAATTAACTGACTTATGATTTTACCGACGTGCTATTTTCCCTGATATTTGGTTTCCCTCACAGGTAAATCGGTTGATGATAGGACTGTAAGATACTATCCTAATACCTTGCCAAAGGTATATTTATTATGCCGCCTTTACGGGCGCACGTTCCCAATCAGAAGGTCGCCAAGGGCAATCAAGATTATGAATGGCAATAAGCCTGTCCTGCACATTTGTACCTGCCCCCATTTTCTGAGTAGAGCCAAATAATATACGCACTTCGCCGCTTCTGACTTTTGCAAACAACTCCTTTTTCTGTGCGTCGGTTGTAGCTTCGTGAATAAAACGCACCTGTTTAGCAGGTATACCACGTTCAATAAGTTTTTCTCTCATATCATCATAAACATTGAAAGTATCGTCATTCTTTGGCGTTGAAAGGTCGCAGAATACAAGCTGTGCCGCTTTTGTATCGGTATGTTCCTCCCATATGCGGTATACATTGTCCACGCAGGCATTGACCTTGCTGTCTGGATCGTCAGGCAGCATTGGATTAATAAGCCGTTGGTCAAGTGCAAGCTTTCTTCCATCGTTAGTAATTTTGAGCATATTGTCAACATTGGGTTCAACCAAACTTGCTCTTACTTTCTCAGCTCGTTGTGCAAGTTCCGCTACCATTTCGGACTGTATCTCACTCGGCTTTGTCTTTATATTATGGTAATTTACTTTAGGTACGGGGAGTTTCAGCATATCGGCTGTCTGAATATCAGCAACTTCTTTAAACATCTGCATAATCTCTGGCAGATTGTAGAACTTCGCAAACCTTGTCTTTGCTCGGTAATTAGTGCCTTCTGGCGACAATTCCAAAGCTGTGACAGTTTCACCAAAGGTAGACGCCCAACTGTCAAAATGCTGTAATCCATTTTTAACGAGTGTATCGTATTGCAAATATCTCTGTAAGGAATACATTTCAACCATTGAGTTGCTTATCGGAGTGCCGTAAGCAACACCTTAACAACGATAATTTGTAAAATTTGGGCGGTTGGATTTAAAAAAGGCTCTTGACAAGGATTTGTCAAAGTGATATAATGGAATACGGAATAGAGCATTCTTAATATCTGCGAATGTATAGCTGATTTGAGGATGCTCTTTTCTATTCAAAATCTATATGAAAGGAATTGGGAAAAATGGAACATACGCACAAGTCCGGCAAGCGGTTTCTTAGCGGAGTGCTTAGTGCCGCAATGCTGGCAAACTTCTGTACTGTGATGCCTATCACGGCTTTCGCTGATGATGACATCGATGCAGAAGTTCAAACCACTGACTCAAACGGGCATCGATATCAGTTATTCGATACCTCGATGAGCTGGACAGATGCGGAATCCTACTGTGAGAGCATAGGAGGGCATCTGGTAACGATCACGTCAGCGGAGGAACAGCAGTATGTAATTGAAAATCTGCTTCCGACTGGGACGAAAAAGACCTATTTTATAGGACTTTCGAGAGATACGGACACGGCGGAGTGGAACTGGGTAACCGATGAAGCTTTCGATTACACCAATTGGGACTACGGCGAACCTAACAGCACCACCGAAAACTACGTTCATATGTATGCGAACATGGGCAATGTAGGTACCTGGAACAACACGTATAACTTCCTTGAAGGCGACTGGGCATATGCTACCTCGAACTGTGGATTCATCTGCGAGTGGGAATAGAATGAAGTGGTGCAGCCGTCCTACAATATTTCTCCGTATGTTCTTTTCTCTGGCAGCAATTCATCAGACTTCACCCTGAATTGTTGGAAAAGTACATTTAATGGTGATGTATACACTGGAAGGAATTTCATAAGCAACGCTTCCGAACTTTACCTCAATGGCAATGTAGATGCTGTTGACTCTATAACAGCATATGGTTGGAAGGTTAACATTGAGGAGCGCAACGAGCATATTGAAAAAGAAGATATGCCGGATTGGGATTCCAGAATAATCACTATGGCTGGTGATTATGAATCCAGTGATGAGGATATTGTAAGGATTGAAGATAAAAACGTTATTAACGGTGCTTTGAAAACATCTGGAAATGTTATCATTAGTGGCACTGTTTTTGATGGAAACTGCTATATTATTGCTGATGGCAATATTACATATAACGTCAATGATTTCAAATCGTCAGGTCGTGTTGTTCTTTATTCGAGAAATGGCAACATAACTATCAATGGATCGAACATTGATGTGAACGGAATTCTGTACGCTCCTAACGGAACAGTATCATTCAATTCCAATATTTCTAATATCAACGGACGTATTTTTGCCGATAAGATTAACTTTAGTGGAAGTGTCTTTAATGTAAATGGCAGTGATTCTGATTGGGAGCTGCTTGGCAGGAAAGCTGTAATTTCTAAAACCTATACATTTAATGAAGATTTCAATGAGGGTGAATTTGACGGTCTTGGACTCGATATTGCCGATGAGCTTACCCTTGAACAGAGAACCGACAGCGTAAGTTCTTCTTCCGAGAATGAGTATAAGGACAATGGTTCTGTAAACGGAATCGCATTAAATGTTAAGACTGATAAGTCAATGTTTACTGATGAGAATGAAACTGTAAATGTTGAATTTAACTTGAATGGTTTTGGCTCACAGGAAGTTGAAGAAAACCACGTTGATCTTGCTATTGTAGTAGATACTTCCGGAAGTATGTCCGGAACAAGAAGGAATGATGCTGTAAGTGCTGCGAAGGAAGTCGTTTCCAAAATGAAACCGGGTGACAGATGTGCTATCATCAAATTTACAACTGGCGCTACTGTTCTTCAGGGTTTTACAGACGATACTGAACTTCTGAATACTGCTATTGACAAACTAAATGCAGACGGTGGCACAAACATTGCTAACGGTATCAATGGTGCTGTCGAATTATTTGATGAAACAGGCAGTGCATCAAGACAGAAATATATTATCCTTATGTCTGATGGACAGGATTCGTCTGCTTCTGCACAGGCTGCTACTGATGCGTTTGGTAAGCGGATTACTATTTGTGCATTGGCTATCGGCGGCAACAGCAGTCAGATGGAAACGATTGCAAATAACACAAAGGGCTACTACAAGAATAGTCCGACAGCAGAGCAGATCGGCGAAATGATGAATATGTTTGCCGATGTCGTGTTCAATAATGCAGGCACGGATGTTTCTTTTACTGCTACTTTCAATAGAAACGCAAGTGCTGATATTGATAATTTGACTCCTGCCCCTGCGGAGATTATTGAAAACGAAAACGGCACAAAGACATTAAAGTGGACATTTGATAAGCTTACTATCGATCAGTCTGAAAAAATCAATCTGCCCGTTTCTGTGAACGGTGTCGGCTCAGGTCTTAATAATGTTATAAGCGATGTGTCTTGTACTTATTATAATAGAGCTGGTGTTTCTAACATTGTATACGCAGATGATGTTATTCTTCCTTCCCATACTTATAAGCAGGAAGGCTCTTGGACTACGGTATATGACAGTAAGACAGCAGGTACAGAATGGAAAAATATCTACTGGAACGGCAAGCTCTATGATGACAGCGTTCTTTCTGTTATGGCACAGACCGGAGATGACCTTGATGCCTTTGGCGAGTGGACTGAAATAACAAATCATAAGGATATTACAGAACTCAAGGGAAGATATATCAGAGTAAAAGTAAATATGGCTGTCTCCTCCTCCGGCAAGACACCAGAGCTTTACGATATTACACTGCTTTCCGACGGAGCAGACAAAGTAAATTATGTAAATAATGCTCCGATAGTATCCGTATCAGGGAACACAACCACAAGTGTCAGCAAAAAGATAACGCTTATTTCTACTGCGGAAGATGATGCTTTCAATTCAAAGCTTTCATTCAACTGGAACTGCGACAGCGAAAATGTTCAGATTTTCGGATCGAATAAGCCCTACGCTTCATTCAAGTTCAATGAATCCGGAACATATGATATTACGCTCTCGGTTTCTGATGATAGTTCTACATCGGTTATTACTAAAACTATTACCGTTCTGAATGATGATGTGCTTGTGAAGCCGATGATCGACATTGATGTACCGTCTGTTGTTAAAAGCGGTGCGACAGTCAGCGGCAGTATCACCAATCTGAACGATGCTGAGATTGCTGAGTACGAGGTTCTCGTTGGAGGAAACACTGTAAATGTTTCTTCTAATGGACAGTTTAGCTTTACTGCTCCTGACAGCGATACGATTATCGCCGTTGAAGCTAAGGCATTTAATATTGTTGGAGTATCCGGCTCGGCAGATAAGTCGATTATCGTTGATGCAACTGCTCCTACTGCCCAGCTTAAAGCTGATAAAAATGAGGTCAATGTTAATGAAGCCGTAACAATCACAGCTTTTGTTGACGATGAGAACGGAATTAGCAATTATTCGCTCACACTTGACGGTGAAGCTGTAAGTCTTGATTCTAATTATCAGTTTAGCTTTGTTCCTACAGCCATAGTTTCTTATGCGTTTGAACTGAATGTAACGGATACGGCTGGACACACTTCATCTGCAAGCCTAACAATCAACGTTGCAGAGGGAAAAGCTCACCCCGTTGTCAACTATTCTATCCCCAGCGTGATCATGCTCGGTGAGACAGGAGATTTCGCATTTGTCTCCGATAGCGATGCTGTGGTTACTGTAAAGGTAAATGGTGAAGCGGTACAGCTTGATGCTGACGGAAAATTCAGCTATACTCCTGATGCCGTTGGTAATCTTACGATTGATATTCACGCAACAAATGGCGGAAATACAGACACTGACTTTACTTTAACCGTTCCTGTTGTTAAGGTTGAGCTTATAAGTGATAAGACTTCTTATACCGATGAGGAACTTATAACCATTAAGTTGGTGTACTCGGATAACCTTACAATCACATCGCAAACTGCTACAATTGATAACATTCCGTATACAATAAGCGATGATACTATTCAGGCGGATAGACTTGATGCAGGCTCTCATGAAGTCGTTTGGTACGCTGAGGACGAAAACGGCAATATCTACACAGGAACTATGGTACTCGCCGTTCAGGATATTACTCCTCCTGAGATTGAGGTAGTTTTATCCGAAAACGCTTTGAAGCAGGGAGACAGTGTAGATGCCAGCATCTTTGCTACAGACAGATACGGCATTGATAGTGTGTCTGCTACATTTGATGGTGCAGGTATAGCGGTGTCCGGCAATAAGGTCGAATTGGCTAACCTTACAGCAGGCACTCATGTTTTAGCGGTGACAGCTACCGATAACAACGGTATTTCTTCAACATATAATTATGAGTTCACTGTATCAGCAGGAGATACCACTCCTCCTGAATTAGAGGTCAGTGTTTCTGTTGGGGAAAACCGCAGAGTTGAGATTACTGCATCTGCTACCGATGATAGCGGAAATGCCGAGATCACAGGTACAGTAAATGGTAAGAAACTGACATTTAATGATGGCACAGCCTATTATGATCCTGATGATTATGGTAAATTTGAAATAGTTATCCGTGCAGAAGATGCCGCAGGAAATTATACTGAAAAAACACAGACAGTAACTATTTCTGAGCAAATCAAGGAATATGAGCTTAAACTTTCTGTAGGACTGGATAAAAATCCTATCAAGCCGAATGAAACAGCTAACATTACTGTAAGAACAAATACACTTTTAGAAGATGTTACAATAAGCTGCACAAACGATGGCGGCAATTTGACTCAGACAGAAAACGGATATGCTTTTGTTTCAGATAAGGAAGGAACATTCAAAATTGTTGTTACTGCTTCTGATGAAAGCGGAAATTCTGTAAGCGAAACCGTATATATTACAGTATCTAAAGAACAGCAAGTAGTTGATGATGACCACGAGGGCGAGGGAGAGTATGAGAATACATATACTCCTGAACCTCGTGCAAGGGTAATTCTTGATTCCAACGAAAAGACGGAAACAAAGATGACAGAGGAAATGGCTGATCTTGCGGATCACCTGAAAACTCCTCTTGCTGTTTATGAGTATCTTTACAATAATGTAAATGTTGAATTCTACACTGGTTCTCGAAAGGGCGCTATTGGCACTTATGAGCAGAATGGCGGTAATGATGTAGACTGCGCAAGTCTGCTGATCGCAATGCTCCGTTATCTTGGTTATGAGGCTGAATATGTGACGGGAAATGTAGGCTATACAGAACAGCAGATAATTGAGCTTACAGCAGCAGACAATATTGATACTGCTCTCAAAATATTCATGCTTGGAAACAAGGCAGTATCTAAGTCTGCAAATGTTTACTATTTTGACCATACATGGGTAAGAACAACGATTGACGGAGCAGAATTCGATCTTGACATTAGTTTTAAGAAATATAAGCAAGTTGAAAGCATTGCTGATGAAATTGATAAGCAAAAAATCAATGTTGATTCTAATGTTTTAAGTTCACCTGTAAATGCATATCTATATCTTTCAGAATTTAATGACTCAAATGAAAGCATAAGTGTAAATGTAACTGGTAAAAAAATTGCTCAAAGAAAAATCTCAATCCTGCCCCAAGCAAACTCATATATAGTTGGAGAAATCGAAGAAATTGAGCATAATATTATTGAATCCGAAATTATTGTAACAGATGGAATTTACCTTGGTTTTAATGGTAAATATCAGGGCATTACAGCACCCAGAGCGACTATTAGCACTATTTCCATCGGATACGTTCCTAATGATACAATGTATGAGGAATTTGGTGATGGCAGTAAGCCAAGCAGTATATACAACCTTGCCGGTGATTACCTTGGAACTTATGCAACTGCAATATCGCCTGCACTATATATAGACAACGAAAATTTATATGAATGGGATAGTGCACTTACTAAGTTGGGCGAATTACAGACATTAAGCATTGTAATCAAATCTAATGGGGGTATATACAAAGAAACGAAGGAACTTATAGTTGGCTCTGTTAATGCAATTGTAACAGATACCCAGGCTATATCAGGGCAAGCATTATATACCGCTTACGAAGCATTACCTTTGACAGATGATGAAAAAGCTAAAGTGAATGAAAATACCGTTTTCAAGGACGAATATATTGGTAATCTACTTAGTTTGATTGGCAATACATATTTTATGCAGCTTGATCTTGAGAATAAAATTCTTGCAGGAGCGAGTAAAGTATATATTGACAGAACATTTAGCTACGGTATTTTCACATATAATCCTAATGTAACAACACAATATAGTCAGGTTGAGATTGAGAAAAATGGCTCTTATGGTGTTGATATTCTTGGAAACATCTATTCTACAACAAGCTATAATGGTGATATTGATGTGGAAAGGGATTATCAATTGGCTTCAGGCTACATTTCTTCTTATCTTGAAAGCTTGGTTTTAGAGCAGTATTTAGGCGTATATAGTATCTCTACCGCAAAGATATTTGAATTAGCTTCAGCCAAAGGAATTGATTTCAAGGTATTTGCTTCTCAAAACGAAAATGAAGTTGATTCACTTGAAATAAGCAATGAGTCAAAAGCTGAAATACATGAAGCTATCTCTAAGGGACAAAAAATCATTATACCTGCTGAAAATATTTCAGTCGGTAGTTGGTCCGGTACAGGCTATATTATAATGGGTGATGACGAATATAGCTTTATGATTTCCAATGGTTCTCATGGAGGATACACGGTTACCGATCTGTCGGTTTACTATTCAATAAATGTTGTAATTGCAGGCGATGCGATGTTCCATGTTCTATATGGCATGATTTCAGCTTCGGTGACAATGTTTATGACTGGTAACTTTATAGGTGGTGCAGTTATGCTTGGCATTAGTATAACACTCACCTATATGTTGATGGATTTCATTTGCGACTGTACAGATCTTTATTTTGACGCACTTGATGGAAATGAGGCGGCTGCTAACCAGCTTAATTTAAATGCTTTTATCTCAACAGCAGGATTCTTATCGCAACCGTTAGTTGAACCTTTGGCAGAAGGACTTGCAAGCGTAAAAGCTCCCGAATGTGTCAGCAACGCTGTAAATGCGGGTAATGATTGGATTTTAGGAAACAGTGAAACTTATCGTCGTTTTGTTATGATGGGTTACTCTGACGAATTGGTAGCCGGATTATTCCAAGATGCAAGGTGTTTCCTTTATGGTGATGACTTCATTGAAAATGTACTGAAATCCGGTGATGCTCACGAAATTATGTCAACATTGGCAAACTGCCCCGATGAAATAATTTCAGTTGTGAGTAGCAGTACTATGAAAGATGCTTTGCCTTCCTTTATCAGTAATTACGGAGATGACGGAGCAAGGTTGCTGTGCTGCTGTGGTGATGATGTTGTTATTTTGTCTCAAAAGTGTGGCGGAGATGTGATTACTTCTGCTGCAAAGCTCGAAAGTTCGACAGCAAGTAAGTTTGTTCAAACGCTTACCGAACAAGGTGATGATTTCCTTAGCTACTTAAAATCTTGTGATAGTAGCTTTATTGATGATATTGCAAGCAGCTATGAAGCAGATATGACGAGATTAGAAAATTGGACAAATAAGCCTAATTATGATTTGTATATCCAAAATAAAGCTGTTTATGATGATTCACGTTGGTTTAATCAGACAACAGGTGATGAGATTTGGCCAGGTCAGAATGGTGATATTAATACAGATGGATTCAAAAATGGGATGTTTGATGAAATTGTTTTACATCCAGAAGATAAAATCGTAATCGATAGATATGGTGGAAACTTTGGACGATTCTTTGGTGCAGAAGGAACACCAATTGAGCAAAGGGCAATGTCGCCTAACTCCGATTTTTCATCATATAATAAATATTTGGTTACTGGTGATATCCCAATGAAAAAAGGTGAAATTGCACCTTGGTTTGGTACATCTGGTGGAGGAATACAATATCAAATTCAGGACGACTTTTATACTCAAATGATGAGTTATGCTAATGAAGGTGAAGGAATTATAGATGTCCTAAAAAGATTAGGATATTTGGAGGTGGTATCGTGACTGACATCTTCAACGAGGAAACCATTAGCCGCATTTATTCTTCAACCAGAAGATCTGTAAATATTACTGTTTCAAACGACAAGGTTATCATTAAACTTGATTGGCAGAGCTACTTTCAAATCGAAAAAGTGTTGAATAATATGCATACCATTTATCGTTTGTTTTATATAGAAAGAGGCGATAAGTTAAACTATGGTGACTATTTTAATGGTGAAGATTTAGTAAATTCGATAATTGCTAAATTAAATTGATTGCTTGAAGCTGATTTATTGGGAAACATTACAGAACAAGCGTTTGGAGGGGGAATCGTCCTTGAATAAAGTGATTGCTCGTTTCCAAGAATTTTTTAACCAGATACTTTGTAATAGCAACGGCTTGTTAGCTCCCCCAGATATAGATTTTATACAATATCATCAGTCGCTTATTGTGGATATAGATCATTCCTATCCTGAAATCTATTATGATTTTGAACATTCGGATAGAGCGGGTTATTCGCTATTCTTTACCGAACGTAATACACATCGTTTATTATACAGATGCCAAGATGAAACAATAGCTGCATATGCTTTGCTATCCGTGTATATAAATAAGTGTGTTCCAAGCCTTAAGCGAACTGCAGAGGCACGACATAGAGTACAAGAAGAAATTAAACTTGGAAATATAGAGAATGCTCAAAAGATCGTACTAGAAACTGTTGGCAATGATTCGGTGTCATTTAACAAAAAGGAATACAGTAAGATTTCCTTGCTTCCAATTGATGACAAAAAAATGGATGTGTTTTTTCACAATCATACGATTTGTCCCAACTCATATTTCAACAAACCCAATATTCAACAGGGATATCATATATTGATGGTATATGGCTATTATCTTTGGGTATTTCGCGAACTCTCATCGAGAATTCAGACTGAGACGGCTCTCAACAAATTTGAATATCTTTATTTAACAGGTTACAACGAAAACAACTTAATTTAGTACATATACCTGTCAATAAATAAGGGCAATGTCGCCAAACTCCGATTTTTTATCATACAGGTGATGCCAGAGAGCCGAAATTTGAACTCTACAAAATTGTTCCTGAATTGTATCAGCCTTAATTATTTTTTAACCATAGTCTATTGGCACACCTGTAAACCGTTCCGTACAAGTCCATTTCAGCATTATGGCGCACGCCACAATAACAGCATACTCTTTTGGAACTGAATAACTCACAAAGACCTGAGATTTGCTCACACAAGCACTTCTCAGGTCTTTTCTTTTCAGGCGGTTAGTTTTCCGCTCCGCAGGCTCGCACGGCTCTGAGGGGCATTTCCGTTCGTCTGAAGGTGCTGTCAAGCAGAGGTCGGCTCTGCGATCCCATGTTCCGCTTCATACTCCCTGACACGGCGGTAAAATGTATTAGCCGACAAGCCCATTCTCCGCATAAAGCCCCTGCCTGTGATGATCTTTGACTTCCATTCCCCATAGAGCTGACCGAACCTCGTCCAGTCGATTTCGATAGGCTTTCTTCCTGTGTACTTGCCCTGAGCCTTAGCGATCTCGAT
>CANRJA010000011.1 GCA_947630825.1 uncultured Clostridia bacterium | reverse complement strand
TTTTTCCTTTCGCTCTGTAAGCATTGTCTTGTAAAATGCCTTTTGCAAATCGGTAATATACGGGGTATCATCGATAATAGCACAAATCTTTTTCAAGTCAATCTTTGGAGAAATTCGCTTTAATGCTCTATTGCAGTCAGGGTATTTAAGAGATGATAAGAAAGTATGGTAGTTGATTTTTTTACTGTCTATCTTGATTCCTGACAGTGGGATTTGAAAAATTCTTAAATCTCGTTCCTCCTGCTCATCAAGAACCTTTTGCATTATTACTTCATCAGCTTGAGGGAATAAGCAACTTCCGCAATCATACACAGGAGCTATTTTTATTCTATCCGTATCTACCTCATACAAAAAGCCCCAGTTCCCATTATGCCTAAACATCAATTCCTTTCCATTCTTAAATATTTTTCTCGTAAATACCAAGCCTGTTCCGAAGATATACTCTTATCAATCTCAGCAGAATTTATATCCGCATTTAACTCTCCCCAATATAAATCCCAATGATAGTCTCTTTGACCGCTATATTCGATATCCCAAGATTTTTTCATATTGGCTAAAGATGTTTTCAAATATTCTGGTAGTCCACACTCCAAATAGCTTTTATCTTCAGGCAAGCCAGTTTCGGCATTGTACTTTTTTGGTTCTTCAAGCATCATAATATCCTCCATAGAGCATCCCAACGCCTTTGCAATTTGTAAAACGGTTTTTGCAAAGCAACGGTCAATCGAACTTTGTCCTGAACAAATATCTATAATTGTAGTTTTAGGTACACCGCTTATTTTTGACAGATGATACTTAGTTATATTCTTTTTATCTATACCTTTCGTCAAGATAAGATAATTGATAATATTTCAACCTTGTTGTTTATGCTGAAGCAAAATATGATTTTAAGGTCGGCGATAGAGATTGGAATAATGCTTTTAAAAAAGGAAAGACCAATAATAACTATATATAAGAATAATTTAGAAAACATTATTTTTATTCTCATAATTTAATTACGAATACCGGCAGTCCGAATATTATTTAGTCTTACTGCACTGATCTTAAGGGAATAATAAACAAAAAATAGCTATCTAACTTCTTTAACAGAAATCAGATAGCTATTTTATAATGAATAATTAAAATGTTGTCAAAGTGTTGCCATTTCATCCAAAGAAAAATCGCCTATGATAAATCGACTTCTCTCAATTATTTTTTCAATTGAACCCTCCATTTGCTCAGTCATATCAAGATAAGTCGAAAGATCCTGATCCAAAAAATGAATTGCTTGATTCATACTTCTTTCTATTCCTAAATTATTAAGAGATGTTTTTTTCATCTCTAAGATGGACTTATTGGAATCAGTTATGGGATTCATCATTCCGTGCAAAGCTTTTGCATATTCTTTTATCGATTCCCTATTTTCTGGTTTTGAGGAATAGTTATTCTCTAATAAACCTAATGTGTTTTTCTCAACTTTAGTCCATAAACTCTGAATTGATTTAGTATGTGCCTTTAATTGCATACTAAATGTTGAAATATATTCAGCAACCTTTTTTGATTGTTTGCGAACAAAAGCCGCTGTGCTATTACCTCCATTTTTTTGTACTCTTTCAATTTCTTTTGCATACTCATTTATACCTGAATTCATAGTTTCTATATCAGAAGAAATAGCGTTAAAATTGTCAGTCATTTTATTTGTGTCTTCTTCAATGTCGGCCAAGAAATCTAAAAATCCTTTCTCTCCTTCAGGAATATCAAGTGAATAATCATTTGATTTAAATAGATTTTGAGGTTGAATTTGGTTTTGATCAAGAAAATCACTTACAGGATTACTGAAAACAATACTCCCATCTATGGTTCCATGAAGGTTTTTATCCAAATATTCGATGAGTCCATAGAATTTCTTAAAGTGTGTAGAATAGTCCTTAGTTCGATACTGTTTCAAGTCAAAAGGCAAGGTACTAAGATTATCTTTCGTTATTATAATTGTTTTTTTATTGAAAGTATGTGCGATTCCTAATTCATACATTACATTTGGATTTAAGCCTGTAAGGTCAGCCAAAACAATTTCCGCACTATAAATCGATGAAATAATATCAGCCAAAATATTTTGCTGATTATCCTCATCCCCTGCGTGCGAAAATTCGAAGTCATCATAAAAATGCTCTTTTAGCATTTCATATGCCTCAAAGAATTCATCTTTAAATGGCATTAGAACAAAAACCTTCGGTTTTTCCATAATCTTCCCTCCATGCATTTAAAGTATTAAATAATTTTGTCTTGTTTTGCCACTACCAGCAAGAATATTATAAGCGATTTTGCTTAAAAAAGCAAAAGGTTTGCCCAATTTGTTAACTTAAATATGTATCTGAAACTCCCCAAAATCAAATACACCATTACCCTGTTTCAGATTACCCTGCCGAAACAAATATTGAAAACCATCTGAAACTTTTTTAACCAGCGAAGCAGGAATATCCAACTGATGATGCGCTGGAAATATTCTTTGTGGGCTCAACGCTTTCACCTTTTCAACAGAACGCATAAACGCAAGTGGGTCGGTAGTCGGATAAAAGGCGTCAAACAACTTTTATAAATCAAATCACCGGAATACAGCCATCTTCTATCCTGCTCATAAAAACAGCAGTGTCCGGGCGAATGTCCGGGAGTATGCAAAACTTCAATCTGACGTCCGCCAATATCAATAATATTTTTATCAGTCAAAACCATTGTTGGCACACCTTGAAATAACTCATAATTGTTTATATCAAAGTCGTCAGGTAAAGCACAGTGGTCAACAACCATTTCTTTCACAGTTTCTAACGGTAAAGGAAACTTGCCATTTAACCAATCCATTTCTGCACTATGGACATAAAAATCCGAAAAATATTTATGTCCTCCGATATGATCCCAATGAATATGCGTTGTTATAACAAGTATTGGAAGAGAGGTTAAACTATCAACAACGCTTTTAATATTCGATACACCAAGACCTGTATCAATCAAAACGGCACGCTCTGACCCAAGTAATAAATAGCAATGCGTTTCTTCCGGATGATAGTATTCACTGATAACATAAGTTTTTGCGTCTATTTTATCTATTGTAAACCAGTCATTCATAGTTACTCCCACTCAATAGTAGCAGGCGGCTTGGTAGTTATATCATATACAACTCGGTTTATGTTGCCAACTTCATTAACTATCCTGCTTGCACAGGTCTCCAGAACCTCGTACGGTATCTTTGCAAAATCAGCAGTCATAAAGTCGGTCGTGGTAACTCCCCTTAAAGCAAGTGTGTAATCATATGTTCTGCCGTCGCCCATTACGCCTACCGAGCGCATTGAGGTAAGCACAGCAAAATATTGGTGAATTTCCCTGTCAAGACCCGCTTTCGCAATCTCCTCTCTGAAGATCCAGTCAGCATCTTGAAGTATCGTCAGCTTTTCATCTGTTATCTCACCGATTATTCTTATCGCAAGTCCGGGTCCCGGAAACGGCTGACGCCATACTAAAGTGTCTGATAACCCAAGCTCCTGACCTAGCTTTCTAACCTCGTCTTTGAATAACAAGCGTAACGGCTCTATAATCTCTTTAAAGTCAACATAGTCAGGAAGCCCCCCAACATTGTGGTGTGACTTTATTACTGCAGCGTCTCCTGTTCCCGACTCGATAATGTCAGGGTAAATCGTTCCCTGAACAAGATAGTCAACCGTGCCGATTTTCTTAGCCTCCGCCTCGAAACAACGAATAAACTCCTCGCCTATGATTTTTCTCTTGGTTTCAGGATCGAATACGCCGTTCAGCTTTGACATAAATCGCTCTTTTGCGTTCACTCTTACGAAGTTTATATCCCAGTCTTTGAAGGCTTCTTCAACCTCGTCACCCTCATTTTTTCTCATAAAACCGTGATCAACAAAAATGCAGGTAAGCTGGCTTCCCACCGCTTTTGACAGAAGTGCTGCGGCAACAGATGAATCCACTCCGCCCGAAAGCCCTAAAAGAACCTTTCCGCTGCATACTCTTTCTCTGATTTCCTTTATCTGAGTTTCAGCGAAGTTTTCCATAGTCCAGTCGCCAACACAGCCGCAGACATTGTATAAAAAATTGTGAAGAATTTTATTTCCGTTTTGAGTGTGATTGACCTCTGGGTGAAGCTGTATTCCGTACAGCTTTCTCTCTGCATTTTCAAATGCTGCATTTGGACAGTTTTCTGTATGTGCGATATTTTTAAATCCCTGAGGTATCTCGCTTACATAATCAGTATGACTCATCCAGGAAACAGCCTTTTCATCAATGTCCTTGAACAGCAGAGAGCTTGTATCGTACTCAGTCTCAGTCTTTCCGTACTCACTTGTAACGCAGGTCTCAACCTTACCGCCAAGAGTATGAGCCATAAGCTGACAGCCATAGCAAATGCCTAAAACAGGTATACCAAGTTCAAAAATCTCACTTGAAATGCCGGGTGCACCGTCTCCGTAAACACTTTGAGGACCTCCTGTGAAAATAATGCCGACAGGGTCAAGTTGTTTAATATCCTCAACCGACATTTTATTGTAAGGCTTGACCTCGCAATAAACTCCACATTCACGAACACGTCTTGCGATAAGCTGATTATACTGACCTCCGAAATCGAGGATCAACACATATTGATGAGTCATAAAATTTCTCCTTATTTTATAATACAAATATTTTATCATATCCGACATTCTTTTGCAAGATAAATTTACGATACATCTGAGTAGAAAGCAAAAACCGTCGCTATGGTTTTCCCATATGCGATGGAAAATTTTAATCACTCTATTATCTGCTAATAAAATGCTTTGGACATTCTCCAAGCCTATGAACTTCCTTTTTTAAAAATTGAGGATAAATATTTATATCCTTTAACTCTTCAATTGATACCCAGCCAAAGACGACATTACAATTATCTTTCAGAGGAGTAAATCCATTGGGAATAATAGTGCCTTCATATAGATCAATCAAATAATAGAAACTAATATTGTGTGCATCCTTACCATTCCACTTCCAAAAATTCTCCTCCGTCCACAATAAGCGCTTGCATATTATCTTTGCGCCAATTTCCTCTTGATATTCCCGAACAAGAGCTTCTTCCGTTGTTTCACCGAATTTTAAGTGTCCGCCGAGTATGGCATATTCATTTTTATTTTTTATTTTTTGTACTAAAACTTTATTGCCTCTTAGCAATAACCCCGCCACACGCACATGACAAATTGTTATCCTTTTCAAACAACCAGTCCATATTAAAAATCCTCCACCTATCCATGAATTACTTAATCTATTTTATAAGCATCTGTGCAGCAAAGACTGCAAGCACGCCCAAGATAATACTTACAGCAATATAGCAAAAAGCAACGACTAAACTGCCGTTTTTCATCAAATCTACAGACTCGTATGCAAAGGTAGAAAATGTAGTAAATCCGCCGCAGACCCCAACTTTGAGCATCAACAAAATTTGCGGATTGATTGATTTGCTCTTTGCCGCCGCTGCGGTAATAAGTCCCAGCAGAAACGCCCCTACAAAATTTATAGCCAGAGTTTTTATCGGAAAAGCATTTTCCGGTTTTAATGGCAAAAGTCCGACTAGGTATCTGCAAACTGTTCCAATAAAACCGCCTATTCCAACTATTATACAATTCAACAACAACACTCACCTCTTAAAATATTACTCCGTTATATTATAATTTAATCTCCAAATTTACTTCGTGTATATTACACTCATTTACCGTATCTACCTCAACAAAACCAATCTTTTCATAAATATATTTTGCATGAGTATTGCCATACTTGTAAGTTGTTGTGATCAGTTTGGCATTATAATCATATTTTAATATATTCAGTAGTTCTATTAGTGCCTGTTCGCCGTAATGTTGATTTTGAAAGTTGCTGTCAATAGCAAAATCCCATAAAAAGAAACTGTCCTCAGCAAAATTATTGAGCATAACAAAACCAACAAGAGTATTATCATTATAAATATCAAATGCTATCACATTGCTTTTCAAAACAGCATTTTCTATACATTCAAAAGATGATATTAATGTCTTATCTTTTTTTGATAAATATATTTTTATGCCACTGCTTTTCACAAATCTCATTTCACATCTCCGATTTAATAAATGCTTATATCAAATTGTAACTTTTTCTATTATAACGTCGTTCTCATGCACAACAGTACCATAGAAGTCAATAAAAACCGCTTTAATCATCGCACTCTCCATACTATCTCTGATTTATCATTTAATTTGCAGGTAATAATTCAAACTACCCCTTACTATTTAAAAACACATCAAAATATGTTATGATATAATTATAGATTATTACATAACAAAAATCAAACGTAAACATAAAAACACGGAGGAGAAAATGATTTACACAGTAACCTTTAACCCGGCATGGGATTATATAATAAATGTTGACAACCTAAAAGCTGGTAAAGTAAACAGGACAAGCTCAGAAGAATTACAGCTAGGCGGAAAGGGAATAAACGTATCTATTGTATTAAAAAATCTTGGAATTGAAAACACGGCACTCGGGTTTATTGCAGGCTTTACCGGAAAAGCCCTTGAGCAAAGTCTGAAAGAAAGAGGTATCAACACTGACTTTATAGAGCTTGACAAGGGAATGACCAGAATAAACATAAAGTTGAAAACGGACATTGAGACCGAAATAAACAGCAGAGGTCCTGAAATCACAGACAGTGCAATGGATAAGTTATATAATAAGCTTGATAATATTCATAACGGAGATATTCTAGTGCTTGCAGGTAGTGTTCCGAACACTCTTTCAAGCGATATATATGAAAGAATTATGAAAAGGCTTCAAAACAGAGGTATAAAAATTGTTGTTGACGCAACAGAAGACTTGCTTTCAAATGTACTGAGATACAGACCTTTTCTGATAAAGCCCAATCATTATGAGCTGGGCGAGCTTTTCTCGAAGACATTAGAAACAGATGATGATATAATCAATTGTGCAAAAGAGCTTCAGAAAAGAGGAGCATTAAATGTTCTTGTTTCTATGGGCGGCAACGGTGCAATACTAATTACTGAAAATGGTAAGATTTATAAAACGGGCACTCTGGCAGGTAAAGTGATAAGTGCTGTCGGTGCAGGAGATTCAATGGTTGCAGGCTTTATCGCAGGCTATATAGAGTCAAACGACTATAATTATGCACTCAAATTGGGAACTGCTGCCGCAAACGCAACTGCACTTTCAAAAGGTCTTGCCGAGAAGAACAAGGTTGATGAGCTTTTAAAACTGCTTTGAAAAGAACTGCTATAAAACCTTTATAAATTGCATAATTAACGGCGAGCCTTAAAAGACTCGCCGTACTTTTATAAATTAATGTAATTAATGATATATTTTTTACAGCTTTCTGAAATACTGTACTCCCAAGGATAAAAGAGAAAGCAATAAATTATACAATATGACCACAGTCGCCGAAAGCGAACTGAATGAACCTACAAGCATCATAACAAGGGCAATCAAAAGTCCTAAAAGTGCTGCCGCCAACTGAACAGTCATTCCTAAATTAGTGATAAACTGAAGCTTCTTCGCACCGCTTATAAGCATTGCAAATGACGGAAAATGTCCCGAACAGAGCATTGAAGCAGAAGCCTTTGGAATAAAACCTGTCTGGTCTTCATACTCATTATGATATCTGAACGGCAAAAACTTTAACGAATCAGGAGAAATATCAAAAAGCTCAGACATCAGATTTAAAGAAATAAAACCGTCAACCGATCTGATAACCGTTGTGATATTTTGATTTTCAAGAACCTGAAGCCACTTCTTAACGCTGATGCTAGAATTAACCGTTATAACAAACAGTGTAGAGACAACCCCAGAAATGGAAAGATAAACAGGAATACAACCCTTTGTATACTCCTTTTCCTTAGAAAGCGGAGGAAGCCCCTCGATAGAATGGTTTTCCATAAGCTCTCTCGTTCCGAAAAGTATTCTCTGATTGTCTATCCAGCCTGATAGACCCAACCCGTCCTCGTAAATATAGCTTTCAACAGGGTAAAGCATTTCGGTCTTTCCCTTAAGCATATTATAAAACATCGACTGCAAAACGCTTCCAGCCTGACAAGACAAGCTGGCAGCCATTAAAATAGACTCCTCAATAGGCGTTGCCGACATAGCTTTTAAATTAACAAGATTTATCATACCCTCAGGGAAAAGCTGACGTGAGTCAACCAGAATAGAGTTCGTGTCGGCAAATTCTTCAACAGCAGAATAGCCCAGCATAACTCCCGATGAGCGTAAAAATCTTTTTGAAGCCCTTGCAAGCGGCAGGTTTACTATAAGCATAAGCGCAAACGAAGATGAAATTGAAACCGTTCCCGAAAACGCTGCAAATGCAGATAAAATCTTTTGAGAAAACCCTGCTGCATTTCTGTCAAAAATAAGAGCAAGCAAGCCCACTAAAACGCTTGCGGCAAGAAGTATAGGAGCATACTTTCTGCTGCATTTATCGGCAATATCCATTGAGTATGAATGTTCTAAAAAATTATTGTTAAATTCAGTTTTCCTCATCGTTGCGAGCTCAGGAAAATCATTAAGCAGCGCGCCTTTGGTAAACTTTGACGCAATATCCTCGTTTAATACATTAGTAACAGCGAATTTGTCGTACTCGCCCGCAACATATTTAAAGCTTCTTTCGGTTCTGTTTACTATAAGAAGTTTACCCAGCGTATTGAACAAAAGCCCTAAAATAGCCGCAGACATATAAATGTGATATGTCCTTGTCTGCATAATGCCGGGATTTATAAACAACAACAATGACGATATTAGCGAAGTAACTATACCCAACGCGGCAACGCTGTCGCAATCTGCATTTCGTTTTATAAGCTTTTTAATTCCAGATGTCAAAACTGTATAAGAAACAAATGCCGAGACAAGACCCAATGCTATATTTGTAAAAATAAATGATTCTGCACTTGTTCTTCTGAAAGCTTCAATAATGGGCCAACCCAAATCGTTGGCAAACGCTATGTATAAGCTGAAAAACGACGTTATCACCAAGATGCAAAGTCTTATAACAAGATTGCTCTTAAGCTGCAGAATATCCTCCAAAACCTTCGGAGCTTCATTGTAGTCTGTAAAATCCTTAACGTGCTTTCTGGCTTCACTGTCTTTAACGTCAGCTTTTATTTCCGCCTCAGGGTTTTCCAAAACAAAGTTATCCACCTTGTCTTTTCTTCTCTCCGCAAGTATGCGAAGCTTCATTGTATCTGTAGCGCCTTCAGGGAAAATTATCTCGTCATCATCAAGATTGATTTTTTCCAACTGCTCGGTTCTGGGGATTATTTTTCCCTCCAGCCCTAAATCAACGTCTTTAATTCTAAGACGCTTTACAGGAGATACGTTTGCTTCTCTGTTTACAGTACCTCTTTCTCTCTTTAATTTTAAAAGCCCTTCAATTATAGCTGTGTTTCCCGAAGTTTTTCTCAGTCTGAATCTGCTGCCCATTCCGGCTTCAAGACCTTCTCTTTCAGCCTCCTCTTCCTCAGCCCGTTCAGCCTCAAGCCTTTCCCGTTCCTCTTCAATCTTCCGGCTCAGCTTTTTTGCAAAACCTTTTGAGTGTTTCTTTACATTATCAGTCTCGTTTAAATTATCTTCATTGTCGGAAAATTCCGCATCGTCTACTTCAATATCAGGAAGTGTAAAACTGTCCACATTATTCGGCTTATTATCATTTACAAGAGTTGGTTCTTCATTCTCTAAAACCGGTGTGTCTCCAACGTCAGATACAGCCTTTTCAACCATAGCGTCTATATCTATGTCATCTATTCCTCCGTTTGAGTTATCACCGCCATTTACCTCAGCCTTAATTGTTTCCTTAGGACGTCCGTCGTCAATTACCTCATTAAAAATTGAATCATCAATAATTGACTTTTTTTCAGTTTTGTCAGCTTTGTCCTCTTTTTTTTCATCTGCTCCGATAAGCTCGTCAACATCAGCATCAGACAGAGGAGTTACATTTTTAGCCTTGTCAGAATATTCGTCTAAAATATCGTCAAGATTAAAATTATCTGCCAATTCCTACACTTCCTTTTCATTATTGCTGTTTCCTGTTCTTTGTTTTTATATTTATATAAAGGCAAGATTTATCTCACCCTGTAATCAACAAAATCGCCATAAGCAATTACAAGACTGTTCGTGATTTTAAAACCTCATACATAAAAATTCCGCCTGCTACAGAAGCGTTAAGAGATGTGATTTTACCGACCATAGGCAGCCGCAACAAAAAGTCGCACTTTTCTTTTAACAGTCTGCTCATACCAAATCCCTCAGAGCCTATTACAAGCCCCACCGCTCCGTCGAATGATACGTTATTATAATCCTCTCCGCTTGAGTCGGTTCCGTATATCCAAACGCCGTTTTCTTTAAGCGTATCTACCGCCTGACTTAAATTTGAAACCCTAGCCACAGGTACCCAAGCTGCCGCGCCTGCAGACGTTTTATAAACCGTATGATTTAAAGACGCGCTTCTCCTTTTTGGGATTACGACTCCGTGAGCGCCGCTTGCTTCGGCAGTTCTTATAATTGCACCCAAATTATGCGGATCCTCAATCTCATCACATATAATTATAAAAGGAGGCTCGTTCTTCTCCTTTGCAATATTAAGTATATCCTGTATATCAACATACTCAGCACAGGCTGTCATAGCAATAACACCCTGATGAGATTCGCCGTTCGCCATTTTATTAAGCTTCTGCTCATTGACCTGCTTTATAACGATTCCTTTCTCCTTTGCCAGTCTGCAAATCAAGGAAATTGAACCGCCCGCTTCGCTGTTTACATAAATAGAATCAATCAGCTTGCCTGCTTTAAGGCTTTCAATAACAGGATTGCGCCCTAATATAATACTTCCGTCTGTAAAGTCTGAATTATCATTGTCATAAACACTATCCGCAGTTTTGTTAAAATCAGAAGCACGTTTGCTTTGACTTAAATTATCCTTTTTATTATGATGCTTTTTCTCATAACCTTTTCTATTGTTATACCCTTTATCAAAGCTCATAAAACTACTCCTGCTTCTAAATCCAACTACTCAAAATACATTATAACATAAAAATCCCCAAAAGCCAATAGCTTTCGAAGATTTTTTCTTGAAAATATTTTTATTTATTGTAAAACATCAGATAAAACTTCTAAAGAAGTGTGAAAACCAGAAATCCCAAAAGAAACAAGCACGCAAGAGAAAGCAGAACAACACACGCTACCGCATTGTTGCGCTCGTGAGTATCCTGTTTTGACCTGCTCATAATTGAACGGTACATTTCAAGCATATCCTCGTCAATTTCGCTTACACGGTTCACATCGCTGTTTTGCTTTGTGAAAAGTAATATCTTCTCGTACTGTTCATTTTTAGGACATTTGATTTCTACAATTTGTTTATTAATCCCTTTAATCATAATCGAGTTAAACCTCCGATACCAATAATATTCGCTTAAAAATAGTATTGACCGTAATTTTTTGCATTATTCAACAAGAATTTAAAAATCACAAAATTCTGTTGAAAAAGCTGTTGAAAAGGTTTAAATCTCAATAAAAAGTGTTTAAAACTCTGTTGAAAAGGTTGAAAACTACCCGATTTTTTGGCTTTTCCAAAAAAACTTCTATAATGTTGAAAAGATTTTTTAGTTTTTTTAACAAATAATTTGTTCATCAAAATGTAAAAAATTCCCTTAGCAAACAACACCTTAAAGTCGGACAGTTGTTTTATTAAATATCTGCTCTTTCGAGATTTCTAATATAATGAAAAAGATACTGCTGTGCGATTCCCTCTTTACCTTTTACGCATTCGGGAAGCCCGTTCGGATAATACTCCTCCATCACACGCTTTATCCATACATCAACAGGAAAAGCGTCCGTGCGGTACATTCCGTAAAGAAGCGCACACTCTGCAACCTTTGGTCCTACGCCTTTTATCGTCATAAGCGATTTTCTCGCCGCTTCCAAATCCATTGAGGAAATATCGTCTAAATCAAGTTCGCCGATTGAAAGTCTTTGAGCGGCGTCAATCAGATACTTCGCCCTGAATCCCGCGCGAAGAAACGCAAGACTTTCCACTGTTTCTTCTGCAAGCTGTTCATAAGACGGAAAGCCTTTGTAATGCTCGCACATTCTTGAAATTATCCCCTTTATTCGCGGAATGTTGTTGTTCTGCGAAATAATAAAAGAGCAAAGCGCTTCCCACTTATCCTGCTTTAACATTCTAATACCGGGAGCAAACTCACAGGCTCTGCACATAGTTTTGTCAGAGGAAAATTCCTTTTTTAGCAGAGAATAGTCTGTTTCAAGGTCAAAGTAATTGAGCCAAATGCCCAGAAAATCGCTCTCTGTAGTGTTATGTAAAGTTATCTGACTTTCATCGCTATTTTCATTAATTTTCTTCTGGCTTATCAAAAGCTGAGTGTTAAGCCGAAAGCCTTTATATGCTTTGTCAAAGTCAATATTCAACAGCAAATCTGCGTCCTCGCTGTCTTTATCAATTCTCTCCCAACGGAAAGCCTGTCCGCAGTCGAGAGTTTCGTCTAAATCAAAATCACTTTGGATAATTACAATATCTTCACCGACAACTTTATAGTTCATTGGATTACCTCTTTTATATAATGGTATACTTATTATACTATTATATATTTAGTTTTGCAAATTAATAGTTATCTAAAAAACAAAAAAGCCCCCAAGACATAAGCCCTGAGAGCTATATATTACATTCTTTCAACCGCTTTTATTCCTAACACATCTAAATGCTTGATAAGAAGCTGTCTTACCAATATGCACAGCGAAACCCAGCTAGACTGTTTATCCTTATCAGTCTCACCCATAATGTGATTATCGTGATAAAATGTTGAGAACAGCGAAGCAAGCTTATATGCATTATCGCATATAACGCTGGGCGCTCTTTCTGACAATGCGTGTTTAAACGCCTCTCCGCTGAGAATTATGTTGAGCAAAAGCTCACGCTCAATGTCAGAGTAAATTCCATTGAAAGACAACGGCTGATCATCGTCAGCACCGAGATTTCTCAGTATAGAATTAATTCTTGTTACTGTGTAAATCAAGTAAGTTCCCGTCTTGCCCTCAAATGATAAGAATTTATCTATATCGAATATATAGTCCTTCTGAATATGGTTTGACAAGTCACCAAACTTAACAGCGGCAATGGCAACCTTTTGAGCCGCCTCACGCTTTTCCTCATCAGATTCAAAGTTCTCATCTGACATTTTTTCAATAGCCGCTTGAACGACCGTATTTATCAAATCGGAAAGACGCATCACTCCGCCGTCTCTTGTTTTATAAGGCTTTCCGTCCTTTCCGTTCATTGTTCCTATCGCCAAGTGAGCCAGCTCGGTGCTTTCAGGCACAATACCTGCTTTCTTTGCACACCGGAAAACCTGCGTTAAATGCAATCCCTGTCTTTTGTCTACCACATACCAAATTCTGTCCGGAGAAAAATCCTTTTCACGCTGAATAATGGTAGCCAAATCAGTTGTTGCATAAATATTTGAATTATCCGATTTCTTTATAATAACAGGAGGGACAGGCGCCTTGTCCGTTTCTTCTTCAACATCTACAACCAAAGCGCCTTCGCTCTTATACATTAAACCCTTTTTATTGAGAACATCTATAAGCTCGTCCACATATTTATTAGCGTCGCTTTCGCCGTACCACAAATCAAAATCAACATACAGCTTTTCATAATTCTCTTTTAGGTCCTTTACAGATACACGCATTATCTCTTTCCAGATGGCTATATATCCCTTGTGACCGCTCTGAAGTTCAGCAGTAATAGCTCTTGCCTTTTCCTTGAAAGCTTCATCAGACTTGCTCTTTTGACTTGCATAAGGATATATTTCATTAAGCTCGTCGACATCAATAGGGTTCACCTTGTCCTTTTCTGGGTCGAAATCAGGAGAAAAGCATACCCAGTCAGGGTTGCGCTCAGACAGCTCTGCAATAACAAGACCTATCTGCAAGCCCCAGTCGCCCAAGTGAACATCAGAAATAACCTTGTTCCCCATTGCTCTTGCGATTCTCTTTAGCGATTCTCCGATGATTGCAGAACGAAGATGCCCGATGTGAAGCGGTTTTGCAACATTAGGACCGCCGTAGTCTAAAACAATAGTTTCACTCTTTTCCACCTGCGGAATGCCTAAATTTATATCATTTGCAATTTCCCTTGTTTTATTAATAATTATTTCATCGTTCAGCGTCATATTGATAAAGCCAGGCTTAACCATTTCAACAGATTTGAAAATCTCATTTCCGCTTATTTTTTCAACTACTTCATCAGCTATTATAAAAGGAGCTTTTCTATACTGCTTTGCTCCTGCAAATGCTCCGTTACACTGAAACTGGCATAAATCAAGCCTGTCCGAAACGGAAACCGTACCTAAGCTTTTATCATATCCGCATTTTACAAAAGCCTCACTGACTATTTTTGTCAACTCGTTAATTATACTTGTCATTTAATATCTCCCATCTTTTATGTAATTGATAATCTAATTACCCATTGTCTGCTGCCGATTATCAATTATAAAAATCTAGCTTAATTTTACATTTATATTTACTTCATAGTCGCTTATAAAGCTGGAGTTTATATCTATTACATATTTGAAAAACAGATCTCCGCCGTTATCATTAAGATGCGATTTGATTTCTCTTGCCGTTACGCCAATCATAACCGCACCATATGGTGTGCCGTAATGACAGTGATGCTTGTTTGCTTTTTCGATAATAATTTGACTCTGCGAAGTGCCTGTTCTCTCGATCTCTACTTTATTGCTCTGTGTTGCTTTCAAGACGGTCGAAGAACCGTCAAACCCCGTAGCTTCAGAATCTTTATAAGAAATTATATATCCGTCTTTAAATTTATTATATTTTCCCTCAGTGATAATTTCCATATGTTCACTGTTTAACCCGTCAGACTGTTTTGTGTTTAGTGTTATCATTACATCTTTTTCATTCATTATAATATCATCTAACCTCTTATTACAAAGGCTCAAAACAGGCAAATCTATTTAAGTGCAGTTCTGTAAATTTTGCCGTTAATATCAGAGCCAAGTATTGTTTTTACATTTTCAGTGAAAAGCTCAACGCTGTCTGTACAGTAAAGCTCCAGCTTACCGTTTTGCCTATTGCTTGTAAGCATATCTTTTTCTGACAAAGTACGCAAAGCGTACTTTGCAGCCTCAGCTCCGGGAGAAATCAAAGTGACCTTCTCTCCCAGAACATCCGAGATAATATTCCTCAAAAGAGGATAATGCGTACATCCCATTATTAGTGTATCGACATCTTCATCTATCATAATCTGAAGATACTCTCTTGCTATGATTTTTGCGACCTCATTATCCCTGTCGGTATAGCCGTTTTCAACAAGCGGTACAAACATAGGACAAGCCTTTCCAACCAATTTTGCATCAGGTATTATTTCACGAATAGCTTTCCCATATCCGCCCGATTTTATTGAAGCGCTTGTCGCAATAACTCCAATCCTTTTATTCTTTGTAGAAGCGCAAGCTGCCCTTACAGCAGGATATAAAACTCCGCTTGAAAGCTCGCCGTCATCGAAAATGGGATATGCCATCATAACAGCGGAAACCGTTCCGCAGGCTACTATTATCATTTTAACATTGTGCTCACGGAAAAACGCAACGTCCTGCTTTGCATATTCAAAAACAGTTTCCTTGCTTCTCGTTCCGTAAGGAATCCTCGCAGTATCGCCTAAGTATATTATATCCTCATACGGAAGAATTTTTTGAAGCTCAGACACACAGGTCAATCCGCCCACACCTGAATCAAAAACACCTATTGCATTATTATTCATTTATCTCTGTACCTCGAATGCCAGACTTATAAGTCTGTGAATTTGCTCTGACGGAGGAAGTCCTTCATACTCCATAAGCTGCGGATACATACTGATAGCCGTATGCCCCGGAATTGTGTTTATCTCATTCAGTATAATCTCGCCGTCGTCAGTTAGGAAAAAATCCACTCTTGCAAGCCCGGTACAGCCCATTGCCGAATAAGCCTTAAGAGCTATTTGTCTTATCTTGAAAATATTGTCCTCGCTTATTCTTGCAGGAATGTATGTACGGGATTCGTCGTTTTGATATTTTCCCTCGTAGTCATAAAATTCATTAGCCGAGTCAATCTCGCCTACTGTTGACGCAATAGCTCCGCAGTTGCCCATAACAGCGCACTCACATTCAATGCCGTTGATGCCTGTTTCAACAACTACTTTTTTATCGTGAGCAAATGCCTTCTTTATACCGTTAATAAGCTCTTCTTTATTATTAACCTTTGATATCCCGACCGACGAACCGCAGTTCGCAGGCTTGACAAACATAGGATATTCCAATTTGCTTTCCATTTCCGCTGCAATCTTATCAACTCTCTCTATGTCGTAACTGTTTATTGACATCCACTTTGCCGTCTTAATGCCGTGAGACTGAAGAATAATATGAGTTATCTCCTTATCCATACAGTTAGCAGATGAAATGCAGTCACAGCCCACAAAAGGAATTTTCGCCAATGTAAAAAGTCCCTGAATAGTTCCGTCCTCTCCGTTTTTTCCGTGTAGAACAGGAAAAATAACGTCGACCTTAATATGCTGAATCTGACCGTCGTTGAGTATTGCAATAAACCCTTTGTGAAGAGGATCAGGCGAAAGAATACATGAAACATTATCACCGTCCTGCTCCCATGAACCGTCGGCGATCTTGGAGGTATCTCCTATATACAGAAGCCAGCGACCCTTTTTGGTAATACCTATACATACAACGTCGTATCTGTCTCTCGGTATATTGTTTATTATATTCGTCGCAGACAAAAGCGAAATTTCATGTTCGTTTGACACACCGCCGAATATAACGGCAACTCTTGTTTTTGCCATTTCAATCCTCCTCGCAATCCATTTTCATCTAACAGTCGTAAATTTTTCAATACTGTATTATTATATCACATATCAATTTTCTTTGCAATAGCGCCGTCAATTGTGACTGAATATCCGCATTGCTATATTATAAAACACCATATATTGTAGTCGGTTTTATTGTTTAACCCAACATTTATGCAATTTTATAAAATTTTATAAAAAGTTCATAGTATGTTATTATTGGCATTTTAGGTAAAATTTATGGCAATATATCCACCAAAAAAAGTAATACATTATATGAATTTAATAAAATTTTATTACTTTTTTTATTAAAATCATATTTTTGGATATAACCGTTTTAATTTTGTTTTGCCTTTAGAAAATATAGATTGTTTAATTTATAAACTAAAAAATTTTAAAGGTTTTTTATAAAAAATGACCTATTGCATTTTTTAAGCTTTCCAACTATAATAACTATTGGTGACGTTTGCTAATTTTATCAAACACTATATATTGTGTTTTTTGCAAAAAATGGCGAATAAAAAATATATAAGTTTAATATAATAATGATATGTTTCATAAAAATATAAAACTACATTTGGGAGAAAGAGAACGAAATATGAAAACAATGAATTTTGAAGAATGGAATGGATTTAATCACGGTGTTTGGAAAAGGGAGATAAACGTTCGTGACTTTATTCAAAAAAACTATAAACCGTATGACGGGGACGATAAATTTCTTGCCGGACCTACTCAAGCCACAAAAGACCTCTGGGAGCAGGTTATGGATTTATCAAAGAAGGAGCGTGAAGCCGGCGGAGTTCTGGATATGGACACTAAAATCATTTCGACCATTACATCGCACGGTCCCGGATATCTTGATAAGGACAAAGAAAAGATAGTCGGCTTTCAGACGGATAAGCCCTTTAAAAGGGCTTTACAGCCTAACGGAGGAATCCGTATGGCAATGAAAGCCTGCTCAGAAAATGGTTATGAGGTAGACCCTGACATCTGCAAATTCTACACCGTTCATAGAAAAACCCACAATCAGGGCGTTTTTGACGCATACACGCCTGAAATGAGAGCCTGCCGTTCCAGCCACATTATAACAGGACTTCCTGACGCTTACGGCAGAGGAAGAATTATAGGAGACTACAGACGGGTTGCCCTTTACGGAGTTGACAAGCTTATTGAAGACAAGCAACACCAAAAGGATACAACAAGAATAACAATGTACTCCGATGTTATCCGTGAACGTGAGGAGCTTTCCGAGCAGATAAGAGCCTTAGGAGAGCTTATTGAACTGGGTAAAATTTATGGCTTCGACATTTCAAAGCCGGCACAAAACGTTCAGGAGGCAATTCAGTGGACATACCTCGCATATTTAGCAGCTGTTAAGGAGCAAAACGGTGCAGCAATGTCGCTGGGCAGAACCTCAACTTTCCTTGACATTTACGCAGAGCGTGACCTTAAAAACGGCACGTTTACAGAGGAGCAGATCCAAGAGTTTGTCGATCACTTCATAATGAAGCTAAGACTTGTAAAATTTGCAAGAACGCCGGAATATAACGAGCTTTTCTCAGGCGATCCAACTTGGGTAACGGAATCAATAGGCGGCATAGGCGTCGACGGACGGCATATGGTAACAAAGATGTCGTTTAGGTATCTCCACACGCTTGAAAATCTCGGCACTGCGCCTGAACCGAACCTTACAATTTTGTGGTCTGTAAACCTGCCTGACAATTTCAAAAGGTTCTGCGCTAAGACTTCAATAGAATCATCATCAATACAATATGAAAACGACGACCTTATGAGGGTAACTCACGGTGACGACTATGCAATCGCCTGCTGCGTATCTTCAATGAGAATAGGCAAGGAAATGCAGTTTTTCGGGGCTAGGGCGAACCTTGCAAAATGCCTGCTTTACGCTATAAACGGCGGTGTCGATGAAATTTCAATGAAGCAGATAGGTCCAAAATACAGACCTATAAAGTCAGAATATCTCGACTACAAAGAGGTTATGGATAAATTCAAGGATATGATGAAGTGGCTGGCTTCGGTTTATGTGAACGCACTTAATATAATTCACTATATGCACGATAAATACTGCTATGAAAGAATACAAATGGCTCTCCACGACAAGAAGGTCACAAGATGGTTTGCTACGGGAATTGCAGGTCTTTCGGTTGTTGCGGATTCGCTTTCGGCAATAAAATATGCAAAGGTAAAACCGATAAGAAACGAGCAGGGTATCGCCGTAGATTACGAAATCGAAGGAGACTTTCCCAGATACGGCAATGACGACGACAGAGTAGATGAAATAGCAAGCGATATAGTTCACATCTTTATGAGCTACATCAAAGGTAACCATACCTATCGAGGCGGCATACCTACAACTTCAATTCTAACCATTACTTCCAATGTAGTTTATGGGCAGAACACAGGCTCAACGCCTGACGGACGCAAAGGCGGAGAGGCGTTTGCTCCGGGAGCGAACCCTATGCACTCCCGTGATAAAAACGGCGCAGTAGCGTCGCTCAAGTCGGTTTCAAAGCTTCCTTTCAAAGACGCTCAGGACGGCATTTCAAATACATTCTCAATTATTCCTGAATCGCTTGGAAAGGATAATAAAATTTATGTCGGCGATATTGACGTGGATATTGAGCTTTCTGAAACAGACAGCTTTGACAAAGAGTATTAAAACTGATAAATAACGGAGGATATTATGAAAACTTCAGATGAGAGAATAGATGATATCGTAGCAATGCTTGATGATTTTATGTCTAAAAAAGGCGGACATATGAACATTAAGGTAAACAGCAACGGCGGTGTAAAATTCAACGGTAAACGCAAAAAGGTTTCCGTTTCAAAATCACTGGACTGTATGGAAGGAAATATGCCTTGCAGTTCACCTACATTGTTTGAGGGCTTAGACGACGGTGACGAGCTTCTTCAATAATTCAGTAATAATTCAGTGAATAAACTTAGGAGGGAATAATTATGTCAAAGGTAAAGGCAAATAAAGAACAAATAGACAATCTTGTTTCAATTTTAGACGGATATGCAGAGGAGGGCGGACACCACCTCAATATAAATGTATTGTCTCGTGAAACTTTAATAGACGCGCAAAAGCACCCTGAGAAATACCCTCAGCTTACTGTCCGTGTATCCGGGTATGCAGTGAATTTTGTCAAGCTTACAAAAGCACAGCAGGACGAGGTTATTTCAAGAACATTCCACGATAAGCTGTAAAAATCTCGCTTATTAAATCCTTTATAAGGAGAGGAATTAAAATGCTTGGTCACATACATTCAATAGAAAGCTTCGGAACGGTAGACGGTCCGGGAGTGAGAATGGTTATTTTTACTAAGGGTTGCCCAATGCGGTGTCAGTATTGCCACAATCCTGACACTTGGGATATGACAGGCGGAGAGGAAATAAGCGTTAAAGAGATACTTTCAAGATACAACTCAAAAAAGAGTTTTTACAGAAACGGCGGAATAACAGTCAGCGGCGGAGAACCGCTTTTGCAGATGAAATTTGTAACTGAGCTTTTCAAAGCCGCTAAATCCCAGAAAATCCACACCTGCATTGATACATCGGGAATCTTGTTTGATAAGGATAACAAGAAAAAAGTCAAAGAATTCAACGAGCTTGTTAAATACACTGATCTTGTGCTTCTTGATATTAAGCACATAGACGATGATGAACACAAAAAACTCACCGGCTTCTCGAGCAAAAACATACTAGATTTTACTAAATTTCTCGAAGACAAAAATGTTCCTGTATGTATACGTCATGTAGTTGTGCCGGGCATAACCTATGATGAGCATTATCTTTTTGAGTTGGGTAAATACATCGGAACGCTTAAAAATTTAAAGTCGATAGACGTCTTAGCTTATCACGATATGGGAAAGTCTAAATATGAAGCGCTTGGAATTGATTATCCATTAAAAGATACTCCACCGCTTTCAAAAGAGGACGCTTTGAAAGCTAAAAAGATTATTTTAAGCGGAATAAAAACTACGCGGAAATAATCATATATAAAAATACAACGGTCACACTGCATCAAACTCGCACTTGCTTTTTATCCAAGTACGACCTGCCGTTTTTAAATTTTTCAAAGACAGGGTGTATGCAACGTCACCGTTGCAGGCTGATGAATATTCATCAGCCATTTTTAATATGAAATTTTATCTAAAATGTTGTTCAAATAAGCAATTATAACTCCGTAATTTGACATAGGAACGCCTTGTGCCTTTGCCCTGTCAATTCTCGACATTACATATTTTCTGTTAAACATACACGCTCCGCACTGAATTATCAAATCGTACTCTGTTAAATCCTCAGGAAAATCAGAACCGCCAACAACATTGATTTTTAGTCCCTCGCCGACCTTTTTTCTCAACATTCTCGGTATCTTTTCTCTGCCAATATCCTCTGCTAAAGGCGCATGGGTACAAGCCTCTGCAATTAGAACCTTAGACTTTTCAGTCAGCATCTCTACAGACTTTGCGGATTTTATATAATATTCCAAATCTCCCTTATACCCTGCAAACAGAGTCGAAAAAGAAGTCAGCATACTTTCCTTTGGCTTTTTTTCATAAACCGTTTTAAACACCTGCGAGTCGGTAATTATCAGCTTAGGAGGATAAGCCAAAGCATTTAAAGTTTTATCAAGCCTGTCTGTAGTACAGCTCATAACAATACATTTTTTATCAAGCAAATCACGAATTGTCTGTACCTGAGGAAGTATAAGCCGCCCCTTAGGCGCTTGAATATCCTGAGGCATTACCAAAAGCACCAAATCGCTGTCGCTTACTAAATCCCCCGTTATACTTCTGCTGCCAAAATCCTCAGGTATAAGACGTATTAGATTTTCTTTAAACCTTTCCGTTATGCTCTCATTCTCAGCGCTTACAACCAACGGCTCTTTGCCTGTTGCCTTCTTAACCTCAGAGCTTATTTGTGAAATTTCATCGCTTGACATAATATCAGCTTTGCTTATTACAAGCAAAACGGGCGTACCACTTTTATTGAAATATTCAAACCATTCAAGCTCTTTTTTTATATCTGAATCGGAAAATAGTATTACTGCAACATCTGTTTTCTCAGCCGCTTTTTTTGTCTTTTCAACTCTGATTTTTCCAAGCTCGCCTATATCGTCAAAGCCTGCTGTGTCAATCAGAACGCAAGCGCCTATCCCTGCTATCTCCATAGACTTAAACACAGGATCAGTCGTCGTTCCGGCGACGTCTGATACTATTGATATCTGCTGTTTTGCAAGGGCATTTATAAGCGTTGACTTTCCCGCATTTCTCTTTCCGAAAAAGCCTATATGAAGTCTGTCTGATCTTGGTGTTTCATTTAACGTCGGCATAAACATTCCGCCTTTCAAAAATTATTAACCCGTCTCACCTTAAAATTAAAACCTAAAATCACGCTCGCCTAAATGTATCTTTTCAATTCTCTCTTTGGCTATTCTTCTGGTCTTTTCATTGGGGATAAGCTCAAGCTGTTTTTTAATCAAAGCCTCTCCCTTTCGTCTTGTATCCTCACTTGCATAATCCTCAAGATACTCCTTTAATGTCATAAGAGCATTCGGTTGACAGCAGTTTGCTATCTGACCCGATTTGCACAAACTCATAAACCTGTCGCCAGTTCTGCCCTCACGGTAGCAAGCCGTACAAAAGCTAGGAATATAACCCATTTCCAAAAGCCAGTTTACGACCTCATCTAATGTTCTTGTGTCGGTAACGTCAAACTGAGCAGAGTTTTCCTCCTCAGGCTCGGGGTCAACATAACCGCCTACGCTCGTTCTGGAGCCTCCGCTGATTTGAGAAACTCCAAGCTTTAAAACCCTTTCTCTTGACTTCTTCGACTCACGAGTTGAAATTATCATTCCAGTATACGGAACGGCAATTCTTATTACCTCTACCAGTTTTGCGAAAATATCGTCTGAAATTGCATTTGAAAAATCAGCTTTGTCAATGTCGTCAGCGCCGCATATTCTCGGCACAGAAATTGTATGCGGACCTACCCCGTGAACAGCCTCCAGATGCTCTGCGTGCATCAAAAGACCTACAAAATCGTACTTATACATCTCAAGCCCGAACAAAACTCCGATCCCTACATCGTCAATTCCGCCCTCCATTGCTCTATCCATAGCCTCAGTGTGATAAGCGTAATTGTGCTTAGGACCTGTCGGGTGCAAAAGCTCGTAGTCATGTTTGTTATAAGTCTCCTGAAAGAGAATATATGTTCCGATCCCTGCTTCCTTGAGCTTTCTGTAGTTTTCTACCGTCGTTGCCGCAATATTTACATTAACTCGTCTGATAGCACCGTTTTTGTGATTTATAGAATATATAGTTTTTATGCTCTCTAAAATATACTCGATAGGATTATTCACAGGGTCCTCGCCCGATTCTATAGCAAGCCTTTTATGTCCCATATCCTGAAGGGCTATGACCTCTTTTTTGATCTCCTCCTGAGACAGCTTCTTTCTTGCTATATGCTTGTTGCAGTGATGATACGGGCAATATGTACAGCCGTTTACACAATAGTTAGAAAGATACAGCGGTGCGAACATTACTATTCTGTCACCATACAGCTTCTCCTTTATCTCCATTGCCGTTTTTTCCATAGCCTCAATACACTCAGGAATTTCACATTCGAGCAGTACTGCAGCTTCTCTGTGGCTTAATCCTTTGCAGTCTCTTGCCCTCTCGATAAGTGACATAACATATTCCTTATCGTCTTTACGCTTCTCTGCCTCTTTCAAGGTATCTAAAATCTCGGCGTCGTTGATAAATTCCTCTGCCTTCATAGACTTAACATCGTACTTCATAATGATCCTCCGTTTTTGATTTTATTTAAACACAAATATGTTCATTATCCATTGTCAATTGTCAATTCCTGATAATCTCCCCTGTCGGTAACTATCTCATATCCTATGCTTTTCATTCTGTTATTTAAACACTCCTTACACTGTGCAGATTCATCTCCTGTGCAAATTTTGTTGTCATACAAAAGGTACTTCGACCTTACCTCCGTCGGCGAGAGATTTGGCATAACAACATTAGCCCCTGCCAAAATTCCCTGCTCTCTGCCGATTGGCGAAATAGTTCCAAGAGCCGTAGTTGCAGGAAGAAGCACATTCGGCTTCATAAGCCTTATGAGCGACAGCATAAAAAGCGTATCCTCAAGACTGCCCTTTTGCTCGTCTCTGAAAGGCGTATCGTGCTGAGGTATAAACGGTCCTATACCTACCATCTCAGGGTCAAGCCTTTTGATAAACAGCATATCCTCTGCTAAATTCTCCGCCGTCTGAAACGGCGAACCTACCATAAATCCGCAGCCTGTTTGATAGCCTATCCTTTTTAATGTTCTCAGACATTCCTGCCTATGCTCTGCCTTTAAGTTTTTAGGGTGAAGTCTTGCATAATGCTCGGCATTAGCCGTCTCGTGGCGAAGCAGATACCTGTCAGCACCTGCGTCTAAAAGCCTTTGATAACTCTCCTCGCTTCTCTCGCCCAATGAAAGAGTTATCGCACAATCAGAATGTGCGCCTTTTATGCTCTTCACAATATCGCATAAAATCTCGTCAGTGTAGTAACCGTCCTCACCGCTTTGCAGTACAAAGGTTCTGAAACCCAGTTCATACCCCTCGTCAGCACACCTTAGTATATCCTCTTTGCTTAGACGGTAGCGCTCGGCATTTATGTTTGAGCGTCTTAAACCGCAATAGTAACAGTCATTCTTGCAGTAGCTTGAAAACTCAATAAGACCTCTTACAAAAATCTTTTTTCCAAATACCATGTTTGCCTCTTCTCTTGCCAGTTTTGCGGCAAACTCTCTGTCTTCTTTTGTATATGTACTGATAAGCTGTGTGAATTCATCTTTCGATAAGGCTCTTTCACTTTTCAGCTTTTCAATTAACTCTCTGTTATTCATATAACTCCTATTATCTTTACAGCTTTGAATAAACCGTTTTTACCGTTATATTATCTATCATTCCCAGCTTACCCGAAATCGCGCCTATAATATCGTTCGGAGCGTCGACAACAACGCTTATTACATTTACATTTTTCTTTTGATACGGTATACCCATTCTGCCTATTATGTACTGAGAATAATTATGCAGAATTTTATTAAGCTTTTCAGTCTGTTCTATCTCCTCTACAATTATCGCTATAATAGCAAGCCTTGTATCGCTGTTATTGACCTCCATACTTTACCTCTTTTCTAAATCAAAAAATCCTTTCACCAAAAGGCAAAAGGATAGAATTAACTCACATACCAAATCAAAAACGATTTGATAAAAGTTTTGCTATACTCTCGCCTTTAAACTCAGGGTTGACCTTTGTTATCAGAACGATTTATGTTTTTAAACGCTCGCAGTCGGGACTAAAACCTTTCTGTTTACGAATATATTTTAGCATATATTTAGTTAGATGTCAACAAGGCGGACCTTGAAAAACATAGAAAATATTATATAATACGTATTGACATAATACGTATTATGTCATATAATATATGTGTAAGGCGGTGAGAGAATGACATTCAAAGAAATGGAAAAGCTAATAAAAGCTGATGGATGGGTCTATTTGTACACTAGAGGTTCTCACTTTTACTACTCACACCCTACAAAGAAAGGTAAGGTTACAATACCAAACCATAAAGGCGATATTCCAAAAGGAACGGCAAACTCAATACTTAAACAAGCAGGGCTGAGGTAAGCCTTTGCTTGTACGATATGAAAGGAGTAATTTTATGTTATCAATGTATCCTGCTTGCTTTTATAAAGAAAAAGAGGGCAACTATTCAGTCATTTTTCCTGTTATAAATCAAGCCACCTGCGGCGATACACTCGATGAAGCTATGAAAATGGCTGTTGACTGTCTTGCAGGCTACCTCTACAATGCTAAACTTGAAAATTTAGAAGTCCCTAAAGCTCCATCAATGGAAAGTATCAACGTAGATGAAGAATATGACGAGTACGAAAGTGCATTTGTAAATATGGTTACTGTTGACGTTGACGAGTATGCAAAAAAGCATTTTGAAAAGTCCGTTAAGAAAACGCTTACTATTCCATCTTGGCTCAATGATTTAGCAATTGAAAATGGTGTTAATTTCTCACAAGCGCTTCAATCTGCTTTGAAAAATCAACTTCATATTAATTAGAATATCTTATTGCCTCTGTTAGTTTCCGCTCAGCAGAGGCGTTTTAGAGCCTTAGGGCATCGAACCCCAATAAACCTGGGGGCTTTTGACACAAACCGGAAGCAAGAATTTCCTTGCCTCCGGTTTTAATTTTTACTACCTTGTCTTAGTCTTTTTAATATTTGACCATTTTCCATAAGCCCAAAGCTCTTCACCTTTTGCAGATACATATTTCTTATACGCCCTAATTTTAATATAATATGTTTTCTTAGACTTCAAGCCCTTAATAATTTTAGAACTGCGGTTTGCTTTTACATAAACCACCCTTTTCCCTTTTTTCATTTTCCTATTAAGTCCGCATTTTATCTGATAACCTGAAACGCCTCTTATTTTCTTCCATTTAACCTTTAGCTGTCTTTTCTTTGAGGTTTTCTTTACCTTCTTAATTTTCGCCTTCTTAACCTGAATTGCCTTTACACTCGTAATACTTTTGCTTGCATTTTGGTAAGAAGTTGGCTTTAAAGTATCAGAAGCACTAGAATTACTATTTTCTGCACTGACTGTTTTTTCTGAATTGTCTGAGCTTTCAAACGCATTACTTATTATTGAATAATTTATACCATTATCTTTGGCATACTCCTCCGCAGTCGAGCCATCATAGCAGAATATAGTAAAATCGCTGTACTTGTTTCCGCTTTCATCGTAACCAAAGCATTGCGGTTCAAGAATAACATCATAAGAACGGATAGTAATACTCTTCAATGAATCACATCCTGCAAATGCCCTGTAGCCTATAGTGTCGATATTTCGGCTTAGATTTACATTACTGAGTTTCTTACAGTTAAAAAAAGCTTCCGAAGCAATGAAATCAAAGTCATAAGGCAGGTTAATAGTTTCTAAAAACTCATTACCCTCAAATGCTCCCAAACTAATGCCGCTGAGAAGAACATTATTATCAGGCGTATAAAGAGATTCACTCTCGCTAACTGTATATCGTGTTTTTATAGTAAATTCCTTTTCAGAGCCTGTATATCTGTAAACTTGATAACAACCGGAATATTCATCTTCCGATGAATATGTAAAAACCAAATCAGGAGCTTTCATTACTCTTATTAAATATGTACCGCTCTTTTTAGGATCAAGCAGGTTGGTTTTATAGAAGTATGTTTCTCCCTTTTGGATTTTCTGAACCATTTTCGCATACGGAGCATTATTATCAACTGACGGATCATAAGCGTCGAACTCAACATACTGCACTTCGTTTTTTTCGCTGTCGAAAAGCGTTGCAACAGGCTCATAGTAGTTATACTCATTTCCAAAAAATGCTCCTACCTTGTATTTATCGCCAAGAGCCTCAAACAAATAGTATCCGTCCTCAGAAGCGGTAAAGCTGGTAATTGCGTAATCGCCGCTATCTACTGAAACTTGATAAACTATATCACTGTCAATAGGCTCCGCGCTTTCAAAGTCTATTCCGTTATCTGCGCCGAAAACAGATAATGGTTGGCTTGTAAAAAACACTGCTGTAAACAGTATACAAATCACTATACAAACAGATATAGTCTTTTGCATATTCCCTCCTAAATTAATTTAAAATATCTCTATAACTCTTATAATTGATACATAGTTGTCTGTTAATAATTATACTTTAATAACAAAGATTCGTCAAATATTTTTTAATTGTATTGATTTTTGGGTTTACATTTTGACGTTATTTTGTAATACATATTAATATGAAATAAGCTCTTTAAATATTTCTTGAACCGTTTAAGCAAAAATGCCTTGACGGTTTATATTTTTTGTAAATAAATTTTTTTGATTATTTTCATAATATAAAATGTATGAAAGCTTATAAAAAATCCGTGTTAAATTATTTAAAAATATTACCCAAATATTATTAATTTTAGTAAAAAGGTAGAATGTCAAATAATTAACAATATAACTATTGACAACGGTAAAAGGTGCTATTATAATTGTTTTCGATAAATTAATACTGATTAATTTAATAAGCATGTGAGGTGGTAATATGTTCGAGAATGAAAAAACAGTACCAAAACAAACAGTTAAAAGACTTCCTGATTATCTAACCTATCTTAGGGGTAAGGCAGAAGAGGGCGTTATGACCATTTCTGCACCTATTGTTGCCAAGGGGCTGAACCTCAATGAGGTACAGGTCAGAAAGGATTTAGCGGCGGTTAGCGAATGCGGAGGAAAGCCCAGAACAGGATATCTGCTGAGAGATCTGATTTTGGATATTGAAAAGTATTTGGGCTATGATAATGTTAAGGACGCTATCATCGTCGGAGTCGGACATTTAGGCAGTGCGTTAATATCATTTGAGGGTTTTAAAAACCACGGTCTAAATGTTGTTGCAGGTTTTGATACAAACGAAAAATTAATTGGTACAGAGGTTCACGGAAAAAGGATTTTTCCAATTAACCGTATAAGCGAGATTTGCAAAAGCTTCAATGTTAAAATCGGTATAATAACTGTTCCAGATAAGCACGCTCAGGAAATTTGCGATATTATGGTAAAAGCAGGAGTTCTGGCTATATGGAACTTTGCTCAGGTACATTTAAATGTGCCTGACGATATAATTGTTCAGAATGAAAATCTTTCGGCGTCAATTGCACTTCTGTCTAAATCTATAAAAAGACGCCATTAATTAGCATTTAATTTTTTATTTATGAATAGGAGAGATTTATAAATGAGTAACAAGAAAGAAACATCAGCAGGGACAACAGTAACGCTTGTCGACAGTGTTGAGACTTTAGAGGCAAGGCTGAAAGAGCTTAGAAAGGCTCAAGAAGAGTTTGCAGCATATCCTCAGGAAAAGGTTGATGAGATCTTCAAGGCGGCGGCTATTGCGGCAAACAAGCAGAGAATACCGCTTGCCAAAATGGCTGTTGAAGAAACAGGTATGGGAATTGTTGAGGACAAGGTTATAAAAAACAACTATGCGGCTGAATATATCTACAACGCATATAAGAATACTAAAACCTGCGACATTATCGAAAGAGACGAGGCTTTTGGCACTATTAAAGTCGCAGAACCAATCGGTGTGGTTGCGGCGGTTATTCCTACTACCAACCCTACTTCAACTGCAATTTTCAAAACTCTTATCTGCTTAAAGACAAGAAATGCAATTATTATCTCCCCTCACCCAAGAGCTAAGAAATGTACCATTGAAGCGGCAAAAATCGTTTTGGAAGCTGCCGTAAAAGCAGGCGCTCCTGAGGGAATTATCGCTTGGATTGACGTTCCGTCACTTGAGCTTACAAATTTGGTAATGAGCGAGGCTGACATTATTCTTGCAACAGGCGGACCAGGTATGGTTCATGCCGCTTACTCAAGCGGAAAGCCTGCCATCGGAGTCGGCGCAGGAAACGTACCTGCTGTTATTGATAAATCGGCTGATATTAAGATGGCTGTAAACTCAATTATTCATTCAAAAACATTCGATAACGGAGTTATCTGTGCTTCCGAGCAGTCGGTCATCATTGATAAAGACATCTACACAGAGGTCAAGAAAGAGTTTAAAGAAAGAGGATGCTATATTCTCAGCAAGGCAGAGACAAAGAAGCTCGGTGAAACAATGATAATCAACGGCTCTCTTAACTCAAAGATCGCCGGACAGTCTGCATATGATATTGCTAAACTCGCAGGGATCGACGTTCCGGAAAGTACAAAAATTCTTATCGGTGAGGTCACATCTGTTTCTCTCGACGAGCCTTTTGCTCACGAAAAGCTGTCTCCTGTTCTGGGTATGTATAAGGCAAAAGACTTCGACGACGCCTTAAACAAAGCCGACCACTTGATAAAAGACGGCGGATACGGACACACGGCTTCACTTTACGTTAATCCTGTTACCGAAAAGGAAAAGATAGATAAGTTTGCTAATATGATGAAGACCTGCCGTATTCTTGTAAACACTCCTTCATCACACGGCGGTATCGGCGACCTTTATAACTTTATGCTTTCCCCGTCATTAACGCTGGGCTGCGGTTCTTGGGGAGGAAACTCAGTTTCTGAAAATGTAGGAGTTAAACATCTATTAAACATAAAGACAGTTGCCGAGAGGAGAGAGAATATGCTTTGGTTCAGAGCACCTGAAAAGGTTTATTTCAAAAAGGGCTGTTTGCCGGTCGCACTACGTGAGCTTAAGACAGTAATGGATAAAAAGAAGTGCTTTATTGTTACAGACCAGTTCTTATACGAAAACGGATACACAAAATGCGTTACAGACCAATTAGACGAAATGGGAATCAAGCACGCTACGTTCTTTGACGTTGCCCCCGACCCGACGCTTGCCTGCGCTTTAGAGGGTACAAAGCAGATGACGGCCTTCGGACCTGACGTTATTATCGCAATAGGCGGAGGCTCGGCAATGGACGCTGCTAAAATTATGTGGGTGCTGTACGAGCATCCCGAAGCTGACTTTATGGATATGGCAATGAGATTTATTGATATCCGCAAGAGAGTTTACACATTCCCTAAAATGGGCGAAAAGGCTTACTTTGTTGCCGTTCCGACTTCATCGGGTACAGGTTCTGAGGTTACACCTTTTGCAGTTATTACAGACGAAAGAACAGGTACAAAATATCCTCTTGCCGACTATGAACTGATGCCTAATATGGCTATTGTAGACGCTGATATGATGATGAATCAGCCTAAGGGACTTACAGCGGCTTCAGGTATCGACGCTGTTACCCACGCTCTTGAAGCATACGCATCTGTTATGGCTACAGATTACACAGACGGTCTTGCATTAAAGGCTCTTAAAAACATCTTCACTTACCTGCCGTCTGCATACGAAAAAGGAGCTAACGACCCTCTCGCAAGAGAAAAGATGGCTACGGCATCAACGCTTGCAGGTATGGCGTTCGCCAACGCATTCTTAGGTGTTTGCCACTCAATGGCTCATAAGCTGGGTGCTTATCATCACCTGCCTCACGGCGTTGCAAACGCACTTTTGATTGACAATGTTATGAGGTTCAATGCTAACCCGTCGCCAAGAAAGATGGGAACATTCTCACAATATCAATATCCTCATACTCTTGAAAGATACTGCGAGTGCGCAAGTTTCTTAGGCATTAGAGGCAAGGACGATAAGGAAACTCTTGAACTCCTTATAGACGCTATCGACAACCTCAAAGAAACGGTAGGTATTAAGAAGTCTATAAAGGATTACGGAATTTCTGAGGAAGACTTTATGGCTACTCTCGACCAGATGACTGAGGACGCATTCGACGACCAATGCACAGGAGCTAACCCGAGATATCCTCTTATGAGCGAGATCAAGGATATGTATCTCAAAGCATACTATGGCGAAAAGCTGATAGAAGACTTTTAGAGACAAGAAACCAGATGCAAGAAGCAAGAAACAATGTCTCTGAAAAATTTAATTAATATTTTCTTGCCTCTTGCTTCTAACTTCTTGCTTCTTGCATCTTGCATCTAAATGCCCTTGCATTTGGCATATATTTTTGGTATTATTTATGAAGAAAGATATCGTTAGCAAATAAATAAAATTGGAGGATATTGATTATGGATTTTGAAAAGGTAATAGCTAAGAGAAGCAAAAAGACCATTTATAAAGACGGAAATAAGGCTATAAAGGTCTTCAACGAAGATTTCAAGAAATCCGACATCTTAAACGAGGCTCTCAATCAGGCAAGAGTTGAAGAAACAGGACTTAACATACCTTCCATTTTGGAGGTTTCTAAAATCGACGGTAAGTGGGCAATCACAAGTCAGTTTATCGAGGGTAAGACTATCGCAAAGCTAATTGAAGAAAACCCCGAAAAGACTGACGAATATATGGAGTTATTCGTTGATATACAACTTAAAATTCAAAGCAAGCGAAGCCCTCTTTTAAACAAGCTGAAAGACAAAATGCAGGGTAAGATCTCTCAGACTGATTTGGACGCCACAACAAGATACGAGCTTCACACCCGCTTGGCTGGAATGCCTAAACACAATAAAGTATGCCACGGAGATTTTAACCCGTCGAATGTAATTATTACCGAAAACGGTGAAGCCTATGTAATTGACTGGGCGCACGCTACTCAGGGTAACGCTTCCGCAGACGCTGCAAGAACTTATCTTTTGTTTATGCTTCACGGTCAGAAAAAGCTGGGAGAGAAATATCTCAACCTGTTCTGCGAAAAGAGCGATACCGCTAAGCAGTACGTTCAGCAGTGGATGCCTATTGTTGCGGCTTCACAGTCGGTTAAGGGAAACCCCGAAGAGAAAGACTTTTTGATGAACTGGGTAAACGTAATAGATTACGAATAAACTCAGTAAAATAAAATACATTTGAGTATAACAAAAGCTCCCGATTTTTCAGTCGGGAGCTTATTTTTATTATCTGTAGCGAGAATCGTTTGAATCGTAATTATCAAAATCATCTGAATCCTCAGCATAGATTATTTCAGGCTCATCGTCGTAGTCGTCTTGGAAATTCTGACTCCTTGGATCATCATAACCGTCATAGTCTTGATTATCATAATATCCGTCCTTATAACCCTGACCGCCGTTTCCGCCGCCTTGGTAATCGTCATAGTCATCATAATCGTCGTAATTGTTGTCGTTCTTTTTCTTCTTAGACCTCATCCACAAAACTACTGCTAATATAGCAATTACCAGAACTATAATTACCATCATAAGAACTGACTGAAACAGCGTCATACTTCCTCTTGGGTTTGTATCAGATGTTGTTACAACTGATGCTGAAGCCGTTTCTTCTTCATCGTCTTTATCGTTTTCTGATGTAGTTGTCGTTTTTACCTGCGCAGGATTCCTGTTAGTTGTTGTATTCCTGTACTCGCTCGTCTGAACAGTGGTAGTAGTGGTTTTAGTTTTTGACTTCTTTGAACGCTTGGTGGTTGAAACAGTTGTAGTGGTAGTAGTTGTGGCAGTAGTCGTTGTAGTTGTTGTTTCAGGGGTTGTTACCGTCTCGGTCTCCGACTGTGAAGCAGAGCTTGACGGCTCGAAAACCTGCTCGCTGTTATTGTTTGTAGGCTCAGCAGCCGGATCCTCTGCAAAAGCGGTTAAACAAGCAGTCGGCACAACTGCAAGCGACAATATAATGCAAAGCGCTCTTTTTATCTTATTTGACATTTTTATCTTCCTTTCGCTTAATTACCTGTTAATACATTTAAATTATAACCTTATTATTTCCTAAAGTCAAATATCTTAGTAAAACAAATCATTTAATTATATTTAAACCACACAAATATTATACTTGTCAAGCCAATAATTTATTTGCAGAAGATATGCTATCGTCTGAGGCTTTGCCATAAGCTGTCCGTACCAGTATATTTCCTCTTTACGATTAAGCAGCTTTTCCAGTTCTGACTTCTTTACTATATGAAGTATCGGCGACGCTGAATTTTCAACTACCTCCTCCATAAGCTTCGTAACAGCAGAAAGATAATTTGGATTATGCGTTTTGGGGTAAGGACTTTTCTTTCTCCATAATATCTCCTCAGGCAGACAATTATCGACTTCCAGAGCCTTTCTGAGAAGTCCCTTTTCTCTCCCCTCATAATCCTTATACTTCCACGGAACAGAATATAAATACTCTGCAATTCTGTAATCGCAAAACGGCACTCTCACCTCAAGTCCGCTGTACATACTCATTCTGTCCTTGCGCTCGAGAAGATTTTGCATAAACCAGTCTACATTCAGCCTGAACATCTCACGCATACGTTTTTCTGTTTTATCAAAATCATCAGGAACATTAACCTTTCCTATGGTTTCAAGATACTTTCCATATACATACTGATTAGCATTAATAGACATTTTAATTTCGTCTCTCATCAGACTGTTTCTATAAGCCGTTGACTGCGACCAAGGAAAGCCGTCCGTCATACGAATTTCCTTGTCTCTGTACCAAGGATAACCGCCGAAAATTTCATCGGCGCACTCTCCCGACAAGGCAACCTTGCAGGTATTTTTAACTTCTTTGCAAAACAAAAGCATAGAAGAGTCAACGTCAGCCATTCCGGGAAGATCTCTAGCGTCGACCGACATAAACAGTCCTTTTACAAGCTCAGGAGTATCAACCTTTATGTAATGGTGATTGCTGCCTAGAAAATCTACCATTTTATCGACATATATGTTGTCGCTGTTGGGCTGGAACTTGTTTACCTTAAAATACTTCTCATTGTCAACGTACTCAACTGAAAATGTATCAAGCTGACGGTTCTGCTTTTTGTACTCTCTGTTGGTAATTGCTGAAATCGCGCTTGAATCAAGCCCGCCCGAAAGAAATGTTCCCAGCGGAACATCAGATACAATTTGACGCTTTATTGAGTCTGTGACTAGATACGTTACCTTCTCAAGACACTGTTCAAAAGTATCGTTACACTCCTTGTCCTCCAACTTCCAGTATTGCTGAATTTTAAGACGTCCGTCCTTAAATGTCGCAGAATACCCCGGAAGAAGCTCGCTTACATCCTTGTATATCCCATAGCCCATCGTCCGTCCCGGACCTATAAGCATAATCTCAGCTATTGATGTTAGATCCACCTGCGGTCTTATAAGCGGATGCGCCAGCATACCTTTTATTTCACTTGAAAAGATAAGCCTGTCACCCTTTTGAGAATAAAATAAAGGCTTTACACCCATTCTGTCACGAGCCATAAACAGACTGTTGTCCTTCTCGCTCCAAATAGCATAAGCAAAAATGCCGTTTAGCTTTTTAACACTGTCCTCTCCCCACTCGATAAAGGCTTTTAACACAACCTCTGTATCCGAATGACCATTAAAACTGTGACCTTTATATTTAAGTTCGTCTCTAACTTCATCAGTGTTGTAAATTTCTCCGTTGTAAACTATTATGTAATCATCACCGTACTCTTTTGTTATCATTGGCTGTATTCCGTTCATAACGTCTATTACCGCCAACCGGGTATGAACGAGTGCAACGTCGTTATTTATGTAAACGCCGTCCTGGTCGGGTCCTCTCCTTTTGAGAACATTTTTAATATCGTAAAGATACCTTATATCTTTTTCAAAAACATCATTGCAGTTCACCGAGCCTGCTATTCCGCACATAAAAATCACCTCAGATTATTATATGTTTATATTTCAAATCGGGTACTAAATAAAGCGTAATACAAAAAAGAAAGGGCATCAAAAGATACCCTTTAAAAGCTGTATAAATTTTAGAAGTAAAAATGCTTAGTATAAATTGCTGACGGAGTTATTTTCATAAAAATAATTAGCTCCCTGCAACCGGTTGATTTAAGCTGTCGAATGTAACTTGGTTTTCAAGCTCTTCTTCTGAATTTTCATTATCCAAATCTTCTTTTGAAATAGAAGTCATATCGCTTTCAGTTTCATCAGAAGTTTCTTCTTCCTTGATAATTTCGAAAATAGAACCTGTGTCGCCTTGTAAATTTTCAGCCTGAGATTTTGGTAAATCAGCGATATCATCTTTGCTTTCATCAACAACGCTTTTAATGCCTTCAACCACAACAGGCTCGCTGTTGTCCACCTCAAATGCCAGCGGAAGCTGTTTCTCAACTCTTACCTTGAATGTTTCCGCTGACAGTCTTGCAAACATAGTCAGCGAGGAGAGAATTAAAAACAATGCAGGCAATATTGTAAACGCTTCAACGCCGTATCTGAACAATGATATAAAAAGCTCCGAATCATCAAGTCCTGCAAAATCCAAAAAGCTTCCGGTTTTAAGCTCGTGACCTAGCTGTGCGGCTGAATAAGCTCCAAGAGACAGCGATGTTAGCATAACTACCGAACATTCAGCCGAGCCAATGCTTTTTCTTTTTCGAGATTTGAAAAGTATAAAGCAAAATGCAGCTGATACAACGAAAACAGTTAATGCCCTTCCGTAATTTTGAAAGTACATATACTTTCCTGCACTTAATATGTAGGTGCGTCTCGTTTCGAAGAAGTAGTTAAACACATTGCGTCCGATAAACTCAGAAAACACCGCAAGAGCGCTTAGAATAACTGCAAAAACCGAAAGCGCAAGGGGCGCTCCGTCACCATAGGTTAATTTTTTTCTCATTTTGTTGTCCATCCTTTCTTAAAATTCCCGAACCCAAATACGTCTTTAAAACAAATATGGGCTCATTGCTGAAATTAGTTTTTAGACTGTTACCTCCTAAAACTTCTACAAGCAAAAATATAAAAAATATAAAAAAATAAAACAAAAACAGGAGGGAATTATTCCTCCTGTTATAATAATAAACCCATTTAGTTTTCTATGTCAACGAAGATAAATGCCGAATGAAACGACTATTTATCATTTTATTTAGCTTTAGAGAATTTTTTTATTATCTTTTCTTTTAGAATACCGTTTTTATACTCAACAACAAATATCACAGCGCAAATAATCAAACCCACAATTGAAATAACAACAGAAAAAACGAAGTAATTCGGCATAAAGACCATCTCTATCTCGTGTTCTCCCTCATCAAGCCTTAGCGCTGTCAGTGACTCAATAGCACATACAGGCTGTGTCTCCTTGCCGTCAACAGTTATTTTCCAGCCATCTTCATAAGGAATTGTCGTAAGCATAACTTTATCGCTTCCGCTTATTTCAATATTGCCCTTTAAGCTTCTGTCAGTATATTCAGTTACCTCGAACTCGTTTTGTTTGATAGTATTAACAGCGTCTACAAACGCCTGATGATCTAATGTATAAAACAACTCCTCGCTCCAGAAAGCCTCCCTATCCAGAGTAATTCTCAGTCTTATCGTACTGCCTTTTTCAAATTCTCCGAGATCCGCTATTCTGTAATTATCCCCCTCGAAGTAACCGCCCGCATAATCCATTTCAGGCTCGCTGCTATTTTCAGACTTATATCTCTGAAACTCCTCCTCGTCATAATACCAAAGATTGCACGCCTTTTCATATGTCGTCGGGAAATAAACATATACAGGTCCGTCGCTTTGTACACTGATAAGATAATCTATATGGCTTTCGGAACCCTCCTCTGCAGTATTGTAATACCTTGTCAGGTCGTCTCCGTAAGGCTCTGACTCCACATTGACCATCTCGTCAACTGTGAATTGCAGCGGCTTTAGTATCTGATTTTTACCCTTATCCGAACTGTTTGCAATGATTGCATTAAAAACGTCATTTTGATTTTCAAACGGATTTGATTCCCCAAGCTTCAAATCACACACGCTTGAATCCGCCTGAAATCCGACAGACAAAGCATATGGATTTTCATACTGTGTAACTGTTCCGTCTGTTGATTCATCTGACGCTTTGAAATCCTTTACCTTGTTATATTTTAACGGAACATTTTCTATTCTCGTCGAACAATAAGCCGACCAAAGCTCGTCGTCCTTATCTACAAGATATTTTACACCCAAAAGCGAATCGTTCAGATATGTCGAGCCGTTATAGCAGGTGAAATTTCCTCCGTAGCCGTACCCCAGCTTTTTAAGGAACAAAAGCGCCTTCGTATTCATAGTCGATGATGAATGAGAAATACCAGCATAACCTATTCCCATAGGGTCACAGACCGTTCTGTCAAATGTCTTTTCCATTCGGTAAAAGGATTTGTCACTCTCTTGTATGTCATCAACTATTTCCCGTATATCGGTCATATAATTCTCATAACTTGTATATTCACTGTAAGCAACGTCTGTATCTATCTTTCTTACCGTATCAAGCGATACCAGATAAAGCTCGGCAAACACAACTACCGATATAAATATGGAAATAAACCTTTTATTCCTCTTTTTTAAAAGAAGCAACAGAACAAAGTATAAAACAAGCATTATTGCCGAGAACCATATTCCGCCGATCTGGCTGTAGGTCGTTCCGTCATCAAGGGATTTTTCGGTAACTGTATAAAAGCTGGAACTATCGGTCGTCTCATAATAAGCAAGCGTGCAAACAAGTGCAAAAACCGTTCCGCCGACAGCCTTCAGACTAACTCCGTCCAATCTGTCAAACGTCATTACCGCCATAAGCAAAAGCACAAAAGAAAATGCAAAGGAGTATCTATAAGGCAGCCAGTTCGGAACCTGAAAGCCGTGCCATGCAATATCAACAGGCGCTAAATACATACTGACAAACAGCACAGCCGACAAAGCGCCCAGACCTGCTTTTTGCTTCAGTCTGATTTTATTATTTAAGAAAAACAGCGGCGCCATAATAAGCGTAAGCGTTCCGCAGAAAATCATAGGCAGACCCTCAGGACGTACCGTGTCGTAGCTTAACGGAAAAAGCTTTGTAAAGAAGTCAAACAAATTGAACTGACTTCTCAGCGAAAAATCAGGAGTGCTGAATTCAAGCTTTCCCAGGCTCAGCGACTTGTAAACCGGAATTAAAACCACACAGGCGAGCATTAATGCAACAACCGCAGAGCCTATAAACTTTAGTACACTTAGCAGTATGGATTTTGCCGACTGCTTTGTTTTGGTTGTAAAAAGGTAATACAAAAAATACAAGGCTGTAAAAATAGCCACCATATAGCCGATATAAAAGTGGGCAATAAACATCAGTGCCAGAGGTATTATAAGAAACAGCACTTTGCCCTTATCTATAAGCTTTCCGACTCCGTAGCAAATAAACGGCAGATATATAAGACCGTCCAGCCACATAGGGTCCATAAGCTCGACGACCATATACGTCATAAGAGCATAGCAGGTTGAAAATATAACGGTAGTTGCATTTTTAGGCTTATAGCTTTTTCTTATAAAAAACGCAAACGAGACAGCAGCCGTACCGATTTTTAAAAGCTGAATTATCTCGATGGCTCCGCACATCATAGTTCTCGGCAGAATACATATAATCAGCATAAAAGGGCTTAACAGATAATACGCAAAAATACCGAACATCTCACCCGAAAGGTTTCTGTTCCAACTGTAGATAAAACTGCCGTCTCCCCAGAAAGCGTCTCTCAGGGCTTCGTAGTAATATACATACTGACCGTTTAAATCGAGAACTAAAACCGAGTTATCTCCCCACGGGTGGACCTTAAACACCGCATACACAATGTACATTATTACAAGCGGTATAAGAAATACCAGTCCATAAATTCTGTGCTGATATATCCACCGCTTTACGCTCCTTTTTTCAAACGATACCGAACCCCGAGGCGGAGTCAACATTAGATTTTTCTCCTTACTCATATATAAATCAATGCCCCTTTGCATATCCGAATTATTTTAAATTTAAACTTTTCTTTTTCTCAGAGATTATATACCTTGGTCTGCATTTGATTTCTTCGTATATTTTTGATATATAATAACCGATTATGCCTAAGCTTATCATTATTAGGCTTGAGGTAAAAAGAATAAGAAGAATAACTGTCGTAAAACCCTCGCTGCTTCCGTGAGCAAACTTCCAAAGCGTTTGGATACCCAGAATTATGGAACACAAAAGCATTATAAAGCCTATGACCGTGACAATATGGAGCGGTGCAGATGTAAAAGACGATATTGAATTGACTGCATATTTCACAAGCGATTTAAAAGACCATTTTGATTCGCCCTCAAAACGCTCAGCAACATCAAAATAGACAGTTTCCGTATTAAACCCTACCCAGCTTGACATTGCCCTGAAAAATGTAAGCCTCTCAGGCATTTCGTTTAAATTGTCAACAACCTTTCTGTCAAGCAGCTTAAAGTCAGACGACGCTTTCATATCAAGTCCCGAAGCACTCTTTATCAGCTTATAAAACATCAGAGAAAAGCACTTGTAAACAGGGTTTTCCCTGCCTCTGCTTGACTTTCTGCCCTCAACTATGTCTATACTGTCGTTATTCTTCCAAATGTTATACATCTCAACAATAACCTGCGGCGGATGCTGTAAATCACAGTCCATCAAAACACAAGCGTCGCCTTTCGCCTCTTTTAAACCGGCAAAAATAGCGCTTTCCTTTCCGAAGTTTCTTGAAAAATTAACGCCGACTATATTGTCCCTTTCATCAGCCAAACGGGAAATAAGCTCCCACGTTTTGTCCTTAGAACCGTCGTTCACAAAAACAAGCTCATAGTCGATTTTATTTTCCTCCATAATGCCTGACACTACATTAGCTGTGTTTTCAATATTCTTTTCCTCGTTATAGCTGGGTATTATAATTGATAACATTTTATCTCCTCCGGAAATTTAAACATCTTCAATTTATTTTACTGCCTATTTATTATTGACGCCGATATTTAATACCTTTTTTACTTTATTTACACTAAAAACAATCCATATTTTTAAGAATATTACTCCCAAAACTAAAATCTGCATAAATGCCTTTTGTAAAGTTTCAGGGATATAATCTGAAACAAAATTATTAAGCAAATATGTTGCAATCTCAATTATCAGAACGCCAAGCCATACATCTCTCAGAATTCTAATTCTTTTTATATCGCCCAGCCTGTCTCTTATATTAAATAAAGCAAAAACAACAAGCGTTAAAACAAACAGCTTCAGACCCCAGAATATATTGTCTAATAGATAAGCAGAGTCGGCATTTTCCATATTGAAAAGCGTTGATAAATATGTATAAACAAAATTTCCCCTGCCCATAAATGGAACTACAAACTGCAAAAGGCTTACAAAAATCATAAATATACCTGAGACTTTAACAAAGGTAAATATCTTGCATTTAAGTAAAACCCTATTTAATCCGAAAACTATTAATATCCAACCAATAAAATCAGGAAGAATATCAATACTGTATGATGATAAATTAATATCGAATAATAAAAAAACAAAGCCCCAAAGCACCTGTAACATTTTTTCACCTGTTTAATATTAACAAATAATTCATTCATATTTATAATAAAAAATTATACTATACTTGACTATTTGTGTCAAGACAGAGTGAACAGCTCTTGCCTCTTGCCTCTTGCTTCTTGCCTCTTGCTTCTTGCCTCTTGCTTCTTGCTTCTTGCCTCTAAAAAGGACAAACCCTAAACGGATTTGTCCTTTTTTATCTGTATAAAACTGATTACTTATTAAGTCTTTCCTCTAGCTTATCAAGCTCGTCAGACATTTCTTTAGGAAGTCTGTCTCCGAACTGCTTATAGAACTCACGAATATCAGCAACCTCATCGTTCCAGAGATCCTTGTCAACAGATAAAAGCTGATCTAAAATCTCAGGTGTTATCTCGTCCTCAATGCCCTCAAGATTCAGATCCTCAGGCTTTGGAAGGTATCCTATAGCGGTTTCCTGAGCGTCAACTGTTCCCTCGCATCTCTTGATGATCCAGTCGAGAACTCTCATATTGTCGCCGAATCCCGGCCAAATAAAGTTACCATCGTCATCCTGCTTAAACCAGTTTACGTTGAATATCTTAGGCGCTTTGTCACCGAGCTTTTTGCCCATTTCGACCCAGTGAGCCCAGTAGTCGCCCATATGGTAGCCGCAGAAAGGCTTCATAGCCATAGGGTCGTGTCTTAAAACTCCTACTGCGCCTGTTGCAGCAGCAGTTGTCTCAGATGATACTACCGAGCCTACGAATGTACCGTGAGTCCAGTCGAATGACTGATAAACCAACGGAGTAGTCTTAGCCCTTCTTCCTCCAAATATAATTGCCGAGATAGGAACTCCCTCGGGGTTGTTAAATTCAGGCGAAATGCAAGGGCAGTTTTCAGCAGGTGCGGTAAATCTTGAGTTAGGGTGCGCAAGGTTGTTGCCCTCTGCAACATACTCAGGACCGTTCACCTTAGCTCCCTTCCACTCTGTAGCGTTTACAGGTGGATTCTTGTCGAGCTTTTCCCACCAAACTGTCATATCGTCATTGTTGATAGCTACATTTGTGAATATCGTATTCTTTCTTGTAGACTCCAAGGCGTTGAAGTTTGATTTAGCATTTGTTCCCGGAGCAACTCCGAAGAAACCGTTTTCAGGGTTGATAGCATAAAGTCTCCCGTCATCGCCCTGCTTCAGCCAAGCGATATCGTCGCCGACTGTCCAAACCTTATATCCCTTCTTCGTATAAACCTCAGGAGGAATAAGCATAGCAAGGTTTGTCTTTCCGCAGGCTGATGGGAAAGCAGCAGTTATATACTTAACCTCTCCGTCCGGCTTTTCAACGCCTAAAATAAGCATATGCTCAGCCATCCAGCCTTCATTTTTACCCTGATATGATGCAATTCTAAGTGCAAAGCACTTTTTGCCGAGAAGTACGTTTCCACCGTATGCCGAATTTATCGACCAAATTGTGTTATCCTGAGGGAAATGTACGATATATCTTTTTTCAGGGTCAACATCAGCCTTTGAGTGAAGACCTCTTACAAAGTCGTTTGAAGTATCGCCGAGGTTCTCGAACGCCTTAGCGCCCATTCTCGTCATAATATCCATATTCAAAACTACATAGATAGAGTCTGTAATCTCAACTCCCACCTTTGCCAAAGGCGAACCAATAGGTCCCATTGAATAAGGGATGACATACATTGTTCTGCCCTTCATAACGCCGTCGTACATAGGTGTTAGCTTTGCATACATCTCAGCAGGGTCGCACCAGTTGTTAGTAGGACCTGCCTCCTCCTTTGTATTTGTACAGATAAATGTTCTGTCCTCCACTCTTGCAACGTCGTTTGGAAGAGTTCTATGATATAAGCATCCCGGAAGCTTTTCTTCATTAAGCTTAATCATTTCACCTGTTGATATAGCCTCATCTCTAAGAGTCTGAAGCTGTTCATCGCTGCCGTCTATCCAAATTACCTTATCCGGCTTTGTCAATGCAATCATTTCATCAACCCATGCATTAACATTTGGGTTTTTTGTTAAACTAGCCATAGTCTGACTCCTCTCATTATTAGGTATTATAGTTGAAATAAACCAACTTTCCACAAATAACATTATACTCATAATCGCAGCTATTGTCAATAGGCGAATTGTTAAATATTTAACACTGTTTTGAAGGATTTATTTTTTAATAATTCATATTATCTTTTTATTAAGAATAAAATTCTAATATACCGTTCTAAAATGAGATTTCAAATAAATAAAAATTCATCTATTTATGCAGAATAATAAATAACTGCAAGTCTTTTAGAATAAGTTTTGTAAAATAATAGACAATTTGTTATTTTAGTTTGACTTTTGTATTTTTTTATCGTATAATAAATTATAATTGTAAATGTGAATTTTATTATTATAAATTGCAAAATATATTAATTATAATCAAAGTAAAATGTAATTATTAGGAGAGCGATTTTCATGCAGGACAATAAAAAAAATAACAACAGCACAAATAGCAATAATTCAAAAAACAACCTTATTGGTCTAGCTATTTTTGTTGTAATGTTTATTTTGATAATAATTGTAATTGCAATATTTACAAAATCAATTCTCCCAAGCAGTGGCAACACTGCAAGCAGTATGCTGGTAGCTGATTCAAATCTTGGAATTCACACCGACACTACAACAAAGCCTGTCACTGTTAAATCCAAAAATGATTCCTCACAAAATGATAATAACGACAATGAATATGACAATGACTACGACAGCGAAAGTGATGATAGTAATAATATGCAAGGCACTGTAATGACTGTTAAATCAAGCGTAAATGTCCGTTCCGGACCAGGCTCAAGCTACAAACAGATCGGCGAGCTTGCCACAGGAAGAGAAATTACAGTTTATGAAAACATAAACGGCTGGTACAGAATCTCATTCAACGGCTCAACAGACGCATATGTATACAGCGGATATATTTCGGGTTCACTTCCTGAATCAACTTCGAGCAACGCTTACAATGCATACGCTGAATCTACAACCACATACACTAGCTACGCACAGTACAATCAGAATAATAATTTTAATAACGACAGCAATGACGGCGGATACTACTACAACTAGAAATGGCTCTCAGCATTTGGGCGGTTTGTAAAATGTGTTCACTTTGTGCAACGGCAGGGTTATTAATTGATAATTGATAATGGATAATGGATAATTGTAAGAAGCAAGACAAAAGCGTTCGGAATTTTTCCGAACGCCTTGTTTTTTACATCTATGTACGACCCACCGTTTATCAAATTATGTTTTATAGATAATTTTCCAAAGGCGGAAGTGCCTGCGGCGGCTCGCCGCTATTTTACTTTCTTCTTAACAAAGCATTTTTTCTTTGGTTTAAGGTTCTTGATTGTTACTTTGTTTTTCTACACTCTTTTTACACCTCAAATAAATTCATTCATCCAAACACGCATCTGATTTTCTCCCCTATTTCCCCAAGTATAATAAGGAACTGCAACTGCTTTACAAGGTTTATGTACAGGCACAGCGTCTGAATACAGCTTATCAGATTGCTGTATATAAACGGCTTCGGCTGTCAACTTGACCGCACCGCCTAAGAGATCATCAGCATCTAAAATATCTACTTTTCCGTTTCTTTTAAGTGAAACGGATAACACGTCTCCATTATTGTCGATTCCCTCAAAGCAATACACCAAAGGACCTCTGCAAAGAGATACTCGCCCGTTAAGTTCGGGAACTCTTGAAGAAGCATATATAAATCTCGGCGTATCGTCGAGCTTTAATTTTACAGTATCGCCATTTGAAACGTCAATATAAATATACCCTTTTAGTGGTGTAACTTCAATAGCTTTTTCGTTGATATTTAACGTATATGTTTTGCTCCAATGAGGAATTCTTATTGCAAGTCTGCCGCCTTTTTCAATTTCATATGTAATATTGAAATCATATGGATACGATGTCTTGCAATATATCTTAATACCGTTATCAAAACAAATCTTACCTGCGGCAAACATATGACAAAACGCAGTATCGCTGTTTTCTCCGTAAGCATACACAGCAATCGATGAAATCAATCTTGCTACATTCGGCGGACAGCAAGCGCAGGCATACCATTTCGGACGTAGTGTCAAATCATGGCGGTGTGTAGGAGAAACACCTGAAATCCCCGGAATAACCTCAAGTGGATTTACATAGAAAAATCGTTTTCCGTCAAGCTGTATCCCTGCAAGAACAGTATTATAAAAGGCTTGTTCCATAACATCGGCATATTCTCCGTTAATATCGTTTTCTAGCATTCTTGAAGCAAAAAACATTAGACCTATTGACGCACAAGTTTCAGCATAAGCGGTGTCATTGGGCAAATCGTAGTCAACGCTGAACGCTTCTCCAATTGCCGTTGAGCCAATTCCACCTGTAATATACATTTGCCTTTGAGTTATGCTTTCCCATAGTCTGCAGCAGGCAGAAAACAGTTCTTTATCCTCAATTAACGACGCAAGATCAGCCATTCCTGTATATAAATAAACAGCTCTAACTGCATGACCGACTGCATCGCTCATTTTTCTGACAGGCATTCCGCTCTGCTGGTAATTATTATCTTCGGCGTTGTTTCCCCAAACTGTCCAGTCACGCTTTTCCTTTTCCTTTTTATAATAGTCAGGATCTACACCTCTTATATTAATAAAATGCTCAGCAAGTTCAAGACAATGCTTATTACCCGTTGTGCGATAGAGCTTAAGCAGTGCAAGTTCAATCTCCGGATGTCCAGGATAGCCTTCGTGACCGCAGGTAACAAAGACCTTATATATATGTTCGGCGTTTTTAAGCATAACCTTCAGAAGCTTATCCTTTCCTGTGACCTCAAAGTATGCGCAAGCCGCTTCTATCATATGACCGCTGCAGTACAGCTCGTGACCTTCAAGTAGGTTTGTCCAGCGTTTTTCCCTATCCTTTATCGTATAATATGTGTTGAGATAACCGTCTTCGTCCTGAGCATTTGAAATTATGTCAATAAGTTCATCTACGGTTTTCTCTAGCTCTTTATCAGGATAATTCGATAATGAGTACGCAGCCGCTTCTATCCACTTGGCAGCGTCGCTGTCCTGAAAAACCATTCCGTAAAATCCGTCGTGATTTGAATTTCCTTTAAGAGCTTTACCTGCATTTATAAAATTTTGAACCACATGGCTTTTTTCTGTATCAAGAGATTTATCATTCAACACACTATACTGATACGGAATTACCGTTTCACTTATTAACCGTTGATAATTTTCAATAAACCCTTCAGCCTTAAATGACCTTACTGAGATCTGATGTTGAACTTTCATTTCACCCACTCCTGTTTAAATAAACAATATATTTTAAACACTCAGTTCAAAATCTATCTTTCCCGAACTTATGTTAGCATTTACAACCTTTACTTTAACAGTGTCGCCCAACATAAAGCTCTGGCCTGTCAGCTCATTTCGCAGAGTAATTGAGCCGTCATACTCGTAATATCCGTCCTGAAGTGATTCAACTCTTACCAAACCCTCACAGGTATTGTCAAGCTCTACATAAAATCCAAACTCCTTAACAGATGTGATTACCCCGTTAAAGACCTCGCCAATATGATTGCTTAAATACTCTGCTTTATAGAAGCTCTCACATTCACGCTCAACCAGCATTGCGGTTATCTCCCGCTTTGACGACCTATCAGCAGAAGCTAGAGTAAACTTGTTATACTTTCTTTCCATCTCAGAATGGTTTTGGTTTTCCAAATAGTCGCTCATTATCCTGTGAATAGTCAAGTCGGGATAACGTCTGATAGGAGATGTAAAATGAGCATAGTTTTCAAGCACCAAACCAAAATGTCCAATTGGTTCGACCGAATACCTCGCCTTTGCCATACTTTTTAAAACGATACTGTTTACAACAGCAGCTTTAGGAGTTCCCTTTGATTGTGTTAAAATATCGCTTAAAAATCTTGCCGTAACCTTGCCGTTAGAGTTGAATGGAATACCCAGCTTTGTAAGGCCTTCAAATAGATACTCTTCTTTACTCATAGGCGGATTTTCGTGAATACGATACACGAACGGCAAATCATTTTCCGTTCCGAATCTTGCCGCACATTCATTCGCAGCAAGCATAAAGTTCTCAATAATATCCTCGCTGACTCCTCTTGTTTTGCCCTCAACTCCGACACATTCGTCATTGTCGTTAATGATAAGCCTGCTCTCGCTTGTTTTAATGTTCGGGCAGCCCCGTGCTTTTTTGTTTCTGTCAAGAAGCCTGAAAAGCTCAAGCATATCAGGAAATGTATCCATAACCTCACTATATTTTGCCTTTATCTCATTGTCAGCCTCTCCTGAAATAATTTTGTTGATTTCAGAATAAACTCCCTTTACCCTAGAGCGAATTACTGACTTTTCAAATTTATAGTTTTTTGTTACTCCGTTTTTGTCTATATTCATAATGCAAGAAAAAGCCAAGCGGTTGGCATTTGGATTAAGAGAACAAATACCGTTTGAAAGCTCTTTTGGGAGCATAGGAACAACTTTGTTCGCATAATAAACGCTCGTCCCGCGGTTGAAGGCTTCGTTATCAAGCGCCGACTTTTGCTTTACATAATGAGAAACATCTGCAATATGAACCCCCAGCTCAAAGCCGCTTTTGGTTTTCACCACAGATATTGCGTCGTCTATATCTTTAGTATCAGCGCCGTCAATAGTAAAAATAGGCAAATCCCTCAAATCAACTCTGCCTTGTATCTCCCAGTTTACTTTTTCTTCATCAGAAACAGCTTTTGCCTCGCTTATCACATTATCAGGGAAAACCGGAGATACCCCGTTTAATTCAAGTACACTGATAGCGCAGCATGAAGCTTTAAGCGAGCTTCCGTAGTTAGAAACGAGCTCGCATCTGTGTTCGCTGTGATTTTTACCCCTTTTAGATATGACAGCCATTACCTTGTCATTTTCTTTAAAGGCAATTCCAAGCGGATTGACGAATTTTATTTCAAAATTAGAAATTGAATCAGGCTCTATTGCATATTCACCATTTTTCATCACAATGTTTCCGATAAACTTCGAGAAATTCTCCTCCTCAATTTTAACGACGTCACCGCTAGTGTGAACGCCGCTTCTCGTCATTGGTCTAACTAAGACTATATCTCCCGGCATTGCGCCCAATAGGTGTTTATCATTGACATATATATCTTCGTCAGTTTTACAGTCACGAACGAAGGCATAGCCTTGAGTGAGTTTAACCACCTCGCATTTTATTGGCTTAACTTTCTCCATCAGAATAAATCCATCTTGCAATTTGCTGATTTTTCTTTCTTTTTTCAAATAACTCATACACATTGCAAACCGCTTATAATAGTAGTCTTTGATATTGCATTTTTTTCTAAGCTTGCTGTATGAAATAGGGGCGTCACTTTCTCTCAGTACCCTAAGAATGACCTCTGAATATTCTCTTTTTATTTTTTCATTTCTCGACTTATTAGACTTATGTTTTTTCTTACCCATATTCTCACCAAAACATTAATAAACTTTATAACATAATACTTTAACTTCATTATACCATTTTTGCGGTTAATTATATATGAAAAATCCCTGCGTAATTTTTATTACGCAGGGTGGAATTTAAACTGTTAACGATAGGTAATAAAATTAACGACTAGCGTTACTACAAAAAAGATAACAGTGCAAACTCTTGTAAGCTTTGAAAGCTTTGCGTCGCGGGTATTTCTCATATTTCCAGAGTAAAACGAATCGTTTTGACCTCCGCCGATTGCGGACGTCATCCCCTGTTCCTTACTTTCCTGAACAAGAACGACAAGAATTATCAATATACTCGAGATTAACAGTAAAACACCGCTAATGATTTCAACCTTAGTCATAATCTACTCCTCCAATAAAGTCAATGCATAAAGTATAGCACAAAAAAAACCAAATTTCAAGGCTTTTTCAAAAAAAATTCGCAGTCTTTACGCCCCATTGCAATAAAGCTGCGAATCAAATGGATTATAGAGTTTGTAATGATGTATGCCAAAAAGTTTTTTGACCTACCTTACAACATCAGATACTGCATCTGAAGCACCGTCCATTGCGTCGTTAACGCCTTCTTTTACGTCGTCGCCTAAATCTTCCGCGTCGCTTTCAGCGGTGTCAGTTCTTGAAGTGTCAGCGTTATCAGTGTCTCTTTCTGTTGTGGTTGTAGTTTCAGATGTTGTTGTTTCGTTGCTTGATGCCTTATCATTATTGTTCTTATTGTCACTGCATCCTGCAAACATCATAGCACAAACTACAAGACTTAAGCTCATTGCAATAAACTTCTTCATTCTATGACCATCCTTTCTTACTAAAGCGAAAGACTTAAAAAGATAATAACATTAATAATCAAAGTTTAAATTCCCAGTCTTCGCATTTTCAGGCTCTGCACCATTGCAGCGCCTTTATTAAAGCTCTTTACAGAACCCGTTGATATTATTGCTCATTTTTTAAAAATTATACAAAACCATAGATTTTTTAATAATTCTGTGTTATATTTATCTAAAGATAGCATTAAACCTTGTTTAAAAATTTATAGCTATACTTTTGTTTGACCATTTTATTTATTCCAATCAAAATTATAACCAGCGAAATGTACCAGAAAAGATCGCCTGTCATTGTATATAAAGTACGCTTTGAAATAAGTCTTGCCTCTGATATGATTTTTCCTCTTTCGCTGTTTGAAATTATACCTGTTATCTCTCCGCAGGGCATTATCACGGAGGAAATTCCGCAATTTGCGGCTCTTAAAACATACCTTCCGTTTTCAATGGCTCTCAGCCTTGAATGTCTGAAATGCTGTTCTCTCGCCGCTGTGTTTTCAAACCACGAATCATTTGTAGCTATCAATATAATCTCAGCGCCGTTCTTGACCTGTTTTCTTGCAATTGAAGAATATATTGATTCAATACACACAACCGACGCCATTTTTCCATAAGGCGTGCTAATTGCAAAATTATTATTTCCGGCTTCAAGGCTGTTTTTGTCAGACAGTAACTTTCCAAACGGAACATATTCTCCGAACGGAACAAGCCGCTGTTTGAAATATGAAAAAACCTCGTCGGTATCAGGGCTGATATAAGAAAGAGTGTTATACTGCTTATCGTTATCCCTGTCATAATAAAAGCTTCCCGTTGCGATAACCGTATCGGTGTTTTTAGAAACGCTTTTGAGGTAATCTGTAACAGAGCTTTCATTTATATTTTCACACAAAGCCGTTTCGGGCATAACAACTAGATCTACATTGTTCAAATCGACTTGCTTTAAAATTTCATCATACTCTAAAAATACCTTGTTTTTTGAAATCCCCCACTTTTCGGCTCCCATAACTGAGCCTTGTGCAATAAGCACATTTATATTATCTCCCTTAATGAGAGCGTTTGTTTTTATTTCAGAATTTATTTTCACCAATCCAAAGCTGAAAACCAGCAGATATATAATAACTGCCGAAGCAAATGAGGTAACGGTTTTTTTATTAAGTGCATAAGACTTTATCCCCACTGCAATAAGCGCGTTTATTGAGACAATTATTATCCCTGCAAATCTGCCTCCAAACAAAGAGGCTATCTGCATAAAGGGCGTAAGACTTATGCAGGAAAGCTCTATTCTCGACCATGGGAACGAAACAAACGGAATAATTTCCATTATATACTCTCCGAACACAAACAGAAACGCAAATAAAAACGAATCTGTTATTCTTCCCTTAGTGATTTTTTGAAATACAGACATTACTAAAACTAAAATCAATGACGCAAATGAAGAAATAATAATTATCACAAAAAGCGAAACGGCAGTTCCGATAATCTTTGGGACAGACACCAAATCAGTAATTTTTATAAAAAAGCTGAAATTTATTATATAATATAAAAATGCAAAGGCAGAAAACTTCATTATATAAACAGAAAAGCTGTGCTCGTTTATAACGCTAATACACAGCGGAACAAGCCCGACAAAGCACAAAAGCGGAGCGTCGAAACAGGTTTGCAGAAGTCCCATTAAAACAGCGGATATGCAAGGCAGGTAAATACGTTTTATAAAAATTTTTTGTTTGGGATTTAAATTTAAATTTTTCATATCTATTATTTTATCCTGTAAAGATAAATTAATAAGTTTTCTGTATAATAATATGAATTAAATTTTTTACATACCGAAAGGAAATACAATTTACCTTATGAAAGAGGATACTGCAAAAAAATCAAACACAATTAAAAAAAGCATTCCTTCTCACGAAATGTTTTTAATCGGAGGTCTGTTAGCCGTAGTCGGCGGTTTTTTAGACGCTTATACATTCGTTTTAAGAGGAGGAGTGTTTGCGAACGCTCAAACAGGAAATATAGTTCTGCTTGCTGTTAATACCGCAAGAGGAGCTTTTTATCAGGCAAGTTATTATTTGATTCCTATACTTGCATTCGCAATAGGCGTGTACATAGCAGAAATTATTAAAACAAGCTTTACCAAAAAGTTGTTTATAAAATGGGAGCATTTTGTTATAATAATTGAAACAGTATTGCTTTTTATAATAGGCTTTATACCCTTAAATGTTCCTCACGGAATAGTAAATGTTTTGATATCGCTTATATGCTCAATACAGGTAAACAGCTTTAGAAAAATTGAAGGTATACCTTATGCCTCTACAATGTGTACGGGAAATTTGAGAAGCTGCTTTGAAAACCTTTTCAAATACACTCATTATAAAAACAAAGACGGTCTTAAAAGCTGTATTAAATATATAGGCGTAATTCTTATGTTTATTCTAGGCGCATTCATAGGAGCTGTTCTGTCAAAATGCATTGGTTATCACTGCATTTGGTTTTGCGACATAATACTTCTAGCTGTATTTTTAATTTTTACCATTAGAAAAGATTAATATAAAAGGTGAAAAATGAGTATAAAAAATAAATACAAAATATCGGATATTAAAATAAAAATCCCTTATCAGGCAGAAAAAATCATTGATATTCTTGAAGCAAACGGTTTTGAAGCATATTGCGTAGGCGGCTGCGTTCGCGATTCTCTTATGGGCAAAGAACCTGCCGACTGGGATATCTGTACAAGCTGCGAGCCTGAAAAGCTGAAAGACATTTTTTCCTGTTATAAAATAATAGAAACAGGCTTAAAGCACGGAACAATAACAGTTGTGATCGACAGTATGCAGATTGAGATTACAACCTTCAGAAAGGATTTAAGCTATTGCGATCACCGTCACCCTGAAAGAGTTGAATTCGTTTCCAGCCTCAAGGAAGATCTATCAAGGCGTGATTTTACTATCAATTCACTTGCTTACAACAATAAGTCAGGGCTTATAGATTATTTCGGCGGACTGAATGATATTGAAAACAAAATAATCCGCTGTGTCGGAGAGCCGTATACTCGCTTTGAAGAAGACGCTCTGAGAATACTTCGTGCTTTAAGGTTTGCGTCAACGCTCAAATTTGAAATCGATGCGAAAACAAAATCTGCTGTATACAAAAAAGCAGAGCTGCTTAGCTTTGTGTCCAAAGAGCGTATTCGGGACGAGCTTTTAAAGCTTATCACAGGAGAGAATGTATTATCCATTTTAATTGAATATAAAGAGATTATTTTTTCTATAATACCCGAGTTAAAAAAATGCGATTTAACGCCTCAGAACACACCTCATCACTGTTATAATGTTTATGAACACACAGCGCACTCAGTTTCAAATATCGAGCCTTTGCCATATCTGCGTATGACAATGCTACTTCACGACATTGGCAAGCCGAACACTTTGAAAACCGACAAGCAAGGAATTTCACACTTTAAAACTCACCCGTATGTAGGCAAGCAATTGGCTGAAAAGATATTACACTTTCTTAGGTTTTCAAATAAAGATATAAATTATATTTGCTATCTTATCGAACAGCACGATAACAGATTTCCGGCAAATGAAAAGTCGGTAAAAAAATTTATATCAAAATACGGCAAGGATTTTTTCAAAGACTATATAAAGATAAGAAAAGCTGACACATTAGCGCAGTCTGAATATATGCGTGAAGATAAACTTAGAACAATCAGCGAAGTAAAGAATATAGGTGACAAGGTTATAAAATCAAATGTACCGCTTAATTTGAAAGACCTCGAAATAAACGGGAACGATCTTATTGAAATGGGCTTTGCAGGTGATGCTATAGGAAAAATCCTGAACGAAATTCTCACGCTTGTATTGGAGAATAAACTCAAAAACACAAAAAGCGAGCTAATGAATTTCGCAAGAAAAGGACTTTAAACTTAACGCTTTGTTTAATATGCCTTTAACTGCCAATAATTAATTTGATAGCTGTCGGGTCAACCCGATTGTTAATAAATTTACAGGAGGAAAAAATTATGAGCGACTCAAAAAAATTAAAGGGATCAAAAACGGAGGCAAATCTATTTGCGGCATTCGCAGGAGAATCTCAAGCGTACACAAAGTACGGCTACTATGCAAAGAAAGCTAAATCTGACGGATATGTTCAAATAGGAAAGCTTTTTGAAGAAACCGCCAACAACGAAAAAGCGCACGCTAAAATTTGGTTCAAGCTTATAAATGACGGAACTATGCCAGGTACTGAAAAAAATCTTACCGACGCTGCCGCAGGTGAAAACTACGAGTGGACAGATATGTATGCAGGCTTTGCAAAGACCGCCAAAGAGGAAGGCTTTGACCAAATAGCATTCTTATTTGAAAAGGTAGCGGAGATTGAAAAGACCCACGAAGAAAGGTTCAGAAAGCTGCTTGCAAACATAGAGGGCGACTGCGTATTCTCAAAAGACGGCGACGTTATCTGGGAGTGTTCCAACTGCGGACATATTGTTGTAGGTAAAAAAGCACCGGAGGTTTGTCCTGTATGCGCACATCCTAAGTCATACTTTGAGGTAAAAGCAGAAAACTATTAATCAACACCTCAATATCAAAAAAGCCTGATGACAGAACTACTCTGCCGTCAGGCTTTTAATATTAATAATGGTCTAATCTAATTGATTTCTCTGTAAACCTCACCGTTTTTTAACTTTATTCCTTTATACTCTGCAAGCTCGGAAACGGTAACTATCTGATAACCCTTTTGCTTTAACGCAGGAATAATTTTCAAAACTGCGTCTTTTGTAGAACGATATATATCGTGCATAAGTATAATATCTCCGTCGCCGACGCTGTTCATAACATTAGCGAATGTTTTTGAAGAACTCAATGTCGCCCAGTCACGGGTATCTATATTCCAAGTTACTATTGGCTTTTTTATTACCTTTTTAACCTTTGTATTTACCGCACCATACGGAGGACGTACAAGAGTAGCCTTGTGACCTATAATAGCTTGAATTCGATTGTCCGTTTTCTTTATTTCACTTTTAATTTCCTTTTTAGATAAAACAGTCAGGTTAGTATGGTCAAACGTATGACTTCCTATCTCACACCCTATCAGGTCCGCCTTTTTTAAAGAAGATTTGTATTTATTAACCTGCAATCCCAAAGTAAAAAATGTAGCGTGCGCATTATACTTATCCAGACATTTTAAAATTTTATTTGTATACTTGCCCGGTCCGTCGTCAAAGGTCAGAGCCACCATTTTTTTGTTTTTATCAAACCATACAAACTTTTTCTTTACCTTATTGGAAAATCCGCTGGTCAACTGACCTTCCTTCTGCTTTATAACGGCTCTCACCTTATAAATATAAGTGTTACCGGTTATAATTGTTGTATCTGTAAATATGTTTTTTTGAGTTGTATCGATAAGAGTAAAGCCCTTTTCACTGTTGATTTTTCTGAAAATTTCGTATTCCGTACTGTTTGGAACAGCCGTATATACAAGCTTGAATCCGCTTGTATTCGGTTTCAATGTTAATTCGATCTCAGCATTTAGAAAACTATTTATGTCAAACTCTTTTCCACTTATTTCTTCAACGGCATTACCACTTACCATTTTTGCTATCGGCTGCTTTTCTGTTTTATTAACTGAAGAAACAGACATTAAAATCAATATAACCAGCAAAAATACTGCAAACACGCACGACAGTAATTTATAATTAATATTTTTAAATAATGCTTTCATATTTCCCTAACCTTTTTAAATCCCACATAGCACATTTTTTCTTTTTTCAACACAAAATATTTAATTCTGACATTTATCTAATATTATTATACTTCGTTTACCGCTTTAAATATACTGAATTTTATAACCAATATATTAATTAAAAAATAACATAATAAATATTTTTTTCTGTGGCTTTTAAATATTAATTATGTGTATTTGAATACACTGTCATAGATAATCCATTATCCTTGATTAATATATTCTTAGGGAATTTAGAAAGTTTATATGTTACGTAAATATGGCTAAACAAACTGGATAAAATACCAACCTGTATGAAGTATATACTCCAAAACCATTCTGTTCCAACTAAACATATAATTATTAGAAGTGCAATTACTATAATAAATGGTGAAAAACCAACAAAAATGTATGACTTTTTACTAAAATATGCATTGCTTCCTATATATGAGAAACCTCGAGCTAAACCAGAGTGTAACTTTGTTTTAACAATACATTTCATACATATGCCAACTATCAGATTTTGCAAAAACAAACTTAATAATACACCAATAATTATAACAAAAAATCTCCCATAATAAACAACTGCTCCATCGCTAAGATCAAACAGATTCTTAATAGGAACAAATATCATACCAATAACAATCATCAGTATTGCAATGACAAATACAGTTATATGTATAAACATAGCTTTCTTTTTGTCATTTTTCAAATCAATCTTATAAATTTCCTCATATCCTTCAGGAAGCTTAGTTGTATTTTTCATTTTTTCCTCCACAGCTTATTTTATTGAACAAAAAGCCTTCCAAAATAAATCGTATACATTTCGGAAGGCTTTAATGTTAATTTGTTGATTTTTCTTAACCTTATTTAAAAGGATTCTCACTCTTATAGAGCATTCCCTTAGGCTGATTAAAGCCTATCTCATCAATACCCAAGTATCTGAACACGCTGAAAATTGCCTTTCCGAAGTGACCGAACGCAACAGCTCCATGATGCGGGAAGTTGCCTTCAATCAAAACATGACGGTAAAAGCGTCCCATCTCAGGAATAGCAAATATACCGATTGCTCCGAAAGAACGTGTTGCAACAGGCAGAACCTCTCCCTGCGCAATATACGAACGAAGCTTTCCGTCAGATGTGCTTTGAAGTCTGAAGAATGTAATATCACCCGGTATAATATCTCCCTCAAGAGTACCTTGAGTAACCTCCTCAGGCAGACTTCTTGCCATAATCATCTGGTACTTCATAGAGCAGCTTGTGAGCTTCTTTGAGCTTGTGTTACCGCAGTGGAAGCCCATAAAAATATCTTTAGTCGTATAGTCGTGCTTGCCCTTGATATCCTCGTCATATAAATCATAAGGAACTGTGTTGTTTATATCAAGAAGCGTAACTATATCGTCGCTTACGCAGGTTCCTATAAACTCGCTGAGAGCGCCGTAAATATCAACCTCGCAGGAAACAGGTATTCCTCTTGAGGTCAGACGACTGTTTACATAGCACGGAACAAACCCAAACTGCGTTTGGAATGCAGGCCAGCACTTTCCAGCTATCGCAACATACTTTCTATAGCCCTTATGTGTTTCGATCCAATCTAGGAGGGTAAGCTCATACTGAGCAAGTTTTGGCAGGATCTCAGGCTTTTTATTGCCCTCTCCAAGCTCTGCCTCCATATCCTTAACTACCTCTGGAATCCTCTCGTCGCCGTCGTGCATTTTATAAGCCTCAAACAAGTCAAGCTCCGAGTTCTCCTCAATTTCAACGCCTAAATCAAATAGCGGTTTAATCGGAGCGTTGCACGCCATAAAGTTAAGCGGACGAGGTCCGAACGAAATGATTTTCAAATCTTTAAGTCCGATTATCGCTCTTGCAACAGGTACAAACTCGTTTATCATATCGGCACATTCATCTGC
>CANRJA010000010.1 GCA_947630825.1 uncultured Clostridia bacterium | reverse complement strand
CTTTTGATTTAATTTTTAGTATATTGTATCAGACTGTACTTTACATTTTAATCAAAAGGAGTTTTATTTTCAATACAACGCTTAAGCTCTTCTGAACCCCCGGTACAACCGGGGGTTTTCTTTATACAATAAAAACAGCGGGGACGTGCCACGTTCCTGCTTTTGTGGCGAGGAATTGAAAAAATTAGCGGTTTGTGGTATAATTATACTGTAATTGAACAAATAGACACAGGATTTGTAAGGAAAACTGCCATGAAAATCATAGATACATACACATCCATATTGACGGTGTACAATAATACAGAGTTTTCTTTTAATCGTTGGAAAAAATATATTGATTCAGTTCTTCCGGGATTATTACCGACGATTGTCAGGGATACAAAGAGAACTTTGTGCAGCGGAGATATTTCCAGAAAAGACTTATTATCCGTGCTTAATCTTGTCGCGCGCAGTCAGAGACAGGCTAAAGCCGCCCATAATTCTTTCCTGCAAGCGACAGAAATTCTGGAGAGCGTTATATATGAGCGATTCGGAAAAAATCTTGATGTTTCCATTGTTTTTTATCTTGGTCTCTGTAACGGCGCGGGTTGGGTAACGGATTACCGCGAGAAGACAGCTATATTGCTTGGCATAGAAAAAATCATTGAGTTGGATTGGTGTAATATCGATGATATGTACGGACTTATTTACCATGAACTCGGTCATGTCTACCAAAAGAAGTATGGGATTCTAAAGCGGACATTTGACAATGATGAAGATTCATTTCTTTGGCGAATTTTTACAGAGGGTGTGGCGATGTGCTTTGAACAAAATCTTATCGGTGATACCGAATACTATCATCAGGATAAAAACGGTTGGAAAACATGGTGTGACAACCACTTTGAGCAGATAAAGTTAGATTTTGAGCATGACATGAAGACCATGTCGGTTTCTAACCAGCGTTATTTCGGTGATTGGGTTTCCTATAACGGTCATGGTGATGTGGGATATTATCTCGGATGTCGTTTTGTACGCTATATTCTCTCAATGTATGAATTTGATGAAATTATTTGTTTCGATATTAACAATGTGAAAGAGTTGTTTGAGCAGTTTAAGAGATAAGTTCCGATTTGTCGGACAGAAAGATTTATGACGATATGCATAAGCCATTGATGGTTATAGAAGCAAAGCGAACTTGTGTTGATGTGTCAAAGAGCAAACAGCAGGCAAAGCTTTACGCCGATATTTTGGAAAAGTAGCATGGCAGACAATCGGCGACTTTATTGATTTAGGCAATCGAACGCTGCAAGTCATTCATACACCTGGCCATTCACCAGGACACTGCTGTTTTTATGAGCAGGATAGAAGATGGATGTATTCCGGTGATTTGAAAGGAAAAGTTTATGACCGAATGGTGACAAAAAGAACGGTAACTGTTCAGACTATTTGTGTTTTTACTCTGTCAGAAAGTAATGACAATGTTAATTGTTATGTCTTCCAAAGCACTGAATTTGGCTATTCGTTTGTTAAAGGCTTTTGAACTTAAGGCCTTAATTAAATAATTGAACTGATAAATTTATCATATATCATATGAATTATTAGAAGTCCCAGCGGTTAAAAACGACAAATTTATAGAAAATAAAAGAAAAAACTTGATTTTATTTAAAGAATATGTTATATTAATAAAAATTCAAGAAAATGAGAATCATTACTGGCAAGAAAAATATGTTATTTGTGAAAATAAAAAAAGTTATAATAAAACTCCTTCATTTATAAGCAAAAACGTAAAATATTATTTGATACACATAAAAAAATGTAGCCAGAGTTAGTACATTTTATAAGGTTAAAACAGGTTTATCACGTGGCAACATAGCGAATAAGATGTAAATAAACATAAATAAACATAAATATAAGCATAATTACGGTATAATTAAAGTAATTATCCTAAAGTAAGTGCAAAGTGATGAAATAATAAGGAGAAAAAGAAAATGTGGAAAGATATTATACTATCGATAGTTTCAGCATTAAGTGAAGCAGTATGTATTAATTGGATAGATAAAAGGAAAAGGGAAAAACTTAATAATATAATTACTTCAATGATTGAGAAAAATATGAATTCTTTTGCCGATACATCATTGGATTGTAATGAGTTTTATTTGTTAGTACAAAGTAGAAATTTTATTGAAATAATTAAAAATTATTTTTGCTCAATTAGGGATGGTATGAGTAATTCAGAATATATAGATAATATTGAAGAATACATATATGAAGAATGTCCGTCTGTTAAACATACAGAGGTAAGAGATTTTATTAATACAATAAAGGTATTATACGAATCATATCTGCATAAAATGATAATGGAGTCCCCAGAATTAAATGCAACATTACAATTAATGACAATTTCGCATAGGTATATTATGACTAAAATATCAGAAAGTGAAGAAAATATGAAGAAATACTTTGCATCTTTAAGTAAATGTAGAGTACAAATAAAAGATGAAGAAATAAAAGTATATCATGAGACTTGTAAAAAGGAGTATGGAATTATTCGTTTTACAGGAATATCTGGGGTTGAAAATAAAAAGGCACAGGATATTGACAAGTTTTATGTAGAAAATACATTCTCATATTATATTACTAAAGAATCTCGAGATATATATAGAAATGGTTTGCAACGGATTGAATTAATACAATTAAAGGATTTTTTTAATATTGGAAATAAAATTGTTTTAATTGGTGCAGCAGGTTTAGGAAAATCTACAACACTAAATTATTTGTTTTGTAACTACGAAAAAATGTATAATTCATATTCTTTAAAAATAAAGATTGATTTAAAAGAATATGCAAAAGAAATCGGTGAAAATAATGAAGACTTACTCTGGTGTATTGCCAAAGAATTTAGCAAAAAAATTAAAAGAACTAAAATGAATTTTTCAGAAATCGAAAAATTTTTAGCCGGATTTTTGGATGAAGGAAAATGTTTAATAATTTTGGATGCGCTTGATGAAATTCCTACTCAAAAGGTAAGGGAAAAAGTTAGAAATGAGATAGCAAGTTTCTGCGAAATATATTATCTTAATAGGTTTATTATATCGACAAGAGAGGCAGGATATTTAAGAAATAGATTTGATGATAGCTTTCTCCATATAAAAATAAATGATTTTAGAGAAACACAAAAAAAAGAATACAGTGAAAATTGGTTTTGCTCTAATTATCAAAAAAAAGATTTTGAAGATTTTTGGGATAAATTTTCTAAAGAGGTAAAAAGAGCGAGATGTAAAAATCTTATAAAAAATCCTATTGTGCTTATTTTGGCATTAGTTATTTTTGATATAGAAAAAAACTTACCTAATAGAAGAGTTGAATTTTACAAGAAATGTATAGATACGTTCTTAACAATAAGGGAAGACAGAAAAGGTGCATTTATATTAAGTGAGAAAGCAAAAAACATTTTAGGGATAGATTCTGTGCTTCCTAGAATAGCTTTTTATAAATATTCACATATTACTGAAAATATTGGATATAGATTTAGTTATAATGAATTAAGAAAAGCCGTTTTAAATGCCATAGAGGTTGAGGATGAAATAAATTGGGGGGATGCAGTAAAACAATATGCGGAGTATTTAGTTGGTAGGACTGAGCTTATACGAGAAATTGATGAGGATGTTTTAGATTTTGCACATAAGACGTTTTATGAATATTTTTTGGCTGTGTATTTTACAAAGGAATATGATAATGATGATCTCACTAAACTATTACAAGAATGGATTGGAGATTCAAATCACGATGAATTAGCAAGATTGATTATAGAAGTTATAATTCAAAAGGATGATCCAAAACAGCATAATGGTATCATTAATTACTTATTTGATAATCTAAAATTAGAAAAAACTAATAATTTGGATAATAGTACTGATATTTTTTTAATCATTTCTGATTTATATAGTCATAACATGTTAAAACCTAAATTCCATTCCAGATATAATAAAACAATCTTATTTTATCCACGTTATGTGGAAATAGCTAACAGTTTCCGCCACCGAAAATATATGGGAATAGAAGAATCTGATATTAGATATGATAGTAAAATGTTGGCTAAAATGTTTTGCGAAGAAACACTAAATAATGACAAGTTGGGAGAAGTTATAGATTCATTGTATTATTTAGATAATGAGTTTAATCAAAATGTTGTTGAACAATTAAAGAAGGAATTTATAACACATACTTCTGAACTTTTTTCTATAGTGCGAAATAGAAATAACATTAAAAAAAGTAAAGATAAGAAAAATGAGATATTATTGCAATACTTCTTAGATGAGGGTATGGAAAATGTGCTAAAATATCCGCAAGTATATACATCTATAATTTCTTTAATTATGTTAAATAAAGCTGAGGTAGATATAAGTAGATTTTTTGATTATCAGTTTGAGGCGAATACTTCTTTTTATTTCTACTCTACACCTAAAATGCTATTAGAATTAGTATGTGAAGCAACTGAGGATAAAGAAAAATTGCTGCTTTTGCTTATTCTTATAATCCATTGTTCAAAAAAATGTACAAATGTTCTTATAGGATATCTTTTATTTATTGACTATAGTATTAAGGAAATAGAGAAAAATAAAAAAGAACAAATTATTGATTTAGCATATTGGATATGGAAACTCTTAAACGAAAATGGAGATTTTGAAAAATTTAAGAACATATTAATAGAAAAAGGTTTGTATATTTCAGAAAGAGATGTTATATATAAAGAATTGTATCTAAATTATAGAGATAGAGAAATGGATGTTAAAGATCTTAGAATCGAAAAGTTTTTAGAAAATAATAAGCAAAGATAATGACAACAAAATGTCAATATTATTGTAAAAGTAAAGAGCTATTAGACTTTTGGTCTAGTAGCTCTTTTTCTTTTTATTGTTAAATTATTAATGTTTTATCTCCAACATATTTTACATTGAGAGTATCCGTTTTTTAATGCCCAAGATAAACTTGTCGTCGTTGGATATCGACTTTCATATTTAAATGTTCTGCAACCTTTTTTATGTACTTTCATAGAGTTAGGGTTTAATACATAGGTAGAACTATATGATGCAGTGGTAGAAGAGGTTTTCTTTACTTTTGCTTTTGTTTTTGCTGTTTTGATTTTACTCCAATTTCCGTACTTTTTGTTACCGTTTATTTTTGTGTATGCTCTGACCTTTACATAGTATTTTGTACCCGACTTTAACTTTTTTATTGTCTTTTTTGAGGCGTTTACTGTGTTTATAGTTTTAGCTTTGCTAAAATTATTGTTAGTGGATACCTTTATTTGATATCCGGTCGCCTTTTCAATGTTTTTCCATGTTACTTTTACGGAACTTGTTGAAATAGTGATAACACTTCTCAAACTTACTTTAGCTGGTTTTTTGATGGTTGCAGCCGAAGTTGAAATTGGTGCGATTATCATAGTCAGCAGCATGGTAATTGTTGTTAGAATTGATACAATTCTTTTCATGAAAAATTCCTCCTTGACATTTTCTAAATAATGTCATATAATATATTTGTAGGAATGTGGAGGATTTCTTCATATTTTACCTAATCCCTATCAGCTTAATATCCCAGCTGATAGGGATTTTTAATGTACAAAATGTGTAAGAATTTAATGCATATTGTTGTAAAATAATACTTAATTGTACTATTATTCAAATTATATCATAAAATTACCATTAGTTCAAGAATAAATACAGAAAAAATAATTTCGTGGTGCTATTTTTGGGCTGATTTAAAAATACCTCTCGAAACTTGCCTCTTACCTCTTACCTCTTGCATCTTACCTCTTGCCTCTTACCTCTTGCCTCTTTCCTCTTGCCTCTTACCTCTTGCATCTTACCTCTTGCCTCTTGCCTCTGATAGCTACATATCCTGCAAATCCGCATCAGGAATGTCATTTTCAAGATTATCCCTTGCCAAATCAGTGTCTATCACAGGATAAATGTCAGCTATCGGCTTGTCGCCGCTGTGCTTATGCGGAGTGGAGTGGTAAACCTTTTGCGCAGGCGCACTTGTGCCCGGTATAATCGGTCTTGCCTTCTCCTTACCGCTTTTAGCCTTTCCCTGAATTTCTGGAACAGCCGCTTGTTCATTAAGCGGATGTGTATGCGTCCTGTCAGGACGCTTCATACCTTGCTTTGCCATAATATAATTACCCCACTTAGGGGATTTCTCCCTTCTTGTTTTTGACGAAAATAAAATTTCACCTATCAGGTTTAGTTTGCCCGATAGGTGAAATTAATATCCGTACTATATAAAAAATAATAAAAAATCAATTATTCATATAAGCAGTCGAAATTTTCAAACTCGGCTCTGCCGTTTATGGCATAAAGAGCCATAATAACTCCCGTAAAGCCTTCTGCAACTTCGCTGGAAAGATATTTCGGGTCGCCCCAACCTAGCTTAATCTCTTTGCCCTCATCAACGACAATAAAATTATAGCAAAAATTATTTGCACAAACAACTAACTTTGCATTTCCATATTTAAGACTTACCCTGTTTTGAATATGCTTTACTCCGCCGATATTGAGCTTTAGAACAGCCTCGTAACCGCTTTCAGTCCTGCTAATTGCAATATCGTAATGCTCGTTCTCGGTCATATAGAAAGTTATTCCTCCCTCGCCGTTATGAACAGTAACATTGCAGGAGAGTGTGAGGTTGAAATCCTTTTGCCTTATGCCGATAAACGTCGGCGAATCGGCTTCGTCAAGCGTAATGTTTGTGCCGTTTAAGGTCAATTTATTATCAGAGAATTCATAGTTCTCCTCATGGGGGTGGCGAAGATAGCACCAGTCTATATTCCACTTTGTGTTATCAAATGTATAATGCTTTTTATCATGTTGAACAAAATCCCCTTGAATTTCGTAGCTTTCGTCAGTTGTGCCGTTTTTGCCGGCGGTGAACCAGCCGTTTTCATAAAATTTAACAGGAGTTAGAAAAACCTCTCTGCCAAGCTGATGATAAGGTCGCCATAAATCCATCTGACGGAATCCCAGACTAAGAATATGCCAGTCGCCGTATTTATCCTGTATCAGATCGCCGTGTCCTATACCTTGAATTATAAAGGGTGCTTTATTGCGGTTGGTGAGAACAGGGTTATTCGGATAGCTTTCAAATTTCCCCCAAATATCGTCTGCTCTTGCGTATGTAATCATATGACCGTACTCTGTTCCGCCTTCGGCAGCCATAAGATAGTATTTGCCGTTGATTTTATACATATGCGGGCTTTCAAGAAAGCGTCCGCCTGAGCCTTGCCATATAGATTTACTGTGAGAAAGCTTATCACCTGTTTCAATATTGATTTCACACTGAACAACTCCGCCGACGCCATAATCGTCGGTTCCGTTGCTGATAAAATATGCTCTGCCGTTCTCAAAATACAGAGACGGGTCAATTCCACCCTGATCAACATAAATCGGTTCAGACCACTCGCTGTAAATGTCGTCGGTGTAAACATAAAAATTCTGATGCGTAGTATCGTTGGTGGTTACCATATAAAATCTGCCGTTGTTGTATCTTATGGTAGGTGCGAAAACTCCGCCCGAGCTGTTTACTTTCTCAAGCATAACCTGACTTTTACGTGTTAGAACGTGACCTATCTGCGTCCAGTTCACGAGGTTTTCACTTTCAAACAGTGGAACGCCCGGAAAATATTGAAAAGAGCTGCACACCATATAGAATTTTCCATTAGCAAAGCAAACGCTGGGATCTGGGTAAAAGCCCTTTACAACAGGGTTTGTGTATTTCATAGAAACCTCCATTTAATTAATATAAAAATTTTATAACATTTTACCATGCCTTATATGTAATGTCAATTTTATGTCTCAATAGAATGACCTTCTCTTGTTGAAATTATTAACCTTTTGTGTTACTATAAAATACAGTATAAATGCATAAAGTAAAAAGAATGGAGAATATTATGATTTTTGAAACTATCAATATCAAAGTCGATTATGAAAAAGCAGGTCTTAACGGAGATGGCTGTACCCCAACGCTGACGAGCTATTGCACGTCTAAGTCTGAGGAGATAGGAGAGAAAAGATTTCCTGCGGTTATAATTTGCCCGGGCGGAGGATACGACTACAATTCTGACAGGGAAAACGAGCCTGTAGCACTTAGGTTTGCAGGTCACGGAATAGCGTCATTTGTGCTGAGATACTCTTGCGTGAATAAAAAGTTTCCGACTGCCGCTCTGGAGCTTGCAAGTGCAGTTAAGTATGTAAGAGACAATGCTGATAAATATCAGGTCGATAAGGATAAGATTTTTGTTCTTGGCTTTTCGGCAGGAGGCCATTTAGCGGCGTCGGTTGCTAATTTCTACGATAAGGATATTCTTACACAACCATTAGGTGTAAAGTCTGAAGATATAAAGCCCAATGGTTGCATTTTATGCTATCCTGTTATAACCAGCGACAGTGAATTTACCCACGAAACAAGCATATTAAATCTTTTGGGCGATGACAAATCAAATGACGAGGCGTTAAAAATACGTGAGCTTGTCTCTCTTGAGAATAGGGTCTCAAAGTCTACGCCGCCCACATTTCTCTGGCACACGGCTGATGATTCGGCTGTACCTGTTGAAAACTCACTGCGTTATATGACGGCTTTGTCGAAGTATAAAATTTCGTTTGAGGCTCACATATTCGAGTGGGGAAACCACGGGCTTTCGCTTTGCAATTACCAGACCTCGACCGGTGAGCATCATATAGTTCCTGTAAACGAAAAGTGGGTCGAGCTTGCGATAGACTGGATAAACAGACAATAAAATCTACATATAAATAATTTTTGGACGGCTTTAACAGCCGTCTGTTTTTTTGTAAATATATATCGTTTTTTGTTCACGATTAAATGAAAAAGTCATAATATATTAATGCCCCTAATATTTATTGTCAATCGACAAAGGAGGACTAATTAAACAATGCAAAAAAGCCTGATAGCAGTTTCATCTATAACTTATGCCATGAAAGCAAAGAAGCTTCTCAACAATATGGGACTATACTGCGAGATACAAAAAACGCCTAAAAATCTGGGTTCTGGATGCGGTTATTCAATAAGAGTCCGTGATGATTTAAGATATATATTCTCAATTCTCGACGCTGAAAACATTGCTCACAAAGCGTATCAGAAGCTTCCTGAGTAGCTTTGTGGAAGGTAAGGTCTGTGCATTAGGTCATTATCCAAATATGCTCACAAAACTGTAATAAACAAAAAAGGAGGTATGCTCTTAACAGAGCGTGGATAAAGATGATATATTTTGATAATTCTGCTACCACCTTTCCAAAGCCCAGCGCCGTAATCACAAAAGCTTGCTACTCTTTAAAATATCTGGGAGGAAATCCGGGAAGAAGCGGACACAAGATGTCTGTAAGAGTGGCGGACGAGGTTTATAAGGTAAGGGAAAAGATAGCTCAATTTTTTAATGCAAAGCCTGAGAATATTGTTTTTACGCTTAACTGCACCCATGCAATAAACTTTGCAATGAAGGGAATAATGCAAAGCGGAGGACATATTATAATTTCCTCTTTAGAGCATAACGCTGTATCCCGTCCTGCTTTTGCACTTGCATATAACAGAAAAAATGTAAGCGTTTCTGTAGCAAAGGTTGCAGAAAGTAATGAAAAGACTATAGCAAATTTCAAGTCGCTTATAAGGCGAAATACAAAGTGCATTTGTATGATGGCGGCGTCTAATGTTACAGGAGAGATACTGCCGTTTAAGGAGATAGCGGCTGTATGCCAAAAGCGAGGAATATGCTTTATTCTTGACGCTGCGCAGGGAGCAGGCGTTATGGATATCAAGCTGGGTGAGGGAATAAACTTTATCTGCTGCGCCGGTCACAAGGGTCTTTACGGACTTTCGGGAACGGGCGTGCTTATTTCAGACGGTAAATATCCGCTGAGTACAATAATTGAAGGCGGAACAGGAGCGACTTCACTTGAACTTAAGCAGACAGACTTTTTACCTGAGCAGCTAGAAAGCGGAACGATAAATGTTCCGGGAATTATTTCACTTGGAGCAGGAGTTGATTTTGTAAAAGAAAACGGAATAGATAACATAAGAAGAAAAGAGGACAGACTATGCGATATATTCGCATCGCAGGTTGGACAGCTAGATAATTTCACTGTTATAAGAGAGGATAACAAAGAATATGCGCCGCTTGTTTCGTTTAGCTATAAAAACGCTAACTCATTCGAGGTAACAGAGTATCTGAGCAATCGCGGCTTTGCACTTCGGGGAGGTTTTCATTGTTCTGCTCTGGCACATAAATCGCTCGGAACAGTTGAGGACGGACTGACAAGATTCTCGCCATCTGTGTTTAACAGTGAATTAGAGGTTAGAAAGGTAGTAACAGAGCTTAAAAAAGTAAATAATATTGGGATTTAACCCTTGTTAAAATTTTATTGGTGTGTTATAATATTTATAGAATTGTTTTATATGTATTTAATATCTTAAATATAAGGATATTTATTTTTCTAATAGTTGAAATTAATAGGTAATAATGGATATAGAAATCAAGAGGGGAAGTGAATATTTTGTCTGCAATATCTGAAGTTTTACAAGCCTTTGTAAGCGTTTTTAAATCAATTACTGTTGTTGATTTAATAGATATGGCTATTTTGTCTTATCTGATTTTTAAAGGCACGCAAATCGTTAGAGAGACAAGAGCAGGACAGCTTGTAAAAGGAATAATTATCATTCTTTTAGGGTATTTGATATCTTCACTTCTTCAATTAAAGACAATGACATTTTTGCTTGAAAACTTTTTCAGGTGGGGATTTGTCGCACTGATTATAGTGTTCCAGCCTGAGTTGAGAAGGATTCTTGAAAAAATGGGACGTACTAAGGTCGCAAATCTATCGTTTATCAATTCAGAGAACGAGCAAGATCGCTCGGTGTGGACGGGATGTATTGATTCTATTTGCGACGCCGTGTCAAATCTTTCAAAAACCAAAACCGGCGCTTTGATAGTTTGTGAAAGGAAGACAAAGCTCGGTGAACAGGTTGCAAACGGAATCATACTTGATTGTAAGCCAAGCGATTCGATTTTTGGGAACATATTTTTCCCTAATTCTCCGCTTCACGACGGCGCAGTAATAATAAGAGACGCTAAGATTTTAGCGGCGGGCTGTTTTCTTCCTACTCCGCAGAAGGAGGAACTTATTAATAAACAGCTTGGCTCAAGACACAGGGCTGCGATCGGGATCAGCGAGGTATCAGATGCGATAGTAATAGTTGTTTCTGAGGAAACAGGTAACATTTCCGTTGCGGAGGAAGGAGAGCTTACACGAGGTTTTTCTAAAGAAAGCTTAAGAAGACTTTTGAAAAAACGCTTCATACCCGACATATCGGTAAAGGATAAGGGCGGATTTGCAAAGAAGGTGAAGAAGAAATGGAAAAGCGTACAAAAAGAACAAAAATAAATTTAGAACACCTTTTTGATAACAAGTTATTTTTAAGAATATTTTCAGTTGTTGTAGCTGTTATTATATGGGTTGCATTGTCGCTTACTCTTTACCCTTCGATACACAAAACAGTGTCAAACATTCCGCTATCGGTTAATTTAACAGGCACAAAAGCAGAGCGTGAGGGACTTTCTGTTGTAAAATACAACATCAAACAAGTCAGTGCAACAATAAACGGAATGCGTTATGAAATAGGAAACTATTCAAACGACGATCTTTATGCAACGGTCGACGCTTCCAAGGTTGACAGAGCCGGTGAATATGTGCTAGATGTAAAGATCCAGTCTAAAAATGACGATGAATTTACTGTTGAAAACATAACGCCTAATAAGGTTACGGTAAATCTTGATTATATTGAATCAGTTGAAAAAGAGCTTTCTGTTGAAGCGCCCGGAGTTAGTGCTTCAGAGGGTTACACATTGACAGAAGCATCTGTATTTCCTGAAAAGGTTGAAATAAGAGGTCCTAAGGATAAGATCAATTTGATTACCGATGTCAAGGTCAAATTCGACGGAAGGCTTTCTTTGTCTGAGTCCTATTCAACCACATCATCCCAAGTGATTTTGTATCAGAATGATTTGGAGATAGATCAATCGGATATAACTCTTAGCACTTATGATTTTCAAATAGATTTTTCTGTTTATATGAGAAAGACGCTACCGTTTTCTGTAGGTATACAGGGTGCGCCGGACAATTTTGACGATTCTGTTATAAAGTATTCGTTATCAGATGAAAGCATAGATGTTTTGTCTCCGAATAATGATATTGAAGATACAACGACAAATTCTTTGGGATATCTGCAATTAAGGGATATACGTCCCGGTGCAAAATTTGATATGGACGTTAAAACCGAAAGCGGTCAGATAAACGCTTCGGGGATAAGTACGGTTACAGTAAGAGTGAAAAAGAATAACCTCAGTAAGAAGATTATCTCTCTTAATAGCTCACAGATAAAAATTATTAACAGGGCTGATGACAACAGAGTCGCTAAAAGAACTAATCAGATAACAGACGTGACAATTTACGGTCCTGAAAGGGTTATTTCGTCTATTAAAGCATCTGATTTTATAGCTGAGTTGGATTTGAAAGGCGAATCGCTGAGTGAAGGCTCATATACAAAATCTGTAACGATATATGCGCCGAATAACGGCAAGGTATGGGCTTATGGTTTGTATGACATAACTTTTGAAGTCGCAGAAAGGTAAACTGTTTTTTAAATTGCATAAAAATAAACCTTTTCTATAAAGTCAGCCGAATTTTTAAGCAAAGCGGTTGGTTACAGCCGAAGGATATAATAACATAGGGTTTTGTCCTTACTGAATTTTTGGGTGGCATTTATAATGTCACCCATTTTTATAAATTGTTCTGCAAGCTTAACCTGTTAGAGGGTAAAAGGTAGCGTCTGAAATTATATCGGGATTAAAAACTCCGCTTGATGTAAGCAAAAATTGACAATAGAATATCATACTGATAAAGGAGATTGACATAATGTTTGCTAAAATTGACAGCATAGGTCTTTTGGGTATGAACTCATTCGGCGTTACGGTCGAGATAGAGGCTTCAAACGGATTGCCTAAGTTTGATATTGTCGGACAGGCTGATACTGTGGTAAGGGAAAGTCGGGACAGGATAAAAAGCGCGTTTCGTTCAAGCAATATACATTTCCCCGAGCGGTCTGTTACGGTAAATCTCGCGCCTGCTGATATAAGAAAAACACAGTCGTCGTTTGATATGGCGATTTCGGTAGCGGTGCTTGTTGTATCAGGGGTTATTCAGGAGTCGGTGACACAAGGCAAGGCTTTTATAGGCGAGGTATCGCTGGGTGGGGAAATAAGAGATGTAAACGGCGTTCTCCCTATGGTTTTGTATGCACAGAAGCAGGGAATTAAAGAGATATTTGTTCCCAAGAAAAATGCGTATGAAGCGTCGGTTGTGGAGGGAATAACCGTCTATGGAGTAAGCACGCTTAAAGAGCTTTTGTCCCACTTCTTATCAGTACCGATTACTCCTGAGAGGAAATATATACCTAAGGATATTGACTATTTCGACGCGCTTGATTTTTCAGATGTAAAGGGTCAGGAAGGGGCTAAAAAGGCTCTTGAGATAGCTGCGTGCGGAGGTCATAATGTAATTATGATAGGCTCGCCAGGAAGCGGAAAGAGTATGCTTGCCAAAAGGCTACCGACCATTCTTCCCAAGATGACCTTTGAGGAATCGATAGAAGCTACTAATCTTTATTCGGTTGCGGGAATTTTAAACCCTGACACTCCGCTGATTACAAAGCGTCCGTTCAGAAGCCCGCATCATACGATTTCACAAGCAGGATTAACCGGTGGGGGAACTATCCCTAAGCCCGGAGAAATATCTCTTTCTCATAACGGTCTTTTGTTTTTAGACGAGCTTGCCGAGTTCGACAGAAAAACCTTAGAGGCTCTGCGCCAGCCGTTAGAGGACGGTGTTGTGACTATTTCAAGAGCGTGGGGGAATATTACATATCCTTGCTCGGTTATGCTTGTTGCCGCTATGAATCCTTGCCCATGCGGATATTATGGACATCCTACAAGAAAATGCATATGTACTCCAAGTCAGGTAGCGAGGTATCTATCAAAAATTTCAGGACCGTTGATGGACAGATTTGACATTCATTTAGATGTCGCTCCTGTTGAGTATGAAAGTATATCATCAAATATAAGGGCGGAGACTTCATCTCAGATAAGAGAGCGAGTTTTCGAGGCAAGAGAGATCCAAAACCGAAGATTTAGAAACACGAAAATCACCTGCAATGCAAACATTACCTCTGATTTGCTTCACGAGGTGTGTCCAATGACGGACGGCGCCAATACTATACTTAAAAACGTTTTTGAAAAGCTGGGTCTTTCTGCCCGTGCATACGATAAAATAGTTAAGGTTGCAAGGACAATCGCGGATATGGATAAAAGCGAGGTAATAGATAAGGCGCATATAGCACAGGCTGTTCAGTACCGAAGTCTGGACAGAAAGTATTGGCAGCAACGGTGACGTTGCTGCCAGTGCTGCCTTTGGATAGTTTGTTTAATGTGAAAGTTTGATAAACGGCAGGCTTATCAATTGGTAATTGACAATGGATAATGGATAATTGTCAGAAGAAAGATAAAAGCGTTCGAAATTTTTCCGAACGCTTTTGTATTGTCTAGCCTATGATATTATATCCGCCGTTTAACAAGCTTAAAGCTTAACAATTGTCAAATTTTTATAGGCGGCAATGCGTGCAGGGGTCATTCCTGCTCTTGTACTTTCATCAGCTTATATTCAATACTGTCTACCAGAGCCTTAACCGAAGCATTGATAATATCTGTTGACGCTCCTACTGTAGTCCATACATTCTGACCGTCGGTAGATTCTATCAGAACTCTTACTGCCGCTGCTGTTGCAGACGCCGTATCAACAACTCTTACTTTGTAGTCGATAAGATTAATATGTGAAAGAACATCGGGGTAGTATTCAGCAAGTGCGTTCCTGATTGCCTTGTCAAGTGCATTAACAGGACCGTTGCCCTCGTCTGCTGCCATTTTGCACTTGTCTGAAACCTTTACCTTCACCATAGCGCAGGCAGGCGATTCTCTGTCGCCCTCCGGCTCTGTAATTACTTTGAAAAATTCAATATGAAAAAATGGATTTAAAAGACCTAAAAATCTCTTTACTAAAAGCTCAAAAGATGCGTCTGCCGCCTCATATTGAAAGCCCTTCTGCTCTTGAAGTTTAAGCATTTCAAGAACGTCTGCGAGAACAGGCGAGCCTTTTTCAATATCGGGAAGAAAGGTCTTTATTTTAGAGAGAATTGCTGTTCTGCCTGAGACCTCGCTTAGCAGAAATTGGCGTTCATTTCCGACCTCTGAGGGGTCTATATGCTCAAATGATTTAGATAGCTTTGAAACGCCGTCTATGTGCATTCCGCCCTTGTGAGCAAACGCCGATTTTCCTACATATGAAAGCCCATCTGGCAGGGTGATATTAGAAAGTTCAGCTATGTATCTCGCATATGAGGTCAGCTTTTTCATAGAGACTTCCGGTATAACCTCATAACCCAGTTTTAGCTGGAGATTTGGAATAACGGTCGAAAGACAGGTGTTTCCGCATCTTTCTCCAATGCCGATGAATGTTCCCTGAACGCTAGTTGCTCCGCCAATAACGGCAGAGACGGTGTTTGCAACAGCGCATCCCGAATCGTTATGGCAGTGTATTCCTACCTCGCAGGATACAACCTTGCAAACCTCTCTTACTATATCTTCAATCTCGTGAGGGAAACACCCTCCGTTTGTATCGCAAAGAGCAATGGACTTCGCACCTGCTCTTTCAGCGGTCTTTATCGTCTCAATTGCATACTCGGGGTTGTTTTTATAACCGTCAAAGAAATGCTCTGCGTCAAAGAAAACAAACTTTCCCTTGTCGGTGAGATACTTAACCGTATCGTAAATCATATTGAGATTTTCTTCAAGGGTTGTGTTGAGTATCTTAGTTGCGTGAAGATCCCAGCTTTTTCCGAAAATTGCAACATAATCGCATGGCACTTCTGCCATTACGTTTACCGATTTATCCTCTTTGACATCTGTGTTTGCCCGTCTTGTCGAGCCAAATGCGACAATTTTAGAATGTGAAAGCTCAAGGCTTTTGCTTGCTTCAAAGAACTCCTTGTCTTTCGGGTTTGAAAAAGGGTTTCCGGCTTCGATAAAATCTATGCCGATTTCGTCAAGCGCCTTTGTGATTGCAATTTTATCCTGAACCGAGAAGTTCATATTTTCACCCTGAGCACCGTCACGCAGGGTTGAATCGTACATCGAAACTCTCATATATATTCTCCATTCTTAATTTATCAAACTTATCAATCGTCTATCTCTATTTCCATTATCTGATCGTTTATGTCTGCTCCGGCAGGAACCATAGGAAGTACATTTATATCCTTATGTATCCTGCAATCGATAAGACACGGTCTGCCCGATTTAAGAGCCTTTTCAAGAACGTTCTTAATATCAGATTTCTTTTGTATAACATAGCCGTCGATTCCGAATGCTTCGGCAAGTTTCATATAGTCTGTGTTTCTGTCAATATCAGTTTCGGAGAAATGCTTTTTGTAAAAAAGTCTCTGCCACTGGCGAACCATTCCAAGTACGTTGTTGTTGAACACAAACTCTATAACGGGTATGTTGTGTTTTTTAAGAGTTGAAAGCTCGTTTAAATTCATAAAGAAACTTCCGTCTCCTGCGATATTTATAACGGGCTTGTCGGGATTTCCTATTTTTGAGCCAATTGACGCTCCTAATCCGTAGCCCATTGTTCCTAAGCCTCCGCTTGAAGCAAACTGTCTTGCAGTTTTAAAGTTGTAAAACTGAGCCGCCCACATCTGATGCTGACCTACTTCTGTAGTTATGACTGCTTTGCCATCGGTTAATTCATCGAGTGTTGTAATAACGTCGCTGGGAAGAACCTCGCTGTCATTTTTAAACGGCTTCATATGAAGGGTATATTCCTTTTTCCACTTTGAAATTTCATTGATCCAAGCACTGTGGTCCTGCTCTGTCAGCAGACTGTTCAGCTTACTTATTATGTACTTAACATCGCCGTTTACTGATAAGTATGCGTTTACATTCTTTCCTATCTCTGCAGGGTCAATGTCTATGTGTATAATTTTTTTACCCTTTGCAAAGGTGTCTGCATTGCACAAAACCCTGTCTGAAAATCTCGAACCGAACACAATAAACAAATCGCAGTTTTGCAAAGCCAGAGCGCTGGTTTTTGTTCCGTGCATACCCAGCATACCTGTATAAAGCTCGTTTGTATTGTCAAAAGCACATTGACCCATAAGTGAAAGGGAAACAGGTGCGTTGATTTTCTCGACTAATGCTTCAAAGTCATCTTTAGCGTCAGCCGAAACAACTCCGCCGCCTGCATAAATAAAAGGCTTTTTGCTTTCTTTGATAAGTTCGGCAACCTTTTCGCACTGCTCATTTATATTATCGGGGTTGTGATAAACAGGCTTTACAGGGGACTTCTTCTTGTATTCGCAAACAGAGGCGGTTATATCCTTTGGAATATCAATCAGAACAGGTCCTTTTCTGCCTTCGTTTGCAATGTAAAATGCCTCTCTGATTGTGTCTGCCAGCTTGTTTATATCTTTTACTATGTAGTTGTGTTTTGTGACAGGCATTGTTATACCGCAGATGTCGACCTCTTGGAAAGAATCAAGTCCAAGCAGGGAAGTGCCGACGTTTCCTGTTATCGCAACGAGCGGTATTGAGTCCATATGCGCTGTTGCAATTCCCGTTACGAGATTGGTAGCACCCGGACCTGATGTAGCAATTACAACGCCGGTTTTGCCGGTTGTTCTTGAATATCCGTCTGCCGCGTGACAAGCGCCCTGCTCGTGAGCGGTGATGATATGTCTGATTTTTTTCTTGTACTTGTAAAGCGCATCGTAGATGTTTAATACTGCGCCGCCGGGATATCCGAATACAGTGTCTATCCCTTGCTCTAAAAGACATTCGATAATAATATCAGAACCGTTTAATTTCATATTAATCCCCATTCCTACGTTTTATTAACGCTTGTTTTATAATCTTCAACAAAAAACGCTTCACTCAAAAGCATAAGCTTTAAGAGACGAAGCGAGTACCGTTCGTGTTACCACTCTTATTCGGTAATGGTTTTATGTATATCCATTACCCTCGTAAGCATCAAACAATGCTTTACTCGATAACGGGAGTTCCCGAACAAGCTTACTGAAAATTTCAGCCGTCAGCTCAGAGGTGATAAAATACTGGTCAAGTCTTACTGACTTGCATCGACCGTCAGCTTTCTGTAAAGACTAAAACCGATTCGTCCTCGTCACAGCTTTTATACTAATTTTCATTATATACAAAAAAAAGTATTTGTCAAGCGTTTTTATGAAGTTAATTAAAAGACCCGACGGATTTCGTCAGGTCAAATTTTTTAATTATGCGACTAAGCCGATAAGCCGAGTTTTGTCGTGTACGGTAATCTATCTAGACCTTATGTCGCCATAAGGCTCAAGCCCCCTATAAGCCAAAGCCTGACGAGCAGCCATTGACTTTGTACTTACCATTGGAGTTGCATCGGATAGGGTTTACATGGCAATACGGTCTCCCGCATTCCGGTGAGCTCTTACCTCGCCATTCCAACCTTACCTTATAAAAAGGCGGTATATTTCTGTTGCACTAGCCCTAAGGTCGCCCTCGGCTGCCGTTAGCAGCTATCCTGCTCTGTGATGCTCGGACTTTCCTCTGAACGTAACGCCGTCCAGCTACCGCATAGCTTACTCGCAAGGGAAGTATAGCATACTTTTTTAACATTGTCAAACAAGATTTATTTAGTAAAAACTGACAGTTGACAATTGCTAGATGTAAAAAGCCATAGGATAGACGAAGATTTTCAGAAATATATTATCTGGCTTCTTGTCTCTAACTTCTAATTTTTAAGCTCTTACTTCTTGCTTCTAGGTACTAGTCTGCCGTTGCACAAAGTGAACACATTTTGCAAACTGCCCAAAGGCAGCAGGGCAGCCAGCGTCACGCTGGTCTTGCTTCTAAAAGCAAAAGGACCTCTTTCGAGATCCTTTTTATTTATTATGCGTATTATGCAATTTTATTACTTTCTCTTCTTTGTGAGAACGATTGCACCGCCTGCAAGAGCAAGACCTATAAGAGCAAGACCTGTCTCTGCACCAGTATTTGTATTTGATGTTGTGTTAGAAGATGTAGATGCTCCGCCGCCTACTGCAGCTGCCTGTGTAGTTGCAGCAGAATCATTTGTCTTAGCAGCTTTTTCTGTGCCGTCGCCTTTAAGACCTGAAATCTCAAAAGTAACGTCTAAGCTCTTTGACCAAACAACCTGAGTCGTATCAATAGCAGGATTATCCTTTGTTTTACCGTATGTGTTAAAGATCTCAATTCTGTAGTTTGAGTTCTGATCTTCAATGTTTCCATAAAGAACCTTGCTTGCGTCAAATTTTAACTCTTTACCGTCTTGTTTGATGCTCTTTAATTTACACTTGATATCATCTTCTGAGTATGGACCTGGTTTTGTAACACCATTTTTCAACTCATCATTAGCATTGAAGTCTTTACATTTTAAAATACCTGTGATATCAACACAGAATACAACTGCACCGGTAGCCGCATCAGTTCCGCCTTTTCCCTGTGGGTTGTCGCCTTCAGCGTTCTTGTCAACAGAATCGCTTGTGATGGAAACTGTATATGTACCATCCTTTGTAACCTTTGCGTCAACACCGTAAGCAGCAACTTCTGAAGCTCCTGTTCCAACACCTGCCTGAGCATTCATACTTTTCCATAACCAGTTGTGGTCTCCAAACATCAAAAAAGCGTTGTAGCTTTCAGCTGCGGAAGCTGAAAAGCTTGCACAAGTTGAAGCTGCCAATGCAGCAGCAGCTACTCCTGCAAAAATTCTTTTAAGTTTCATATTCGAAAACTCCTTTTCTTATTATTTTACATAATATATTCTACTACAATCATTTCAATTATGCAATGTACTAAATAGCCAAAAAAAGTAATAGAATATTATCTATTTTTCACAATTATGTGTTGATTTCATCGTTTCCTTTTTTGAATTTGTCTTGTTATTTCAAGAAGCGGTCGAGTTGGCACAAATTTAGAAGCGCATACCGAAAGTTTCATACCGGCGGTTGGAACAATAATCATTTTACGGTTTTCAAACATATTGTAAAGAGCATATTTTGCACAGTATTTTTTGTCTATTCCTTTCATCTCAAATTTTACGTCGGCAACCTTGCTGAATTCAGTATCAACAGGTCCGGGGCAGAGTGCGCCTATATATACGTTACTTCCCATATCGGCAAGCTCTGTGTTGATTGCACGGGTCAAATCCACTACATATCCTTTTGTCGCGTAGTAAGTCGCCATAAGAGGACCGCCTGCCATCAGTCCTGCCGATGACGCGACATTTAAAATATAACCGTCGTCCTTCTTGACAAAATCTTTTAAAAACAGCTTTGTAAGAATATGAACAGCCTTAATATTTACGTTTATCATAGAAAGCTCTTTATCTAAGTCAGTTTCTGTAAAGTCTCCGCATAGACCAAAGCCTGCGTTATTAATAAGCACAGAGATATCCTTTTCCTTGACCTTTTTATATAGTTCCTTGCACTCTTCCTCTTTAGATAAGTCGCAGGTAATTATTTCAGAGCGTGTTTCTAGCAGCTTTTGAAGTTTCAAAAGTCTGCTTTCACGGCGAGCAACCAGAATAAGCTCGTATCCTAAGTGGCTTAAAACTCGTGCCATTTCATAACCTATTCCAGAACTGGCTCCTGTTACAAGTGCGGTTTTCATAGAAAGTCCTTCTTTCAAATTGTTTGTAATTATTATAACCAGAAAAGTTGTTTTTTACAAGTAATAATGAAATTTTTATAATTTCAAGTAAAAATTATGAAATTTAACAAATTTAGTATTGACAATATAAGCCAAATTACTTTATAATTATTTATGGTTTTACAATATGTACTATTAATTTATATTTTTAGTAAAATTACATTAAAAAAACTTATTTTTATAGGAGGAAAACAAATGAAGAAAAAAATATTCAGTATGATTTTAACGCTGATTATGCTTGGAGGATTGGCAGGGGTTGTGCCGGCAGGTGCAGATGATATTAGAAATGACTACTCGGCTCTTGCTACTAATGGAATTTGGAGAGATGGCTATATAGGATATTATGAAGATATAAATGAATATGACTATCATCCTATATATACTTCAGCAACAGGAAAATTAACTATTGATATGCAATCTTTCGGGGATTTATATTTTGAGATATTAGACAGTGATTACAATACTATAGATGATTACGGTTTATATGGCAGCGGCGGAGATCCTAAAAATGGTACTTTTACAAGCTGGTTGGAAAAAGGTACTTATTATATTAGAGTTTCAGAAGATTATTGGTCGGTCACGCAAGCAAGCTACAGAGTAAAAGCCAGCTTTGCATCTGCAGGTTCAAATGAAATAGAGCCTAACGACACATATTTACAAGCTCAGTCTGTAAGTAATGGTTCAACAATTATCGGTACTATAACAAAACTAAAGTATGATGAGTATGATTACTATAAAATTAATGTAAGCAAAATGACTGTATACAGTTTCTACCTAACGTCTTATGATAGCAGTACAGATTTTACATTGTATGACAACAACTTAAATAAAATAGATATTGGCTGGGACGATACAAGCTATTCAAATGAGACATTAAAAGTTACAAGCGTCTTAAATAAGGGTACATATTATGTAAGAATAAGCAGGGATTATTCTAACGACTGCAAATACGTACTAAAATTCAATCCGCAGAGCACATCTAAGAAGTCGTCATCGTCAAGCAAGTCAAAGAAGTCGACTTCAAAGAAGAAGTCTTCCGCTAAAAAGCCAGCAAAGGTCAAGGGATTGAAAATAACAAAAATCGGAAGAAGGACAGCACGCATTTCGTGGAAGAAGGTCAAAGGCGCTAAGGGATATCAAGTAAAAGTAGCTACAAATAAAAGCTTTATCTATGCTGTTAAAAAGCTTACCAAGAAGAAGCGGGTCGCTTTAAAAAACCTTTACAGCAATAAGTATTACATTAAAGTAAGGGCTTATAAAAAGAAAAAAGGCAAAAAGATATTCGGAAAGTACAGTAAGATATTGAGTCTTTCAATATAATAATTAAATTCAGAGGTTTATATGAAGATATGTAAAATTTGTGAAACTGAAGTCGAAGATAATGTAAGTGTTTGTCCGGTATGTGATAATGCATTTGATGGAGACGAGGTTGTTATTGAAACCGAAACAGCTGATATAAAAAGCAAATCTGTAAAAAGTACAAGACCTTTAATAAACGTAATAATTATTTTGGTATCAGCACTAATTATCGGAGCTATTTGCTTAGCGACAGTTTTTACTTACAGGCATACAGAAACACCCAATCCAGTCAGCACAACTGGTAATGCAGTTAGCACAAACACAACAACAACGACGCAAAATACAACAATTGAAATTATTCTGAACGAACTGTATTACATAAAATATAATTCAGAAAAAGAATATGTTGCAATGTACAGAGAACCCAATACAGACAGTGAAGTTATAACGCGGTTTAGTCCTAACGGTAAAAAGGCGATAAAAGTAACATTGATAAGCAAAGATGACGCTAATTTGTGGAAGGTTAAATACAAAGGCAAGACAGGATATATTCACAAGGATAATTTAGTAAAAAGCAAGCAGAAAGCGACTAAAGCAACAACTACAACCACAGAACAACCTGAAACAACAGCACAAAATACAAGAGCCTATCAAACGTATACTACGTATGTAAAACCGCAAACAAAGAAGAAAACAGAAATGGTGGTTATTGAAGAATATTAGCCAGCGTATTTTATGAGGATTTAATTTAGTGTAAGAGCTTATAAAATAGTTAGCAATAAAATGTACTGCGGAAAGTGGACAACAAAAAAATCAGGTTAAAAAAAGTTTAAAAATCAATCATTTATTGATGATTAAAAATAGAAAGGAAGCGTATTCATATGTGGAAATGCAATCATTGTGAAACCAAAAATAGAGAAGAGGAGGTGAGATGCAGAGTTTGCGGATTTGACAGACCGACTAGTTTTATACCAGACGGTTATGATAGTGAACATAAGAGAGTTAAACATTCGCCTTTGATTGAAACTATAAAAAGATGTGCGCAATCAAATGTTTCAATAGCAGCTGTGATATTTTATGCAGCAAATATTTTATTACAGCTTCTTGGCGTAATGTTTATGGTTAATTCAGCTACGAGTATTTTTCAAAATGAATTGGCAAATGAGATTTTTGGCTTATCTGATTTGTCAGAGGCAATATTATCAAGCATTGTAAATTATTCAATTTCAGCAATTCTTATATCAAATCTACCTGCAATTATAATTTGCGTATTTGGAATGATATATTGCTTTTATGCAAGGTTCTCAAAATCGGAATTAAAAATCAATGCTTTAATTGGTATAAGAGTTGTTGAAATTATAAAAACAGTTCTTGACGGGCTGTCAGTTTTAGTGGTATTAATTTACGCTATTATGTTTATACCGAATATCCCGAGTGCCTTTCAGGGACCGATGATATTATTAACATTATTCGTACTCGGATATCTGGTGCTGCATTTAATATTCGGAATCTATGTTATAAATACTTTGATGTCTCTTATAAATTCTATAAAATACAATAACAACCTTGTAGAAATCCCGACCTTTGTCGGAGTTATGCTGTATATATACGGTTGTTTGTTCGGATTGTCTGCTTTATTGATGTTAGTTCCTTCACCGGCGTTGGCATTAGCGTTAGGCTGTGAGTGCACAGCGTATATTCTATTTGCAATTTCTTTGTTCAAGCTAAGACAGGAAGCAATGAAAACACCTGTTGGTGTTTCAGGTTCAAGGTCAGGAGCGTCGTGGAAACGTCCTGTGGAAGTTGATTATAGTTCGAGAACAACAACGACAATTTCGGGAAGCGGTGTCATAAAAGATACCACTAAATCTCACAGATATACTCCAACAGGAAAAGCTGCGGGAGATCCGCACAGAAGTTATCCGGCTGGAACAACTTCACGCAGCACCGGAAGCTTTAAAAAAGCAAAGGATTTGGATTAATAAAGGCTTTACGATTTATACAGCTTTTATCAAAGAATTATTAGATTTATCTTAGTCTAAAAATATCAGGAGGATTATTATGGCAGAAAATTATCAGATCACATATAATATCGATTTAGTATTGTGCATTGATTCAACGGCAAGTATGGTACCTGTTATAGACATGGTTAAGGACAATGCTCTGCACTTTTTTGAAGATGTTATGGCTGCAATGGCGGCAAAGTCAAAAATGATAAATAAACTTAGAGTGAGAGTTATTTCGTTCAGAGATTATCTGGCTGACGGCGATGACGCGATGATGGAAACAGATTTTTTCGTGTTGCCTGACCAGATTGAAGAATTCAGTAATACCATAAATTCAATAGCAGCAGAGGGCGGAGGAGACGAGCCTGAGGACGGTCTTGAAGCTCTAGGCTATGCAATTCGTTCACCTTGGGATACTGAGGGAATAAAGAAAAGGGAGGTTATTGTAGTTTGGACGGATGCGTCGACTCATAATCTTGGTTATGGCGCTGAAGCCCCGAACTATCCTAAAAATATGGCAAAGGATTTCAATGAGCTTACCTCCTGGTGGGGAAACGCACAGCTTAATGGATATGTAGGCTTTTCAGAAAAGAGATTGCTGCTTTTTGCTCCGGACGCGCCTTATTGGAACACAATATCAGATAACTGGGAGAATGTAATACATTTTCCATCTCAGGCAGGAGAGGGATTAAATGATTACGACTATTCTACAATCATTGACGCAATAGCAAACAGCATATAATTTTAAATTGAATTATTTATCATTAGTTTAATTACTTATATCAAAACATACTTAATAACAGTTATATAACGGTAAATAAATTCGGAGGTATTTATTGTGTACGAATTAAGTGAATATTTTAACATAGTAGATGTTTACAGTGAGGAAAAAAAAGAAGGTATGGGGGAAGACTACTTTTCATACTCATATCCTAGAGAATGTCAAAACAATAATGCGTTTATAGCCGTTTTTGACGGCTGCGGAGGAATTGGTGCAAAAAGATATAAAATAGACGCTGAAACCACTGAAACATATACAGGCGCTTATCTTGCATCAAGGATCTGCGCCTATAAAACATTGGAATACTATGAAAACAGCGGTTCGTTTGATTTTGATATAAGCGATTGTAAAAAATTAAAATATGAATATTGCAAAGCGCTTGATGAAATAAACAATAAATGTCTTAATAGAGGTTCAGAGCTCAGGGGAAGCTTGGCAAGCAAAAGCTTCCCCACGACTGCCTCAATAATATCAGTAAGTTGTCAAAACGGTCATATCAACAGCGAATTTTTGTGGGTTGGAGATTCAAGAGGCTACATATTGGATTCAAGTGGTTTAAGACAGGTTACAGAGGATGATTTAAACGGAGATCAGGACGCAATGAGTAACATCTCAAGCGATGCCTCGATGAGCAATGTAATTAATTTAGATGTAGATTTTGATATTCATTTTAAATTGGTAAAAGTAAATAAACCGTCACTATTTATTTCAGCAACAGACGGTTGTTTTGGGTATTTTCCTACACCTATGCATTTTGAATATGTTATTTTGGATTCAATATGCTCATCGGAAAACATAATGGAATTTGAAGAAAAGATAAGAGATTATATAAATACTTTTACAGCAGACGACTTTACATTCGGAATTATAGCTACAGGATTTGGTTCGTTTAAATCTATGAAATCGTATTTTATGGATAGAGAAAGATATATTTATGAGAATTATATAAGAATTATGAATGATGAGAACATAGATGATATTAAATACGAGCTGTGGGAGAAATATAAGATAAATTATTATAGTAACTAATGAAAATCAGGTGAATTGAAAAATGCCAGTATATATACCGTCTACTTCTGAAAAGAAGATGACTGAAACAAAAATAAAAAACAAAAAAGTAAAGAAAAACGACAGCATATTCAGCGGAAAAAGAGAAGAAATAAACGGATATGTAGTAGAGCAGGGATTTACTACAAAGAATTCAGGCTTTTCCCGATGGGGATTTGCCAATAAAAATGGTAAAGAGTATTTTATAAAGGAATTTTTATCTCCTGTATTTCCGAGCAGCTCGGAGATATCGGAGAGCATAAAAAACAAGCAAAAAGAGATATGTAAACAGTGGTATGATGATAGACAAAGACTATTTAAGGCAATAACAAGTGTATCAAACGGAAACATAGTTGTAGTAAAACAATTTTTTAAATTTGGAAACAAATTTTACCAAGTAACAGAAAAGATAGAAGAGGGAATAAGCTTAGATATAATTTCAAGCTTGCCGATGGAAAATAAAATCATACTGTTAAAGGTTCTTGCACATTGTTTGATAGGGTTAAACAATGTGTCAGTAGTTCACGCAGATTTAAAATTAAACAACATAATAGTAAAAAAGACGGCTAGCGGTACATATACAGCTAAGATAATAGATATAAGCGACAGCTATTTTGAAAGTGAACCGCCAAAAAGCTCTGAAGATATAAAAGGCGATTTTGTATATTTGGCTCCTGAAACATTTTTGAGAATGATAGGTAAAGACGCAAAGCTTACAACAAAAATAGATGTGTTTGCATTGGGAATAATTTTTCATCAGTATATGTGCGGGAAAACTCCGGAAATATCATCAGACTATCATTATATTTATGAATCGGTATTGAATGATGAACCTCCTGTTTTGGATAATAGTATCCCGTATGATATAAGATCAATTATAAAAAGAATGCTTATTAAAGATCCTGATCAAAGAATTTCAATTAACGAGGTATTTGAAGATTTGACCAAAGTAAAAATAAATTCTCATTCTGCGGCGCCTAGATTTGTGCCTATAAAAAAATCGCCTGAAAAAGAAATTAAGGACAAGCCTGTTAGCGGCGGTTTAAAAATCAATATGGGAATACATAAGTGATAATTCATAAAATAAAGGAGTAAAAATATGCTTTGCAAAAATTGTGGAAGAAGTATTGAATTTAATAAAAAGTTTTGTAAATGCGGAGAAGATCCGATTGGTGAAGATAAAAATGATTTTGAATTTATAGAAAAACTTCTTTATACGAAATTAGACAGAATCCCTAATACACCGCCGCTGTCAAAGAAGAGGAAAGGTTCTTTAATTGCGGTAATACTGCCTATATGTTTTGTTTTTGTAGTGGTTGTAGTCGGAGCAATAGCTTTTCCAAGACTTTTAACTAATTTACCAACGGGTAAAAATATAAGCGATTCAATTCAAAGAGGAGATGAAATAATCGTTAAGTTACCAAAAGGCGAGAAGCTGTATGTATATACTAAGAAAAGCGAAAAGTTTAAGCAAGATAAACAATTGAAAGACGGTGATAAATTAACTATAAGCAAAACTTCTGAAGTTAATAATGAAAACAAATATTTCCGTATAATTGATGGGAAATTCAAAGATAAATATATAAGAAAACGAGATGTGAAAAAGTATTTGGCAGAAGTCTCTGAAGCTACAAATAAAAAGACTCAAACAACATCTTCAACAACTATGATAACAACAAAACAAAATACAACAATTGAAATTAGTCTAAATGAACCGTATTACATAAAATATAATTCAGAAAAAGAATATGTTGCAATGTACAGAGAACCAAATACAGACAGTGAAGTTATAACTCGATTTAGTCCTAACGGTAAAAAGGCAATAAAAGTAACATTGATAAGCAAAGATGAGACTAATTTGTGGAAGGTTAAATACAAAGGCAAGACAGGCTATATTCACAGAGACAATTTAGTTAAGGATGAACAAAAGGCAATGACAACTACCACTACTACTGAAATGTCTGAAACAACTGCACAAAATACAAGAGCTTATCAAATGACTACATATACAAAACCTCAAGCGAGTTATGATAAACCAAATAATGATAATTCAAAAGATAATGGTTTGGAGTAAAGGAGTAAATTAAATGAAAAGATTAGCAAGTGTAACAATGATAGTTTGTATTGCAATACTTACAGGATGTAAAAGCGGATTAGAAACAACTTTAAGCATAGCTGATAAAATTGATGAAAAATATAACAGTTATGTAGAAAGTGAGTCATCTACAATCACAACTACTACTGTTAATAATGTTACTACGACTCGTCAAACGACAGTGGAGATAACTTTAAATGAACCTTATTACATAAAATATAATCCGGAAAAAGAGTATGTCGCAATGTATGAAAAGGCAGATACTAACAGTAGGGTTTTAGAAGAGTTTACTCCAAATGGCAAAAAACCTATAAAGGTAATCGTGCTTAACAAAAATAACAAAAAAATTTGGAAAGTAAAATACAAGGGTAAAATAGGATATATTCATAAAAGCAATTTGAATGAGAAAAAGCAGAGAGCAACAACCGCAAAATCTACAGCAAATCCTATTGCAACTGAGCCAAAAGCAGTAACTGAAATACCCATAACAACACAAACTAGAAGTCAATTTACACAAGCACCAACTGCGAATTATAGCATAAAAAATACTTCTCGTAAATCAAGCAATGACAAATCGAAAGATAATGGTTGGGAGTAAAGGAGTGGACATTATGAAAAAGGTCGTAAGTTTATTAATAATAATATGCATTTCATTATTTTCGGGGTGTGATTACAGTGTATTACCCGATGCCCCTGAGGGAGTGGCAGGTATTGACTGCTCAAAACAGGGAGCTGCTGACGGTCAGATAACGGGAGTAAACAGTTCAATGGAGTACAAGCCAGAAGGCTCTGAATCGTATATTGAAATAACAACCGACATAATAACAGGACTTAAAGCAGGAAAGTATTATGTCAGATACAAAAAGACTGACAGCAATTTCATGAGTCAAGATACGGAAATATTGATTTCCGAACCTGCAGTTCAAAACAGCGGTCCTGTAGTTAAAGGTGTAAACTGTACTTATAACGGCGCTGACGACGGAAAAATTCAAAACGTGGATAACACAATGGAGTACAGTGCTGACGGAGGAAATTCATATTTGCAGATTACTTCAAATGAGATAACGGGACTGTCTCCGAATACATATTTTGTACGGTACAAATCCCCGCAGTCTCAGGCAACCAAAGTTATAATAATGCAGCCTGCAAATCCTCCGGCAGAGCCTGTAGACGTTAGCAGAACAAAAACTTCAATAACCCTTCAGAATGTAGATGGGTGCGAGTATTCGATCAACGGAAATAGCTGGCAGGCTAGTACCAACTTTACTAATTTAAAGCCCGGAAGAGAATATACCTTCTATCAGCGAGTTAAAGCAACAGATACGACTTTGGCGAGCAGTCCGTCATCAGCTTCCATAAGCACGCTTGAGAAATATAATATGGAGTACATAACACCGAGCTATTCTAACGATTCCAGCGACTATTTGGTATATATGACGGGAGAAACCGAAATTAACGTAAGGCGGGGACCGGGTACAAGCTATTATGCCGAAACCGCTGTATCTGTGGGCGACAGCTATACAGCGTCGGCTTATAAAAGCGTTAAAGGTACTAAATGGGTGTATTTTCCGACTCTTAACGGATGGATATCATCAAGATGTCTAATTAAATTGAAGTACAGTTCATATTCGGGATATGTGGTTGATATAGACAGCGATTCATATTTGATACTTAGGGATTCTCCATCATATTCTTCAAAAGAACTTGATCAGATTCCATATGACGAGTATGGACTTCCGATATACAACACAAGCGGACAATTTTATTTAACATACTACAATGGTCAATACGGATGGATATCAAAAAAATTTATTGAATTAGAGAGGTATTAAGAATGGTGAAAAGGGTTTTAGCAATTATTTTAGCAACAATTATTTCTTTTACGGCAGTTGAAACGACAGGATTATTTTTTGTAAGTGCGAATAATGGTGAGAATACCTATTGCACGCATCCAGATGATAAATTAGTACATATAGAAGCTAATAATCCAACTTGTAAAAAATCTGGTGGAAAGGCATATGTATTGTGTAAGGATTGTAACTGCGTAATTTCAATTAACGGCGTAGATCTTGAAACTCCGGCTACATATGAAAAGGTTAAGGATCAGATTATCGTTGCATCGGATGAGAATGCACATGTTTATGATAATTTGAAGGGCACTCGCACAGATCCTACATGTACTGCAACAGGAATATATGCTTATATCCAATGTAGTGAATGTAATAAGTATTATAAAATTATAAGCACAGACGAGGATGGCGTAAATACTTATGAAGAATTAACTCTAAACGGTGATGACGTTAATCCTGATGATTTAGTTATTCCTAAAATTCCTCATACATGGGGTGAGGTAACTCCTAAGGTACCTGCAACTTGCACAAAAGAAGGTAAAGAGGCTTTCGCTCAATGTTCAGTATGTCAAACTTATGCAAAGGTTACAGGAGAAGATCCTGACTATGAGTATGAAGAAGTTGAAAGCGAAGACGCTTTAAAAATCGATAAGCTTGATCCGAATGGCAATCACACTTGGAATGAAGCTGGCATAGTAGCTGTAAAAGCAGCAACTTGTGAAGATAGTGGCATTAGTACATCTTATACAACATGTACTAAATGTGGCGCTTATGCTAAGGTAACTGGCGACAGTGGCAATTATAATTATACAGAATGTACTGTAGAGTCGGATGATACAAACGAAGACGGTGTGATTGATGAAAATGACTTTGTTGCACCTGCACTTGGTCACGAATATGGTACTGAAGAAGGCGTAAACTGTGCAGCATATAATGCTCCATCATGTACAGAAGACGGAAACTATGGTTGGGTTATGTGTACAAGATGTAACAAATTCTACCGTACAACTGATGAGAATGGAGATGCAATTGATCCTTATGTAGAGATTGCTAATGCTGATGCAGCTAATCTTGAAAAAATAGATCATGATTATACTGATCTTATTCCTCAAAAAGATGCAACATGTACAGAACCTGGATTAAAGGCACACTATCAATGTTCGGTTTGTAAAAAGTATTTTGATGCAACAGATAAGCATGAAGTTGAATATGATGATTTAGTTATTTTAGCTACAGGACATAAGAACATTGAATTTGTTGAAAGTAAAGATGCAACCTGTCTCACAACAGGAAATAAAGAGCACTATAAGTGTAGTGATTGCGGACAGTTGTTCTTAGCAACAGAGGATTCAGAGAATTGTGATGAAACTTATTTGACAACACCTGCTGAGGTACTTCCTGACATCGGTAGTTGGAGAAACTCTACAATAAGTAATAATGGAGAGCTTAAACTCGTAACTGGTACTATGCCAATTACCAGCCTTGCACAAACAAATTCATTATATGTAACATTTGATGTAACCGGTGTTCCGGAAGGCGGAGCAAGAGCATTTTTGAAGTTTACCATAAAATCTGGAAACTCTATGTTGGCTCCTAACAAAGCTGTAAATCCGGCAATAGAAATACCTGAGGATGGTACATACACTGTATGTTATAATTTATTATATCCAGTTCCGGATGCTCCTTCATATACTGCATTATCAGTATGTATCATAAATTTGGATAACAATAATGTTAATAACAATGTAGGAAGCATAACACTTAAGAATGTTAATACAACACTGCCTGAGACTATATATCTCAACGAGGCAACTGATGCTGACATAGTTACCCAAATTAAGAGCCACTTAGATACAGAGTACAATGCAAAGGTTGCAACAGCTTATGATGATGTTGCAGCGACATGTACAGATTCAGGTTGGTCCGGCGGTAAATACTGTTCAGTATGCGGTAAGGTTCTTGAGGCAAGGACATTTGTTCCGGCAAAGGGACATAACTACAATCAAGGCGAAGTAACTAAGGAAGCAACCTGTACATCTGACGGATTAAAGACATTTACTTGTCAGAATGCAAATTGCGGAAGCAAATATACAGAGGTAATTCCTGCAACAGGACACAATTACAATGATGGAATAATTACTAAAGAAGCAACCTGTACAGCAGATGGTATCAAGACATTCACTTGTGAAACCTGTAATGATACATATACTGAGGTAATTCCTGCAATAGGACACGATTGGGATTGGACTTTACAAGTAACAAAAGAGCCAACATGTATAGCAGGAGGAGAAGGAGAAATAACTTGTAAAAGGTGTGATGAAAAAGAGATTGTAATAATTGATAAGAATCCTTCTGCACACAAATATAAAAATGATGGCATCTGCCAATTATGCGGTCAAAAAGTATTAACACAAAGCGGTTCAAATGTTACAACATCAAAAGACACTAGTAAAAATAATAAAAAAAATGAAAAGATAGTAAAAATTATAAATTCTCGCAATAAAACTAAAGTTAAGATTAAAAAGAAAAAAATTATAATTAAATTTTCCAGAAGAGGCGGATGTAAGTATAGAATTAAAATATACAACAAAAAGAATAAAGAAATAAGTCTTAAAGTAAAGCAAGATTATATGAAGGGTAATGGAAAAAAGAAATTTAAAAAGTTTTATCAAATAAAGAAAAAGGGTAATTATCGTATTGAAATATATGAACTTAAAGGTATGAAAGAAAAGAACTTTAAGGATGTAAAGTGTATTTATTTGAATTACAAAACTATAAAATAGGATAGGAGAAAAACAAAATGAGATATGTAGATCAAAAAACAGTTAAGTCTTGTCAATATTGCAGAAGACCGCTGGATAAAGACTATGATGTATGTCCGTATTGTGGCGGCGAACTAAAATCTTCTGTTGAAGATCAGTTTAATGATAGTTATGAAGATTCTCATATGGATGATGATGAATTCGTATTCGGCGAAAGCGGTGAACCAAACCCGAAGGGAAAAAAGGTAGGAATGATTTGCGGCATTTGCGGAGGAGTTATAGCAGTTGTGCTTGTAGTATGCTTTGTTATAACGAGCAGTAATATAAATAAAACAAAAAACTTTGAGGCAAAAAATGCTGTTATGACAAGTCAGACAACAACTACACAGGTTTCAGCTGCACCGCCCTCAACAACCTCTGCAAAACCGGTGGTAGTTTCTATGACTAAACCGTCAAGAGTAAAAATTACAAAGGTAAGGGCAATAAAAAAAGGCTTTAAAATTACTTGGAAGAAGATTCCCGGTGCAACTAAATACAGGGTAAAGGTTTCTGCTAATAAAAAGGGTAATAATAATGTAAGTTACGAAACTGTTTCAAGTGATAAAAATTCAGTTATGGTAAAGGGCTTGAAAAGGAAATCTAATTATTATGTGAGAGTAAAAGCTATTACAATTAATTACGGAGTAAAGGTCGAAGGCGATTATTCAAAATATGTATCGAAAAAAACTAAGTAGATTTTCTGATTATATTAATCTCTTAAATTAAGCATATTGGTGATAGGCATAAATGTTAGCAAAAAACAAAGTTTACTTTTCCTCTTTCAAAGTATATAATATATTATAATGCATAATATCAAAATGTTTTGAAGGGGGATACTATATGGACCACTCGAAAAAAGCTGTAGAGCTTTTTAAAAGCGGGTATAATTGTTCTCAGGCGGTTTTTGGCGCGTTCGCCGAAGAGCTTGGTATTGACTTTGATACCGCTGTTAAAATCTCGTCGTCATTCGGCGGTGGAATGGGTAGAATGAGAGAGGTTTGCGGTGCATTGACAGGTTCGTTTATGGCGCTTGGAATGTTAGAGGGCGGTTATGACGCAAGGGATAACAAGGCCAAAGCCGAACACTATAAAAACGTTCAGGAACTCGCTGAGAAGTTTAGACAGCAAAACGGCTCAATAATATGCAGGGAGCTTTTGGGTCTGTCTCAAAAGGGAGCGGATAATCCTGTGCCGGAGTTGAGAACTGACGGTTACTATAAAAAAAGACCTTGCGTTGAGCTAGTAGAGCTCGCCGCAAAGAATTTAGATGAAAAGTATTTCAGCACATTAGATGTAAAAAAATAAAAGCAAAAGAACCAGATAGCTTAAATATTACTACATATTAAAATTTATAAAGCCCCAAATCCTAAACGGATTTGGGGCTTTATGCAAGGTTTATCGTTCTAAAAAAGGTCGTAACTTTTGTACTTAGACATTTCTAAACGATTGATTTATAATTTTTATTATTTAAAAAAATACGCTTTAGCTCCATGGCTTTCGAGCTTGACTTTCAAAGTGTTTTCTGCGGATACTTCTTTTCTGCTCCAAAGCTCTGTTCCGAATATCTTGTCGTAAATCTCAAGGTCGGAAAGTGGTATTTCGATTTCGCTGTTTTTATCGCCGGTATTGAAAATTGCATATACAAAATAAAATATCAATTTATGAAAATAGCGTTTACGTTTGATAGCATTGACATAAGACAGTATCTCTGGAACCGCCATTGCGAAAGTTGCGTTCGATACTCAATTATACACATTTTTTGTTTATGCGTTAATCTCGTGTGACGCAGATATATTCGCCAAGAGTTTTAAACCCGACTCTTTCAGCGGTTTTCAGAGAGGCAATATTATTTATGCCGCACGACCATTGTGGACATTTACCGTTTTTCGTAATTTGCTCAACACATAATGCCGCACAGTCCGAAGCAAAATGTCTGCCACGATATTCTGTCAATGTGTTAATTCCTATTTCTTGAACCAAATTATTCATATAAGGCATCTGCGGTGCATCGGTGCAACATACAAGAATACCGTCCTCAACGATTCCACAGCACATACCCGATATATCATCAAAATACTCTCGCAGCCAACTTACATCGCGTAGTTTCGGGTTGCATTTTTTATAAAATTTTTCGTATAAATCATAATCTGTTTTTGATAAAATATGTGCTCTTTCGGAGATATAGTTACTCCCACAATACACAAGTTTTCTGCCACACGAAAACTTTCCGCTATAAATATTCTGTACTATATCTTTGATTTCGCTTAGCTTCAATTCTCCACATAAATTTTCTTTGAGAGCGTCTATAACCGGTTTTACACGCGTTCCGTATGAAACAATTATTCCATTTACATCTGACCAAATCCATAAATCGAAACTGTTTCCATAGCCGGGTTGAATTGTATCGCGTTCGGCGCAATAGACAAATTCAACTTTTTCACGTTTGCCGCTTATATCCATTCCGACCCACATAGAATAATATTTGTCCGTAATTGTTTTGTAGTCCATTTATTGCTCCTGCGTAATTTTTCACTTCTTTATACTTTTTTTATGATTTAATTAAAAATTATGACTTTAATAAGTATGCCTTTGCCCCGTGACTTTCAAGTGCAATTTTTAAGCTGTCTTTTGCGGAAATATCTTTTCCGCTCCAAAGCTCTGTTCCGAATATCTTGTCATAAATCTCAAGGTCGGTAAGAGGTATTTCAATTTCGCTGTCAGCACTGCCGGTATTAAATACAGCTATGTATATGCCGCCTTGTGAACTTACAGCCATCCATAGAATATGTTCAATGCCGTCAATTTCCTTTCGCCACACCTGATGAGAATGACGTGCATTCCTGTGCATTTCAAGAATTCCTTCATTGGTAACAAGACCCATTGTAAAATCATCAAAGCCGGTCATCTCTCCGCCGATAATAAGAGGAGAACGAAGTATGCTCCACAGAGTCATCATTGTAATTTGCTCGCTGCGAGCGAAGTTGGTGCGGATCGACTTATCATAGTCTTGTTTGATAGGACCAATCGGCAGCATATCTGCATCAGGCCAGTGACCTGCTCCTGCGTGTGTACACCATTTTTCGGCACGTGAAAACATATCGTAAAGAAGCTCCCAATCGTCCCAGAAATCGTCGGTAATTCTCCACATATTTGATACTTGCTTGTAAAGCTCGGCTTTTTCAAGAAGTGCCGGACCAGGCGAGATACTAAATATCATATTCCGTCCGCAGTTATGAATGGAATCACTGATCATTAAAAGCTCTTCCTCCTCGTGCGGAAGCTCACGGGCAATATCGTCGCATTTGATAAAATCAACGCCCCATGAAGCATATAGCTCAAAAATGCTATCGTAATATTCCTTTGCGCCGTCCTTAGACGGGTCAACTCCGTACATATCGGTGTTCCATTTACAAATGCTTGAGGTTTTTGCAATCTGACGGGCAGTTTTGTCAGAGCCTTTTATTTTGGTGTTTCTGTGAACAGCCTGACGAGGAATTCCTCTCATAATATGTATTCCGAATTTAAGACCAAGCGAATGAATATATTCTACTAAAGGAGCAAAGCCCTTGCCTCCTTTTGAAGACGGAAAACGGTTTTCTGTGGGAATAAGTCTTGAATATTCATCCATACAAAGCTCGGTAAACTGATTATAGCTATGTGTTGTAGCCTTAGGTTCAAACCATTGGGCGTCAATTACAATGTATTCCCAGCCGTATTTTTTCAAATGCTTTGCCATAAAGTCGGCATTTTGTTTTACAATTTCCTCAGTAACAGAGGTGCCGTAACAGTCCCAGCTGTTCCAGCCCATAGGTGCTGTTTTTGTAATCATAATTTCTTTCCTTTCATTAAATAAAATTAGTAACTTTATTATAATAGTTTAGATTTTTTTGTCAACAGTGAAATATCTATAATTTCACATTGATTAAAAAGGTCAAGGAAGTAAAGCTTTTCAGCAAATTTATTACGGTTAAAAAGATTAAGGTATATAATAAATAAAAACTGACTAAGAACTTCGACGGCTTTTATATGCTAAAGTACAAGTTTTTATCTTTTATCTTAAAATGCTTGACAATCCTGCCGAAAGATGTTATGATTTTATTATCATGGAGGAATGTTTATGTGTACAATATTTAATGTCATTAAATGTCAACGGGGGGGGGCTTAATTGCTTAACCTTTATTAGTTGTACACAAAATGCTGCTTTGATTTATAGTTGTAGGATAATGGACGTAGTATGCTATTAGGGCGTGCTGTGTCTTTTATTATATAATTTTAAATATAGGAGAAATAGTATTATGAAAAAAATTCTGAATTTGATAACAGCTTCAGTTATTGCAGTCAGCTTAGTTAGTGTTTTGCCTTCGTCAGCAGAAAGCGATGATTCAGATAGTAATGGTGTTGTGAAACCGACAAAAGGATATGTTTGTACATATTATGAGGATAAAGATAACGGCTGGGAGAAGTATACTTACGATTCAAAAGGAAATGAGATATACAGAGAATACAAAAATGGTGACTCTCAAATACATAAATACACTTACTATAAAAATGGAAAAAAGAAGACTGAGTATATTGAGAACAATGACGGTTCATGGGAAAAATATAATTATGATAAATTGGGAAATATAACATATCATTATCAATCGTTGGATGGCTCTTGGGAAAAATCCAAATTTGACTCGCATGGAAATTGTACTTTTAATCAAAGCAGCGATGGTTCGTGGTACAAGAAAACATATACTTATTTTGCAAACGGAAAAATAAAAACAGAAGATTTAAAGTACAGTGACGGCGATTGGTATAAATGCATCTATGATGAAAACGGAAATATAATTAGCAGTGATGATGACACTGATGGTTTGATAGAGTATACATACGACGCATATGGCAATGAGACATCTTGTAAACATAAGAAAAGCGGTTTAGTATCTACGAGAACGTATACTTATTATAACAATAAAAAAGTGCAAACAGAATACTTTAAGGATACTAATGGATATTGGTCCAAATCGACTTATGATATCATGGGTAATTTAACATACACAATAGACAGTGATGGAGTATGGACAAAATACAGTTATAATTCAAAAGGAAACAAAACTTATTATGGGGATAGTGAGGGCAACTGGGATAAGTATACTTATGACTCAAAAGGAAATGTAACATATTTTAAAAATAAGTATGAGACTGAAATTGGTTGGATGAAATATTCTTACGATTCAAAAGGAAACATGATATCCGGAAAAGGAAAAGGCGGTTATTGGGAAAAGGCAAAATATGCAAAGATAGGCAGTAAAAAATCAATGAAGCCTATTTCTTCAATCCGCAGTGCAAAAGCAGTTGCAAAGGATAAAAAAGTTGCAAATAAGGCTATGCAAAATTCTAAGATTAAAAAGCTTTCGTTAAAGAGCAAATCAAAGAACATTCAAGTATCATGGAAAAATGTAAAGAAGGCATGGGGCTATAAGGTTCAGATGTCTAAAGATAAGAACTTTAAGAAAACCGTTTTCAAGAAAAATGTTAAGACAAACAGTATCAATATAAATAGCAAGAAAATAAAGAAGAACAAAACTTATTATGTAAAAATAAGTACATACGCATCTTACAGAAATAAAAAGGGTAAAGAGATAAAAATCTACAGCAAATTGAGTGCGATAGATAAGATCAAGGTAAAATAATAAAAAGAACCGTCGAGGGTTAAAACTTCGGCGGTTTTTGATATATATGCGGTGTTACTGCAAGTTGTTAGAATACAAAATTAGAGTTGAAAAACAGTTATTATATTTTTTAAGTTTAATGCTTGACTTTTTCATTTTGGTTTGATATAATAAACAAGTTAAAATTAAAATATTAAATTTATCATTGCGCCAGTAGCTCAGCTGGATAGAGTGACTGGCTACGAACCAGTAGGTCGGGGGTTCGAGTCCCTCCTGGCGCGCCAATAGATAAAACCGCATTATTACGGACTTCGTCGTGAAAGTGCGGTTTTTCTTATGTTTGATATTCATTTATTTGTTTACACGTTCTTATTTTTGCTTACTGATTAGTCTTTTGCTTCTTTGTATGCCTTTCCTTTATTGCCGTTAATTCAAAACTTATATCAAGCAACCATTTTATTTTATCTTCACTTACACTACCGTCTAAAGCAATGGATATCCAATTTGTTTTATTCATATGGTATGCTGGATAAAATCCACTTTCCTGTCTAAGCGTCCCTATTAATAACGGGTCGCACTTGATGTTAAGTATATCTATCATATCGGTTCCGTCCAATCCAAGCCTGTTTTTAGGTATGTCCATAATAAGCGCAAACCACTTCTTATTATTGTAGTGCCTAAATACAGTATGATTAGGGTACTTAATCCAAGGGTGTTCTTCATCTATACCGTACCTCTCCGATATAAATTGCAATAACTGTTCTCTGTTCATCAAAAATGCCTTCTTTAAGTTTGATATAACTCTACAGTTATTATACTACGTTACTATTTCATTTTCAATAAACAGGTATGTATAATACCGCTTATACTTTTGTATAAGTGGTTTTTTATGTATTTACCTCTTTGGAAAAATATACAAAAAAGAAAAAACGTAAATCTATGTACTGCGACATTTATTTACAATGCAGAAATTTCTAGTGAATTTTATAGTATAATATATTGAGAAATTTATTATAATTTGATATACTAAAGCTATATAAATTAGAAATTTTAATTTTTAAAATAACATTTTAGATGAAAATTAGAATAAATTGTCAGAAATCATAGAGGGGGATAAAGATGAAAAAGTCTTCATTTATGACTGCTTTGGAAAAAACTTTTGAAAATGATTGTAATGATTTATCTGATTTGAATTTGCCTCAAATTGAGTTATCTAGTAAGTTTCAAAAGAAAATGACAAAATTAATTCAACTTCAAAAGAAACCATACTTCACATTGATTACTACAGCGAAAAGACGTGCGGCTTGTTTTATTGCAGTCTTACTCATTGTGATTGCTTTTTGGGTTAAGTCTTTGCGTAAACAGTTTAAGACTTTGTATTGATTCTTATATAAAGTGTGATCAATTTTAACAAAAAATTTGCATATGATTTGTGCAGTGATACGAAAATTAAATAATTTTATTTTATTTTGTCCAAAAACATAAAAAAAATTCGTTATTACTTAATAATATATGTAGAAGTTTTTTCTTCTACATATTTTTTTGTGATTTTTGCGAAGGAGGTTTAAATTTTATCCCGAATTAGTGAAGAATTTTTGGATTTGTGTAAAATGATTTTGTAAATAGTATTTAAGGAATATTTATAAGGAGGAGAGGTTTTGGAAAGTATAATTGAATTTAAGACTGGAGAGATTAAACTTAAAGACGTAGGTTTATCTGAATTGGCCGGAAATGTATACAACGCATTGCTTAACACTCTTTTTTTAGTTTTTAAAAGCAAATTTATTCGCACCGAGAAAATAATTATGTTGATGTTAATTATTGTAAAAGGAGTGTGATATTATGTTTATGGTTTGCATGACGATGATCGACAACGATGAGGATAAGACAATTTTTAAAAAATTGTATGACAAATATCTTAATCTCATGTTGTATACCGCCTATAATATTCTCGGCAATCAGCAGGACGCCGAGGATGCGGTTTCGGAAGCCTTTTTGCGTATTGCTAAAAATTTCTCTAAAGTTGAAAAAACAATTTGCCCTAAAACTGCTAATCAATTTGTTATAATTGTAAGAAATGTTTCAATAGATATATATAGAAAAAATAAAAAGAAAAAAGAAATTCCGTTTCAGGACGATTTGGATCTGAAAACCTTTGATAAAACTGAATCGTCTGATTTGGAATCGGCACTTTCTAACCTTAACCAGAATGAAAAGGATATTTTATATATGTACTATATCTACGGCAGATCAACTAAAGATATTTCAAAATTGTTTGAAATAAGCGAGGATGCCGTTCATAAACGTATTCAGCGCGCTAAATCACATCTAAAGAAAATTTTGGAGGCGGATTAAAGTGGAGAGGTCTGAATTTAAGACTGAGTTGGAAAAGGCTTTTGAAAATGATTGCAGTCAGTTTACTAATTTAGACGTTCCAAATTGTAAGAATATCTATAATGATATGGATTTGCCTCAGTATGAGCTCTCTAAAAGATTTGAAAAGAAAATGACAAGGCTTATTAAACGGCAAAAGAAACCTTATTTCGCTTTGATTAGTACGGCGGGAAGACGAGTGGTTTTTATTATTGTTGCTGCGTTTGTTATACTGGTTTCATCATTAGGCGTGTTAAAGCAGTTTGCTGAGCTGTTTATGACGCTTTAATGGGCAAATTAAACAAAAATACTGTGCTTGTTTTGTGCATGCATACAAAGAATTGATTTTTTTAATTTTCTTTGTCCAAATTGGGATTGGAGTTTCGTAATTGTTATATGTAGAAAGGATATCTTTCTGCATATATTTTTTTATCTTATAAAGGAGGATTTAAACATATCATTCACAATTCATCTCCAAATCACAGCAGGCGTTTGGCAGATGTTAAAATCAGCCTGCAAAAAAGTTTGATATATAATATTTAGGAGGTTTTTAAAACAATGAAAGTTAAAAAACTTTTGTCATTGCTATCAGCTGGAGCAATGGCACTAACATCGCTTACAGGAGCGATGACATTTACTGCATCGGCGGAAGACTATGATTATTTAACATTTAATTGGAATGAGTACTATAACGGATATCAAGTTAATTTAGCCAGTGATTATCAGTCTAAAATGTCATCGGGAGATTTGGTAATACCAGAAACCTATAATGATGGTGAACATGGGGAGCAAAAAGTTACATGTGTTAGGAATTTAGGAATGGGTTTAGTAATTACTAACGATGATAATTTTATTACTAGCATTACCTATCCTACAGGTGAGGCAGGTACAGGTACATTGCAATTTCAGAAATTCAAGAATTTAAAAACTGTTACTTGGAAAAATACTGGGGCAATGAATTTAGGCCTAAACACTTTTATGTCTTCAACTGTTCAAGAAGTTTATATTTATGCTTCAAGTGTAACTGTTAATTCTAATGCATTTTTTGGTATAAATGAATCTGTTAAAATTTATGTTACTTCTGAAGATGTAAAAAATACAATAGTTAATTCTACGTCAGGCGGCCGTGCTTCAGTTTCAGCAGATAATATTGAAGTCATGGAAAGCGAATTACCAACCGCTGAAGTAGAAATAGCCTGTGAAGATATTGCTTATGGTACAAAGGACGGATTTAAGCCAACTGTCACTGTAAAAGTAGACGGACAGCCTGTTGAAGATGCAAAATATACAATTGTGTTGTATACAGATTTAGATTGCCTGCATGAATTCGGAGGAGTTGGCGGTTATAAATCTGATAGTATACCAGTTGGCACATATTATTTTAAAGCAGTAGCTGAAGGAACTGATACATACTTAGGTAATTCAGCAATTAAAGAGGTTCATGTAACCGCAGCAGTTGTAGATAAGACAAATCTAAACAAGGCAATAGAAGACGCTGAAAGCTTTAAATCAAGCGCAGTTGAAAATGACTATGATCCAGCAGCTTGGAAGGCTGTTTTTGGCACTGGTAGGGATACTGGTTCTGAAGCTTTGCCTCATGCAAAAACAGTTGCAAGGCAAGAGGGTAGTCAAACTCAAGACGATATAGACGCAGCAACAAAAACATTAACTGATGCAATGGATAAATTAAAGAAATCACCTGCTGATACAACGACAGAGTGGGCAAATCTGCAGGATTTAATAACAAAAGCAGAATCAAACCCCGGGGATTATACAGCGGAAAGTTATGCTAATGTTGAAAGTGTATTAAAGGATGCAAAGGCACTTTCGAAGGAAACAGCAACAAAGACGGTAATTGATGAAATGATAAGAAAGCTTACAAGTGCAATAAATAAGCTTGTTGGAGCAGTACCTGCAGGAGAACCGTTTGCGTATGTATACAAAAAAGGAAACCTTACAACTATTTTAAGCGGCACAACAGACGAATCATTAGAAGGAACGACAAGCATTAAATTTACATTTGACTGCGCAAGCGATGTAAGCTTTAATAAGGATGCAAGCATTGACCTTCAGGCAGTAATTGACGAAGAAAAGTCATATGTAAGAATAAAAGGAACCGACGGTATTAATGATGTGGGCTTCAAGGATCGTATGGCTGTTTTAGATCTTGCTAATCCGATAAAAGCGGGACAAAGCATTATGCTAGTAGCGTTCACGTATACTTGGGATAACGCATCAGATTATGTATACGGAATAACAAAGGTAGAGTTTGTTGACGCAAAGGGACACATTATAAAGACAATGAATGACGTATCAATTGCAAAGGAAAAATTAGCAAGTGCAATTAAAAGTGCAGAGGCACTCAGTGCAGATGATTATACTGCTGAGAGTTATGCAGCGCTTACAAAGGCAATTGATGCCGCAAAGGCATTGAAAGACGACGCAACAGTAGCAGATGTAAATGCAGCTGCAAATGCAATTACTGCTGCAATTCAGGGACTTAAAGATAAGACACCGGCTGTTGATACTCCAAAGCCAGGCAACAATAACAATAATACGTCAACTAAGCCTTCAAACAAAACGCCAAATGTAAAATCACAGGCGCAGAAGAATGCTGAAAAGGCAATGAAGCAGGCTAAGATAACAAAGCTTACTGTTAAGAGCAAGGCAAAGAAAAAGATAACAGTTACTTGGAAAAAGGTAAGCACGGCAAAGGGTTATCAGGTACAGGTATCAACTAACAAGAAGTTCAAGAAGAGCAAGATAATTCTTACAAAGACAACTAAAAAGAAAAAGCTCACAATCACTAAGAAGCTAAAGAGCAAGAAGACATATTTTGTAAGAGTAAGAGCTTATACTACTTATAAAGCTTCAAACGGCAAAACAAATAAGGTATATAGTGATTGGAATAAGAAGCTTAGAAAGGTTAAGGTAAAGTAGGCATTAAATACGATATGACGTTTATTAAATAATATTGTTAGTAAAGGTTATAACAGTAAAAAGCCTTCTTTAAAATATTTCTAAATATAAGCCTTAATAGGTAAACAACGCCTGAACACAGGGACTGCTCAGGCGTTTGTTTCAAATGGAACTTATTCAATATAGGGAAAGGATAAAAATTATGAGAATTAAAAGAATTTTGTCATTGCTAGCAGCGACAGCAATGGCAGTAACATCCCTTACAGGTGCAATGACCGTTTCAGCAAGTGAAGTTGCTAACGGTACTTGCGGAGATTTAACTTGGACGCTTGATTCAGACGGTGTGCTTACATTATCAGGTAATGGAGCAATGGCTACGCCTTATGATTGGGAATATGGTGTTGATCAAGATTTAACAGACTATCCTGATATCTATACATATAAAAAAGAGCATAAAGAGGACATCAAGGAAGTTGTTATTGAAGAAGGAGTAACATCAGTAGGATTTTGTGCTTTCTATCAGATGCCAAACCTTGAAACTGTTGTTTTGCCAAAAACTATATCAAAATTTAATTCTGTTAAAAGAACCACTGGGGATCCTTATCTTTGCTATTCTTTTGAAGAATGTCCAAAGCTTAAAAACCTTACTTTATCAGAAGGTATGACTGCTTTAGGAGGAAATGCATTTTATAAATGTACAGCACTTGAGAGTGTAAGAATTCCGTCATCACTTACTATAGATGGCTGGGGAGAGGGTGTATTTTCTGGCTGCACGTCATTAAAAAATGTAACACTTTCGGAAGGATTAACCGGGATAGGACCGTTAGCATTTAGAGATACAGCCATTGAAAGTATAGTAATTCCGTCAACGGTACAGAAATGGATTGGACGTGCTTCAGGGAATAATTCATCAACTACTAATTATGCATTCAAGGAGTGTTCAAAACTTTCATCGGTTACATTAAAAGAGGGAATTACAAGTATTTGGGGTTCGCCATTTTTTGCTTGTCCAATGCTAAAAAGGATACTTGTACCTGCATCTGTTACAGACATTACTCTTGGTTTTACAGGAGGCAATTTAAATGGTGTTCCTATCAGTCCGGAATTTGAAATAGCATTTGCAGATGGCTCTCAGCTTACTGAGATCGGACAAAAAACATTAAATCAAGTTAATCTTAAAGCTTTAGAAGTCCCTGAAAGTGTTAAAAGTAATATTTTATATAGTAATGTTGGTGGTTCAGTAGAAAATTTATATCTATACTCAGAAATAACAGATCCATCTCTTTTACCAAAAGCAAAAAATGTCTACTGTTATTCGGGTACAAAACAATGGAATACTGCTATTCTAAACGGGGCTATGTGTTTTGATATTGGGGAAGAAATGTCAAAAACCTATGAGGAGCTCAGCAAAGCAGTAGAAGAAGCAAATAAATACTCAGAGAAAGATTACACCGCAGAAAGCTATGGAGTGTTAAAGGAATTGCTAGAGCAAGCGTCTACCAAGAGCGAGAAATCACACGTTTTAGGCATGAGATATCTGACAGAGGATATAAATTCTGCAGTTAAAGCCCTTGTTAAAAAGCCTTCGCAGGGTTCAGTTAAACCAGGCGATGCTAAGCCATCAACTGATAACAAAATAACCAATACAAAATCACAGGCACAAAAGAACGCAGAAAATGCAATGAAGCAGGCAAAGATAACAAAGCTTACTGTTAAGAGCAAAGCAAAGAAGAAGATAACAGTTACCTGGAAGAAGGTAAGCAAGGCAAATGGCTATCAGGTACAGGTGTCAACAAATAAGAAGTTCAAGAAGAGCAAGATAATTCTTACAAAGACAACATCAAAGAAGAAGATAACAATCAAGAAGCTAAAGAGCAAGAAGACATATTTTGTAAGGGTTAGGGCATATGCAACCTATAAAGATTCAAACGGCAAGCCACAGAAGGTATACAGCAGTTGGATCAAGAAGACGAGGAAAGTAAAGGTTAAATAACAAATTAAAGCGCTTAAAGGAAACTTTAAGCGCTTTAATTAGGTATAAAAAAGGCTGTATGAAATTCATACAGCCTTTTAGGTATAAACAAATGGTGAGCTATCGGGGATTCGAACCCCGGACCCTTTGATTAAAAGTCAAATGCTCTGCCAACTGAGCTAATAACTCATTAATATAAAGTGTAAAAATTACAGCTTTATAATTATAACAAATGAGATAATGCTTGTCAATACTTTTTTCAAAATTTTTTGCATTATCGGGTTATTTTGTATTATTGACAAGTAACCGTAATTATGATACTATAGTCCTATAATAACAGTAGGAATGTAATTTATACTTTGCAATGTAGTAGGTGAATAAAATGGCAAGAACAATTGCAGAAGTTCAAAAGGAAATACTAAAGCTTAAAAATGAAAAAGACATATGTATTCTGGCACACAGCTATCAGGGCAGAGAAATAATTGAAATTGCTGATTTTGTAGGAGATTCCTATGCGCTTTCAGTTAAAGCAAAGAGTGTTTCTAATAAAATTGTTATAATGTGCGGAGTGCGTTTTATGGCTGAAACTGTTAAGCTTTTATCTCCCGAAAAGACGGTAATATTATCAAACAAAAACGCAGGCTGTCCTATGGCAGAACAGTTTGAAAAAGACGAAATAGAATATATAAAGAAAAAGAATGGAAATCCTTGTGTTGTTTGTTATATCAATACAACTACCGAGCTTAAAACGGTCTGCGATGTTTGTGTTACTTCTTCTTCCGCTTTGAAAATAGTTAAAAATCTTGAGGCAAAGGATATATTGTTCATACCTGATATTAATTTAGGTACATATGTAAAGAATAATGTCAAGGGTAAAAATATTCAGCTTCTTCACGGGGGATGTCCTGTTCATGCGTGCGTTACTGAGAGTGAAACTTTAAGAGCGAAAGAAGCTCATCCAAATGCTCTGCTTCTGGTTCACCCCGAATGTGTTCCTGAGGTTGTTAAGCATGCAGATTATGTTGGCTCAACGTCTGGGATAATGGAATACGCAAAGAATTGTGACGCTGATGAATTTATTATAGGAACAGAACAGGCAATTGTAGAAACGCTTCAGTATGAGTGTCCTGAAAAGAGCTTTTACCCTCTCAGCGTTAATATCACCTGTAGAAATATGAAAGCTACAACGCTTGTTGATGTTTTAAATTGCTGTAAAGGGACAGGCGGAGAGGTTATTGAACTTGAAGAGGAAACTATGAAAAAGGCAAGGAAATGTATTGACAGAATGATTGAACTTGGATAGAAAAAAGCAGCTAAGGAGTTTTTCCTTAGCTGTTTTTACTTTTTTTGGTTAATAAACGATTTAAAATTTATTTTTTCAGCACAGGCTGAATTTGACGTCCTTCAAGAGCGTATGATATAGCTTCGGGAACAAGCTCAAAATGCGCCACGATTGAATTGGGCTTGTTGATGTAATCGTCCTGCGAGTAGGGAACGAAGTAGTAGTTTTTATAATTTTGGAGCGTTCCTATGTTTTTGGCGCTTGCCGAAAGAGCGTCGTTTGTTGAAATTGCAATAAGTACAGGTCTTGAGTTTCTCAAGTGGGATTTGCACGCCATTGTCACAGGGGTATCTGTTATACCCAACGCCAGCTTTGCAAGAGTATTAGCCGTACAGGGAGCTACCACAACAATGTCAAACAGCTTTTTAGGTCCTATCGGCTCAGCGTCCTCGATGGTGACTATAGCTTTGCGCTTGCATATTCTTTCAAGCCATTCAACATTGTCAGACGCCTTTCCGAAGCGAGTGTTTATAGTCGCTGAGTTAAACGACATTATCGGCGTTACTTCACAGCCTATCTGAACAAGCTGAGATGCGCAGGAAAACGCTTTTTCAAACGTACAAAAGGATCCGCATACGCAGAACCCCACTCTCAGCCCGTCGAATATGTTATCTTTGTTTACTGCCAAGGATCGTCGCCCCTTTCATCGAGTATATTAAGTATAGTATCCGCTATTATTTGTCCCGATGTTACAGGCGCAACCTTTCCCGGCAGACTAAGAGCCCATATGGTTTTAAGTCCAAGCTGTCTTGCGTTTTCAAAGTCGACACCGCCCGGCTTTGAGGCCAAATCAATAACAAGAGTATTCTTGTTTATCTTTGACAGCTTTTCTTTGTCAAGAATTTTTGCAGGCACTGTGTTTACAATTAAATCGTATTCTGAAAGCAAGTTGCCAATCTTATCAATTTCCAGCGACTTGTAGCCGTATAATTCCGCCCATGCAAAAGCGTTGAGGTTTCTTGCGCAAATTGTCACGTCGCTTTCCAAAGCCTTGAACAGCTTAGCGCAGGCTTTGCCGACCCTTCCAAAGCCTATGATAAGAACCTTTGAGCCTGCAACTGTGCTGGGCATTTCTTCAATAGCGATAGATAACGCGCCTTCTGCGGTGGGAATACAGTTTTTTATTTTAAGCTCATCACGGATATAGTAGTCAACGGAAAAATGTCCGTGTTCAAAGAACAAGGTTCTCAGGTTTTTGCTCAAATTTCCGCCTACTACTATGCTGTGAGGCTTCATAGTGGAAATAGCGTCACTTAGAGTTATTTCTCCGTCATAGAACGGAGCGTTTACCGTTTTGTCGTCGTTGCTTGATATAATTGGAAGCACTAAAACGTCTATTTTTTCTTTTATTTCTTTAAGGCTTGATACTTTTTTCAACTCAGTGTTTTCAAAAAGATTAAAGCCAAAGCAGTATACATCATGTCCTTTATCTTTTAATCTCTTAGCTAAAAATGTCTGACGGGAATCACCGCCAAGCACTAATATATTTTTATTTTTAATCATAAGGGTTAGCCCTCCAAGCATAAGATTTTTTATTATGAGAAAAATAAGGGATAGTTCATTATATGTGTTATTTTCTTTTGTGTTAATATTGAAAAAGATTTTAAATGATGTTATACTTAATTTAAGAATTATCAACTTTTTTCTGTATTTTGAATAGATTAGATTTAAGATGAAATACTAATAAGAAACGGAGATTGGTATGAATAAAATTTCTGTCGATAAGATTAATTTGAATTTGCGTACCGATAGAAAAGGTTTTATAAACGAGTGTGAAAGAGAATATGATTCTCAGCTTCTTAAAACGGCAAGCGCAATAAGCGACCGTTCGTTTGACAGACCGATTATTCTGCTTTCAGGTCCGTCGGGTTCAGGGAAAACCACAACCGCGCTAAGGCTTGAAAAACTTCTTGAAAATTTGGGACACCCATCAAAAACGCTGTCTCTTGACAATTATTTTCTCCCTCTTGAAGGGAATTTGGAAAATATTGATTTTGAGGCTCCCGAGAGAATAGACATACCTTTCTTAAAAGAACAGCTTGAGGCTATTGCGAACTGCAAAGAGGTTATTTTGCCGGATTTTGATTTTAAAACTCAGAGAAGGGTTTTGAAGGAAAGATACAAAAGAGAAAAAAACGAGATAGTAGTTATCGAGGGTATTCACGCCCTTAACCCTGATGTGACAGGGGACGGAGACGATTTTTCAAACAATATATATGTAAGCGTGAGAACCAGAATAATTGACAAAGACGGCGTTTCGTTTCACCCGTCAAAAATCAGGCTTATTAGACGGATAATTCGAGATACGCAGTTTCGTGCGAGAAGCGCTGAGACTGTACTTGAACATTTTAAAAGCGTTGAGCGCGGGGAGAATCTCTATATTATGCCGTATAAAGAACGCGCGCACTTTGAGATAGATACGTTTATCGGGTATGAGTTGTCCGTATATAAGGATTACCTTATGCCTATGCTTTTGGAAATAAAGGATAGCTATTCTGATTATTATAAATATAAATCTTTGGAAAAAATGTTTGAGCAGATTGATAGTCTTGACGATTCGTTTGTAGTTAAAAATTCGGTCGTAAGGGAATTCTACGGCGGAAGCGAGCTGAAATATTAGGCTTTCAAATCTTGAAAGGAAGTTTAAAATTATGACAAAAAAAAGCATAAAAGTCTCGGCTTCAATTTTAGGTTGCGACTTAGGGAATATAGAAAGCGAGATAAAGCGGATAGAAAAAGCAGGCGCTGATTTTGTTCACTTTGATGTGATGGACGGCGTTTTTGTTGATAATATAAGTTTTGGGCTTCCTGTGTTGAAATCGGCAAAAACAAAAACCGACTTGTCTTTTGATGTTCATCTTATGATAACCGAACCTGAAAGGTATATTGCTGAATTTGCAAGGGCAGGAGCAGATATTATAACTTTTCATTTCGAGGCGACTAAAGACATAAAAAAGTGCATTGAAATATGTAAAAAGAACGGCTGCAAGGCGGGGATTTCTATCAAGCCTAACACTCCGGCATCAGAGATTTTTCCGTATCTGGGAGAGATTGATATGGTTCTTGTTATGACTGTTGAGCCGGGATTCGGCGGTCAGGGATTTTTGTATTTTACTTTGGAAAAGATAGAACAAATCCGCAAAAGAGCAGATGAACTCGGTCTTGATGTTGATATTCAGGTTGACGGCGGAATTACCGATAAAACCTGCAAAGAGGTCAAGGAAAGAGGGGCAAACATACTTGTTGCGGGAACATACTTGTTTAAAGCTGATAATATGACAAAAGCGGTAGAGCTTCTTAAATAGCTTTACTGATATAATTCGGAAATTTTACTTAGAGCATTACTGTTTATCAATAAATCGTAATGCTCTTTAGTTTGCTCAATAATAAGGCTGTCGTTTGAGCTATAGCATTTTATCTTTTTTAATATCTTTGCCGTTTGCTTAATATATGCCTTAGGAAAGGAAATCATCAGTCTGTATATATTATCTGAATAATATAGTACGCTTGATTTTATTATTAAGCCCATTTCGTTTTTAAGCGTTGAGCTCAGTTCAATAAGCTCCTTTATGCTGTCTGTCTGAAACATTACGTCTGATACCATATGAGAATTTTCCTTATAAGATTTCTTGTAATAATCTTTTTTAGTGATATAAACTATGCAGCCGCCTGTAAACTCTTCAAAAATCTCGACGTATATTTTATTTCCAATGTCGTAAAATCCGCTTCGTTTTAGAATGTTAAGAAGAATGTCAACAAGCTTTTTTGCTTCGGGCGAATTTCTGTCGCATTTTGAAAAGTCTATTTCGAGCATTATTAAATCGTTTTGTGATAAAACTATTTTTAAGGTGTTATTCGATATACGAACAATTCTCAAGCCGTTCACCTCGCTGACCTTGAAAATGATTAACCCATAGCCCGGAACACATTCGTTATGTTATAGTATTCCTGACGCTTTATTTCTGTGAAAATATTAATTCATAATTGCCGTCAAAAAAATAAGACATACAAACTTTTGCTTGTATGCCGTTACCTGCTGTCATCTTATATTTGATTAGTACCGCTTAATACTGTATTTGTTTTTTCTTCTTTTCAGCAGTATAATAATCGCTGATAATGCAACGATAAACACCAGTGTAATCATTATAATTACCTGAGCAAACAGTGGAGATTTTACCGCCCTTGAAGTGGTTTGAGTTTTCGGTACTTTTTCGTTCACTGTGATGCTTGTGTAGAAGGTTTTTTCATCAACTATTTGGGCTATGCACTCGCTTATTGCTTCGTGTCCCTTTGCATTTGGGTGGATGTCGGTTTTGCTTATGTTGGTAAGCTCTGTTGATTTGCCTGAAAAGCTGGTATATACATCAGCTACGTTGTATCTTTGCTTGTTGTCGTCTGTTGTAGCGTTCATATTTATAATTCGGTTTACCTCGTCTATTCTTGAAACGAAAACATCGGTTATAATGCTGGGCATTTTAACTTTTAAGCCGTCCAGCGGATTATAAACCGTTTGAAAAACAACCTCAGCCTTTGGGTTAATCTCGTAAATTTTATCGGTAATGCCGATTAGATTGCCTTTTAACTTTGTAATGTTATTGCTTATAGTTTCAACCATTTTGTTTAGCTTAGCCAGAATATCAGGAGCGGTAAAATCAAAATCAATTTCTGATTCTTCACCGGTCAGGCTCGTGCCCATAGTGCCGTTAATAAAATCTAAAAGTGCGCTGAGAAGGTCGTTTCCTCCGACTGAAATCAATATTAAATCGGATTTTTTAATATCCTCGTCGTAATTTCCCGCACTAACTCTTGAATAAAGCTCCAGTGACGTCTGACCGTCTATTGCGTAATTGTAGTAGTCGCTCTTTTGAGAAAGCTTGTACTTTTTTGCAAGAAGATTGGCGTATGAATTTGTGTTATAGTTATTTCCTTTTTTGTAATTTGCAAGACCAAAGCCGGTAGAAATTGAATCCCCCAGAACAAGCATACACTGCGGTGTGGAAACCTCAACCTGCTTTGTTGTCTGCTCTGCAAAGACAGTTAAAATACTGTCTGCAAAAGATGCGGTTAAAGTTAAAATAACACAGATGATCGAAAAGATTTTGCTTTTTATTTTTATCACCATTCCTTGATTTTGATTGTCTCTTGTATTAAAGTTCTAAATCCTAACTTAATTAAACTTACCCATAAAGGGTATAATTTGCAAATATATTATACATTAAAACCTTACATAAGGCAACTTTTTATGATTTTAGGAGCAGTTTGTATTTATAATGATATTTTTCCCAAAGTGTATTATTATATAAGTTAAGATTGCGGAGAAATACTGTGAAAAATGGTGTACGGAGAAATTTTATGATAATTAATTGCGAAAATCCGAAGCTGTGCGGTTTGATTTTATATATTATGTAACGAGCGGCATACACCGCTCTTTTGTTATGTGTTTTATTTAGTGGAGCTTATTAAAACATTGTACCGAAGTCTTCAAAAACCTCACCGATAGCTTTTATTGCTTTACCTGTGTTTGATTTTAGCATTCTCTTGTCCTTTTTGGTAGCATTTGATAATGCATAAGCCGCAGCACCGACAGCAACTCCTATTGTTACGCCCTTAGCAAGCGAACTGAAATTGATTTTCATAATATATCCTCCTTTTTTGATTTGTAATAGTAATTTTCCCGAAAAAACAATTGTATATTCAGAGAACTTTTTGTAATATAAGGTTGTTAAACTATGAAAAATATGATATACTATTTTAGAAAATTAAAGAAATATTTTAGGAGAAATGTTAATGCTTGAATGTAAAAAGGTTGCGGCGATAAATGACATTTCCGGCATCGGACGCTGTTCGCTTACGGTGATTATCCCGACCTTGTCGGCAATGGGGATTCAGGTTTGTCCTGTTCCTACTGCTGTTTTGTCAGCTCATACAGGGTTTGACGATTTTGTTTTTCGCGACCTTACCGATTATATTAAGCCCGCTCTCGGACACTATAATAAAATGAAATATAAATTCGACTGCGTTTACACAGGCTTTCTAAGCTCTCAGGAGCAGGTGGATTATTGCCTTGAATTTTTTGAAAGTTTTAAAAATTCTTTAAAGGTCTGCGATCCTGTTATGGGCGACGGTGGAAAGCCTTATCCGACATATACAAAAACAATGTGCCAAAGAATGATAGAGCTTGTAAGAAAAGCTGATGTTATAACGCCTAACCTTACCGAGGCGGCGATTTTGCTCGGAGAGGAATACCAGTCTGCTACAATGAGAACTACAGAACTCAAATCATGGCTTGTGAGGCTTTCAGAGATAGGACCAAAAGTTGTAGTTATCACAAGTGTTGCTCTGGCAGGCTCAGGACTATGCAATGTAGGGTACGACAAGGAACATTCGACATTCTGGAAGGTTTCGTGCGATTATGTGCCGGCGCATTATTCGGGCTGCGGAGATATGTTTTCAAGCGTTTTGGTGGGAGGACTTTTAAAGGGCGACAGTCTGCCTATTGCTATAAACAGAGCAACTGCTTTTACTGAGCTTGCTATAAAAACCACATTCAGCTATTCGGCAGAGCCGAGCGACGGAATTATGCTTGAGGGCTGTTTAAGCTGGCTTATTAACACTCAGGTTTTCAAGGATTACGAAACGCTGTAGATATTATGAGTTGGAAAGGAAATTTTTATGTTCACACAAGGTTTGTATGAAATTATAAAAAAATCTCAAACTGCTGAGGATACGTTCGACCTTACTCTCTCTTGCCGAGAATTAAGTGATTTGGCAAATCCCGGACAGTTTGTTCATATAAGCGTACCAGGTTTTTTTCTAAGGCGTCCTATATCCATTTGTGATATTGACAAGGATAACGGAACGATTAGAATAGTTTTTCAAATCAAGGGAAAGGGAACAGACGCGCTTTCTAAATTTGAAGTAGGCGAGAGACTTGATATGCTCGGACCTCTGGGTATCGGCTTTAAGCTGCTCAATACTGATAAAAAGGTAATAACGGTCGGCGGAGGAATTGGAACACCTCCTATGCTGGCTGTTGCTAAGCATTACGGGCAAAACGCAACTGCGATTTCAGGCTTCAGAACAAAGAACCTTGTTATACTTCAGGACGACTTCAAAGCACAGGGCAATAAAACAATACTGTGTACAGACGACGGAACAGCAGGGGAAAAAGGTTTTGTTACCGACGCATTAAAAAAATGCATAAAAGAAGAAAAGCCGGATATAATCTACGCCTGCGGTCCTGTTGTGATGCTAAAGGCGGTATCAAAGATTGCAATAGAAAATGAAATACAATGTCAGATATCTCTTGAGGAGCGAATGGCGTGCGGAGTCGGGGCGTGTTTAGGGTGCGCTGTGAAAATGACACGTGGCGGACGTGAGTTTTACGGACACGTTTGCAAAAACGGACCTGTATTTGACGCAAGGGAGGTTGTATTATAATGGCTGATTTATCTGTAAATTTCTGCGGAGTTGAAATGAAAAACCCTTTAATTACAGCCAGCGGAGCTTACGGCTATGGACGTGAATATACAGACCTCTATCCGCTTTCTAAAATAGGCGGTATCTCAACTAAGGGTACGACCCTTAATGAAAAGGACGGTAATCCTCCTCCGAGAATTGCCGAAACACCGAGCGGTATGTTAAACTCTGTAGGTTTGCAAAACGGCGGTATAAAAAAGTTTTTGACTTACGAGCTTCCCAATCTTGAAAAGCAAAACATAGCTATAATTGCAAATGTTGCAGGAGGTACTATTGAGGAGTGCGTTGAGCTTGTTTCAATGCTTGAGGGAACAAGCGTTGATATGATCGAGCTTAATATTTCCTGTCCTAATGTAAAGCAGGGCGGAGCGGCATTCGGAACAAACAAAGACTGTGCGGCTGAAATTACAAAAGCAGTAAGAAATGCTACCTCTAAACCGCTGATGGTAAAGCTTTCTCCGAATGTAACCAGTATATCTGATATTGCAAAGGCTGTTGAGGCAGCAGGTGCAGACGCCATATCTTTGATAAATACTCTGCTTGGTATGAGGATAGATATAAAGTCAAGACGTCCTATACTTAAAAATAATGTAGGGGGGCTTTCTGGTCCTGCTGTATTTCCTATAGCGGTCAGAATGGTATGGCAGGTTGCTAATGCTGTTGAAATCCCTGTTTGTGGAATGGGCGGAATATCATGCGCCGAGGACGCTGTCGAAATAATGATGGCAGGTGCGGAGTGTTTTCAGATAGGCGCTGTTATGTTTAACGACCCGTATGCGCCTGTTAAGATTATTGACGGACTTAATGAATGGTGTGATAAAAACGGAGTAAAAAATATAAGCGAAATAGTAGGAACTGTCAAGCCGTGGTAAAAGATTACTATATAATTTTGGGAAAGAGGGATTAAGCCCTCTTTTTTTGTCGCATTATGATGGATTAATAAAGGTAACAAAGTTTGTAATATTTGACTATGAATTATTCTGGTAATGTAATCAATTTGTAATAAATAACTATGTATCGACAATGATTTGCACAATAATCAGATAAATTTAAGCAAAAAATTATACAAAACAGATAAAAAATTACATTTTATTATGGTTACAAAAGATTTGACTTTTGTAACCTTTTGCTTTAGAATATCGAAAGCACTAAAAGAAAACAGCCGGTTACTGTTTTTGTGCGGATGTGAAAACATAAAAAAGTGTAATTATTTTGGAGACAGAGTGGATAGCCACTTGTGATTGGAGGATTGAAATGAGAATAATTTGTTATGTCAAGATGCTTTTATTTAAGCATTTTGAAAAGGTCGTGGCGTGCGTCTCGGCTATGCTTATCGCTGTATCTATGTTTCATGGGATAAGCACTATGAGCTTTGACGGGAAATCTGATTCTGAATCTGGTTCTGATAGTATAACAGATTCTGCGGTTTGTGTAAGATCGGTAGCTGCATCAAGCGTAAAAAAGATAGGGAAGGGTAAAAAGTCTAATAAAAAGAAATTAAAGCAGAAAACAAAAAAGAAGCTCAAATCTAAAAAGAAGTCAAAATCAAAAAAATCAAAGACAAAAAAGAAAACCGATACTGACAAAACAAAAAACAATAAAGAAAAAAGCAGATTAAACTCTGCTGAGTTAAAGCCTAAAGAGTTTCTTGACGGTAAGGATGAAAAAATCCTTAAAAAGCATTTAAACAAAATAATTGACGATGATATGTCAAACTATAAAAAGGCTAAGACTTGCTATGATTACATTATAAACAATACCTATTATGCATACGGCGGTTGGGGAAATCCGATCGAGTCAGTTCTTGAAAAGGGTTTTGGTACCTGTACAGAGTATTCTTATGTATATATGGCTATGATGAAGTATCTGGGCTTTAACGCTAAAACGGTTGACGGCAGCACTGCTATGGCGGCTGGCGGATACGGCTATCATATGTGGACGGAGGTTAAGCTTGACGGCAATACATATGTTTTCGACCCTCAGGTTGAAGATGATATGACAAACGGAAAGATCAATTATTATAGATTTTGCAAGTCCTATTCTGAGGTTTCTGGAGCATATATAAAGTAATAAAAAAATAATAGGCGGACGCTTTTTATTAAAAAGTTGTCCGCCTTTTGGTTTTTATTGAATAAATTTGAAAAGTATGCCAATAATCTATTTAGAAAGAAGGCATACATATGCAAGATAAATTATTAAAAAAAAATTGGCTAATCTTTAAGAGAGAAAGACTAAAAATTGCTTTGCTAATAGGCTTTATGCTGGCGGCGTTAATATCCTTTACGGCAGGAGAAGAGATAAGAGAGCTTTCGTTTTTATTTCCCGAATTCAGCATAGCGCCCTCGGTTAAATTGAACGAGGAAAGCGAAAACAAAGCAAAGGACTCTGACGATTTGGTAGTAGAGGTCGAGGAAGATGATAAGCCAAAGGTAAGATTTTTTATAGTTGATTTCTTTAAATCTTTATTATAGAAAGGCAGGGGTCACCCCTGCTTTAAATACTAACAAAAAAGATGCACCACTAACATGAGATACAAAAAATTCACGTTCTGCAAATGCAAAACGCGAACAGGCTGCGGCGGAAGTGTTGCTCTTTTTTCTAAGTATTAGTCCGCCGTTGCATAAAAATAACCGCCTTCAGCTAATTTGCCAAAGGCGGCAATGCGTGCAGGGGTCACCCCTGCTGGTGCGGATGAAGTGACTTGAACACTCACGAGTTACCCCACTAGATCCTAAGTCTAGCGCGTCTGCCAATTCCGCCACATCCGCTTATCAAGCCGTTTTCTCAAACGACTTGATTATTTTATCACAGCAAATTTCCTTTGTCAATACTTTTTCAGCATTAATTTTAAAAACCATATTGTTTTGTTAATCTATCCAACCAAACATTACCTTTTAATAAGCATCGCCCTCAACGAATTTAAAATAGCAATTATTGATACACCAACATCTGCAAAAACTGCTACCCACATATCAGCAATACCTATTGCCCCAAAGAGCATTACCAATAGCTTAACGCTTATTGCAAAAACTATGTTTTCCTTGACAATTCTCATAGTCTTTTTTGAAATTGATACAGCAGTAGGAATGTTAGTTGGAACATCGTTCATCAAAACCACATCTGCCGCTTCAATGGCAATGTCTGAGCCTAAGCCTCCCATGGCAAAGCCTACGTCCGCTCTGGCAATTACAGGTGCGTCATTAATTCCGTCACCTACAAAGCCTACACAACCTTTTTCTTTATCGCTTATAAGCTCCTCGACCTTTTCAACCTTATCAGCAGGCAAAAGCTCGCTGTATACATTGTCAATCCCCAGTTCGTTGGCTGTTTTTATCGCAGTATTCTCTTTGTCTCCGGTTAAAAGTGTTGTTGAAATTCCCTTTGATCTAAGCGTTTCAACAGCTGACTTGGAACCGCTCTTTATAGAATCTCCTAATAAAATTGCCCCCGAATAACGACCGTCTAAAACGACATATACACATGTGCTGTCATCATAGTCAAACTCAGCCTGTATTGAGTTTTGTTCTAATAGTTTTCTCGTTCCGCACAAAACCTCGTGACCGTTGATTTTTGCTTTAACACCACTGCCTGCGATTTCATCTACATCTGACAGAACACTATTATCAATAGTTTCTCCATATCTCTCAACTATTGACAGCGCAATAGGATGCGTTGACATAGATTCAGCATATGCACAAATTTTTAGTAAATAATCCTTTGCTAAATCACCGCTCGGAATAATATCAGTTACTTTAAATTTGCCCTCTGTAAGAGTTCCTGTTTTGTCAAATGCTATTGACTTCAATCTGCTGAGGCTCTCTATATTCTTTGCTCCTTTGATAAGTATGCCTTTTCTTGAGGCACAGCCTATTCCTGCAAAGAAGCTGAGCGGTACGGATATAACAAGCGCACAGGGACAGGATATTACCAAAAACAGCAGACCTCTGTAAAGCCATGTGCTGAACTGTGAAAAGCCCGTAACTATTGATGGAATTAAAACAAGCAAAACAGCCGCCGCAACAACTAAAGGTGTGTAGACCCTAGCAAACTTTGTGATAAACTTCTCGGCTTTTGCCTTTTTCTCTGAAGCGTTTTCAACCATCTCTAAAATCTTTGCTATAGTAGAATCACTGTATTTCTTTGTTGCTTTTATCTCAACAACCGAAGTCAAATTCACGCTTCCGCTTAAAATCTCCGAGCCTTCAGATGCTTCAACAGGAACAGCCTCTCCCGTTAACGCAGAGGCGTCAAAAGAAGTGCTTCCGCTGACTAAAACGCCGTCGACAGGCACTCTCTCACCAACTCTTACGACCATTATGTCGCCAACCTGAACCTTATCAGTTTCAATCTCTTTGATCTCACTGCCGACCTTTATATTTACAGTATCGCTTTTGAGAGTGAGCAGACTGGTAATCGACTTTCTCGAACGCTCAACCGCAATGTCCTGAAAAAGCTCTCCCAAACGGAAGAATATCATTACTGCCGCACCCTCTTTAATATCCCCAATGCAGAGTGCGCCGACAGAGGCTATCGTCATAAGCAGTGTTTCGTCAAACGCCTCGCCATTTATAAGATTTCTTATGGCAGAAATTATAACGCCGTAGCCCGACACCAAAAACACAAGAAGTGAAAATACAATATTTAAAACACCGCTGTCAAATATAAACGCAAGCACAAAAAACACAAGAGAAATTACTATCTCTAAAATCTCTCTGGTTCTGTTTTTATGTATTTGCACTCCGCTAAACGGTTTAACCTCTACATTAGGCTCTATCTCGCCAACTATTCTCTTTACATCATCTATAATAGAACTGCTCTCAGTTGATACAGTAAGCCTTTTATTAATAAAATCCAGATTGGACTCGCTTACCTCTGCAAGCCTTGAAACTCTATTATTTATCTTCTCTGCGCAGTTGGGACAGTCAAGCCCTGATAGCTCAAGCACCAGCTTTTCCACAAAATCATCTCCGTTACTAAAATCTATTCTGATATATGCTCCATGCCCATACTTAATATAGTATATACATGATCGTCAGAAATTGAGTATATTGCTGACTTTCCGCTTCGTCTGTATTTAACAAGCCTTGCTTGCTTTAGAAGTCTTAGCTGATGCGAAACCGCCGACTGAGTAACATCAAGCAATTCGACAATATCACACACGCACATCTCTCCTTGCGACAGAGCATACAATATCTTTACCCTTGTCGAGTCGCCCAGCATTTTGAAAAGCTCGGACAAGTCGTAAAATTCCTCCTCGCAGGGCATACTATCATTAATTTTCTTTACCATTTCTACATACCTTCCTCCGCATTCGGAGTGCTCAGTTTTCAGTTCTTCCTTTTCAACTTCCATATTAGATTTATCAGACATTTTCTTTGCTCCTTTCATATGAATGATTGTTCATATGTTTATTATATCATATGAATTTAAGTTGTCAAGGGTTAGCGAAAATTTTTTTGAAATAATTTAATTGGTAATTTTATTGACAAAGATAACAAGATTAAGTTATAATAAATGTATCGTATTTTCTTTATATGTCAAAAGGGGCTTCCCATATTGAGATTATTATATTCATGCAAAAGCTTGAATTTTAATAATAAAATTTATAACAGAAAGGACATAAAAAATGACTGAAACAAAAAAAGACAATATTACAAGGAACATTCTGAAGATATTTATTGCGGCGGCATTTGTTTGCATTTGCGCATTTGCTGCTTCAGCAATTACCGCAGAAGCAACTGTTACAGTTGCGCCCACCGGCGATAAATCGGGAAAAGAGGACTTTGACAACATTACAGCCGCTCTTGAAGATGATGGATCAGTAGTTTTACAAAACGGCGGTGTTTACTATATAAAAGGTACACTGTATGTGAAAAGCAATCAATCCATTACTGCAACAGGCGCTACCGTTATATCTAAAAACGGAGTAATACGCAACATTCCAACAGATGTAAATTATAACTCTATCAGAAATTTTACTCTTGACGGAGGAACATGGAAGAACTCATCGTCTGAGGGCTTTAAAAAGACTATGATGCAGTTCTCACACGGTAAAAATATAACTATCAAAAATGCAACGGTTGAGTGCAATTATGAGGGTCACGCACTTGAGATTTTAGCTTGCAAAAATGTAACTGTGGAAAAATGCAAGCTACTCGGTATAGGCAAGGTAGTTAAAAATAGCTGCGAGGAACAGCTTCAGATTGATATTGTAACGCCTAAAACCGCTCCTACATTAGTAGAGTACGGCTCTAAGTTCGTGAGCGGACAAACCTGCAAAAATATTACCGTAAAGAATAACACAATTCGAGGCAGCAGAGGCATATGCGCAAATTACGCTTCTACTGAAAACAAGTATATAAATAAATTTCATAAAAACATAAAAATCATAGGCAATAAGGTAACGTCTAAGACATCTGAAGCGGTAGCCTTGTTCAATGTAATAGGTGCAACTGTTAAGAACAACAAGCTGACAAATAAAAGCAGCAGGGTAGATACAGCCTATTCGGTAGGGCTTCATATTACAATGTTTGCAAAGGCTCCTTCGTCTATTAAGAAGGCAAAATACACTGTATCCGGTAACACCATCAAGGGCGGACGTCAAGGATTTTTCGTTTATTCACATTCTTCGTCTAAGTTCGGTAAGGTTATAGCTAAGAACAACAAATGCTATTCCAAAAAGGGAGCTTCATCAGCATTAGTTATCCATAAGGATAGCTCTGTTAAAACATCGACTTCCAAAAACAAGACATACAAATGGTAGCAACGGCTATAATTAATTACAATAATATACGCCTACTGAGAACAAAGCGTTCTTGGTAGGCGTTTATTTTTTGACAATTATGTGCTAAATAATGCTAAATAAGCTTAAGCGCTTTTAACTGCTGTTTTTTAGTTCTGGTTTTTCTTATCGCCCAGTAATAGCGGTTATCATAAAGAACCTTGACAAGCTCTCGACCGCCCTTAACCTTTCCGCTTCCGGCGACGACCTTTACTGTTTTTGCCTTTATGCTCTTGACCTTGTTTTTCTTTTTGATACTGCTTGACTTGTAAAGACCCAGCTTGCCTTTTTTTGTTATGACTTCAAAGGTTATAAGCTCCTCTTTCTTTACTACAACGTGGCCTTGTAAAAACGGCTGTGTCATCCAGTTAGATAGTGACATCTTTTTGAGTATGCCGTCATCGGCTGAAAGTGAATTATCAGCGTTCCAGTTTGCCTCAGTGAAATACACTGTATTACCGATTACATATTCAACGTATCTAACATGGCCGTATGTGCCGACGTTAAAACAAGCTATTGAATTAGGCTTTGGATACTTCGACACTTGATAGCCTGAGTTCTTACAGCTTTGATAAACGTCTTTAGCATCGCCTCTTGCACCGATATAAACGTCTTTCTTTTCATAGGCTCGTCCCTGCGTATACCAAACGCACTGACCTCTTGAGGCGGTATTGACAGGCGGTTTGTAATACTTGCTGTTGAAATCTGCTAATCGCTTGCCTAGTGATTTTTCATAATTTATTGGCATATATATCCTCCTTTCTATTATACTTGAAAACTAAATTATGTTTTCAATAATAACTTTTAAAAAGAAAAAGTTGCACGTTTTAGTGCAACTAGAATCTTAAAGTATAGTACGCTCAACAGCCTTTTTCCAGTTTATTAAAAGTTTTTCTCTTTTGCTTTCAGAAATATCAGGGATAAATTCATAGTCAATCTTTTGATTGTCCTTAATATCGTTCATACTTTTCCAGTAGCCAGATTTCAGCCCCGCAAGATATGCACAGCCAAGCGCTGTGGTTTCTATACACATAGGTCGCAGTACATTACAGTTAGTTATATCGCTTTGGAACTGCATAAGAAAGTTGTTTTCACTTGCTCCGCCGTCGACTTTAAGAGTTTTTATTTTTATTTCTGCGTCGGCTTCCATAACTTTAATTACTGCGTTTACCTGATAGGCTATCGCTTCAAGAGCCGAGCGAACTATATGCTCTCTTGTCGTACCTCTTGAAAGTCCGCAAAGAATTCCTCTTGCATCAGCGTTCCAGTATGGAGCGCCCAGTCCCACAAAGGCAGGTACAAAATAAACTCCGTTTGTGTCAGAAACAGAAAGCGCTAAAGGCTCGCTTTGCGCCGCAGAGTCAATAATTCCAAGCCCGTCGCGAAGCCATTGAATAGCTGCTCCTGCCACAAAAACAGAACCCTCAAGGGCATATATTACTTTTCCGTCAACACTCCAAGCAACAGTTGTAAGAAGTCCGTTTTGAGAGGGTATCGGCTTTTCATCTGTATTCATAAGAAGAAATGCTCCCGTACCGTAGGTACATTTGAAGTCGCCTTTATTAAAACACGCCTGACCGAAAAGCGACGCCTGCTGGTCGCCTGCTACACCGCAGATTTTAATTTTGCCCTTTCCGATTAATGTTGTGTATCCGTAGTCATCGCTTGACTCTAAAACTCTTGGCAGCATATTTTTAGGAATGCCCAAAAGCTTTAAAATATCGTCGTCCCATTCAAGGGTGTTTATGTTAAACAGCATAGTTCTTGATGCATTTGAATAATCGGTGGCATGAACCCGACCGTCGGTGAGTTTCCATATAATATAGCTGTCTACTGTTCCAAACAGCAGTCTGCCGGCTTTAGCTTTTTCTCTGGCTCCCTGAACATTATCAAGAATCCACTTTATCTTTGTAGCGGAAAAATAAGGGTCAATTATAAGACCTGTTTTTTTCTTTATCATATCTGAGTATTCGTTTTTTACAAGCTCCTTGCAGTAGTCAGAGGTTCTTCTGCACTGCCATACGATAGCATTATATACAGGCTCGCCGGTTTCTTTATCCCAGATAATTGTAGTTTCACGCTGGTTGGTTATGCCTATTGATGAAATATCTCCTGCGTCAAGACCTTTACACAAAAGAACCTCTCTGGCAACAGTCAGCAGGGAGGACCATATATCATTTGGATTATGTTCCACATAACCGTTTTGTTTAAAGATCTGCGGAAACTCTTTTTGCTTTTGAGCAATTATTTCGCCGGATTTGTTAAACAGAATAGCGCGGGAGGAGGTAGTTCCCTGATCTAGGGCTAAAATATATTTTTTCATATGTATTTTCCTTTCAAACATTATTTAAACAGCTTTATTTAAGGGTAAAATACGAAGCAGGAGATACTAAAATATCTAAAAAATAAATTTTTATTTCTTGCTTTGAGGTTATTATAACATATACATTGACAAAAAGAAATATTAAAAATCAATTAAAAAGTAATATTGCTATTGACAATTATCTAAAAAGGGTATACAATAGTTACAAATCGGTTACACCGATTTACAGACGTTATAAAAACATACAGACAGAGATAGATAATATGTGTGCTGAAAAAGCAATAAAGTCAAAGGAAAGGGAAAAGAGATTATTGATATGAAAAACAGAGGAATTAAGAAGCTGACTGCTTTAATTCTTTCGTTTTTGGCAGTAGTTTCTGTGTTTTCAATAAGCAATTATGATAGCAAAATACAGACGTCAGCAGCGCCTACATATGAGGATTATCAAAGACAAATAGCAGATTTAGAGAGTCAGGAAAGAGAGCTTGACGAACAGATAGCAAAAAACGCAGAAAGTCTTGCAGACGAACAGGCAAAGCAGGAAGCTTTAAATGCAAAGATTTCAACAATTGAGAATAAGATATCAACATTTGAAAAATATAGTAAAGAGCTTGAGGATGATTTAGCGCAAACCGACGCAAAAATCAGAGAAACTCAGGCAAATATGGAGCAAAAAGAGAAAGAAATCAAGAATGGTATTGCAGATTTCAAGTCAAGGCTAAGGGCGATGTATGTATCCGGTTCTGAATCTTACACGCAGGTTCTGCTTGAGTCAGAAGATTTTTACGATGTACTGATGAGGGTTGAGCTTGTTAAGAGAATAGCCAAGCACGACAACGACACTATAGACAAGCTTCTTGAGCTTAAAAAGCAATATGAGGACGCTGAAAAGAAATATCAGGAGCAAAAGAAAAAAATGGAGGAGACTGCTCAAAAATACGCAAAACAGCTATCCAATTTATCGAAGGAGCAGTCTAACCTTGAAACACTAAAGGCCGAAAGCGAGGCTAATGCGGCAAGCATTCAAAGTCAGAATGCAGAGCTCAATAATAAGAAAGGTCAAGTATCTAGTCAGAAGGCTCAGGCTGAATACAATGCAACTACAACCACTACAACAACAACTACTACAACGCAGTCATACAGACCGAGACCGAATAATAATACAAACAACGGTTCGTCCGGCAATTCAGGAAGTAATAACTCCGATAACGGTGGCTATTCGGGGAATAGTGGAAACTCTGGCAATTCAGGCAGCGGATACTCTGGAGACATTGGCACTGTAATTTCATATGCAAAGAGCATGGTTGGCGGTTCATACGTATGGGGCGGTTCAAGCTACAGGGCTACAGACTGTTCAGGTTTGGTTATGCTTTCCTATGCGCAAGTGGGAATTTCGCTTCCTCACAATGCTGCTGCTCAGGCAGGATACGGCAAGTCGGTAAGCTATGACAGTATGCAGCCTGGAGATTTGATTTTCTTTGGTTCCAGCATTTATCATGTTGCTATGTATATCGGAGACGGAAAGATGGTACACGCTGAGAACTCAAGCACGGGAATAGTTATATCTTATGTATCGACGTTCTCAAAGTACAATCCGATTTCAGCAATTAAGAGAATTATATATTAAAAAACACAGACGGCTCAACTCATTGGGCTGTCTGTTATACGGAGATGTCGCCTAGTCCGGCTTATGGCGCACGACTGGAACTCGTGTTGACGTTTGT
>CANRJA010000009.1 GCA_947630825.1 uncultured Clostridia bacterium | reverse complement strand
TATTTCGGTCATCATTATTCCGAGTATTTAGCGATGATACCATCAACATCGTCTACTGTCAAGCGTCCGTAAACGTCGTCGTTGACAGTGAGTACGGGAGCGAGTCCGCAAGCGCCGATGCATCTGCAGTCAACGAGCGTAAACTTTCCGTCTGAGGTCGTTTCTCCGCCCTTTATTCCCAGCTTTTTGGATAGCTCGTCAAAAATATCGCCCGAGCCTTTTACATAACACGCCGTTCCGAGACAAACGGAAATAGTGTACTTTCCTTTAGGGTTGAGCGTGAACTGTGAGTAGAAGGTAGCTACTCCGTAAATTTTCTCAAGCGGGATATCCATATCCGTTGCAATGATCTTTTGCACCTCGATAGGAAGATACCCGTAAATTTCCTGCGCTTCCTGAAGAATAGGCATTAATGCTCCCTTGTCGTTTTTGTGAGAAGCGATAACTTCTCTGAGCTTTGCTTCCTGTTCTTTAGTACCTGAGAAAGGGATAGAACATTCCTTTGCTGCCATTTGTGAACCTCCTTAATGTTTAGTGTAAAATCAGATATATTTCAATAGCTGAATTTTTAAACTGAATGTATCAGCTAAGTTTGGAAAAGGCGAACCATTTCCTCAGTAATACTGATATAAGTGCTTTTTAATCACTTGTAGTCTATTATAACATATTATCCGTCAAACTGCTATGAACATTATACACATAGACAAGCTCACTTTTTTGTTGAAACTGTACAATTTGTTCAGTAATAAATAAATTTATATCGGTTGGCAATTTTTTAAAGCAAAATGGTCTTGAAAACAAATTGAAAAAATGTTATTATAAAAAGGTATATAAATATATATGTTAAATAATTCGATTTAAGAAATATTATTTGATATTATGATTTATAAGTTATGATAAAAAGGGAGTTCTAAATGTCTGTTAAAATTATTGAGTTTAATGCACTTGAAGCTGAGAACATAGAAATTGATAATAATTTAAATAGTATTATTCATGGTGATTGTTTAGAAGTAATGCGTAAAATGCCGGATAAAAGCATTGATATTATTATCACTTCGCCTCCATATAATTTACTCAATTCTACTGGTAATGGATTAAAGAAAAACACACATTGCGGAAAATGGAAAAATGCTGCAATTAAAAATGGCTATAAAGATTATGATGATAATCTACCTTATCCTGAGTATTTAGAATGGCAACGAAAGTGCGTTGCTGAAATGTATCGCCTTATAAAAGAAGATGGAGCTATTTTTTATAATAACAAAAATAGGGTGCAAGGCGGCTTGCTACAAGACAGACGTGAAATACTAAAAGATTTTCCAGTAAGGCAGATTATAACGTGGAAAAGGAGTGGAGCTATTAATTTTAATGCTGGTTACTTTTTACCTACAACAGAACAAATATATTTAGTTTGTAATAAATCATTTAAACTAACAAAGGGGGCAAATAAATGGACTGATGTATGGGAAATTAAACAGGAAATGAATAATCCACATCCAGCCCCTTTTCCTGAAGAATTAATAGATAGAATAGTATCAAGTACAAATGGACAAATAATTTTAGATCCCTTTGGTGGTTCTGGTACAACTGCGGTTTCAAGTCAAAAATATAATAGAAATTATATTTTGATTGAAAAATCCAGTATGTATTGTAAAATGGCTAAAAATCGTATTGAAGGAAAGGAGGATTGGAGAAATGCAAGAAAACTTACATCAGAAGATACAAAAATCTCCGTTTAAAAATATATATTGGTTTGCAAGACATTTAATGAATACTGATCAATATGGTGCATTGGGAAAATGCAAAGAAACTCAGTTGTTAAATACGGTTTCTTTATTAGAAAACTTACTGGTTCAAGACGTAATGGATAATGATGAAAAATTAAAAGTTTTGAAAAATGCTTTATCAAATGAATTGATTAAAATGGTAAAAACAGGTTCTAAAATGTGTCAATTGACAAAAAATCTTGTTACAACATTAAATCAAGATATCAATTCTATAGATGATATTGTTGTTTTTTGTATTACTATGAAATATGTAGTGGCTCCAATTAATCATGCTTTATCTGGAATACCATCGGATGATATTGAATTTTGTTATAAATCTGCAACAAGTATTCTAGATACACTTGGAGAGGAAAAGGCAGGTCTTGTTATTTCTACGTGGGATACATTAGGTGTGAAAGGTTGCCTTGATGTTGAGAGAACAATAGTAGTTGAAGAATTTACAAAACTTATTGATAATTTAACATCTTTAAACATACAACACGATTCGATTGACGATAATTTATTACTAACTGCATTTGTACAAGAATTTGAAAGGCGATTAGGTCAAAAAAGAAAGGCTCGAGGTGGCAACTCTCTTGAATCAGTGACTTCATTTTTATTTGATTATTATAAATTTAATTCTACGAGTGCACCTAGTCACTTTGATCAAGATCTTGAAGTGGATAAATGGTTTAAATGTAAAGATGGTTGGATAATTGGTATAAGTTGCAAACGTACTTTAAGGGAACGCTGGAAACAGCTTAGTCAAGCAGATAGAGGAACATTATCACATTTTAAAGTTAAAGAATTATGGCATCTTATTACTTATGATAAGGATTTAACAGATGATAAAATTGTTCGTTTAGGTGAGCAAGGTCAAATATTTTATTTAATGGATACGAGTGATACATATAAAAGATGCAATATGCATACTGGTATGAAGGATTATGTGCGTCCTTTATCACAACTAATACCGGATATACGAAAGAATATTAATGGTACCATATAGTAAAATAATATTAGGTTTTTTAATAGCTATTTGTATCATTTGAAATTATTATAGGAGGATCATTATGACAATTTTAGAGGTAAAGGAATTTCTCGATGCAAAAATACTTTGCGGTGAAGAGTATATCGGAAAAGACGTTCATACTGCCTGCGGTTCTGATATGATGAGCGACGTTCTAGCGTTTGTCAAGGATCAGTCTGTTCTTATTACGGGACTTAACAACCCACAAGTCATAAGAACTGCCGAGATGATGGATATTATCTGCATATGCTTTGTAAGGGGAAAGATACCTGATGAAGCTATCATTGAAATGGCGTCAGACAGGGGACTTGTTCTTATGGCTACGGATATGAGAATGTTTGAGGCCTGCGGAATACTATACGAAAAGGGACTTCGCGGAGGTGCTAAACATTGAGTACGTCTGTGAAATTCAAATACACTGTTGACGGAGAGGATTTCACTCGTGCAGGAGAGGCGTCCAGCGACGTTAAGGGCAAGCTCAAGCAAATGGGAGTAAGTCCTGATGTTGTTAGAAAGGTCGCTATTGCAATGTATGAGGGTGAGATAAATATGGTCGTTCACGCAAAGGGCGGCGATATCACCGTTGAGGTAACACCATCAGAAATAATTATGACGCTGAAGGACGTTGGTCCGGGAATTCCCGATGTTGAAAAGGCTATGCAGGCAGGGTATTCTACAGCGAATGAAAATATAAGGTCGCTTGGCTTTGGCGCAGGTATGGGACTGCCCAATATGAAAAAGTATTCTGATGAACTTACAATAGATACAAAGCTCGGTGTGGGAACAACAGTTGTAATGAAGGTAAAAATAAATTAGATTTAACTACAAATACATAAGAAGATTAAAGAGAATTTAAACAGAAGTGAGGTGTGGGGAATGGAGAATTTTATAAATTCGGTAAGGCTTGATAAGGATCTGTGCAAGGGCTGTATACATTGTATAAAGCGCTGTCCTACTCAGGCTATAAGAGTTAGAAACGGAAAGGCTCATATTATTCCTGAATTTTGTATAGACTGCGGAGAATGTATACGGGTTTGCCCTCACCACGCAAAGAAAACTCATTACGATCCGCTGGATATTTTAGATAAGTTTGAATATAAGGTAGCGCTTCCCGCGCCGTCTTTTTACGCTCAATTCAACAATTTAGAGGATATTAATATAGTATTGCGCGCTCTAAAGCATATGGGCTTTGACGATGTGTTCGAGGTTTCTGCGGCGGCGGAGCTTGTTTCGCAGCTATCAAGGGAATACATAGAAAAGCACAAAGATAAGGCTCCGTTTATAAGCTCGGCTTGTCCGTCGGTGGTAAGGCTTATAAGGGTGAGATTCCCCAATCTTATTGAGCATATTCTGCCGATTAATGCGCCTGTTGAAATAGCCGCCGAGGAGGCTGCTAAGAAAGCGCTCAAAGATACTGGGCTTCCTAGAGAGAAAATAGGGATAATATTTTTATCTCCGTGTCCTGCCAAAGTCTCGGCCGCGAAGCACCCTATAGTTAATGAAAAATCAGAAATCGACGCAGTTGTCGCTATTAAGCACGTTTATAAAGAAATCCTGCCGTATATGGTCGAGGCTCAAAACGAGAGCGACGACCTTTTGCAGGCAGGAAAAATAGGCATAAGCTGGGGAGCGTCAGGCGGAGAAGCAGGAGGTCTATTGACAGACAGCTACCTTGCCGCCGACGGCATTGAAAATGTTATCAAGGTGTTAGAGGAGCTGGAGGACCAGAAAATCTCAAACCTTGACTTTATAGAGCTTAACGCTTGCTCCGGAGGCTGTGTTGGCGGAGTTTTGCAGGTGGAAAACCCGTATGTGGCAAAATCTAAGCTAAAGCATCTAAGAAAATATATGCCTGTTGCAAAAAACCATATTGAAGAATCAAGCGACGTGAACAAGGCTTATTGGGATAAGGATTTAGAGTATCAGCCTGTGTTTAATTTGGGTCGTGACTTTGCTGACGGGTTGGCTAAAATGGAGCAGGTCGAACAGCTTTGCGAAAAACTGCCCGGTCTTGACTGCGGTTCGTGCGGAGCCCCGACCTGTAAGGCGTTAGCCGAAGATATTGTCAGGGGAATTGCAAATGAGAAGGATTGTATTCATCTTCTTCGTGAGTATATACATAAAATATCAAGTGATTTGAAAAAGATTTAATTACACCTAAAACGAAAGGTATGGTGATAATATGACGGCTTCTCAGCTTATTGAAAAAGCAGGATTTAAGGTTTTAAATTTTCCCGATGAAAATAAAGAGAGAAATATCAGCGGTGTATACTGCTGTGACTTATTAAGCGTTGTGATGTCAAAAGGCTTTGAGGACTGCGTTTGGATAACCATTATGGGTAATATAAATGCGGTCGCAGTTGCGGCTCTTACCGAGATGAGCGTTATAGTTCTTGCCGAGGGAACGGCAATAGATGAAAATATGCTCCCAAAGGCTGAGATGCAGGGGATAACGGTTGTGCAGTCAGACAAGCCTATTTATGAAACTGCAGTTATGATTCACGACCTGCTTAAAGAAAATGCTTAGCCTGTCTTACGATTTACATATACATTCCTGTCTTTCGCCTTGCGGTGATAATGAGTCTACCCCTGCGAACATCGTCGGAATGGCTTATGTTAAAGAGCTTGATATTATCGCTCTGTGCGACCACAACGCCTCGAAAAACTGCGTTGCCGCAAGTGAAGTCGCAAAGGCTTATGGCAAGACCTTAATTTGCGGTATGGAGCTTACCACTGAGGAGGAGGTTCACGTTGTATGCCTTATGCCAAGTTTGGAGAGAGCGCTTGAGCTCGACGAGTATGTAAATCAGAGAATAATGCCTGTAGAGAATAATCCCGATATATTCGGCGAACAACTAATAATGAACAGCGATGACGAGATAATCGGACACGAGAACAAGCTGCTTATCAATGCGACGACTATTTCATTTTCAAAGGTGTTTCCGTTGGTTGAAAGTATGGGCGGAGTTGCTATACCTGCTCATATAGACAAGCAGGCTAACTCGCTTTTGGCAAACTTAGGATTTATTTCGCCGGATTCTACATTTAAAACTGTAGAGCTTAAAAACCTCAATAATCTGCCCGAGCTTAAAGCTCAGCACGATTACTTAAACAGCTGTAAGGTGATAACAAGCTCTGACGCACACTATCTTCGGGATATAAACGAGCCTGTTAATTTCCTGCACGCTGAGGAAAATTCAGCAGAAGCCGTTATTGAGGCGTTAAAGAATCCAAAAATTTTGTAGATGTTTTAATAAATCAGGGTATGAAAAAATTTGCGTAAGAATGGAGGATTTAAAATGAAACAATGCTGTCTTCACGAATCGGGAGAGGATTATTTAGAAACCATTTTAATACTTCACAATAAAACAGGATATGTGCGCTCTATTGATATTGCGACAGAGTTGGGGTATTCAAAGCCGAGCGTGAGCCGTGCTATGGGTATTCTGAAAGCAAACGGATATATATCCGTCGAGCCGTCGGGGCAGATAGTTCTTACAGACGAGGGCAGAAAGAAAGCGGAGTCGGTATATCACAGGCATTTAGTAATAACCGATTTTCTGGAGGGTTTAGGCGTATCAAGGGAAAATGCCGAGCTTGACGCCTGCAAGATAGAGCATATAATCTCGGAGGAGACTTTTGCGAGGATAAAGGAAAACTGTAATTGATAATTGATAATTGACAATGGATAATGGATAATTAATGCTATAATAAATCATTCTTCCGCCTCTTGCATAAGTTTATAACAATGTTCACTCAATTTTGAGGCTTCGTTGGCTAAACATTCAAATGCTCCTGTGAAAATGTCGCTTTCAAAGGAATTGATAAAGCATAATAAGCATACATGAGCAAGTCCTGATAACATTTCAGCCTCTTTCATTACTTCTTCAAAATCCACTAAATGAATAGCTCTAAACTTTTTTTTCATTGATGTCACTTCCTTTAATTTAAATTATCTATATTATACACGTAATTTCTGTGTAAATCAATATGTAATATTATACAAAATTATAAGTCTATTATTGTTTATATTGTACACAGTAATTCTGTGCAATATATGCAAGAAATAAAAAGGGGTATCAGTCAGTATGTCTATTCAGTATAAGATTAATGTTTTAGCAGAATTAAAAGCAAAAGGCTATAATACATCACGTTTAAGAAAAGAAAAATTATTGGCAGAAGCAACAATACATCTATTGAGACATAACCAAATTGTGTCTTACAAGAATATTTCAAGACTCTGTAAATTACTTGAATGTGATATAGGTGATATTTTAGAGTATAGGGAAGATTAAACGGATATAAGGTGGTGAAAAATATGCCGGTTAGTAAAGCCCAAAAAAGAGCGAATGCAAAATATAATAAAAAACACTATGATAGTATGCTTATAAGAGTTCCAAAAGGTAAAAAGGAAAAGATAGTAGCTCATGCAAATGAGTATGATGTATCTTTAAACAAGTTTCTTAATCGGGCGGTTGATGAAGCTATGGAGAGAGATAAAAATAATGAATAATTGACAATGGATAATGGATAATTAATGTTATAATAAATCATTCTTCAGCCTCTTTCATTACTTCTTCAAAATCCACTAAATGAATAGCTCTAAACTTTTTTTTCATTGATGTCACTCCTTATTAATTGGTATAATTATATTATACACAAAAATCTGTGCACATTCAATATGTAATATTGCACAAATTTTTTATAAATTATTATGTCTATTAAGTGCATATTATAAAATTTGAAAGGTAGTATTGTATATATGGCTATAAAATTCGATAAGCTATTTAGTTTAATGAAAAAAAGAGAATTAAGTACATACAGGATAAGACAGGAAAATATTATACCTCAAGGTACATTAACATCCTTAAAAAATAATAAAAGTGTAACTACTGATACAATAAATAAACTTTGTAAAATTTTAAATTGCCAACCCGGAGATATTATGGAATATGTAGATGAAGATGATACTAACATTTAATTATTAATGTGCTAGGTCTTAAGAACAATTTTAGATATTTGTGAAAGGAAAGTTTACATAATGCCTATAAGATATAAAATTAATGTTTTAGCAGAATTAAAAGCAAAAGGCTATAATACATCACGTTTAAGAAAAGAAAAAATATTAGGAGAAGCTACATTGCAACGATTAAGGCACAACAAAAGTGTATCTTATGCTGTCCTATCAAAGCTTTGCAGTTTGCTTGAATGTGATATAGGTGATATTTTAGAGTATAGGGAAGATTAAATTGATATAAGTTGGTGAAAAATATGCCGGTTAGTAAAGCCCAAAAAAGAGCGAATGCAAAATATAATAAAAAGCACTATGATAGTATGCTTATAAGAGTTCCAAAAGGTAAAAAGGAAAAGATAGTAGCTCATGCAAATGAGTATGATGTATCTTTAAACAAGTTTCTTAATCGGGCGGTTGATGAAGCTATGGAGAGAGATAAAAATAATGGATAATTGACAATGGAAAATGGATAATTAATGTTATAATAAATCATTCTTCCGCCTCTTGCATAAGATTATTACAATGTTTGTTTGCTTTATGAACAAATTGTAAACAATGAAATGAAACTAAAGAAACATAGAGAATTAAAGAAAAACAGAGAGATTTCAAGAGAATAGAGGATATATTTTAAAATTTTAGCAATTTACCTCTTGACAACCAATTTGCTAAACATTATAATGTTAAATGTTGCTTCGGCTTTAATGGGTATGCTGAACCAATAAAGCAGGAAAGAAAAAACTTAATTGGAGGAAAACAACTATGACTTATATGCCAAAGGCAAGCGACATTGAGCGCAAATGGTATGTTATTGATGCAGCAGGCGAATCTCTTGGAAGAACTGCCGCAAAGGCTGCACACATTCTTCGCGGAAAGCACAAGCCGACATATGCACCTCACGCAGACTGTGGTGATTTTGTAATCATCATAAACACTGACAAGGCTGTATTGACTGGCAAAAAGCTAGACCAGAAATTCCACAGATGGCACACAGGCTGGATAGGCGGACTTAAAGAGATCAAGTATGACAAGATGATGGCTGAAAGGTCAGACAAAGCAATGACACTAGCAGTAAACGGAATGCTTCCTAACAACACACTTGGCAGAACAGCAGCAACACGTTTAAGGGTATACAAAGGCGACACACACAATCACGCTGCACAGAGGCCGGAAGCTTACGAGCTATAAAGAAAGGAGCATTTAGATGTACGAATCAAAACAGCCATATTTTTATGGAACAGGAAGAAGAAAGAACTCTGTAGCAAGAGTAAGACTATATCAAGGCAGTGGCAAGGTAACCATCAATGAAAGAGACATTGACGATTATTTTGGTCTTGAGACATTGAAACTTATTGTAAGGCAGCCGCTTGAGCTTACAGGAAATGTACAGAACTACGACGTTGTATGCACAGTTAAAGGCGGAGGAGTTACAGGTCAGGCAGGAGCAATCAGGCACGGAATTTCTAGGGCATTAGTTGAAGCTAATGCAGAGCTTCGTCCACAGCTTAAAGCAGCAGGCTTCCTGACAAGAGACCCGAGAATGAAGGAAAGAAAGAAGTACGGCTTAAAGGCAGCAAGAAGAGCTCCACAGTTCTCGAAGAGATAAGAATACACAATTTACAAACCTCGGAAAACATCAGTTTTTCGGGGTTTGTTTGATAATTAAAGGTTATGCAAACTTAGTCTATTGAACGGTGAGGAACGCTATCGCTTCAATAAAGAATTATTAAAAAATAACCAATGTTTTGAAGGGTGTTAATTCAACATTCCCCCATGCTGGGTTGAATTTTTATTGCGTTTATGGTAAAATATTTAGTATATATATTATGAATGGATGAATTTTATGAACAAAGAACAGATTAGAAATTTTTGTATAATTGCACATATAGATCACGGCAAGTCCACGCTTGCCGACAGGATTTTGGAGCTTACCTCTTCGGTTGAGCTGAGGGATATGGAGGAACAGCTTCTCGACAATATGGATATTGAGCGTGAGAGAGGCATAACCATAAAAGCAAGGGCTGTAAGGCTTAACTACAAGGCTAAAAATGGTGAGACTTACGTGTTCAATTTGATAGATACACCGGGTCACGTTGACTTTAATTACGAGGTCTCACGTTCTTTGGCGGCGTGCGAGGGAGCGATTTTGGTCGTCGACGCCTCTCAGGGAATAGAGGCTCAGACGCTCGCCAACACTTACCTTGCCATTGAACACGACCTTGAAGTTCTGCCTGTGGTGAACAAGATAGACCTGCCCAGTGCCGATCCTCAGAATGCCTGCGAGGAGATAGAAAACGTAATAGGAATTCCCGCTCTTGACGCACCGAGAATATCAGCCAAAATGGGAATAAACATTGAGGAAGTTTTAGAGAGAGTAATTACCGATATACCTGCGCCGAAGGGCGATGACAACGCCCTATTAAAGGCTCTTATATTCGACAGCTATTACGACCAGTATAAGGGTGTAATTATATTTGTCAGAGTTAAAGAGGGTACGCTCAAGGTCGGCGAGACTATAAAAATGTTTGCAACAGGAGCAGAGTTCCAGACCGTTGAGATAGGCTATATGGGTGCGACCAACTTAGTGCCGTCGGGCGAACTTAAATCGGGTGAGGTAGGCTATATTGCGGCTTCTATAAAGGACATTGGCGATACCCGTGTGGGCGATACAGTAACGTCTGTTGAGCATCCCTGCTCAGAACCGCTGGAGGGATATAAAAAGGTAAATCCAATGGTTTATTCGGGTATTTACCCCACAGACGGCGCTAAATATCCAGACCTGCGTGACGCTCTCGAAAAGCTGAGACTTAACGACGCTTCTTTGTCGTTTGAGCCTGAAACGTCTATTGCTCTGGGCTTTGGCTTCAGATGCGGATTTTTGGGTCTTTTGCATATGGAGATAATTGCAGAACGTCTTGAGCGAGAGTATAATCTCGATTTGATTACAACTGCGCCGTCGGTTATTTATAGGGTCACGATGACAAACGGAGATGTTCTTTATATCGACAACCCTACAAATTACCCTAATCTTGGGCTAATTGCGTCTGCCGAAGAGCCTGTTGTCAGCGCGGATATTCTTACTCCGAGCGAGTTTGTTGGTAATATTATGGAGCTTTGTCAGGACAGACGAGGTACGTTCAAGGATATGAAGTATTTAGACGAGACAAGAGTGGAGCTTCACTATGAGCTTCCGCTTAATGAGATAGTTTATGACTTCTTCGACGCTTTGAAGTCACGTACTAGGGGATATGCGTCGTTCGACTACGAGATGAAGGGCTATCAGGAGAGCAAGCTGGTCAAGCTGGATATTTTGTTAAACGGCGAGGTCGTAGACGCACTTTCGTTTATCGTTCATACCGATAAGGCTTATGCAAGAGGAAGACGTATCTGCGAAAAGCTAAAGGAAACTATTCCCCGTCAGCTTTTTGAAGTACCGATTCAGGCGGCGATAGGCGGAAAGATAATCGCCAGAGAAACCGTTAAGGCTATGAGAAAAGACGTCTTGGCAAAGTGTTACGGCGGTGATATAACCAGAAAGAAAAAACTTCTTGAAAAGCAAAAGGAAGGTAAAAAGAAAATGCGTCAGCTGGGCTCGGTAGAAGTTCCGCAGGAGGCGTTTATGAGCGTTCTGAAACTTGATGAGTAGGTAACATAGAACAACATTATTGAAAGGATATCCGCAACTAAATGACTAATATTCAAAAGGCAATGAAATATTCGCTTATCTACGGATTTATCGGTGCGGTGTTACTTCCGTTTATACACGAAAGCTACGCCAATATTGGGAAAACCTTTTCACTTTTGGTGCTGTCGGCACTTGTATTGGCTATGACTGTCAGACTGTCACAGTTCAGCTTTAAGGAGGCTCTGCTCGGAATTACGGTAACGCTTGCTGTATCATCTGTTTTGGGAGCTTGCCTTTATCTGTTTATTCACGAAAGGGTCGTTGATTTCTTAGAGAGAAATTCTAAATATTTTGCTCTGGAAATGGCGGAACACTTCAGATATTATGTTTCTGTGGTGTTGATTTTGCTGTCAGGCTATTTGATTTGCCTGATAATATTTGGGTTTAAAGGTCTTTTTAGAAAATTCAGAGACAATAAAACGGCAGTCAAAGATTATATCGACAATGCGTTCGATGACGTTAATTCTAATGAGGATAATTTATAATGTGCGGAGTTTATATTCATATTCCCTTTTGCAAAAGAAAATGTATATATTGCGATTTCTATTCGGTGTGCGGTGACGATAAGCTGTACAGCGGTTTCGTTTCAGCTGTTAGCAATTCAATAAAAAGACGTTCAAACAAGTCGATAAAGGTCGATACTGTATATTTCGGCGGAGGAACGCCTACAGTTTTAAAAAGCAGTCAGCTGGTTTCAATTATGAACACTGTTAAGCACAACTTTGATGTTTCTCCCAACGCCGAGATTACTGTTGAGGCAAATCCGTGTACTGTAACAGAGGAAAGCTTGAGCGAGCTTTTTAACGGCGGATTTAACCGAATATCATTCGGTATTCAATCGGCTGTTGACAATGAGTTGTCGGCGTTGTCGAGACTGCACAATTACAAACAGGCAAAAGAGGCGGTCTTTAATGCCGAAAGGGCAGGATTTACAAACATATCAGCAGACATTATGATAGGTATTATTGATCAGACAAGGGAAAGCCTTATTGATTCGATAGATAAGATAACCTCGCTCCCTGTAAGTCACATATCAGCATATATGCTCAAGGTTGAGGAGAACACTCCGCTTGATGAGATGATAAAAAGAGACGGCAGTCTTTTAAATAGCATTGCAGATGAAGACGAGCTAGCAGAGAGATATCTGCTTATGACAAGACTTCTTGAGGAAAAGGGCTTTTTGCAGTACGAGATATCAAACTTTGCAAAGACGGGCTTTGAAAACAGACACAATCTTAAGTACTGGAGATGCGAGGAGTATTTAGGCTTTGGACCGCACGCACACTCATACTTTGACAACAAGAGATACTTTGAGGACTGCGGCGTATTGGAATTTATCAAGAATAACGGCGAGCAGGAGATAACTTATACCGATACTGACGTTGATAAAGCAGAGGAATATATTATGCTTTCTTTAAGGCTGGCGGAGGGGCTGGACGCCGACAGGCTTACAAGATTAGACAAGGAAGGCAGATATAAAAATATAATTTCAAATGCAGAGGAGATAAACAGGCTGTCGGGTGAAAGACTGGTAAACATTTCACGGGACGGAAAGAATTTATCACTTACCAAAAGGGGTTTTTTGGTTTCAAACGCAGTGATTTCGAGACTGTTGAATTAGCGGTTGATATTGATTGAGGGGTGTAATTTTATGAAAAAAACGTTGAGGTTTTTTTGCGTTTTGCTGACTATATTGTGTGTTGTCTTATTTACAGGCTGTTCACAGCAAAGCAAACCGGCAGATGTTGCTAAAGAGATATACACTCCGCAGGTCAGCTCTGAAAGCAAGGAAAATAATATCGTCGAGGCAAAGATAGGAACGATAAATCAAAAGTATTACCACGAGGCTGACTATGTCAATCCTTACAAAGAAGCGATTTCCTTTGAGATAGACGGCATAGTATCGTCGTTCAATGCTGAGGACGGAGAAAATGTAAAAAAAGGAGAAGTTCTGGCGCGACTTAACACCGACGAGATAGACAAGAGGATTGATGAACAAAAGCTGAGGCTAAGTTCTGCTAAAAAGACTTTATCTAAGCTGAATAGAAAAAAGAGGTCTGATAAAAACGAGATAAAATCTGCTGAATACGACGTTTTGATTGAACAGAACGCATATGACAGTCTCATAAATGAGCGTGAGAAGTACACTGTTAAAGCTCCATATAAGGGAGAGGTAAGCGTTCAGTACGAGGAGGGCAAGGAGATAAAAAAAGGCTCTTTTGTATCGGCAGGGCAGACGCTTTGTACTATGCAGGCGGCAAACGGCGAGAGACTGTGTATAATGGTATACGCTAACGAGCAGTTTGAAGATGTGAGCTTTGGTATGAATTGCACACTTACTCAGGGCAAAACGACCGAAAACGGAAAGATAACCGATATAGTATTTCAAGAGGGCGGAGGAGATTACGACGCATATTATTATGTAATTACGCCTGATAAGCAAAACTCCGAGCTTGTAAGCTACGGAGATACGATAAATGCGTCCATTGACGTTTATTCAAAGCCGAATGTGGTTATAGTTCCCACTGAGGCAATTAAAACCGTTAATGAAACAAACTATGTGGATGTTCTTGTTGACGGTATGAAAATTCAGACTGATGTTGAGATAGGTATTCAGGACGATACCGAAACTGAGATAGTAAGCGGTCTGTCTGGCGGAGAGCAGATAATATTACCCTCTTAGAAGCAAGAGACAAGAAGCCAGCGGCGAACCGCCGCAGGCTCTCTGCCTTTGGAGAATTTGTATAAAGTGTTTATTCTGTGCAACGGCAGGCTAGTACCTAGAGGCAAGAGACCAGAAGCCAGAGGCAAGAAAATATCTTTTTAACAAAGTTCTAATAATAACGTCTTGCTTCTTGCTTCTTGTCTCTGCCAGCGGCGAACCGCCGCAGGCTCTCTGCCTTTGGAGAATTTGTGTAAAGTGTTTATTTTGTACAACGGCAGGCTAGTACCTAGAGGCAAAAGTGTTAGAGGCAAGAGACCAGAAGTCAGAGGCAAGAAATTATCTTTTTCACAAAGTTCTAATAGTAACGTCTTGCTTCTTGCTTCTAGTTTCTTGTCTCTGATAGCGTCTCGCCAGTCACCGTTGCTTGCCAGTCTTCTAAACAAAGTAAATTCCGCCGTTGTACAAATCGAAACATCTTACAATCTTTTCAAAGGCGGCAGTGCAACCAGCGGCTCGCTGGCGGTTGACAAAACGGGGTATGTAAAGTATAATTAATATCAGTGCGATCACAGGGTTTTGACCCTAATACTATATTTAATATATAAGTGGTGAAGAAGGAAATGTATAGAATAATCAAGAAAAAAGAGCTCAACCCAACGGTTACTCTTATGGAAATAGACGCTCCTTTAGTTGCAAAAAAGGCTGAACCGGGTCAGTTTATAATACTTCGTGTTGATGACGAGGGAGAGCGTATTCCGCTTACCGTTGCAGATTTTGACAGGCAGGCAGGTACTGTTACGATTATTTTCCAAATAGTTGGCAGTACGACTGAAAAGCTTAATCACTTAAACGAGGGCGACGAGATAAAGGATTTTGTAGGTCCGCTGGGAGTTCCGACTCACACAGAGGGGCTTAAAAAGGTAGCTGTTGTAGGTGGCGGAGTAGGCTGTGCGATTGCATATCCTGTAGCTAAAAAGCTGCATAACTCAGGCTGTGAGGTACACTCGGTAGTGGGTTTTAGAAATAAGGATCTGCTCATTCTCGAGGACGAGTTTAAGGCTGTCAGCGACAAATATGTAGTTATGACAGACGACGGAAGCTATGGCGAAAAGGGTCTTGTGACCGACGCTTTGAAAAAGCTAATCGAAAGCGGAGAGAAGTACGACGAAGTCATTGCGATAGGACCGCTTGTTATGATGAAGTTCGTTTGTAAGCTCACTAAAGAATATGACATCAAGACTATGGTTTCTATGAACCCCATTATGATAGACGGTACAGGTATGTGCGGAGGCTGTCGTCTTTCTGTCGGTGGAGAGACGAAGTTTGCCTGTGTTGACGGACCTGATTTTGACGGTCATCTTGTGGATTTTGACGAGGCTATCGAGCGTTCAAATATGTATAAGGATTTTGAAAGACAAAGATATGAGGAAACCTGCAATCTGTTCAGGAAATTGGAAAGGAGCGTGTAGATTTTATGCCTAATATGTCACTAAAGAAAAATGAAATGCCGTCTCAGGCTCCTGACGTGAGAAATAAAAACTTTAAAGAGGTAGCGCTCGGCTACACCCGTGAGCGGGCAATAGACGAGGCTAACAGGTGCTTAAACTGCAAGAACAAGCCTTGCGTAGGGGGATGTCCTGTTGCTATAGATATACCTGAGTTTATATCTAAAATTAGAGAAGAGGACTTCGAGGGCGCATATCAGATAATATCGAAATCAAGCTCGCTCCCTGCCGTATGCGGTAGGGTCTGCCCTCAGGAAACGCAGTGCGAAAGCAAGTGTGTAAGGGGAATAAAGGGCGAGCCTGTAGCTATCGGAAGACTTGAGCGTTTTGTCGCCGATTATCATATGAACAACTGCAAGGAAGAACCTAAAAAGCCCAACCAAAACGGTCACAGGGTAGCAATAATAGGAGCAGGACCTTCGGGTTTGACCTGCGCTGGCGATCTTGCAAGGCTGGGCTATGAAGTCACCATTTACGAGGCACTCCACTTGGCAGGAGGAGTCTTAGTTTACGGAATACCTGAGTTCAGACTTCCTAAGGCTATCGTTAAGAAAGAAATTGAAAACCTCGAAGCAATGGGCGTTAAAATAATGACGAATACAGTCGTTGGCAAGACGATTTCTGTTGACGAGCTGTTTGATGACGGCTATGAGGCTGTATTCATTGGCTCAGGCGCGGGACTTCCGAGATTTATGCGAATACCAGGTGAAAACCTTAAAGGCGTGTATTCCGCAAACGAGTATTTGACAAGGGTAAACCTTATGAAGGCTTACAAAAGTGGCAGCGATACTCCGATACATAACTCAAAAAGCGTTGCCGTAGTCGGCGGAGGAAACGTTGCGATGGACGCTGCAAGGAGCGCAAAAAGGCTGGGCGCAGAGAATGTGTATATAGTTTACCGCCGTTCTATGAACGAGCTTCCTGCCCGTGCTGAGGAGGTTGAACATGCTAAGGAAGAGGGTATTATCTTCAAAACGCTCAACAACCCCGTTGAAATTCTGGGCGACGAGCATAAGTTTGTAAAGGGTATGAAGTGTATTGAGATGGAGCTCGGCGAGCCTGATGAAAGCGGACGGCGCAGACCTGTTCCGAAAGAGGGAAGCGAGTTTGTTCTCGACGTCGACTGCGTTGTTATGGCGATTGGAACATCTCCCAATCCGCTTATTCGGAACACAACAGAGGGTCTTGAAACCAACAAGCATGGCTGTTTTGTAGTTGAGGAGGAAACGGGAAAGACATCTCGTGAGGGAATTTACGCCGGCGGAGACGCAGTTACAGGCGCAGCTACTGTTATTCTTGCAATGGGTGCAGGAAAGGACGCAGCTAAGTCGATAGACGAGTATATAAAGTCGAAATAGTATAGTGATAAAACAAGAGCCGAACGGGTTTTCCGTTCGGCTTTTAAGATGCTAGAATTAATTTTTTCCGCAGAGTATTAGCCTGCCGTTGTACAAGCTATAACATTTTACATACTATCTAAAGGCAGATTGGATGCAACGTCACCGATTAGAAGCTAGAGATTAGAGACAAGATGCAAGAAATTATCTTTTGAACAAAGCAATAAACTTTATTTCTTGCTTCTTGCTTCTAAATCTCTTGCATCTAGCAGCAGAGCCACCGCCGTTATGCAAAGAAAATACATTATGCTAACTTTCCAAAGGCGGATTAGATGCAACGTCACCGATTAGAAGCTAGAGATTAGAGACAAGATGCAAGAAATTATCTTTTGAACAAAGCATTAAACTTTATTTCTTGCTTCTTGCTTCTAAATCTCTTGCATCTAGCGGCAGAGCCACCGCCAGCTCGGCGGTCACTGTTGCCACCTACCTTTTACACAAAATACTAACCGCCGTTATGCAAACAAAATACATTATGCTAACTATCCAAAGGCGGATTGGATGCAACGTCACCGTTGCTTTTGAAGACTATTTTTAAAAGTACAGGGGTTATAATAGTAGTGACTATGACCATAAGAACTACAGGTCCGAAATATTGAGGCGGCATAAGCCCCATTTTTTCGCCCTTGCTTGCGACAATAAGCGCAACCTCGCCTCTTGATATCATTCCTATACCGATTTGTAAGCTTTCTTTTGTAGTAAATTTGAACAGCTTTGCGCCCAGACCACAGCCGAGTATTTTTGTTATAATTGCAACAAGAGTAAGAACTATTGCAAATATCCAGATAGTCGAGGTCATTCCAGAGAAGTTGACCTTTAAGCCTATGCTTGCAAAGAAAATAGGCGATAAGAGCAGATATGAAAGCGTGTCAAACTTTTTGGTAACATACTCGGTTTTCGGAGTCTTTGCTATCGCAAGACCTGCAATGTACGCTCCTGTGATGTCTGCAACTTCGAAGAAAAACTCGGCACAGAAGGATAAAAGCAGACAAAATGCAAATGCGGTAATTGAATATCTACGTAAATCCTTTTCTGTTCTTGAGGTCCATTTTTCGTATAATTTACGGAACAGATAACAAGCAATAATGGCAAATACAAAGAAAGCAATTATTTTTAAAAGCACTATCATTATGCTTACAGATGAGTCTGCTAAGCTCATAACAATAGTTAAGCCGATAATTCCCAGAACATCGTCTATAATTGCCGCTCCGAGTATCGCGTTGCCTGCCCGTGAGTTTAGTTTTCCAAGCTCCTTTAAAGTTTCAACGGTAATGCTTACAGATGTCGCCGTTAAGATAATTCCTATGAATACGTCGTGAAGTATTAAATCAGGATCGCTGTTTGCAAAGTATGCAACCCCGAAGCCTCCTGCTAACGGCAGTAAAACACCGATAAACGCTATTACAAACGAGGCGACACCCGTCTTTTTCATCTCGTTCAGGTCAGTTTCAAGACCTGCACAGAACATTAAAACTATTACTCCTATCTCCGCAAGAGATGATATTAAATCAGTGTCTCGCACTAAATTCAGAACCGCAGGACCAAGTATGAAGCCTGCGATTAAAGCTCCGACTACCTGCGGCATACGGAACTTCATTGTAACAAGTCCTAAAAACTTTGTAGACAGTAAAATTATTGCAATAAACAGTAGGTAACTAAAATCAGAGTTTATTATGCTGTTTATAAAAGAATGCATAAAATTACTTCCTTTCATATTAAAATAAAACTTTATACATTATATATCTTAAAATATATAAATTCAAGAACAACAAATAATTATTAATTTAATAATTAATAAATTTTAATATTATTTTTTCGCTATCTATGCTACTATAATATATGTAGTACATTTCATACAAAACGGTGATTATTATGAAAGTAACTGAAAATGATAATAAAAGACTTCCCTTTTTAAGAGATAAAACATCAAAGCTAACTCTTTCACCCGGTTGCTACCTGATGAAAAATGATAAAGGGAAAATTATTTATATCGGTAAGGCTAAGTCTCTGAGAAAGCGTGTTACCAGCTATTTTCGCGCGTCAGCCGACCACCTTCCCAAGGTTGCGAAAATGGTGTCGCAGGTTTATGACTACGATTTCATCGTCACCGACAGTGAGTTTGAGGCTCTGGTATTAGAGTGTTCGCTCATTAAACAAAATATGCCGAGATATAATATTCTGTTAAAGGACGACAAGGGCTACAGCTATATAAAAGTCACCAATGAGGATTACCCCAGAATTTCGGCGGCTTTGCAAAAAGACGACGACAACGCAGTCTATATAGGGCCTTACACCAGCAGTTACGCCGTTAAGCAGGCTGTCGAGGAAGCGAACAGGGTATTTAAACTCCCCACCTGCCATAAGGTTTTCCCGAGAGATTTTAAAAAGGGCAGACCTTGTCTTAACCACCACATAAACAAGTGTATGGGTCTTTGCAGAGGGAGAATCTCTAAGGAGGATTACAGAGAGATTATAAATCAGGCTGTAGACTATATGAAAAACGGCTCTGCGAAGTCGGTTGAAAGGCTTACATCGCTTATGGTAAAAGCCGCAGAGGAGCTTGATTTCGAGCAGGCGGCAAGCCTTCGTGACAGGATCCGCGCTATAGAGAAAATTTCCGAAAACCAAAAGATAATCGACGAGAATATGAAAGACGCCGACATAATTGCGCTTGCGGAGAATGTCGAGATAGCCTGTGCAAGCGTTTTGATGTATCGTGGAGGACGTCTGTTTGATAAGGTCAGCTTTATGCTGGGGGAGATAGAGGACACAAAGAAAATGCGCGGCGATTTTCTGTATCAGTTCTATTCTGATAAGTCTGATATACCTAAAAATATCTTCTTAGACGGCGAACCGGAGGATATAGAGCTTGCCGAGAGGTTTCTGCGTGAAAAGTCAGGCAGGGCGGTTCGTATAAAAATACCCCAGAGAGGAGATATGTTAAGACTTGTTGAAATGGCTCGTGCCAATGCAGGTGAGCAGATATCTATAAAGGTGGGCAGAACGGGCAAAGAAATTATCGCCTTAGACGAGCTTTCAAAGCTTTTAGGACTTTCCAATCCGCCTAAATATATCGAGTGTTACGACATTTCAAATCTTGCGTCTGCCAATATGGTTGCAGGAATGGTCGTGTTTAAAAACGCAAGACCATTTAAGAAAAACTATAAGAAATTTACTATAAAAACCGTTTTTGAGCAAAATGACTACGCCTGTATGCAGGAGGTCATCGAACGGCGTATCAAGCGATATCTTGACGCTGATGAAACAGACGAGGGCTTTAAAACTCTCCCCGACCTTATATTCTTAGACGGCGGAAAAGGTCACGTTAATGCCGTCAGTGCCGTTTTGGAAAAGTATCATCTTAATATTCCGCTGTACGGCTTGGTAAAGGATTCAAAGCACCGCACAAGGGCGATCGCCACAGGCGGAGGAGAAATAAGCGTTTCTCAGATGAAGTCGGCATTCAACCTTATTACCCGTATTCAAGACGAGGTTCACCGCTACGCGATAACCTTTCAGACTGCCAAACATAAAAAGAATACCTATCAGCTTGAGCTTACTAAGGTTAAGGGCATAGGCGACGCAAAGGCAAAGAAGCTGATTATGCACTTTAAGACTAAAGAGGCGTTAAAGTCGGCAACGATAGATGAAATCAAATCTGTAATAGGCGGCAGTGAAGAACAGCTCTTAGAGCTTAAACAAATAATCGACAATATGAAGTCATAAAAAATAAAAAACCGATGGGTTTGTTAAATAAGTTTAAACGCCATCGGTTATTTTTATTAAATTATTGAATTATCAATTACTCTTCTGCCTGATCTATCTCAGCTTCAGGTGCAGTGCTTTCGTCAGTTTCCTCAGCTGCACTGTCAGTTGTATCCTCACTCTTATCGCCAGACTTTTCATCAGCCGCTTCGTTTATCGCTTGCTCAGCGCTTTCCTCATCGGGATAGCAGCAGTCGTCGCAGAAGCACTCGTCAAATTCTTCGTATTCGTACTCTTCCAAATCCTTTTTTCTCTTATAGGCAATCACTGCGGCTATTGCGCCTGCAATTGCAGAAATACCGAGAATAGTCTTTAATTTATTCATATTAATCACCGTGCCTTCACTTTGCAAAGGCTTCCTTTCCAATGTGAAATGTAATTTCCACATTTTTTCCTTATGCTAATATTAAAGCTATAAAAAATTATATCACTTTAATTTGACAATTTCAAGCCCTTTAGTAAATTTTATTTATTAATATATATTATTGCATTTAATAAAATATTTATACTTTTATTACTTTGAACCGCTTACATATTACCGCTAAGTGCCATTATAATGCTCACCGCGCTTATCGGAGCAGTCTCACACCTTAAAATGCGTTTTCCCATACTTATTGTTTTTATGCCCATTTTCTCGCATGCTCCTATTTCGCTTTTGTCAAACCCGCCCTCGCTGCCGATAAAAAGACCGACACTTTTGTTTTTGAAATCTGATGCGTTGACAACGCTTGAAAAAGGTACTCCGCCATTTTCGTAGCAAACAAACGAAAAATCGTTTCCTGAAAGCTGAGAAACTGCGGTTTTAAAGTCTATTATATCCGAAATTTCAGGAATTATTCCTCTGCCCGACTGCTTTGCGGCTTCAAGGGAAATCCTGCTAAGACGCTCCTTTTTCTTTGCGAAACCTTTTTTGTCAGGACGTGAAATACAGCGTGAGGTTATAACAGGAACGATTTTGATTACTCCCAGCTCGACAGCCTTTTGAATGATAAATTCGAGCTTATCGCCTTTCGGCATTGCCTGATATAATGTGAGTTCTATATTTGCTTCTGAACATATTTCAGACTGCGACAGAATCTCACAAAGCACCTTATTGTCGCTTATACTTAAAATTTTAGTTTTATAGTCAACTTTTTCACAGCAAAGAATAAGCTCGTCTCCGATTTTCATTCTGAGCGACCTTCCGATATGCTTGGCGTCTCCGCCATTTATAGTTATATGATCGTCATTTATGTTATTTTTATTTACAAAAAATCTGGGCATATTGATATCCTTTCAATAATTTTTGCTACTTTCTTAAATTATATCATATACAAAAAATTTTTGCAAAATTGGATAATGTATGTTATACTATTTATAAGTATTGTATGGATAAGATATTTGCGAATATACTTTCATATATTAGGAGGTTTTTTATGTTATCTGATATCGAGATTGCGTTGAGAGCAAAAATGATGAAAATTAATGAGATCGCCAAAAAGCTAGGGGTAGATGAAGAAGATATCGAGCCTTACGGACATTACAAGGCAAAGCTTTCGGAGTCTCTATTTAAAAAGCTCGAAAGCAAAAAAGACGGCAAGCTGATTTTGGTTACGGCAATAAATCCCACTCCTGCCGGCGAGGGAAAAACAACTATTTCGGTTGGTCTTGCTCAGGCTATGGCTAAGATAAACAAAAATGCCGTTCTGGCTTTGAGAGAACCGTCACTCGGTCCTGTGTTCGGAATAAAGGGAGGCGCCGCAGGCGGAGGATACGCTCAGGTAGTGCCTATGGAGGACATTAACCTCCATTTTACCGGAGATATGCACGCTATAACCTCTGCAAATAATCTGCTTTGCGCTCTTATTGACAACCACCTTCAGCAGGGCAACGAGCTTAGAATAGACCAGAGAAGAATTCTCATAAAGCGATGCCTTGATATGAACGACAGAGCGCTTAGATATATAAATATAGGTCTTGGCGGAAAGGTAAACGGCATTCCCCGTGAGGACGGTTTTCAGATAACCGTCGCTACTGAGATAATGGCTGTGCTTTGTTTAGCGTCGGATTTGGACGACTTAAAGAAACGGCTTGAGCGTATTCTTGTGGCATATGATTTGGACGGCAATCCCGTTTACGCAAAGCAGTTAAAGGGCTGCGGCGCAATGACTGCGCTCTTGAAGGACGCTCTTAAGCCGAACCTTGTTCAGACGCTTGAGAACAATCCTGCAATTATGCACGGAGGTCCTTTTGCAAATATTGCGCACGGCTGTAACTCTGTTCGTGCGACAAAGCTGGCTTTAAAGCTGGGCGATTACTGTATTACTGAAGCAGGCTTTGGCGCAGACTTAGGTGCTGAAAAGTTTCTTGACATAAAGTGCAGGTTCGGAAATCTAAGTCCTGACTGCGTAGTTTTGGTTGCGACTATCCGCGCGCTCAAGTACAACGGCGGAGTTGCAAGAGATAAGCTTAACAAGGAGAATGTTGACGCTCTTAAAAAGGGTATAGTGAACTTGAAGACCCACATTGAAAATATGCACAAATTCGGTGTTCCTGTTGTGGTTGCTATAAACAGATTCCACACTGATACCGAGGCTGAGATAGAGTACATAAAAGACTTTTGCAAAGAAATGGGTGTTGAGGTGTCTCTCGCTGAGATTTTTGCCAAGGGCGGAGACGGCGGAACAGATTTAGCGCAAAAGGTCTGCGATACTATAGACAAGTGCGAGGGTAGTGAAACAAATTTCCACACACTTTATGACGAGAAACTTCCTATCAAAGAGAAGCTCGATATAATCGCAAAGGAGATATACCGTGTTGACGGTGTTATTTACACCAAGCAGGCTGAAAAGGCTATAAAGGAAATCGAGGCGTTAGGTCATGCTGATATACCTGTTTGCGTTGCAAAGACGCAGTATTCGCTTTCTGACGACCCGACAAAGCTGGGTAAGCCTGAGGGCTTTGAGATAACAGTTCGTGATTTGAAGCTTTCAAACGGAGCAGGCTTTATAGTTGCGTATACAGGTGATATTATGACAATGCCGGGACTTCCTAAATCTCCTGCTGCGAATAATATTGACTGCGACAATGACGGAAATATAAGCGGTCTTTTCTAAGGCTTTATAAAAAAATCATACGAACGGAGAATGTAAAATGGACTTTTTGAAAGATATTTTCGGTGAAAAGGGAACTATGATTTTCTTTGCAGTATGCGCAGCAGTTGTTACAATTATATTGTTTGCAATAATCTTTAAAGCGTTCAGCAAAAAAAGTCGTAAGAAAAAGCTCAAGCGTGACATTCAGCGTGTAAACACTCTTGTGGAAGACGCACTGCCTGATGTTGATGTTAAGGATTTGACAATAGTATTTGCAAATAAAACAGGCTCGACTGCAAATGCCAGAGGTAAGAAATCATACACATATGAGTATTTTATCTACGCTTTTAAAGAGTGGGAAAGCTATGCTATCCCTATCAAATTCAGAGGCGACAGGGCTATTGCCGAAGAACCTATCCGTCTTGCTCTTGACAATGTTTCTAGAATTGTAATAAGATATATGAAAACCAACGCCATATTCTATGACAACGACGGCAATGAAATAATAGAGTTTACCGTTGCGGCTTTGAATACAAAGCAGATAGCAGACGAGTGTCCGTTTGAGATAGATCAAATCGAAGCGGCACAGAAGTATTTTACGTTTATCGAGAGATTTGACACAAAGGTAAGGCATAAGAATGACGGCAGCGTCGATAAAAGCGAATCTGAACCAGCCGAAACGGCAACCGCAAACGACCAAAACAGTAAAATAGACGAGGTTTTATCCAACGAACCGTTATACGACGACCATTCGGAAGAAGCGCTTTTGAAATAATTATAACAGGAGAATTAAAATGAAGGTAGTAACCAACTCGCCTGAGGAGACAATTAAATTTGCAGAAAGCGTCGGGAAAAAGCTCAAAGGCGGAGACGTTATTGCCTATGTAGGCGGCTTAGGCGTTGGCAAAACTACCTTTACAAGAGGGCTTTCTATCGGTCTTGGGATAGGGGATATGGTTACATCTCCTACCTTTGCGCTTGTAAACGAATACAGGTCTGACAGCAGCAATATTATGCTGTGTCATTTTGATATGTACAGGATAACAAATTCGCTCGACCTTGAAACGACCGGCTTTTACGATTATATGAACGACATAAATATTCTTGCGGTGGAGTGGAGCGAAAACATTTCAGACGCACTGCCAAAGAACACTATATACATTAAAATCACAAGGCTTAGTGAAAACGAAAGGGAAATTGAAATCATCGGAGATGAACGCTTTGAATAAAAAAGATGAAAAATCAAAAATAGTTCTTGGCGTTGACACTTCGGGAAAAACAGCGTCTTTAGCCGTTGCGGACAAGGACAGGATTTTAGCAAACACCACCGTTATGACCGAGCTTACCCACTCGCAGGTTTTGCTCCCGATTTTGAGAAGGCTATTAATTGACGCCAATTTAACTCTCGCAGACATTGACGCTGTTGCTGTTGCAAACGGGCCGGGAAGCTATACGGGTCTTAGAATAGGTATTTCGGCGGTAAAGGGGTTATGCTTTAAGGATAACAAAAAGTGCGCAGGTATCTCGACCTTGAAATCGCTTGCTATGAATTTATGCAGCGGAGAGCGTGACGGGAAAATTGTTTTTTCAGTTATGAGGGCAAGACCGAATGTGTCTTATTTCGGAGCGTACAAAATTTACGGTGAAAAGATTGAAAGTATATGCGATGATACTGTTTGCGGTAACGATGAAATACTGAAATACAGGCAGGATAATGCTTTTGAGAGTATAATCCTTGTCGGCGATAATGCGAAAGAAATCAAAGACGGCTTGTTTAAAGACGATGAAAGCGTCGTATTAGCTCCTATCGGCAAAAGACTTCAGAATGCAAATTCTTTGTGTATGATAGCGCTTAATGACGAAAGCCTTTTTGATGACGCTTCAAAACTGAACGCAAGCTATTTGCAGATAACAAAAGCAGAAAAAGACCGTCGCCGCTGAACCAGCAGGGGCTCTGCCGCCTTTGGGTAGTTTGATAAGTGTTATAGTTTGTACAACGGCGGGCTAATACAAAGTGAAAAAGGTAAGTTCTAGTCTCTTGCATCTATAACGCTTTTATACAGCGAATTGCATTTATCTTGAAGATTGTAGGCTTCTTCCATTAAATATGAAAAAACTCTTATTATATCTTCAGATCCATATGCGTTCTCAAAAAATACAGTAAGGACATATGATAGTCCTGCCAGCAAATCAGAATTGCACTTGATTTCTTCTATATCAGATACTATTACGTCTGTATTTATTTTTTCCATTGATGTCACATCCTTTTTATATTACCATACTGTTATGTTCATATAATACCATACTAGTATGGTAAATTTCAATAGACAAAGTATATAAATATTATTTATAATATTTGTGTATATTGATCATTAGTTACAAAAGTAATATATTTTAATAAATGATTTAGGGTGAAAAAAATGCCAGCAAGTAAAGCGAAAATTAGAGCGAATGCAAAGTATAATAAAAATCATTATGACAGGATTGATCTTAGGCTTCCTAAGGGTGAAAAGGAAGTAGTTAAGTCTCATGCAATTAAACATGATGGATCGTTGAACAAATTTCTTAACAGAGCAATCAATGAAGCTATGGAGAGAGATAATGAAAAGGACTGATGAATATGCCAGTTAGTAAAGCTCAAAAAAGAGCAATTAATAAATATAATAAAAATCATTATGATAATATTAATATAAGAGTTCCTAAAGGGAAACGAGATAACATATCGGTTCACGCAAATAAGTATGACGGCTCATTAAACAAATTTGTTAATCGGGCAATTAGTGAAACTATGGAGAGAGATAAGGAAAAGGGTAATGAATAATTATTGAATGTAATAACTTACAGATATATGAGGCAAGAAACCGACATAATATTTTAAGGAGAAAAATTATGATAGGAATAGGCAACGACCACGCAGGAATTGAAATTAAAGAAGCTATAGTTGAATACTTCAAGGAAAACGGAATTGAGTACAAGGACTACGGCTGTATGAACGGAGAGAAGTGCGACTATCCGCAAAAGGCAAAAGAGGTTTGCACAGATGTTGCAAGCGGAGCTATTGAAAAGGCTATACTCATTTGCGGAACGGGTATAGGAATTTCGATTGCCGCAAATAAGGTCAAAGGAATAAGGGCGGCTTGCTGTTCAGACTACTATTCGGCAAAGCTGACAAGACAGCACAACGACGCTAATGTTCTTTGTATGGGCGGAAGAGTTGTAGGCAAAGGTCTTGCAATAGAGCTTGTTGACGTCTTTTTGAAAACAAAGTTTCTCGGCGGACGCCACAAGAGACGTATTGATATGATAACAGATATTGAGAATATAAATTAACAGCCGGATATGATATTCCGGCTGTTTTTGCAATTTATTCGGTTTATATTACTTTAATACGGTTAATTTTTTTGTTTGCATATATGTATTCTTCCAAACAAAATTTTAACTCCATAAAAAAGCCAAACTCTTATTTTTTCAATAATACCGCAAACGGTGAATACGGAAATGCAAATCATAAGGATTTTAAAAGGGTAAGTCCATGAGCTGTAGAACGATTTATCACTTAAAAAGCCGAACCAGTCGTGCCATAGTTTGTTTCTTACCAAAAACTGCTCGTGGATCATATAAACTCCTAGATTTACAGTTGCGATATAGTTTACTGCTCTTGACTTAAATTTTAGGCTTCTGAAAAACAGTACCAGACAAACGCACTGCAAGACAACAAACGGGTTATTGTTTTCAGTTGAGATTTTAGAATAGCTGTCTGAGAAAATGCAAAGTAAGGCGTTAATAAAGGTAAGAAAGGCAAATGCAATTAAATATATGTAATTGTGCTTTTTATAGCTGGGTATATGAAGTCTCAAATATCCACCTAGAATGTACATATAAACAAATCCGTACAGGCTTTTTCCGCTTGGATCAAATATCTTGTTAAGCCTGATAACTCCGCTTGTTTGCTCAATTTGCGAAAACACCGTCCAAACTGAGAACATCACAAACAGAATGACGACAAGCTGAGTATACTCTTTTTTTGAAAGAGCCGTCAACGCCTTATTGAGAAACGGGCTTAAAATCAGCACAAGCAGATACAGCGTCATAAAGTACCATATTCTTGAAGTGAACGGAAAAAACGCTCTTGCTTTTTCCAAACCGCTAAGCTGCCAAAAGCCGAGAAGCTGACCAAAGAAGGGGATAGACAAAGAATAAAAAAGCATTGGCAGATAGGTTTTTAAGGCTTTGCTTTTAATACTGTTTAAAGTTTTATTCGATGTAACCGAGAAATATCCGAAAATCAAAATATAAACATAAACAGGACACCTAGATGAGAGGTAAATCAGATAGAATACAGCCTTGTGAAGCCCTGACAAATCCTGTTTAGCGATAGAACTATAGCCTCCGTAAATGCATATATGAAGAAAGATGACCTGAAGCATCATCAGTATACGCAGTAATTCTATACCCGATTGTCTGACCTTTGTTTCTTTAATATTCAAGCTCTCATCAACCTTTTTGTTATTATATAGCAATATATGCACTGGTTGTACGGAATATTAGTAATTATAAAAGGTTACTGCTGACAATATCATAATTAAGTATCTTTCTTTATGTTAGTTTTTTAATATTTAATGTGCTTGACTTAACCTTTCATATGTTGTATAATTTTTTATGTATTTTATGGCAGGATGGAGGCGGCTTGAAATGAAAGTAAGCGAAGCTATGGTAAAATGCTTGGAAGCAGAGCAGGTCAAAGTCGTCTTTGGTTATCCGGGAGCGGCGATTTGTCCGTTTTACGACGCTTTATATGAAAGCGATATAAGACACATTCTTGTTCGGCATGAAGCAAACGCAGGTCATGCGGCAAACGGCTACGCAAGAATAACCGGCAGACCGGGTGTGTGCATTGCAACATCGGGTCCTGGCGCGACAAATCTTATCACGGCTATTGCAACGGCTTATGCTGACTCGATACCGCTTGTTGTGATAACAGGTCAGGTCAACAACGACCAGATAGGCTCTGACGCTTTTCAGGAGGCGGACATAACAGGTTCTGCCGAGCCGTTTGTAAAGCACAGCTATTTGATCAAGGATAAGGACGAGCTTCCAAGAGCGTTTAAGGAAGCATTTTATATTGCAGGAACGGGACGTCCCGGACCTGTGCTAATTGACGTTCCTATGGACGTTCAAATGCAGGAGATTGAATTTAATTACCCGAAAACTGTTGATATAAGGAGCTACAAGCCTACAACAAAGGGTAATATGCTTCAGATAAAGCGAGTTGTTAAGGCTTTGAATGAGGCAAAGAAGCCTCTTATATGTATAGGCGGAGGAGTTTTTTCATCAAACGCAGTAAGCGAGATAACAGAACTGTCAAAGGTAATGCAGATACCGGTTGTGACGACAATGATGGGCATATCTGCGTTTTCTGCCGATAACGAGTTGTTTTACGGTATGATAGGAATGCACGGTAAAAGAATTGCAAACAAGGCTGTTGAGCTTTGCGACGTTATATTCTTGGTCGGCGCAAGGGTAGGAGACAGGGCAATAGGAAATCCCGACTCTGTAAAAAAGACGACTAAGGTTATTCACATAGATATTGACCCTGCTGAAATAGGTAAAAATCTTGGTGTGGATATTCCGCTTGTAGGAGACGCAAAGCTAGTTTTAAAGCAGATGCTTGCGCTTGTATCGCCTATGGAACACAGTGATTGGTTAAGAGAGCTTAACAGCCAAAAATTCGAGGAGACTGTAAAGCCTGTCAAGCAGGGAACGGTAAACCCGAGAAAGTTTATAAGCGATTTGTCTGACAAGATGCCGAAGAACACAACGGTAGTTGCCGACGTTGGACAGAACCAGATATGGAGCGCTACAAGCTATAAGATTCGTGACGGACGATTCTTAACGTCGGGCGGAATGGGAACGATGGGGTATTCTATACCTGCGGCGATAGGCGCTAAACTTGCAGACGAAAACCACCCTGTTATCGCGATTTGCGGCGACGGTGCTTTTCAGATGTCTTTTATGGAGCTTGCAACCGCTGTTCAGCACAATGTTGACATTAAGATAGTGGTTATGAAAAATAACTTTTTGGGAATGGTTAGAGAAGTTCAGACCAATGTTTATAAAAACCATCTTACGGCGGTTTCGCTTGACGGCTCGCCTGATTTTATCAGTCTTGCAAAGGCTTACGGGATACCTGCAATGAGGGTTGACAGCGAGGAAACAGCACAAAAGGCGATAGATAAGCTTGCATCGCACAAGGGATGTTACCTTGTTGAGTGTGTTGTAGATGATTTTGAAAGCACCTTACAAGTATAGTTTGAAAGGAATGATACAATGAAGTATACGATTTCAGTTTTAGTTGAAAACCACGCAGGAGCTTTGTCAAGAATTTCCGGACTGTTTTCAAGAAGGGGATTTAACATTGAGAGCCTTGCGGTGGGTATAACAGACGACCCTGCTGTTTCGAGAGTTACTATCATCGTAGACGGCGACGAGTATATTGTAGAGCAGGTTGAAAAGCAGCTCAATAAGCTAATTGACGTTATCAAGGTTAAAACTCTGACTAAGGACGAAAAGCTGGAGCGTGAGCTTATACTGATAAAGCTGAGGGTTCCTGCGGAAAAACGAAGCGAGATTATGACGATAGCTGACATCACAGGAGCAAAGGTAATTGATATATCACTGACGACTATGACAATTCTGCTTGCGGATACATACGCTCATATCTGCCGGCTGGAGGAGATAACAAAGCCTTATGATGTCCTGGAGGTCGTGAGAACGGGAACTATTGCTATCCAAAAGGGTCAAGATATTATGACTTTCAAAAAATAATCGAATAAATAAAACACTTATGTAACATTTTACATTCATAATAGAATGTACGAACAAAAATTCTTAAACATAAAAATAAGGGGATTTATTTCCTTATTATAAAAATAATATTAAACTGCATATTTATGCAAATTTTGCTATAAAATCTAGGAGTAAAACAGTCGGCACGACAATTTCTTGCCTTTTGTTTCTTGCTTTTGATTTTCTAATTTGCATAAAATATGCATAATTCTAGGAGGAAAAGAAAATGTCAAACACAAGTACGGCAAAGATTTTTTATCAACAGGACTGCGACCTTAACAAGCTGAAGGGCAAGAAGGTTGCTATTATCGGTTACGGAAGCCAGGGACACGCTCACGCTTTGAACCTTAAAGACAGCGGAGTTGACGTTGTTATCGGGTTGTATGAAGGAAGCAAGTCTTGGAAGAAGGCAGAGGAAGCAGGACTTACGGTTATGACAACGGCAGAGGCTGCAAAGGCTGCTGATTTGATTATGATTTTGATTCCTGATGAAAAGCAGGCTGCTCTTTACAAGAGCGAGATTGCTCCTTACTTAACAGAGGGCAAGACTCTTGCTTTTGCACACGGATTTAACATTCACTTTGGTTGTATCGTTCCGTCTAAGGACGTAAACGTAATTATGATTGCTCCTAAGGGACCGGGACACACAGTACGTTCAGAGTATCAGGCAGGAAAAGGCGTACCTTGTCTTATTGCCGTTGAGCAAGATGCAACAGGTGATGCACAGGATATAGGTCTTGCATACGCAGCAGGTATCGGCGGAGCAAGAGCAGGAGTTTTAGAGACGACTTTCAGAACAGAAACCGAAACTGACTTGTTCGGAGAGCAGGCTGTACTTTGCGGCGGTGTTTGTGCACTTATGCAGGCAGGCTTTGAAACTCTCTGCGAGGCAGGCTACGACCCGAGAAACGCTTATTTTGAGTGTATTCACGAGATGAAGCTTATCGTTGACCTGATTTATCAGTCGGGCTTTGCAGGAATGAGATATTCAATTTCTAATACTGCTGAGTACGGCGACTATGTAACAGGACCAAAGATCATCACTGAGGACACTAAGAAGGCTATGAAGAAGGTTCTTTCTGACATTCAGGACGGAACATTTGCTAAGGACTTTCTGCTTGATATGTCAGACGCAGGCTCGCAGGTTCACTTTAAGGCTATGAGAAAGCTTGCCGCTGAGCACCCTGCTGAGGTTGTAGGCGAGGAAGTTAGAAAGCTCTATAGCTGGAGCGATGAGGATAAGCTCATAAACAACTAGCAACGGTGACGTTGCATCCAGTGCCGCCTTTTAAAAAGTTCGATTAACGTAGAAGTTTGATCAACGGCGGGCTAGTACCTAGGTATGAGAACTGTTAATAGAGCAGCGGTGACGTTGCATCCAGTGCCGCCTTTTAAAAGTTTGATAAACGTAGAAGTTTAATCAACGGCAGGCTGGCAACTAGATATAATAACAGATGAAAAAGAAAAGAGCAGCGGTGACGTTGCTCTTGTTTCTTTTATCATTTGATTTTATATGCTTCAAGTCTGTAAATAGGGAATCCCTCGTCTGTGAAACGCTTTTCATATTCGGTCATTATGTTTCCCTCAAAATCGGAGTTGTGTAAATCAAACGTCACGTTTTTCAAAGCGAATCCGTTTTGGGAAAACTGTTCTATTGAAAACTCAAAGAAGTGTGCGTTGTCGGTTTTTTGCCAGATTTCTCCGCCGTCTTTGAGCAGAGACTTATATATTTTAAGAAAATTATGATGCGTAAGCCTATGGCTTGCGTATTTTTTCTTTGGGAATGGACAACTGAAATTTAAGTATATTCTGTCTATTGATTTATCTGGAATATAGCAGGAAAGATATTCGGCGCTTCCACGCATAAAGTATAGGTTTTTAAGTCCCGCCGCTTTTGCGTCTTCAGCCGCCTTTACAATGACGTTGCTTGCTTTTTCAACGGCAAGAAAGTTTATATCAGGGTTTTGCCTTGCGCTCTCACAGGCAAAGCCTCCCTTTCCGCAGCCGATTTCCAAATGTACGGGATTGCTGTTACCGAAAATCTTTTGAACGTCAATATACTCTTTATTTAAAACAGAAGTCTGAAAATGCTTGTCCTCAAGCTCCATAAAGTAAATGTAATCGTTACATTCTTCAAGACGCTCTTCAAGATGCTTTTTTCTTCTCATTCGCATAGGTTTTTCTCCGTTGCATAGTATTTTTCGCCAGATAACTAAATATCATTAGCCACTTCAATTCCCCCCACAGGGCGTATTGAAATAATATGACAACTTCCCTTGCCGAAGCAGTTATTGAGGGTTTCTATGAATTTTTCAAGCTTATTATTTGGGACAAACGCTTGTATGGTTCCTGCAAATCCGCCGCCGTGAACCCGGCATGCGCCCTCTCCGTCAAGCACCATTTCAGCAAGATTTAAGCCTACTGCCAGACCTTGCTCTTGAGGGGTTTTGTTTGCATAAATGTTCTGCAAATACTTATATGAGCTGTTGCCCGACTTTGTTATCTCTTTCAAAAAGGCTTTGAAATCTCCGCTTTGGAGCGCTTTTGCCTCTCTTTCTACAGTTTCGTTTTCGTTAAGAAAATGAAGCGAGCGAAGAACCGCCCTGTCGCCGAATTTCTTTCTTAAATCAGTTATGTTTTCAAGAACGTCGGAAAGGGTAATTTCACGAAGTATATCTTTGCCAAAATAACCTGCTACAGCCTTCATCTCTTTTGGAATAGATGCGTATTCATCAGTTAAATCTTCGTGACTGCCCTTTGTATCGACTATGCAAAGACTGTGTCCGCACTTTGAAAAATCAAAGTCAATCTTCTCAATGACAGGTTTTTGGGGGTCTTTGAAATCTATGGTTATAAAACTTCCAACGCTCGAAGCCATTTGATCCATAAGCCCCGACGGCTTGCCGAAGTATACGTTTTCTGCGTATTGAGCTATTTGTGCTATTTCTACATTGGAAGCTTTAAGTTCGTTATAAAGATAGTTTAAAATCGTTCCTATCAGAACCTCAAAAGCGGCGGAGGAAGAAAGTCCCGAACCCTTTAGAACATTAGAAGTAGTGTACGCTTTAAATCCGCCGATGCTGTAGTTTTTGTTTTTAAATCCTGCGGCAACACCCCTAATAAGCGCAGAGGAATTCTCTTTTTCATTTTCGTGAACAGACAGGTCGCTTAAATCGACAACATCTTTAGGAAAACCCTCCGACTTGACTTCGATAATGCTATCGTCGGTTTTCTTGACTATTGCGATAACGTCAAGAGAAACTCCGGCGGCAAGCACCTTTCCGAAATTGTGGTCTGTATGGTTTCCTCCGACCTCTGTTCTTCCCGATGCTGAGAAAATACGGTATTCGCAATCGCCGTAAAGCTCTTTAAACTTTTCTATAGCTTTTTTATATCTTTCAATTTGTAAAGTTTCGCTTTCTTTACCATAGAGTTCTTTTATTGTATAAATATTCTTTCCTGACATATGTATCCTCCGAATATATCTCAAGGTGAGAATTGTTAAAATTATTATACACTAATCAACTAAAATTAGCAAGCGGGTTTTACGTTGTGTTTTACCGTTAATGGTAATAAGGAAATTATTTAATATTTATTTTTTATAAAAAGACTTGCAATTTTTAAATTATGTGTTATCATATAGATGATAAATGTTTTAAACATTTATAAATATTGAAGGAGGTATGCTAAGATGGCATATAAAATTTCTGATGATTGCATCAGCTGCGGAGCTTGTGCTGCTGAATGCCCTGTAGGGGCAATTACAGAGGGCGACGGAAAGTACGTTATCGACGCTGACACTTGTATTGATTGCGGCGCTTGTGCAGGTACTTGCCCTGTTGACGCTCCATCGGCTGAGTAATAAAAGTAATAAGATAGTTACAAGTTACATAAATCACACACTGTTTCATTGGTGTGTGATTTTTTATTTATAAGATGTAATTGGAAAATAAAAAGCTCCTGCAAAAATTTGCAAGAGCCATATTTTTTAATAGAACATTATTACAACTGTGCCTAGAGGTATGTTTTCGTAAATATACTGCGCATCGCTGAGAGAAATGCCTACACAGCCGTGGGAACCGTAGTATTTATATCTATCCCCGCCAAAAGAAGATTGCCATGTGGCGTCGTGAATACCTATGCTGTTCTGGCTTATGTAATTCCAATAAGAGCATTTAGATTCGTATGAACCTTCTGATGTTCTGCCCTTCATAGTCTTGTTTCTTTCTTTCATCCATAGCTGGTAAATTCCAGGGTAGGTCATTCTTTCTTTGGTAGGCATACCGGAAACCACTCCGCATTTATGCTTTACCTTGCCGTTTTTGTAATACCAGAGCATTTGATTAGTAAGGTCTACCTCTATATATGTGTCGAGTTGTGAAATGTCGCTTATAACATTTTTCTCATCATCTGCAGAACGCTTTACCTTGCCCTGAGTATCGTATGTATATCCGCCATTTGTCCAGTAAACAGGCTCTATGGTCGTATTCTCACCCTTTTTAAGAGCCTTGCATATCGCCTCAGCGGTTTTGTCAGCATCAAGAAAGTATCCGAATATACCGTCGAATTTTCCGTCCGCACCCCTTTGGGCCTTTATTTTTACAGTACCCTGCAACGTTGATTTGAATTTTCTGGTCTTATTAAGAGTGTCGTACTTTTCTCTAATTGAGTTTACCCATTCCCATACCGACTCCTGATCTATTGTATAGCTGCCGTCTTTTTTAATTGTCACCCAGTCTTTGAATACGTCATAGGTCAAGTTTTCTGTGGTGTAGTCAAAATCCAACTTGACCTCTAAATTAAAAACCTTGTTCAGTTCCTCCAGCTTGCCCTGCAGATCGCTTGAAACTACGCTTGGTTTTTTATAACAGTCTTCATCTAAAAGGTTTATTTCTTCATCGCCGTTGTTTATGGCTTTCTTTGCGGCTTCAAAAACCTTTTCAGTGTCCGCAATATCTCCCTGAACCTCAGGCTCTATGACAAAGCCGTCATCCTGCATTACGATTTTAGCGTTTTTCGACGGTGTGACGCCAAAGCTCGCATTGTCAATTATCTCTTTCAGCTTATTCTCTGAATATGTTCCGTCCATAGAAATCGTAAAATTGGATTTTTTGAAAAGATTTACAAACCAAAGAGCTTTGCTTTCCTGGTTCATTATTTTGTTAAGCTCGTCTGCTGTGGAATATGTATAATCAATTTTCGAGTAATCAATAGTAACTGTTTCGCCGTTGAGCTTTTTCAAAACAAGTTTGTCAACGGCTGTACCTGAATGAATAGCTTCAGCGGCTTCATTTACATTCATTCCTCCTATTGAGGTTACGTTTACAAAGGTGTTTGGAAGAAAGCTGTCCTTTGTCATCATAAAGCCAACGATATAAGCGCCGATAAGAAGAATTATAACAAGCCCGAATACAAATAATACAGCGTTTCTGCCTCTATGGCTGTTTACCTTCATACTTTTTAGTTCATTATATCTCGTACCTCGTTCAATTTCCTTTTGCAGTCCAATCGCTTCATCTTGTGAATAATTGGTTCTTTTTTTATCGTACTGTTTTGAGTAGTATTCATCTAAGGCGGATTTATTTTGATAATTTCCGCTGTTAAGACTTTGATTGTTCTGGTTTGTTTTTTGTTGTGTATTTTCAGTGCTGAAAGCCTTTGTGAAGGCTTCCTTTTCCTGTACGGCTGTTTTGTTGACTTCTGCTATGATTTTCTCGACGTCATAATCCGAGGAGATTTTTATGTCGCCGTCCTTATCAAAATCTTTGCTCATATGAATTTTCCTTTCTTAATAATTTATATCTGCTTTTATGTCTGTTGTTCTACATAATTGTTTAAATATATTATACAACAACTTTACTCTGAATACAATACTTCAAAAGCAAAAATGATTCCTGTTTTTTAATCTGTTATTAGATTGGATATTTCTTTTGCTGATTTTAATTATGTCAGGCGTTCAAATATGCTTTAACAACTTCTCCTACATATGCTGTGTGGAAATCTCTTTCAGAGTACCACCTTTCGATAAGCGTTTTATCAAGGAAACATTCAGGGTCAATATCCTGCGCAAATACCTTTCTGCAAATAAGTATAAGCTCTGCCTGCTCGAAGGTCGTGGTGCTATCAACAAACACGGGAACAAGTCCTGTTTCTTTTGCTTTGTCGAAATCCCTGCCGCTTTTTGTACCGCAAAAGTTCAGCTTGTCTTTATTGCCGTCTTTTAAGAAGGATATAGAAAAATAGTCGTTTTTATCAATAAATTCCTTAGTATATCTCTGCGGGCGGATAACCGTGACTGCAACGCTTTTTCCCCACATAGTTCCTAAACTTCCCCACGAAGCGGTCATTGTGTTAAATCCGTTTTCGTCTCCGGCGGTAACTAAAAACCAGTCGTCTGCAATTTTTGAAAACGGATTGAGATTTTCCAATGATTTGATTTCAATTTCTTTTAATGCCATAATATTACCCCCTACTAGATGCTAGATGCAAGAAGCCAGAATTTTTTGCGTTAATCTAACTTCTAACCTCTAATTTCTAACCTTTAACATTATATATCATTAGAATATGTTTTTCAAGAATTAAATATCACTTTTACACCTCTAATGATAAAATTATTATATATGGACAAAGTGATAAATTTATGATAAAATAACCATTATTTAAAATTTATTTCAAGACGAACGGAGCGATTTTATGAAAGATTTTATTTCTCAGAACAAACTTACGCTTTTTGCGATCGCTTTTGATGTTCTGACTATTGCGGCAATTATATTTTCATTCAAATACGATTTTGTAACGTGGGCTGCCGTTGCTTTAGGCGTTATTGCAGTAATACTGAATGTTAAGGCAAAAAGAAAGCAAAAAGAGAAATTTAAAGGCGACAGCGAATAATTATACATTATATTCGTGAATATATGCATGATTTATGCATAAAGCTGATAAATATGCAAAAAATATTAAAAAATCTGCATAAAGCCCTTGACAATACAAGACTTTAGTGTATAATTATCACAAACATAAAAATTATTGGAGGACAATATTATGGCAAAAGAAATCAAAAAGGTAGTTTTAGCATACTCAGGCGGTCTTGACACGTCAATAATTATTGCGTGGCTCAAGGAGAATTACAACAACTGTGAGGTTATCGCCGTATCCGGAGATGTCGGACAGGGAACTGAGCTTGACGGTCTTGAGGAAAAGGCAATTAAGACAGGTGCGTCTAAGCTCTATATTGAGGATCTGAACGATGAATTTGTAGAGGACTATGTATTCCCGACTGTTCAGGCAGGAGCCGTTTATGAAAACAGGTACCTGCTCGGAACTTCTTTTGCAAGACCTATTATTGCAAAGAGAATTGCGGAGATAGCAATAAAAGAGGGCGCTGACGCTATCTGTCACGGCTGCACAGGAAAGGGCAACGACCAGGTTAGATTTGAGCTTGCTATCAAGGCTTTTGCACCTGATATGGAGATTATCGCTCCTTGGAGGATTTGGGATCTGAAATCCCGTGAGCAGGAGATAGAATATGCAGAGGCGCATAATATTCCTCTTAAAATAAACAGAGAGACAAACTATTCTAAGGATAAAAACCTATGGCATCTTTCACACGAAGGTCTTGACCTTGAGGATCCTGCAAACGAGCCTCAGTATGAAAAGGAAGGCTTCCTAGAGATGGGAGTTTCCCCGCTTCAGGCACCAAACAAGCCTACTTATGTGACGATTCACTTTGAAAAGGGTATACCTACCGCTATTGACGGCAAAGAAATGAAGGGTGTTGACATTGTAAAGACTTTAAACAAGCTGGGCGGAGAAAACGGTATCGGTCTTGCCGACTTGGTTGAAAACCGTTTGGTCGGAATGAAGTCGAGGGGGGTATATGAAACTCCGGGCGGAACGATTCTCTACCACGCTCACGATGTTTTGGAGACTATTACTATAGACAAAGAAACTGCAAGAATGAAGCAGTATATAGGTATTAAATTTGCTGACATTGTATATAACGGTCAGTGGTACACGCCGCTTAGAGAGGCGCTTTCAGCATTTGTTACCGAGACGCAGAAAACTGTAACAGGAGATGTTAAGCTAAAGCTTTATAAGGGTAACATTATCAACGCAGGAGTTACATCGCCTTATACATTGTATGACGAAGAGGTTGCGACCTTCGACGAGGACAATGTTTACAATCAGGCTGACAGCGCTGGGTTTATCAATCTGTTCGGACTTCCTATCAAGGTTAAGGCTAAGCTGGACCAAAAGAGAAAGTAATGGACAATGGGAAATTGATAATGGATAGTGGACAATGGACAATGGATAATGGACAATGCAAATATCAACTGTCAACTATACAATTATATAACTAAAAGGGGTGGCATTTTTGCTGCCCTTATAGGTTTTTATAGGGAGTTTAAATTCAAGCAATTTTTAAAGGAGAGATTTACTATGCCTATGTGGGCAGGACGTTTTTCTAAAGATATTGACGAGCGTGTAAACGATTTCAATTCGTCTATAAAATTTGACGCAAGAATGTACCGTCACGATATAAAGGGTTCTATTGCCCACGCAACAATGCTGGGCGAGTGCGGAATAATCGACAAAAGCGAGAGCGAGGTTATCATAGACGGGCTTAAAGGCATTTTAACCGATATTGATAACGGAGTTTTGGAGTTCGACCCGAACGCTGAGGATATTCATATGTTTATTGAGGCGGAACTGACTAAGCGTGTCGGCGACGCAGGGAAAAGGCTTCACACTGCACGTTCAAGAAACGATCAGGTCGCACTTGATATAAGAATGTACCTTTTAGATGAGATAAAGGAAATAAAGGAAATAACCGTCAGGCTGATAAGAGCCATAACCGATATGGCAAAAGAGCATCTTGAAACTGTTATGCCGGGTTATACTCATCTTCAGAGAGCGCAGCCGATAACCTTTGCACATCATCTTATGGCATATGCAAATATGCTCCTGCGAGACGTCGGCAGGCTTGACGATACCTACAAAAGAATGAATCAGATGCCTTTGGGAAGCGGCGCTTTAGCAGGTACTACCTACAATATAGACAGGCAGAGAGTTTGTGAGCTTTTAGGCTTTGACGAAATTACTCAAAATTCGCTAGACGGAGTTTCGGACAGGGATTTCTGCATTGAGCTTGCGAGTGCTATTTCAATACTTATGATGCATCTGTCACGCTTTTCTGAGGAAATCATTTTATGGTGCTCGTGGGAGTTTAAATTTGTAGAGCTTGACGACGCTTACGCAACAGGCTCTTCAATAATGCCTCAGAAGAAAAACCCCGACGTTACTGAACTGATCAGGGGCAAAACCGCCCGTGTTTACGGAGATTTGAACACCTTGCTTTCTATGATGAAAAACCTGTCGCTTGCTTATGACAAGGATATGCAGGAAGATAAGGAGGCAATATTCGACGCTGTAGATACGGTCAAGCTGTGTATAAATACGTTTATACCTATGCTGTCTACAATGACGGTTATAAAAGAGAATATGAGAAATGCGGCAGCTAAGGGTTTCATAAATGCGACCGACTGTGCAGACTATCTTGTTAAAAAGGGTATGCCTTTCAGAGACGCTTATAAAATAACGGGAACTTTAGTTGCAAGATGTATAGAGTTGGGAGTTACCCTTGAAACACTTCCGATAAACGAGTATAAAAAGCTGAGCGACAGCTTTGATGAAGATGTCTATAAGGCTATTTCTTTGGATACCTGTGTGATGCAGAGAAAGTCGGCAGGAGGACCTGCACCCGAGAGCGTAAAAGTGCAGATAGAGTATGTTTTAAGAGAGCTTGATAAGTAAAAATCGAAAGGCAATATATATGAAAACAAAAATCTTTATTGACGGAAAAGAAGGAACGACAGGTCTTAAAATCTTTGATAGGTTTAAAAACCGAAACGACCTTGAAATTATGCTCATAGATGAGGATAAACGTAAGGATAAAAATGAGCGGGCTAAATTTATAAACGAGTCGGATATTACTTTTCTGTGTCTGCCTGATAAAGCGGCGATAGAATCTGTATCGCTGATTGACGAAAATAACAACCACACAAAGATAATAGACGCGTCTACTGCTCACAGGACGAACCCTGACTGGGCATACGGCTTTCCTGAGTTGTCTTCAGAACACAGAGAGAAGATAAAAAACTCTAGCAGAATTGCTGTTCCCGGCTGTTATGCAAGCGGATTTATAAGTCTGGTTTACCCACTTGTAACCGCAGGAATTCTGCCGCGTGATTATCCAGTCACCTGCCACGCAGTGTCGGGATATTCAGGTGCAGGCAAGAAAATGATAGCAGTTTACGAGGGCGATGAAATGCCGTATGAGTATAACTCTCCCAGACAGTATGCGTTGACGCAGAATCACAAGCATTTACCGGAAATGCAGAAGATCTGCGGTCTTGACTATCCGCCTGTGTTTAATCCGATAGTTGACGATTACTATGCAGGAATGGTGGTTACAGTGCCAATAATAACAAGGCTTTTGAACGGCAATAACACAGCGTCTGATATACACAAAGCATTAAGCGATCATTACAAAAATGAGCATTTTGTTAAGGTAATGGAACTGGGCGGAACAGAAACTCTGCCCGATGGTTTCCTTGCTGCAAATACTCTTGAGGGAACAAACAATATGCAGATTTTTGTCTGTGGAAACAACGAGCGCGTTTTGCTATGCTCACGACTTGACAATCTGGGAAAAGGAGCAAGCGGTGCGGCGGTGCAGTGTATGAATATAGTTCTTGGAATTGATGAGAGAACAGGGCTTGAATAGATTTAATACAATAAAATTGCAGGAGAATATTAATTGATAATAAACCGAAAGGACAGTAGACAATAATATGATACTAAAAGGTAATGATAAATTTATTGAGGGCGGAGTGTGCGCCGCAAAGGGATTTAAGTCAAACGGTGTAAATTGCGGGCTTAATTCTGATAATAATAAAAACGACTTAGCGCTTATAGTTTCCGACACGCTTTGCAATACCGCCTGCGTTTATACTCAGAACAAGGTAAAGGGTGCACCGATTTATGTTACTAAAGCGCATCTTGAAAAAACAGGCGGAAAGTCAAGAGCGGTCATTGCAAATTCAAAGAACGCAAATACTTGCAACGCTGACGGTGAGCAAAAGGCAGAGAGAATGTGTTCTCTTGCGGGCGTTACTCTCGGAATACTGAGCGACGAAGTTATAGTTGCATCAACAGGAGTTATCGGACAGGTTTTGCCGATAGATCCAATTGAAAGCGGAATAAAACCGCTTGTCGAGGGACTTTCGTACACGGGAAACGACAAGGCGGCAAATGCAATTATGACTACAGATACAGTAGACAAGCAGGTAGCAGTTGAGTTTTATATAAGCGGAAAGACCTGCCGTATGGGCGGTATGGCAAAGGGCAGCGGAATGATTCACCCGAATATGGCGACTACCTTGAACTTTATAACTACAGACGTTAACATATCTGTTGATATGCTTCAAAAGGCATTGAGCGAGGTCGTTGAAACTACCTACAACTGCCTTTCTGTTGACGGAGATACTTCGACAAACGATATGGTATCGATTATGGCAAATGGTCTTGCAGAAAACGATGATATAATAAGCGATAATGCAGACTTTGAAACATTTAAACAAGCATTGTACGCTGTAATGATGAATATGACACGAATGTTAGCTGCCGACGGCGAGGGCGCAACAAAGCTGCTTGAGTGCAATGTAACCGGAGCTAAAGATTTTAAGACGGCAAAAACTATAGCAAAGAGCGTTATATGTTCACCTCTGTTTAAGTGCGCTATGTTCGGAGCAGACGCAAACTGGGGAAGAATACTTTGCGCTATAGGTTATGCAGACGCTGAGTTTGATATAAATAATGTGTCGGTAACGCTTGGAAGCTCAAAGGGTAAAATTCAAGTTTGCGAAAATGGAGCAGGGATCACATTTTCGGAAGAAAAGGCAAAGGAAATTCTGCTTGAAGATGAAATAATCATAGATATAAATATCGGTAACGGAGAGGGCAAAGCCACCGCATGGGGCTGTGACCTCACATACGACTATGTTAAAATTAACGGAGATTACAGGTCTTAGATGTGTATAATGATAAGGTTTTAGTATTTATAAACAGAAAACAGGTAGTCGATTACGTAAATTCTTTTTAGAGAGGAGATTTAAACAATGGAAGTGATTTCAAATTACACCCGAACAAAGGTGCTTATGGATGCGCTTCCTTATTTACAGAAGTACAATGACAAAATCGTTGTTGTTAAATACGGCGGAAACGCAATGACCAACGAGGCACTTAAAGAGGCGGTTATGAGCGATATTGTACTGCTCGGAGCAGTGGGAATAAAGGTAGTTCTTGTTCACGGCGGAGGACCTGAGATAAATACAATGCTCGACCGAGTGGGGATTGAATCTAAGTTTGTAAACGGACTTCGCTATACCGACGCTGATACAATGGAAGTTGTTCAGATGGTTTTGGCAGGAAAGGTAAACAAACAGCTTGTTCAAAACATTCAAACGCACGGCGGAAAGGCTCTTGGTCTTTGCGGAATTGACGGAGAAATGATAGTTGCCGAAAAGCTTGATGGAGAAAGCGATTTAGGCTATGTCGGCGAGATAAAAAGGGTTTCTACACGTCCTATTATAGACGCATTAAACAGCGGTTTTGTACCTGTTATTTCTACTGTTGCAACAAGCGAGCAGGGAGATACATATAACATAAACGCCGATACGGCTGCCGCTAGGATAGCAAGCTGTCTGAGGGCTGAAAATCTTATTCTTATGACGGACATAGCAGGTCTTTTGGAGGATAAGAATGATGAGAGTACGCTAATAAAGCAGGTGAATGTCTCCGAAGTGGCTTATCTTAAGAAAAAGGGAATAATCAGCGGAGGTATGATACCGAAAATCGACTGCTGTGTTGAGGCGGTAAGGCGCGGAGTTAAAAAGACTTCAATAATAGACGGCAGAGTTCCGCACTCGATTTTGATAGAGTTACTTTCAAGCGAGGGCGTAGGAACGCAGTTTATTTAATTAACAGATTATAAAGGAGCAGAAAATGTCAACTATAGAGAAATTCAACGAGCATATTATGCCTACATACGGACGTTTCGATGTTGTTCTTGACAGCGGAAAAGAGCGTTTGGCTTGTGATGAAAACGGCAAAAAGTACATTGATTTCGGCTCAGGAATAGGAACAAACAGTCTGGGCTTTTGCGATAACGAGTGGGCGAAGGCTGTTTCAAAGCAGGCACATTCAATTCAGCATACGTCGAATTACTATTACACAAAGGTTTCGGCTGATTTTGCACAAACGCTTACCGAATCAACGGGGTATTCAAAGATATTTTTCGGCAATTCGGGCGCTGAAGCAAACGAGTGTGCAATAAAGCTGGCGAGAAAATACAGCTTTGATAAATACGGCAAGGGCAGGCACAATATAATTACCCTTTTAAACAGCTTTCACGGAAGAACGCTTTGTACCCTTTCCGCAACAGGTCAGGACAGCTTTCACAATTATTTTTTTCCGTTTGTTGAGGGGTTTATAAACACTCCTGCAAATGATATTGACGCACTTGTAAAAACATTAGATGAAAACAAGGATACAGTCTGTGCCGTTATGTTTGAGTGCGTTCAGGGCGAGGGCGGAGTAATTCCGCTTGATAAGGATTTTGCAAAGGCAATCGCTGACGAGTGTTCAAAGAGAGATATACTTACTATCTGTGACGAGGTTCAGACAGGTGTGGGAAGAACGGGCAAGTTCTTGGCGTGTGAGCATTATGGAGTTAAACCCGATATTGTAACTCTTGCTAAAGGCTTGGCAGGCGGAGTTCCCATAGGCGTTTGTATGGCAAATGAGAAGTGCTGTGACGTTCTTTCAAAGGGAATGCACGGCTCGACATTCGGAGGAAATCCGATAAGCTGTGCAGGAGGCAACGTTGTATTAAAAAGGGTGCTTGCCGACGGCTTTTTAGATGAAGTTGCACAAAAGGGCGAGTATATTAAAACCGAGCTTTGTAAGATTAATGAGGTTGACAGAGTGGACGGTCTGGGATTAATGCTGGGTATAAGACTTAAAACAAAAAAGGCGGCAGATGTCTGCAAGGAATGTCTTGACAACGGATTGCTTGTTTTGACAGCAAAGGAAAAGCTGAGGCTTTTGCCGCCTCTTAATATAACAAAAGATGAGATCGATAAGGGTCTGAGCATCCTTAAAAATATATTAGACAGTTAATAAAGGAGAAATAAATATGAAACATTTACTTAAAATGCTTGATTTATCAAAAGAGGAGATTATTGAAATTTTAAATCTTGCTGACCAGTTGAAGTATGAAAACAAAAACGGCATAGAGCATCACTTGCTCAAGGGTAAGACTTTAGGTATGATATTTCAGAAAGCCTCGACCAGAACAAGAGTTTCGTTTGAAACGGGAATGTATCAGTTAGGAGGAAATCCGCTGTTTCTGTCGTCTAATGATTTGCAGATAGGCAGGGGAGAGCCGGTTCAGGACACGGCAAGGGTGTTGTCACGCTATATTGACGGAATTATGATTAGGACCTTCGAGCAAAAAGAGGTCGAGGATCTGGCGAAGTTTGGCTCCATTCCCGTAATCAACGGGCTTACTGATTTCTGTCATCCGTGTCAGGTTCTTGCAGACCTTATGACTATAAGAGAGTTCAAGGGACGTCTTGAGGGGCTGAAGATGGGTTATATCGGAGACGGAAACAATATGGCTAACTCGCTTATTGTAGGTTGTTTAAAAGTCGGAATGAGCGTGTCTATCGCTTGCCCTGCCGATTATCAGCCTGACAAGCAGGTCTTGGATTTTGCAAAAGAGTACGGTGACAAGTTCTTTATGACCGACAAGCCTATTGAGGCTGCTAAAGACTGCGACGTTTTGTTTACCGATGTCTGGACATCAATGGGCGAGGAAGCAGAAACCGAAAAGAGAAGGATTGCATTTGAGGGCTATCAGATAAATGACGAGGTTATGGCGGTTGCTAAGCCTGACGCTATGGTTCAGCATTGTCTGCCTGCTCACAGGGAAGAGGAAATCACTGAAAAGGTATTTGAAGCTCACGCTGATGAGATATTTGAAGAGGCAGAAAACAGACTTCACGCTCAAAAAGCAGTTATGGTTTTGTGTATGAAAGATAAGGATTGATTTTTAATGACAAGAAATTTATTCCTAAGATATTGACAAATACCGTTAAAAGTGATATAATTTTAAGCAATGCAGATAAACATCTGCAATAAATACAGTTCGCAACGACACATGTGATACTTTATGTATGTAAATCTGATTACGGAACGGGCTTTCTGTGATTTACATATTTAAGTATTCGTGTGTCTTTTTGTGTTCTAAAAAAAGAAAAAGGAGATTATTTATGCCAAGAAATCAATTTCAGAGAATGGTTTTCGCTTTTCTGACAGTGCTGATAACAGTTCACGCGTATGTGTTTTTCAGTTTGTATGTGGTAAACGGAAACGCTCTTATGACGGTCAACGGAACAAACAGCGTAATTTCAGCTATCAATCATCAGGGAGGAGTTTATATGTTCGGCACATACCTTCCGATATGGGCTGTTGTGATTACAGAGTTTGTTTTGGCTTTTTCGCTTGAAATATTTATGGGAAGTCCCTGCTCGTTCAAGCTGGCTTGCAGGGTGTTTGATCCTAAAACTTCAAAGCCTATGTATTTTGAAACAGCTATAATCTGTTCAACTGTAGCTCTTATGTGTCCTGCAATGAGTTTTATTGCGGCTCTGCTTTACTATCCTTACTACAGTGGATTTAACATCTTCACACTGCTTGCAAATTGGTTAAAGCTTATGTGCTTTAACTTTCCGTTCGCGTTCTTTTCACAGCTGTTTTTCATTCAGCCGTTGGTTAGAACTCTTTTTAAACTGATTTTCAGAAAGGATATCGCAAATAGAGTATCAAAAGCTGCGGCAGCCTGATAAGATGAATCAAAATAAAAACTCCTTTGGATTTTTTAAAAACCCAAAGGAGTTATTTTTATTTCTTTTTAAAGAGTGATAAAATACGTTTAAATATAGATTTATTCTTTTTTCCAGCTGACGGTTCAGCCTCAGTCTTTGGAGCGTTTTTATATGCCTCGTCAAAGAATATCTGCTGAGCGTTAATTGTGTCAAAGTCGTCCTGCTTTTGCTTTTTGTAACTGCCATTTGACTGCAAAACTCTGCCCTTGACATTATCGTTTATCTGGGTTTTAAAGTATTTATAAACCCTTTCCTTTATTTGATTGTCGTATATCGGAACCGCAACCTCAACACGTCTTATGGTATTCCTTGTCATAAAGTCTGCCGAGGAAATATAAACTCTTTGCTCCTCGTCCCTTCCGAAAATATAAAATCTTGCGTGCTCTAAGTATCTGCCAACTATGGATACGACCTTGATGTTTTCTGTTTCTCCCTCGATACCCGGAATTAGACAGCATATGCCTCGAATGACAAGCTCGATTTCAACTCCTGCCTTTGAACATTCAATAAGCTTTTTTATAAGAACCTTGTCGGTGAGCGAGTTTGCCTTTATGCCTATGTATGCCTGTTTTCCGTTCTTGACTTTTTGTATCTCCTCGTTCATCATTTCAATTAGCTGAGGGCGTAAAGCCTTAGGCGCAACCAGAAGATGGTTTGCCTTTTCAACAAGATTATCTGTTGCAAGTGCGTTAAAAACATTGACAGCGTCCTGGGCTATTCCCTGATGAGATGTCATAAGGCAAACGTCGGTATAAAGCTCCGCCGTTTTTTCGTTGTAGTTTCCCGTTCCCACCTGAACTGTGTATTTAGCTTTGTTGCCGTATTTCCTTGTAATAAGCAGCAGCTTTGAGTGTACCTTTAAATCCTCCGGACCGTATATTACCTTAACTCCCGCTTTCTCAAGACGCTTTGACCAGTCTATATTGTTTTCCTCGTCGAATCTTGCACGAAGCTCGACTAGAGCCATAACGTCCTTTCCGTTTTCAGCGGCGTCAATCAAAGCCTCTACGATTTTGCTTGCCTTAGCTACACGGTATAGAGTTATTTTTATTGATACTACGCTTTTATCATAAGCCGCCTCCTGCAAGAGACGAATAAACGGTTTGATACTTTCGTATGGATAGGATAGGAATATATCTTTCTTATCTATCTGAGAAATCATAGAGGTTGATTCGTCAACCATAGGAGATTTCTGAGGAATTTGCTCATTAAAGAACAGATTTGACTGGTCTTTTGCTTTGTCTCTTACTGTGAAAACGTAAGACATATCAAGAGGCGTTTTTTCGACAAAAAACTGCTTTTTTGATATGTCAAGGCGTGATGACAGCTCTGAAATTGTGGAGGACGAAAGCTCTCTTGAAAGCTGGATCCTTACAGCGCAAAGCCTTTTTCGTTTTTTAATAAGCTCCGACATAGCGCCTCTAAAATCCATTTCCTGATCAAAAAGCGCTTCCTTGACGTCTATATCTGCGTTTCTTGTAACACGGATAAGGCTTTTTTCTTCTATCTTATAGTCTGAAAATATTTTGCCTGCGTTGTGTAAAATTATGTCCTCGACTAAAATGTATCTTATCTTCTTTTTGCCTGGAAGAAAAAGAACTCTTGAAAACACTCCGGAAGTGTTTACTATACCAAGCGAAATGCTGGATTTTGATGAAAGACGTACAACGGCATAGATATCTTTGCCGTTAAGAAAAGGAAAAGGATGCCGTTTGTTGATTATCTGGGGAGACAGAAATGGGCTTACCTCGTATTTGAAAAATCTGTTTACAAATTCCTTGTCCTCTTTTGAAAGGTCCTTGACGCTTACTTGCTTTATTCCGTTTTCTTTGAGTTCGTTCGACAGCTTTTCAAAATATTCGTCGTGTTTTATATTTAGCTGTGCAACCCTCTTGAAAATTGCGTTAAGCTGCTCCGACGGTCTCATTTTTGTTTTTCCGTCCAGGTCATCATCGTCTATAAGCATCTGGTCGTGAAGCGAGCCTACACGAACCATAAAAAATTCGTCGAGATTGCTCGAATATATAGAGGAAAAAAACAGCCTTTCCAAAAGCGGTACTGAGCTGTCGTTTGATTCTTCTAAAACACGCTGGTTGAATTTAAGCCAAGAAAGCTCTCGGTTATCATATAATTTGTCAGCCAATTTAATTTCCTCCCGCTAAGACAATACTATAAACAGAATATAGCAAAGCACTATTAAAGCTCCCATTATTCTGTAAAATATACTGAAGTTTGTGTCTTTATCTGATTTTCTGTTTTTTAAGAACAAGCAAAGTCCGGTGATAAATGTAGCGATAAACCCGAAGATAACAAGTGAACCCGAACCTTTGCTTTTAAATACCGAGCCGTTCCTATAAAGAATATCTGAAACAGCGAGAATCGTAAAATTAAACACTCCGCTGCCGAGAATGTTTCCTGTTGCGGCGTTGAAGTTTGATTTTTTAGCCAGCGCAAAGGTAGAGGTAAGCTCGGGAAGGCTTGTAGCAATACCCAAGAATAAAGCTCCGGCGATTGTTGCGCCCAAATTAAAGCCTTCAGCTAAGATGTCGGTAACGTAGGTTATAGAAATTGAAACGCCTACCAGAATTACCGCCAGAATTACAAACCTTACTGCGATTTCTTTGATAGTCAAAGGGTTGTTTGTTTTTTCATCGTTATCGCTGTCGTCGTTCGCCATATATCTTATAGAAAAAACATAGGTGATTATGATGATAAGAGAGTATATGCTTATGCTGAATATACTGTAATCAAGACCGAGTACCACCGCAAGAAACATCAGGGTAAACAGGAAAAGAGAAAACATTGTTATTTTAAAGTGGCTTTTCCCGACCATTGCTTTTGAGAATTTTTTAGCCCATATGAACATTAAAATACCGAATATAGTCATATTAAAAAGGTTGCTGCCTAAAATGTTTCCGATTACAAGGCTTGGATTTTTAACAATAACGACCGCTGAAAAAGAGGTGAAAAGCTCAGGCAGCGATGTAACGGCGGCAAGAACAACTCCGCCGATAAACGCACCTGATATATCGGTTTTCTTGTCTATTAAATCCACATAGTCGGCAAGCTTTACCGAAAGAACTACTACCAATGCGGCAAGCACTATATAACATAAACTCCAAAGAACTAAATTCATAATTTTATAGTTTACTCCTTATTTTGAATATAATTTAAAAGAACATAAATTCTGTTTTAGGGGCAGCCCTCTCTTGCAGGGAGCTTTTCGACATACTAAATTATAAATTAAAATACTTTATAAAATTATCACCCAGTATTTTTTTGTTTTCGTCGTCATTCAAGCTAAGTCTCATAAATCTTTGAATTTCCCCGTAGTGATCCCACATAGGGAAGTCTGTTCCGAAAAATATTTTATCGACCCCGAAGCCTCTAATAATATCCCTTGCATAGTCGGGCGACAAAAACTCAAGAGACGAGCTTGTATCAAAATGTATGTTTTTGCCGAAAAGACAGGTTATAGCTTCGTCCCATCGCTCATAGCCGCCTAAGTGAGCCGCAAATACCTCTAACTTAGGAAAGGCTTTCATTACGTTTTCAAGCCTTTTAGGACGGGAGTAATCATATCTCGGATCTCCCATATGAATCAAAATAGGCAGCTTGCCTTCAATGGCTCTGTAAATTTTTTCGGCTTTGTCATCGTCAATATAAAACTCCTGAAAATCAGGGTGGATCTTAATTCCTCTCAAGCCGGAGCTTATTATACGGTCGACTTCTTTTTCGATATTGTCATAATCAGGGTGGAGCGTTCCAAAACCTACAAATTCAGGGTGAAGCTCGCACTCGTTCATTATAAAGCTGTTTATGCTCTCAACCTGATGCGGAACTGTCGCCGTTGAGCAGACAAGATAGTGGCTGACCCCGATTTTATCCCCACATTCGATAAGCTCGTCCGATATTCCGTTTTTACAGCTCATAGGTATGCTGTAGAAGTCCCCGATCGACGAAACCGCCTTTTCTGATATTTTTTTCGGAAAGATATGAGCGTGCGCGTCGCATATCTCATAGCTTTTGCAAAAATCAATTATTTCTTTATTGTCAAACATTTTAGTCACCGTTTCTAAGTGTATTTTTCATGATGTCACGATTACTGTTATTATTTTCGCTTTATAAAAATATATTACAGCCTATTCCTTGACTTCAATAAGTATAACCGAAAGGTTGTCACGGCTTCCGCATTTAACAGCCTTGTTTATAAGACTTTCAGCCTTGACCTTAACAGTCTGAGAGGATCTAAGAACCTCTTTTATATTTTTAACCGATAAATTGTCGGAAACGCCGTCTGAGCAAAGCATTAACGTATCTCCCTTTTCAAGCTTTTCTGATATGTTGGTCAAATCCACCATAGGGTATTGCTTTGAATTCCCCAGAGAGGATATAATAACGTGCTTGATTTTATCGCTGTCCTGCTCGAATATTTTTGACCGACCTGTTTCATTTAAAAATTCCTTTAGCGATTGATCTGTCGAGATTTGCTTCAGGTTTCCTGACTTTAATAAATAAGCTCTGCTGTCGCCTACGTTTATGCAGGAGATATTGTTGTCTGCGTCAAATGCCACAAGACACAGAGTTGTCTGCATATTGAACGATTCAGGGTGTTCTCTGCCGTATTCAATAAGTTCGTCGTGTATACCGAATACTCTTGTTTTAAGCTCAGTCACCTTTGTATATGTTGTCATAAGCAGTTTTTCAAGCGTCAGCGAGGACGCTATCTCGCCCGATTTTTCTCCGCCTACTCCGTCGCAGACCGCCGCAAAAAACGGAGGCGCTATTTCAGTTTCTAAAATTCCGTCGGTACAAATAGTTTCTCCGACCATAATAGCGTCCTCGTTCTTTTTTCTGAATTTGCCTATATCGGTTATTCCGTATGTATTAAAACGCATAAACTACCATGCTCTTATTAGAGCAAATTCCCTTCTTTTCAAATAAAGATTTATAAACTTAAAATTTTTAGAAATATTATACCATTTTACTTATATAACATTATACAACTATTTAAAATACAAATCAATGAATTTTTTGACAGATAGTATCCTATCAAAAAAACAATCAAGATGAACAAGCAGAATTTTAAAAACAAATTTCAAGCATAAGTGAAGTACAAGCCGAATAAGTATAAAACATACACAATCTAAGGATACGCTTATAGATGGAGGTTTAAAATGCTTGATATATTGGAGCAAAACAAAATTGAAAGAAAAGAAAATATGATAGGGCTTAGCAGTGACGAGGCGAAAAGAAGGCAAAAGCTGTACGGAAAAAACCAGCTTGAAAAACCAAAAAAGCCGAATGTCTTAAAGATATTCGGAAATCAGTTTAGGGATATTCTTGTTATAATTCTTTTATGCGCTACGGTTGTGTCCGTTTTGGTAGGGGAGATATATGACGCATTCACCATTACTATTATAGTTGCGCTTAACTCGATAATAGGTTTTATTCAGGAGTTCAGAACTGAAAGAACTCTTATGTCTTTAGAAAAGCTGGCGGCTCCGACGGCAAAGGTTTACCGTGACGGCAAGCTTATAAAAATCCCGTCTGAGGATATTGTTGTCGGAGACGTTTTTGAAGTGGAAACAGGGGATAGGATACCCTGCGACGCATACATAAAAGAGCAGAATTTCTTAAGCTGTGATGAATCTGTTTTAACAGGAGAATCAAAAGCTGTTTCAAAAAAGGCAAGAGAAAATGAGAACTTCTTTGGAGAGCTTAATTTGCCGTATATGCTTTATATGGGAGGAGTAGTTACCAGAGGAAACGCTCTAGCAGAGGCGACAAGTACAGGCAGGGACACACAAATGGGTAAGGTCGGAAGTATGCTACATTCGATCGAATCGGGGGAAACTCCTCTTCAGTCAAAGTTGAAACACCTTTCAAAGGTTCTCGCTGTGATATGTATGGCGGTTTGCGTTGTTGTTACAACTGCCGGAATAATCAGAGGCGAAGAAGTTTTCACAATGCTTATGACGGGCATTACGATAGCTATTGCGGCAATCCCCGAGGGACTCCCTGCCGCTGTTACTATTGCGCTTGCGCTGGCAGTTTCCAGAATGTTGAAGAAAAACGCTCTTGTAAGAAGGCTTCACTCGGTAGAGACGCTAGGCTCGGCAACGGTTATTTGCACAGACAAGACAGGTACGCTTACTGAAAATAAAATGAAGGTGTCGGAGCTTTCAACATTAGAAAACGATTTTGAACTCAGGGACTCAAAAGATCACGGGGAATTTTATTTAAAAGGTGAAAGCATAAAAGCGGAGCCTGTCGCTTTGCCGTCTCTATATGAAATGCTAAGGTGCGGAGTCGCCTGCAACAATTCTAAAATTTCAGTCAAAGAACAGGTAATAGGAAACAACACAAGAAATCGCAGAAATATTTTAAAGACTTATGAAACTTCGGGAGACCCGTTAGAGGCGGCAATGAAGATCGCAGGTATGGCGGCTAAAATCACTTCTGAAGGCGAGGGGTTCAAAAAGCTTTTTGAAGATCCTTTTGAAAGTGAAAAGCGCAAAATGACCGTAAGAGTGGAGGATAAATCGGGGCTTGAGATAGAGTATACAAAAGGCGCGCTTGACGTTATCATAGATAACTGCGAGTATTATTTTCAGGGTAAGGAGCTTAAAGAACTGGGCGTAACTGAAATCAAGCTAATTGAGCAAAAACGTGATGAGATGTCTAAAAAGGGGTTAAGGGTAATAGCCTTTTCCGAGGTGGTTGGCGAAAAGAGAATATTTCTTGGCATAATGGGACTTCTCGACCCGTTAAGACCTGAGATAAAACGCTCGATAGCTCTTTGCAAAAGGGCAAAAATCAAAGTTATTATGCTCACCGGTGACCATAAACTCACCGCCTGCGAGATCGCAAAAAAGGCAGGTATAATTAAGAGTGATGACGAGGCGCTCAACGGAAGCGAAATAGACGAAATGGACGATCAGGAGCTTAGTATTGCTCTTAAAAAGGTAAGGGTACTTTCAAGGGTAAGCCCTGCGCATAAGCTGAGAATCGTAAGGATTTTAAAAGCCGGAGGCGAAATTGTCGCTATGACGGGCGATGGGGTAAACGACGCTCCGGCAATTAAAGAGGCTTCGGTAGGTATAGCTATGGGAAGCGGAACCGACGTTACAAAGAGCGTAAGCGATATAACGCTTTTAGACGACAACTTCAAGACGATAGTTATGGCTGTTAAAAACGGCAGAGGTATATTCTTGAACATAAGAAAATTTGTTAGATATCTATTGTCCTGCAATATTGGCGAAGTGTGCGTTATGTTTATAGGCATTTTAATGGGACTTCCCATTGTGCTTTTACCTGCGCAGATACTTCTTGTAAATCTCGTTACCGACGGTCTGCCTGCTGTTGCTCTGGGTCTTGAGCCGGTATACGACGACGTTCTTTATAAGCCGCCTAGAAGACCGGAGGATAACTTCTTTTCAGGAGGGCTGCTTTCTAAAATAGTTTTTAGAGGAATATTTATAGGCCTTTGTACTTTGGCAAGTTTTGTTATGGCTCTTGCTCTAGGCGAGGGAGAGCCTGTCGCTAGGACCTGCGCTTTGTTCACCCTTGTACTGAGCCAGCTTATTCACGTTTTTGAATGTAAAAGCGAGGACGAAAGCCTGCTGAAAATAAAGCTTTTTAATAACTGGTTTTTGATTTTTTCAGTTCTGGCTTCTTTGATAGTGCTGATATTGGTTATCTATATGCCCACTTTGTCGGTAATCTTTTCTGCTGTTCCTCTTAATCTGAAAATGCTGTCTTTGTCTATAGCATGCGCGGTGATGGTACCTCTTTTGTCAGTTGTAATCAATAAGTTTAGTAAGTAGCGTTATATTCTAAACTCAGGATAAGAAAAACATAAAAACTTCAATAGTTGCAAATTTGTGCAAAATATGCTATACTATTTAAAAATCATCCGCAGAGATAAATAAAATCTCTGCGGATAAATATTGGAGGATTTTTATATGGCAGAGCTTAGATGGCACCCGTTTACTAAGGATTGGATAATGATAGCTTCAAACAGACAGGCAAGACCGCAGATGCCAAAGGATTATTGTCCTTTTTGTCCGTCGTTCGGGAATGTTCCCGATTATGAGGTACTCAAATATGATAACGATTTTCCGGCGCTTTCTCAAAATCCGCCAGAGCCTGACGACGTTGCGGACGATTTTTTCAAGGTAGAGAAAAATTACGGCAAATGTGAGGTTATATTGTATTCTCCCAGCCATACGGCTACCCTTCCTGAACTGACCGACGACCATGTCGCAAAGCTTGTAGATTTGTGGTGTGAGAGATTTTGCGCAATGGCTGATGATGAGAAAATTAAGTATGTATTTATTTTTGAAAACAGAGGCGAGGCAGTAGGCGTAACTATGCCACACCCTCACGGTCAGATGTACGGTTATCCGTTTGTTCCTAAGAAAATTCAGCTTGAAATTGAATCTGCTAAGGAGCATATAGAGCAAAAGGGTAAATGTATTTACTGCGATATGCTTGAGCATGAGCTTAATGACGGAAGAAGAATTATTTTTAAAAATAAGTATTTTACCGTATTTTTGCCCTTCTTTACAGAGTATCCTTACGGGGTTTATATCTTTGCCAACGACCATAAGCAGTATATAACCGATTTCAATGCCGAGGAAAGATACGTACTCGGTCAGACCATAAAGCAAACCGCAGGTATGTTAGACAGCTTGTTTGACATAAAATTTCCCTATATGATGTGTATGCACAATGCTCCCGTCAACAGCGGAGATCACTCGAAGGATTTCCATTTCCATATCGAGTTTTTTCCGCCGATGAGATCGGCTGATAAAATAAAATTTAACGCTTCGTCAGAAACAGGTGTGTGGGCGCATTGCAACCCAACCTGCCCTGAGGAAACTTCTAAAGAGCTTCGTCAGGCGTATAAAAAATTTATCCAAAACATTAAGTAAAATTATTTATATAAAACCTAATACGCTGAGCAGTAATTTTTGTCATTGTAATTTTATCCCCAGCTTTGCTGGGGATATTTATTTTTAAGATAAACCTTTGGGTTTTTGCAGTAATAACAAAAAAAGCACGATAAATAGTCGTATACCGTGCTTAATCTATAAATACTTAACAAAATAGATGTAACTGCTAGCGCGAAATATAAAAAATTCACGTTTCACAAATGCGAAACGCGAACGGGCTCCGGCGGCTCGCCGGTGGCGGAAGCGGTGGGATTCGAACCCACGAGTCCGAGAGGACTACCTGATTTCGAGTCAGGCCCGTTATGACCACTTCGATACGCTTCCGTACTATTTTATCAGCACAATTAGTATAGTAACATATTGTGCTTTATAATTATTACATAGTTATTATACACTAGATTTATTCCAAAATCAAGTGGTTTATCATTTTCTCAAAGTAAATCGTAACGGCTACACTTTGCAAACTTGTAAAAGGCATAGATCATCCGCCGGCTCGGCGGTCTTGCCTCTTGCTTCTGGTTCTTGCATTTAGGTGCTAGCCTGCCGTTTATCAAAGTTAAACATTAATAAAATTTCCCAAAGGCAGCAGAGCCTCCGCCGGCTCGGCGGTTAGTAGTTATTCATTCTCAGTTTGTAACCTTCTCCGTATATTTCATTTGCGGAGGTCACTATCATAAACGAATCACGGTCGGTTTGCAGAATGTATTCCTGAAGCTGGGGAAGATCACGCTTTTTTATAGCGCACATAACTGTGTGACGCTTTTCCCCTGAATATGCACCCTGACAGTCAAGTAAAGTACAGCCTATATCCAGTTTTTTCAAAATGTAGTCAGCAATCTCTTTTTCTTTTTTAGTGATTATATAGACAAGCCTTGCTTCGTCACTTCCGTATAAAACTATGTCTAAAACAATGCTCGAAACAACAAGTGCAAGCAGTGCATAAAGCGAATAATCAGGATTTCTGAAAACTATTCCCGATGCAATTGATATTATCCCGTCAACGGCAATGAATATGATACCTGATTTTAGGTGCTTATGCCTTAACTTTATAAGCCTAACTATAATATCCGTTCCGCCTGAGGTGTATCCCGCTTTGAAGATAAGTCCTATTGCTATTGCAAGAGAAACGCCTCCGCCTAAAGCTGAAAGCATTACATTATCAGTAAGCGGAGGAAGCTTTGCAAATAAGTCGGTGAGGACAGATGTAAGGAAAATAGTTATCATTGTACCCCAAAAAAAGCTTTTGCCAAGTTTTATAAGCCCTATAATAAGAAGCGGAATATTCAGCAAAAATATAAACGCTCCTACTCCAATACGTGTTATGTGCCCCAACATAATTGCAATACCAGAAACACCTCCGGGAGCTATTTTGTTCGGTGTAAGAAACAGGCTTACTGAAAACGCATACATTGCAGAACCGATAATTATTAACAATGCATTTTTTAATAATTTATTCTTCATTTTTAACTCCTTTCTGCATAAGTGGTTTTGATTTTATACCTTTAAAATATTTATTTGGTTTTGCTCCAAAAGCGTCTGGTTCTGTGCTTTGAATAATATCGTTTGGCTTTAAACTGCCGTTCATTATACCGAGAACCTCTTTCATAAGCTCGGCAGATTTTTGCTTTTTAGGCTTTTGTATAAGATTTACTCTAAAGTGAGGTTTTTTAGTTTCTTCAAAGTCAACTCTGTGCTTATAAGCCTGCCTAAGAGTAGTGATCTGTTCAATAGTGGGCGATTTGATGTAAAAATAAAGCCATTCGCCGCGCTGTGTAATTTCTGTTATGCCCAGCTTTGAGGCTGTGTTTCGCATAAGCGCGATATTAATAAGCCCCAAAACAGCGGAGGGCGCTTTGCCGTATCTGTCAGTTAATTCTTCTAAAACATCACTGCTGTCTTCATCGTTTTGAATTGAAGCTATTCTTCTGTAAGCGTCGATTCTCTGTGAAAGACTTTCTATATACTTTTCAGGGATATATGCGTCTATCGCAATATCAACAAGGCAATCCTCCGGCGAGGAGGGGAGTGCCTCTCCCTTTTGCTCGGCAACAGCCTCGTTTAAAAGCCTGATATACATATCGTACCCAACAGCTTCCATATGCCCGTGCTGTTTTCCTGAGAGAATAGAGCCTGCGCCTCTTATCTCAAGGTCGCGCAGAGCTATTCTGAACCCTGAGCCGAACTGGGTAAACTCTCTTATTGCGTTAAGCCTTTTAGAAGCTATTTCTGTAAGTACCTTTCCTCTTCTGAAGGTAAAATATGCAAACGCGCGTCTGCTGCTTCTTCCAACTCTACCTCTAAGCTGATAAAGCTGAGATAGTCCAAGTCTGTCTGCGTCCTCTATTATAAGTGTGTTTACATTCGGAACATCAACGCCTGTTTCAATAAGAGTTGTGCAAACCAAGATGTCGATTTCCTTATCAATAAGCTGCCGCCAGATTTCTGACAACTCGTTTTCATTAATCTGACCATGCGCCACACCAATTCTAGCATCGGGCAGAAGACTTTGTAGTTTTGAAACACAGCGGTCGATAGTTTCAATCCGATTGTGTATATAGTAAACCTGTCCGCCTCGGCGCAGCTCTTTTGATATTGCGTTTGCAATAACTCCGTCATTGTGTTCGATAACATATGTCTGAACGGGATATCTGTCCTGCGGAGGCTCCTCAATCACCGACATATCCCGTATTCCGCTCATAGCCATATTGAGAGTTCTCGGTATAGGCGTTGCCGAAAGAGTAAGAATATCAATGCCCGAAAACATTTCCTTAAAGCGTTCCTTATGAGCAACGCCGAACCTCTGTTCCTCGTCTATAACTGCCAGACCTAGGTTTTTAAACTCGACGTCTTTTTGAACAAGCCTGTGAGTTCCTATTACCATATCAATAACCCCTCGCTTAAGGTCCTTTATTATCTGCGCTTGCTGTTTTGGGGTTCTGAAGCGGGAAAGTAGTTCAATTTTAACAGGGAAGTGTTCAAAGCGTTTTATAGCAGTCTGATAGTGCTGCCACGCAAGTACAGTAGTTGGGGCGAGAATAACGCATTGCTTTGAATCAAGCATACATTTAAAGCAGGCTCTTAGTGCGACTTCGGTTTTTCCAAAGCCCACATCTCCGCATAGAAGTCTGTCCATAGGGATAGGCTTTTGCATATCTTCCTTTATTTCGCTTATTGTTCTAAGTTGATCGTCCGTCTCCTGATATTCAAATCGTTCTTCAAAATCTGCCTGCCAGTCGTTATCCGGAGAAAATGCAAAGCCTTTTGACGTCTGCCTTTTTGCGTACAGCTTAATAAGCTCATTTGCCATATCTTTAACTGCGGTTTTAACACGTTTACGTGTTTTTTGCCATTCCAAAGAATTAAGTTTATTTAGCTTAATATTTGCATCATCACGGGGTCCAATGTAACGTGACATCAAATCAAGCTGGGTTACAGGAACGTATAGAATATCCGAGCCTGCGTAGTTTATTTTAATGTAGTCTCTGGTAACGCCGTTTGTTTCAAGCTTTTGAATACCCGAAAACCGCCCTATTCCGTAAAGTGAGTGAACGACAAGATCTCCGTTTGAAATATCGGAGAGATTTTTGATTTCTTCGCCCTTTTTGTATTTTCTCTTTGGCTTCTTCTTAGTCGAGTTTATCTTTTGACCTGTTATCATCGCACACTTTATTTCGGGGTACTCAAAGCCTCCGCTTAAGCTGCCATAGGTAACATATACAAGTCCATACTTTATTTCTGATTTATCGGTGAGTATCTCGGCAGGTATATTGCTGTCTCGCAGGTCGTTTGCCAAAATAGGCAGAGTTTTTTCACTTCCTGCGAAAACAATAACGCAGTAATTTTGATCGCAGTATGCTGTTAAGTCTTCAATAAGATGTCTTATATCTCCGCCCCAGCTTGATGTTTGCAGCGGGTTTGCGTTGATAAGGCTTTGTAGTTTTAAATCGCTTCCGCCGCGCATAAAGGTATCAAGGTATATAAGCGATATGTTTTCTGCCTTTAACATAACTTCTGCATATTCGCAGTAAAATCCCTCAAGCGGTTTGAAAAGAATGCCGTCCTCATAGAGCATTTTTATATCCTCAGAAAGCTGAGTTGAAATCACCTTCGCCTGCTCCTTGCAGTTTGAGTTTTCAGATATAATAATTATATTATCTTTGAAATAATCAACAACTGAGCAGAACTTGTCATACGCAAGGGAATAGTATTTATCAAGATTATTAAGAGAAATTCCCGATTCCAGCAAATCTAAATCAGCATAAAGTTTTTCCTTGATTTTATCTGCTTTTTTCCCTCTGGGCTTTTTTATAACCTCCCGTATCCTTTGGGCAAATTCATCCGCAGACGGGAATATAACCTCCAGAGCAGGGGAGACTGTAAAAGAATTAACCTTCTCAAGCCTTCTTTGAGAGTCAACCTCGAACATATGAATACTATCTACAGTATCGCCCCACAGTTCAACTCTGTAAGGCTGAGGGGAATGAACAGGAAAAATATCCGCTATTCCTCCTCTGATTGAAAACTGTGCCTGTCCCTCAACTTGTTCGCACTCAGTATAACCTGCTGAAACAAGTGATGAAGTCAGATTTGACAAGTTTAAATCCTCGCCTGTTTTAATGTCAAAGGAGTATTCCTCAAGCTTTTCAGGTGGAATTGTACCTTGCATACACGCTTCGACCGTTGTGACTATAATTTTCGACAAGCCTTTTCTGATTTTAGAGAGAGCCTCTATTCTTTTGTGCTCATATTCTCTTGAAAAGCTGTCAACATACGCAAAATTGAAATCTTTTGCAGGGAATAAACACGCAGTCTCTTTTTGTGAAAGAGCATTTATATCCTCGCAAATACGCCTTGCCGCAGATTCAGTATCGCAGATAATACAGCAAGGCCTCAGCTCGCTGAGAGCCAAAGCCAGATGTGCTTTATGAACAGAGGAAACTCCCGTTAGCGACAGGGGAGTTTTACCGATTTTTATAGACCTTTCAATTTCTTGATAGAAGTCGAGCTTGCAGCAAATTTCATTAAAGATGTTTTTCATACGCTTACCTATTATATATTGTTGATTACGAATTATACAAATTCATAGCCTTGTCAATATTGCCTTCGACAATAAAGCCAAGTGAATCGACCGCTTTTTCCAACACAGGCTCAAGAGCCTTCTTATCATCTTCGCTGAATTTCGACAGCACCCAGTCGGCAAGATTGTAATTTGGGTTAGGCTTTTTGCCGACGCCGATTTTGATTCTGGGAAATTCAATACTTCCTGTAAGGGCAATAATGCTCTTAATGCCGTTGTGACCGCCGTCCGAGCCTTTTCTGCGTATGCGCAGCTTTCCCGGCTCAAGTGAAATATCATCATAAATCACTATTACGTTTTCAATCGGGATTTTGTAAAAGTTCATAGCTTCAGCAACAGCTTCTCCGCTGTTGTTCATATATGTCGTAGGCTTGAGTACAAGACAACGTTTGCCATTAATAAGCGTTTCTCCTGTTTTTGATTTAAATTTGACCCTGCTTATATCAAAGCCGTTTTTCTTAGAAAGTCTATCTACCGCCATAAAACCTGCGTTGTGCCTTGTTTCATTATATTCTATGCCGAAATTTCCAAGACCGACTATAATGTATTCAATTTTTCCCTTTACATTGTTATTCCCGTTTTCTATTTTTTTAAATATATCCCAGATGCTCATGATTTTCCCCTTTATATACATCACTTTAACCCCCATTCCATTTAGGACAGGGGGTAAAGCATTTTATTTAATTGATAATTTACAATGGATAATTGATAATTAAAGTAACCTGTTTTTTAATTCTTGCTGTTGTTATCAGCGTCACGCTGGGCTTTTTCCTTTGCGATTTTTTCGTTTCTGTTCTTTAACATTCTATCAGCGTAGCCGTCTTTAATAACGCCCTGACCTCTCTCTATCATCAGCGCTCCGTCGGGAACATCCTTTGTAACTGTCGAGCCTGCCGCAGTATATGCATTTTTTCCTACCTTAACAGGTGCGATAAGGTTTGTGTTGCAGCCGATAAACGAGTTGTCGCCTATGGTCGTTCTGAATTTCTTGTCGCCGTTGTAGTTCACTGTGACAACGCCGCATCCGAAGTTGACATTTTCACCGACATCGCTGTCGCCGACATATGTAAGATGTGCAACAGCCGTACCTTCGCCAATGTTTGAGTTCTTAATTTCAACGAAATCGCCTATCTTAGCTCCGTTTGCAATGTGCGTATTAGGGCGAAGCTGAACCCAAGGACCTATAGTTACTCCGTTTCCTATAACGCTTTCGTTTGCAACAACATTGTTGAGCTTAGTGTCTCTGCCTACCTTTGTGTTGTTTAGACAGGTGTTAGGACCTATCTCACAGCCGTTGCCTATTTCTGTGTTGCCCTTGAGGATAACTCCTGCGTGGATAACCGTACCTGTACCGATTTTAACACCGTTTGAAATACTTACGCCGTCTGTGCAGGTGAATTCAATACCGTTATCAAGGTGCTTGTTTATTATCTGTCGTCTTGCTATATCGTTTAAGTGGAGAAGTCCACGCCTGTCATTTGCGCCGAGCGAAACATTCTCGTTATCAGAAATATAAGCGTCTGCTGATTTTCCGTTTTTGATAAGCAGCGATATGCAGTCGGTGAGATAGTATTCGCCTTGAGCATTGTCTGGCTTTATGCTGAACAGCACGTCCAGCAGATCCTTTGTCTTAAACCAGAAACAGCCGGAATTTATCTCTTTAATTTTTTTCTGCTCATCTGTGCAGTCACGTTCCTCGACAATTCCTGATATGCCGTTTTCAGTCCTGATAATCCTGCCGTAGCCGTAAGGCTCGTCAACAACAGATGTTACAACAGTAACAGACAAGTCTTTCTCCTCGTGTAGTTTAAGTGAGTTTTTTATAGTTCTGCTGTCGATAAATGGTGCGTCTCCGCAGAGGATAAGAGTGTTGCCGTCTGAATGTTCGCGCAGAAAGTTTACCGCTTGCATAACTGCATGGCCCGTTCCCAGACGGTCAGCCTGAAGTGCGGTAGTATACTTTCCCTGCAAAAAGCTTTCTATATATTCTCCCGCAAAGCCCTTGACTACACATATGTTATTTAAGCCGGCTTCTTCGCATGCCTCGATAACCCATTGAAGCATAGGCTTTCCCAAAACCTCACACAGTGCTTTCGGCATATCGGTTTTCATACGCTTGCCTTGTCCGCCTGCAAGAATAACAACAGAATTTTTCATAAAAATGTCTCCGTTTCAAAAGTTTTTATGTATTATGCTTTAATTATACAATATAAATTTGTCGTTTACAACACCATTTGTGCCAAATTTATATATAACTAACAAAAAAGTTAATAAATTTTTCCCTCAATTTTGCAAACAAATTACCAAAAAGGGCTAGCATTTTAAAAATAAATCTGTTATAATCTTTATATGTCCGTCGGGATTAGGCTGAGCGCCGTTCCCACCGGAAGAATTTTAAATTTTTTTATGGAGGTAAATACCAATGAGCAAAAAATGGGTTTATTTGTTCTCAGAGGGCGACGCTACTATGAGAGAGCTTCTCGGCGGTAAGGGCGCAAACCTTGCTGAGATGACAAAGCTCGGACTGCCTGTTCCGCAGGGCTTTACAATTTCTACAGAGGCTTGTACTCAGTATTATGAGGACGGCAAGCAGATCAATGATGAGATTCAGGCTCAGATTATGGAGTATATCGGAAAGATGGAGGAGATCACCGGAAAGAAATTCGGCGACGACGAAAATCCTCTACTTGTTTCAGTACGTTCTGGAGCTCGTGCTTCAATGCCGGGTATGATGGATACTATCTTAAATCTCGGTCTTAACGAAAAGGTTGTAGAGGTTATGGCTAAGAAGTCAGGCAACCCTCGTTGGGCTTGGGACTGCTACAGAAGATTCATTCAGATGTACTCAGACGTAGTTATGGAAGTCGGCAAGAAGTATTTTGAAGAGCTTATCGATGAAATGAAGGAAAAGAAGGGTGTTACTCAGGACGTTGAGCTTACTGCTGACGACTTGAAGGAGCTTGCTTCACAGTTCAAGGCAGAGTATAAGGAAAAGATTGGCGAGGACTTCCCGACAGATCCTGTTGAACAGCTTATGGGAGCTGTTAAGGCTGTATTCCGTTCATGGGATAACCCTCGTGCTAACGTATACCGCCGTGATAATGATATCCCATATTCATGGGGTACTGCTGTAAACGTACAGATGATGGCATTTGGTAATATGGGTGAAACATCAGGTACAGGTGTTGCGTTTACCCGTGACCCTGCTACAGGTGAAAAACACCTCATGGGCGAGTTCTTGATGAACGCTCAGGGCGAGGACGTTGTTGCAGGTGTAAGAACACCGCAGCCTATCTCACAGCTTAAAGAGGTTATGCCTGAGGTTTACGAACAGTTTGTTAATATCTGCAACACTCTTGAGGACCACTACAGAGATATGCAGGATATGGAGTTTACTATTGAAGACAGAAAGCTTTATATGCTTCAGACAAGAAATGGTAAGAGAACAGCGCCTGCTGCTTTGAAGATCGCCTGTGACCTTGTTGACGAGGGTATGATTTCAGAGGAAAAGGCTGTTTTGATGATCGACCCAAGAAACCTTGACACACTTCTTCACCCGCAGTTTGACGCTAAGGAGCTAAAGGCTGCTACACCTATCGGAAAGGGTCTTGGCGCTTCTCCCGGAGCTGCCTGCGGTAAGATAGTATTCACAGCAGAGGACGCTGAAAACTGGAACGCTAAGGGCGAAAAGGTCGTTCTTGTACGTCTTGAGACTTCACCTGAGGATATTACAGGTATGAAGGCTTCACAGGGTATTTTGACAGTTCGCGGAGGTATGACATCTCACGCTGCCGTTGTTGCCCGTGGTATGGGTACTTGCTGTGTATCAGGCTGTGCCGAAATAGTTATGGACGAGGAAAACAAGAAGTTCACACTCGCTGGAAAGACATTCAACGAGGGCGATTACATCTCAATAGACGGTTCAACAGGTAATATCTACGATGGTATTATTCCTACTGTTGACGCTACAATAGCAGGTGAGTTCGGCAGAATTATGGGCTGGGCTGACAAGTATAGAGAGTTAAAGGTAAGAACAAACGCTGATACTCCTGCTGACGCTAAGAAGGCTAGAGAGCTTGGCGCAGAGGGTATCGGACTTTGCCGTACAGAGCATATGTTCTTTGAGGCTGATAGAATAGCAGCATTCAGAGAGATGATCTGTTCAGACACAGTTGAGGAAAGAGAAGCTGCTCTTGCTAAGATTCTTCCTATGCAGCAGGCTGACTTTGAGGCTCTTTACGAGGCTTTAGAGGGCAACCCTGTAACAATTAGATTCCTTGACCCTCCTCTGCACGAGTTTGTTCCTACAGAAGAGGCCGACATTGAGGCTCTGGCTAAGGCTCAGGGCAAGAGCGTTGAAGAAATAAAAGCTATCATTTCTTCACTTCACGAGTTCAACCCAATGATGGGACACCGCGGATGCCGTCTTGCAGTAACATATCCTGAGATTGCTAAGATGCAGACAAGTGCTGTTATTCGTGCTGCAATCAATGTTAAAAAGGCACATCCTGACTGGACTATCGTTCCAGAGATTATGATTCCGCTCGTTGGAGACATTAAGGAGCTTAAATGTGTTAAGAAGGTAGTAGTTGAAACTGCTGACGCAGAGATCGCTGCTGCTAA
>CANRJA010000008.1 GCA_947630825.1 uncultured Clostridia bacterium | reverse complement strand
GGGAACAACAGGGCTCGAACCTGTGACCCTCTGCTTGTAAGGCAGATGCTCTCCCAGCTGAGCTATGCTCCCAAAAATCGCCTTTAAAATCAGCGACTTACATATTATATATCATCATTTTTTATTTGTCAAGGGTTTTTAAAAGATTTTTTATCTGTTCTGAAGAAAAATTATATTTTTTATCGCAGAAATGACAGCAAACCTCAGTGTTATCGTCGTTTGACATACTTTCTAACTCCGATTTTCCTAAACTTATCAGCGCCCTCTCAACTCTCTGCCTGCTGCAATCGCATTTGTAAAAAACCTCAAAATCATCTAAAACATTAGGTTCAAGCCCTTCAAGTGCCATTAGTGATATGTCTTTTGCGGTTTTTCCATCGCTAATCAACTGAGTCACCGAACTCATACCTTTAATGTTGCTTTCAATAATATCAATTGTATCATCTGATGCAAACGGCAAAATCTGAATAAGAAATCCTCCTGCACATTTTACAGATAAATCAGTGTCAACCAAAACGCCCAAAGCACAAACGCTAGGCGTCTGCTCGCTAACCGCAAGATAGTTTGTTATGTCCTCGGCTATCTCTCCCGAAATTATCGGCACTTGCCCTGAATACGGCTCTTTAAGCCCCAAATCTTTTACGACGCTTATAAACCCATTTCTGCCTACTGCGCCTGCAACATCAAGCTTTCCCTTGCTGTTTAACGGTATCTCAACGACAGGATTGGCAACATAGGATTTTACATTTCCAAAACTATCAGAAACAGCAATTAAATTCCCTGCCGGTCCCTTGCCGTTTATTCTTATTGTAAGCGTGTCACTCTGCCCCTTTAAACCAAAGCCCAGCAAAGAAGCTCCCATCGAAAGCCTTCCCAAAGCCGCTGTTATTACAGCAGAAGTCTTATGAATCCTCTCAATCTCTGAAACTATATCCTTACCGTCAATAGCGCTGCATACAACTGATGCGTCGGCAGTTATCGACCTAACTATTCTACTCATTCTATCCCTCAATTATATTCGTATACTAGTAATTTATTTTTTGAATACATATAAAACACGTTCACTTTTCTCGTTGGCTTTATTGTCAGAAAAATCATCAAAGCTCTCTAGGTATTCAAACCCCATGCCTCTGGCAAATTCCTTAACTGCATAACTCTCACAAGATATCTCCGAAAACTCCTCGTGATACCTTTTGTAATTATTATCATCAAATTTCTCAAAGAAATCCAAAAAAATATCTACCCTGTTATCTTCACTGTTATACTCGTTTTGCCATACACAGTATACACTATCCTCATCAAAGACAAAAGCGTTGTCAGACAAAATGTGCTTGTGCTTATACGGAGTGTTCATATCAAAAATAAATAATCCACCGTGTGTAAGATTTTCATAAACACTCGAAAACGCTTTTTTTATTTCGTCAAAACTTTCTAAGTGATTAATGCTGTCCATCATACAAACAATTACGTCAGCTTTATTTTCCCCAAGCGACAAGTCTGTCATATCACCGAAAATATATCTCATGCCCAGCCCTGAATTTAACTTTTTATCCTCGGCTATTGAAAGCATTTCCTGAGAAATATCCACTCCCAAAACATTGAAGCCCAGCTTTGTAAGCTCCTCGCTCAAAGAGCCTGTTCCGCACGCCAAATCTACCAGAAAATCAGCGTCAGGAAAATACTCATTTACAATATTATTTATCTTCTGCGCTATCTCCTGATAATTTACGTCGGACATTAACGTATCATAATATTTTGCAAACGCTGTGTAATTATTTGTCGTCATTTTTCTTTTCCAGTCTTTCAAATACAACCTTATAACCGTCGCTGCCGTAATTTATCGAACGGTTTACACGGCTTATCGTCGCCGTTGAGGCCCCTGTTTCGTTTACTATATCACTGTATACATAATGCTCGTTAAGCATCTTTGCAACCTGAAAACGCTGCGATAAGGATTTAAGCTCAAGAATAGTACACAAATCCTCAAAAAAAGCAAAACATTCGTCTTCGGTCTCGAGACACAGAATTGCTTTGAACAAATCATTCATATTCTTATCTCTTATGCTTTCCTTCATTGTGATCCCCCGTTCTGCGTAAGACTTTACGCTTTATAAATCTGTTACACAGTTTCACGCTTTACAACGTGATAGTCTATATTCATATATTAACACATTAAAACGCAAAAGTAAAGACCAAAACAGAAGTCGTAAATAAGAATTTATTTTTTACATAAGATTTTTTAGTAATATCTTGACTCTTATATATGGTTTCTTACCTATAATTATCTTTCATATAATCTTAGACAACAAAAGCGTTCGGAGGATAATCCGAACACTTATTAATATCAATGGCTCTTTACAATTTCAAGTCTGCTTATCAAGAGTAAGTCCGTAAGACGGCATAAATTCCTCTAAGAACACGTCCGCCTCTTTGACATTAAGCTCTTTTATAATTTTCAATGTCGCACTTTCCGCGTCGCTGAAGTCCTTGTTTCCCATCTGCTTTTCCTCAACGCATTTGATAAGCGCAGAAATTTTATCCGCCGCCTTTACAAGTTCCCAATGCTCGCTGTCACTTTCGTGTTTATAAAACAACGGCTCATACTCCTCTTTTATGTCATCAGGAAGATACGATAATAACTGTCTGCTTGCATTGTTCTCTATTTCAGAATAAGCAGATTTTATATTCTTGTTGTAATATTTTATAGGCGTGGGCAGATCGCCTGTAATTATTTCAGGCGTGTCGTGGTACATTGCCAATAGGGCGACCCTCTCAGGATTTACATTTCCGCCAAAGCGTTTGTTTCTCAAAACCGCCAAAAGATGTGCTATAAATGCAACCTCAAGTGAGTGCTCGCTGATATTCTCAGTGACGGTATTTCGCATAAGGCTCCAGCGATTTATATACTTCATTCTTGAAATGATAGCAAAAAACTTACTGCTTTTCATTTTCAATCCGCCTTTGATTCAAAGTTTATATAATACTTAACAGCACGCCTGCCGCAACAGCCGAACCGATAACTCCTGCAACATTAGGTCCCATTGCGTGCATAAGCAGGTAGTTTGTAGGGTTTTCCTGCTGACCTACCTTCTGTGACACTCTCGCAGCCATAGGAACAGCAGATACTCCTGCCGAACCGATAAGCGGATTCACCTTGCCCTTTGTAAAGAAACACATCAGCTTTCCAAAAAGCACTCCGCAGGCAGTACCAAGACAGAATGCGGCAACGCCGAGAAGGATAACTCCCAAAAACTCCTTATTAACTATTTTGTCGGCAGTCGTTGTCGAGCCTACTGAAATGCCCAAGAAAATTGTAATAATATTCATAAGCTCGTTCTGAGCAGTTTTAACAAGTCTGTCGCAAACTCCACTTTCTTTCAAAAGATTTCCCAGCATAAGCATACCTACCAAAGGCGCCGCCGAAGGTACAAGCAGTGATATAACTATTGTAACAACTATGGGGAAAATGATTTTTTCCGTCTTTGAAACAGGTCTTAGCTGACCCATAACGATAGAACGCTCTTTTCGGGTTGTAAGCGCTTTCATGATAGGTGGCTGAATGATAGGTACAAGAGCCATATAAGTATACGCCGCAAGAGCGATAGTACCCGTGTCTATTTTAAATCCGCCCGAAGAAAGCAACTTTGACGAAACGTAAATTGCCGTTGGTCCGTCAGCGCCGCCGATAATTGCAATAGAGCCTGCCTCAGCGGCAGAGAATCCAAGCAAAGCCGCTCCGATAAAGGTGAAGAATATTCCTCCCTGTGCTGCAGCGCCGAGCAAAAAGCTCTTTGGATTAGCAATTAAAGGCGCAAAGTCGGTCATAGCACCTATACCAAGGAATATAAGCGGCGGATAAAGCTGGAGCTTAACGCCCAAATATAGTATGTCTAGCAATCCTCCGTCGTGAAGTACCTTTCCAAAGTCTATACCCTCGCCTGTTATTTTCCAAAGGTCGGGGTGGTACATCTCAGTAAACGGCAGGTTTGTTAAAAGCATACCGAAAGCTATTGGAAGTAAAAGCAGAGGCTCAAAACCCTTTGAAATAGCCAGATACATAAATATAAATGAAATGCCTATCATAATCAGCGATTTCCAGCCGCCGTCGGCGATAAAGCCGGCAAAACCGGAGGTAGTCGCTAAATCTACAAGTGTGTCAAGAAACTTATCTATCATAGTTTGATTGTCCTTTCATTAAAATGGGCGTGTGTTGTCCATAAGACCTGCGGCAGCCCATGCAGTTCTCTGAGGCTTAGCGGTTTTAATACTTTTAAGAGCAAGCCTTTTACCGCTTTTTTCACTCATTTGTGCAATAGACGCAGTAATAACCGCTACTATTTCTTCTTCTATGTTATCCTCTATTTCAAGCGTTGGTTTTATTGTCTCGACTTTAGGCATTGACGTATCAGCAGTTTTAACAGTGTTTTTCAATTCCGCTTTTTTGTCGGCAGACTTTCTTCTAACCTTTGATATAAGCCCGAACAATAACAGAATAACTACAAGCAAAACAAGACCGATAAACACTACGGTTATTCCTGTTATTACAACAGACGCTACATATTCAAAGTTCATATCAACATCTCCAGCCAATAAGGAACTTAACAAATTCATATTTCAATATCTCCCTGCAAATTAATATTATTCTAAATAATTATACCTTAAATCGAGTATATTTTCAATAGCTTATTGTTATTTTTTACACAATCTTTATATTATATGCTTTCATTTTTACCATCATCCAAACGAGTAGAAGCAATTGTAAAACAAAATACATATTTTGCACCATTATCTTTTAAAATTCTCGCACACTCATTAAGCGTACTTCCTGTTGTGATAATATCGTCGCATAGCAAAATGGTCTTGCCATCTATCTCGCCTCTATGCTTTTCATCAGCAGAAAATAACCCCTTTACCGCCTTTTCCCTCTCATATCGGTTTAACTTATGCTGAACAATGTCACTGCTTTGTTTTATCAACAGCTTTGAATTGGCAGGTTTATTTATAATCTTTGAAACTGTCTTTGAAATAATGTCAGCCTGATTATATCCCCTGCTTCTCCTTGTGGATTTATGCATAGGTACAGCTGTAACAATGTCAATTTTATCAACGTCGGTTATGCTCAATAGCTTTTTATAAATGTCATCTTTAAAGACGTCAACAAGATTTACCGCCTTATCCAGCTTAAAACTGATTATACCGTCTCTTACAATTCCGCTGTAATCTGTAATGCTTACACAGCCGTCATAGTAAACCTCAGTCTCATTGCACATACAAATTTCCTGTCCGCACTTTTTGCAGTGTTCTGTGACAATAAATGGTATTTCATTATAGCATTTTTCACAGCAGGTATCGCTCCACCTTATAATCTTTCCGCAAAACGGACACCTATTTGGAAAGAAAATATCAAGCACATACTTTTTTACACTGTCAAAACTCGATTTCCTCTGTAAATTCATCTGAATTACCATCCTGAATAAGCATATTTTTTAATACTGTGTATCTTAATGTTCTTCTGTTATTGTCAATCATAGACTCCAACTTCTTTGCCGAACCGATAATAATTAATAGCTTCTTAGCCCTTGTAACCGCCGTATAAAGCAGATTTCTGTAATACAGCTTGTCAAATCCGCCGAATACCGTTAAAATCACTGCGTCGAACTCGCTGCCCTGACTTTTGTGAACGGTTATCGCATAAGCAAGGTCAAGATGCTCAAGCATTGAGATAGTGTAATTGCACACCCTGCCCTCAAAATCAATGGTGACAAGTCCTGTGTACTTATTGGCAGCAGTAATGATTCCTATATCTCCGTTAAAAATACCTGCACCGTTTTCCTTTGCTCCGTCGCCCAGATCCTTAGACCAAACAATATCGTAATTGTTCTTTGTCTGCATAACCTTATCGCCTACACGGTATGTATACAAAAGCGTCTTTATCTCCGACTTATCCTTAGACGGCGGATTAAGCTCAGCCTGAAGCCTTTTGTTAAGCTCGACTGTACCCGACGGTCCTTTTCGGGTAGGAGACAAAACTTGAATATCATCAATAGAAGAATATCCAAAAGCTTTGGGTAGCCTGTCCTTTGTAAGGTCTACCACCAACGACTGAAGCTCGCTGTGCTTTAATCTTTGAAAAAAGAAAAAGTCGTTATCCTTTTCATTGAGGTTGATGTGTTCGCCGCCGACTATCTTATGCGCATTTACAATTATCGAGCTTTTACTCGCCTGACGAAATATCTCTTTAAGTGTAACAATCGGCACAACTTTGCTGTCTATTATATCTTTAAGAACATTTCCAGCCCCCACAGACGGAAGCTGATCACTGTCGCCTACCATAATAAGCTTGCAGGTCATAGGTATCGCCCTTAAAAGCGCCTCAAACAACAGCGAATCTACCATAGACATCTCATCAATTATCATAACGTCACAGTCGAGCAGATTGTTTTCATTGTGATTGAATCTTGGTCTGTCGCCGTCAGAAAACACTACCTCCAGCATTCTGTGAATGGTCTTTGCATCATACCCTGTTAAATCTGATATTCTCTTTGCCGCACGCCCTGTCGGCGCAGTTATCAAAACATTCAACCCCTGCTGCTCAAACAGCGAAATTATAGCGTTAAGAGTAGTGGTCTTTCCCGTACCCGGTCCTCCGGTCAAAACCAAAAATCCGCAGGACAGCGCGGTATTTATAGCTTTTTTCTGCAACTCCTCATACTCTATATTATTCTGCTCCTCCGCTAAGGCGATTATTTCATCATAGTTTATCTTGCTGTCAAAAAGACACTCCTTCATAATGTTAAGACGTCTTGAAATATAGTTTTCGGCTGTGTAGTAGTCTTTAAGCAATATAAACGGTCTATTCTTTTTTCTGAACACGCAAAGATTTTCCTCGTTTATCTCATCTTCCAAAACCTCGTTGAACTTATCCTCATCAACACCTAAAAACCTACAAGTTATTGCTCTCAGCTTGTCCTCCGGCAGACAGGTATGCCCCGCATAAGAGTTTTGGATAAGCACGTTTGTAATTCCTGCCTTAATGCGGTTTGCATTGTCCTTTGGAAGCTCTATATCAGCTGCCATTTCATCGGCTTTGAAAAACGGGAGCTCTATCCCTTGAGTGCATAAAACATACGGATTGGTTCTCACCATTTCTTCAGTGGGCTGTCCCCACCTTTTCCACGCTTTAGCCCCGTAGCCTGCCGAAATCCCGAACTTTGACAGATACCCCATCAAAGACCTCACACCGTTGACATTTTTAAATTCGTCAGAGATTTTCTGGCACATTTTTCTCGTTATGCCCTCTACTTCGCAAAGACGCTCAGGCTCTTTCTCCATGATCTCCAGCGACTTATCTCCGAAAGTATCTACTATTCTTCCGGCAATTACCGGACCTATTCCCTTTATTGCTCCGCTTGCAAGATACTTTCTTATAGCTAACTCCGTAGTAGGCATTTTTCTCTCGCAGAGAGTTACTTTAAACTGCTCGCCGAATTTCTGGTGATTTATAAACTCACCTGTAAGAAATAGATCCTCTCCTTCGTCCACATTGCCCATTTCTCCAACAACAGTAACAGGGTCGCCGTCAACGTCAAGCGTCAAGACGGCAAACCCGTTTTCCTCATTACTATAAACGACACAGTCCACTGTGCCCTCGATCTGACAAAGCTCTTTTTCCTTCACTTTAATCACCAAAACTTACTATATAATACTATACAGTATAAGTATTTTATTATTTCTATAACTTTGAATTGATATAATCTTCAAGCCTATTTTTCCTGATTATTTTCATGCCCTCAAGTTCATCGTGTACCCCGTTTAATTCTGCAAGACAATTTCCATCAGGCTCTTGCGTCGGATATATTAAAATCTCGCTTTCATCTGCGTCGCTGAATTTATTATCCCAATAGGCTGATTTTATCGTCTTTGCAATATCAGGCATACTGTTGTTTATAGGTATTATTACGAATTTCCTGTAATTTGATGTTTTTCCCGAATCCAACAGCTTCTTTACAACGTAAATAAGTGCCAATACAAAAACCAACAAAAATACTGCAGCAAACAGCTCACTCATCTTACTCACCTCTGATTCATAATATGTGACAGAGGCAAATTGTGATACAATAATTATACTATTTTGGATATTCTTTTTCAAGTGCAAAAACAAACGCTTACGGAAAATAAATTCCCATAAGCGCTTTTAATATCAGTTATTCACTCTGTGCCGCTTTTTTAGCCTCAATATCAGCTAAAGCGTCCTTTCTCGAAAGATTTATCCTTCCCTGGTCGTCAATTTCCATAACCTTGACAACTATTTCATCGCCTATCGAAACAACGTCCTCAACCTTGTTTACCCTTTGCTTGTCAAGCTTTGAAATATGAACCAAGCCGTCTTTTCCCGGAGCAATCTCAACAAATGCTCCGAAGTTCATTATTCTTACAACCTTGCCCTTATATATTGAACCAATTTCAGGGTCGTTTGCAATGGTGTCGATAATAGAAACGGCAGCCATACATTTTTCCTTATCAAGACCGGATACAAATACGTTTCCGTCTTCTTCAATATCAATATTACAGTCGCAGTCAGCGGCAATTTTCTGAATTACCTTTCCGCCCGTACCGATAACGTCTCTTATCTTATCAACAGGTACCTTAGTTGTAAACATCTTAGGCGCCCACTTGCTTACCTCAGGTCTAGGCTCAGGAATTGCCTTGAGCATGATCTCATCTAAAATATAAAGTCTAGCCTTATGAGTTTTCTCAAATGCCTCTTTAATAATCTCAGGAGTAAGTCCGTCTACCTTAATGTCAACCTGAATAGCAGTGATACCATTCTTTGTTCCGCCGACCTTAAAATCCATATCTCCGTAGAAGTCCTCAAGACCCTGAATATCAACCATAGTCTGGAAGCTTCCATCGTCCTTTGTGATAAGTCCGCAGGAAATACCTGCAACAGGAGCCTTGATAGGTACACCGGCATCCATCAAAGCCAAAGTAGAACCGCAAATAGAGCCTTGAGAAGTAGAGCCGTTTGAAGAAAGAACCTCTGATACCATTCTTATAGCGTACGGGAACTCCTCAACGCTAGGGATTACAGGAACAAGAGCCTTTTCAGCCAATGCCCCGTGACCTATCTCTCTTCTTCCGGGACCTCTTGAAGGTCTTGTTTCACCAACCGAATAAGACGGGAAATTGTAGTGATGGATATATCTCTTTGAAACCTCTTCGTCCAAACCGTCCAGCTTTTGAGATTCGCTTACAGGACCAAGAGTACAAACTGTCAAAACCTGAGTTTGTCCTCTTGTGAAAATACCCGAGCCGTGAACTCTCGGAAGAACTCCTACCTCAGACGCTAACGGTCTTATTTCATCAATGCCGCGTCCGTCAACTCTCTTTCCCTCGCAAAGCCACGCTCTTACGATTTTCTTTTGCAGCTTGTAGATTATCTCGTCGATCATTACAGCGTTTTCTTTTTCTTCATCATCGAACTTTTCGTGAACAGCGTCAATGATAGGCTGTAATCTTGCGTCGCGGACATTCTTATCGTTCGTGTCAAGAGCGACCTTTACATCTTCAGCGGCAAAAGCCTCAATCTCGTCAAATAAATCGTGGTCTACCTCCTGCGACTCAAACTCAAACTTTGGCTTTCCTATCTCCTTTTGAATATCAGAAATAAATGCAACCATCTTCTTTATTTCTTCGTGACCCTTTAAGATAGCCTCAAGCATTGTGTCGTCGTCTACCTCGTCGGCGCCTGCTTCAATCATAACGATTTTTTCAGCCGAGCCCGCAACCGTAAGATTGAGATGATTTCTCTCTCTTTGCTCCAACGTAGGATTTAAAACTATTTCCCCGTCAACAAGTCCTACGCTTAGTCCTGCGATAGGTCCGTTGAACGGAATATCAGAAATAGAAAGCGCAATAGATACTGCAACCATTCCTGCTACCTCTGGCGAGTTATCAGGGTCAACTGACAAAACTGTCATCACAACTCCAACGTCGTTTCTCATATCCTTAGGGAACAATGGTCTTATCTGTCTGTCAACCATTCTTGAAGTGAGTATCGCCTTATCAGCAGGCTTGCCCTCTCTCTTTGTGAAAGAACCGGGAATCTTGCCGACTGAATAAAGCCTCTCCTCATAATCAACCGATAACGGGAAAAAGTCTATTCCTTCTCTCGGCTTTTCCGAAGCTGTTACGTTTGCCATTACTACCGTTTCTCCGTAGCGCACCCAGCACGAACCGTTTGAAAGTTCGCACGTTTTGCCTGTTTCAACAACAAGCGGTCTGCCTGCATAGGTAGTTTCAAAGGTTTTGAAATTCTCAAACATTTTATACCATTCCTTTCTTAGGAATTCGAGCTATTCATACAACTGATTCTAAGAACCGATTTGTAAAAAAGCCCGAAATATGCGTGAATGGTATATTTCACGCAAAACTCCTATTCATTAAAATTTCTTTGTAGAAAGCCCTCGCTTTCCGATTTTATGACAGGAGCTTTAGCAAAAAATACAAGATTATTTAAACACAATAACCCTCTATTTATTGCTAATCACTCACTGCCAATATACACCAAAAGGCAGACAGCGAATACTCGCCTCTGCCTTATTGATAACAAAAATTTACTTACGGATACCGAGCTTTTCAATGATAGCTCTGTATCTTTCAACATCTTTCTTCTGAAGATAGCTTAAAAGATTTCTTCTCTTACCTACCAGCTTCAAAAGACCTCTTCTTGAGTGGTGATCCTTCTTGTGAACCTTTAAGTGCTCAGTCAAATCGTTGATTCTTCTTGTAAGAATTGCGATTTGCACTTCAGGTGAACCTGTGTCTGTATCGTGCTTTCTGTTAGCTTCGATTACAGCGGTTTTTTCTTCTTTTCTCAGCATAATAATTGTACCTCTTTCTTATAAAATTTTCCGCAGTCGTAGATTATGGTAAGGATACCTCCCATTCTTATGGGCATTCGCCATAATCCAAGATCAGGGTTTTACCGTTGTAAATACAACGGTAATTATATTACCACAATTTTTCTCAAATGTAAATAGTCTTTACAAATTTTTAATAATTTCAATGTGATATCATCTATTCTATATTTCTGTTCACCTTAGCCGCCGTAAGAGTATTCTGCATAAGCATAGCTATGGTCATAGGTCCTACTCCTCCGGGAACAGGCGTAATATAACTTGCTACCTTTGAGGCAGTCTCGAACTCTACGTCTCCGCACAGCTTACCGTTTTCAAGTCTGTTCATGCCAACATCGATAACAACAGCGCCCTCTTTTATCATATCGCCCTTTATAAGGTTAGGAACACCCACCGCAGCAACAAGAATGTCAGCTCTCTTGCACTCAGCTTTTAAATCCTTAGTCTTTGAATGGCAAATAGTTACCGTACCGCTTTTGTGAAGTAGAAGCATAGACATTGGCTTACCCACTATGTTGCTTCTTCCAACGACCACACACTCTTTTCCCTTTACGTCAACTCCGGTAGACGCTATAAGCTCCATCACTCCTGCTGGAGTACACGGCAAAAAGCTATAGTCTCCAATCATAATTTTTCCTACATTTACAGGGTGGAAAGCGTCAACGTCCTTGTTAGGAGCGATATTGTTTATTATCACATTCTCGTCAATATGCTTCGGCAGAGGAAGCTGACAGAGTATGCCGTCTATCCTATCATCATTATTCAGCTTATTTATAAGTTCTAAAAGCTCACTCTCTGTAGTCTCCTCGGGGAGAGCGTATTCATACGAATCAAACCCCACATACTCGCACGCTTTTTTCTTGTTGTTTACATAAATTCTCGACGCAGGATCGTCTCCCACAATTATAACAGCAAGACCTGCTGTAACTCCGTATTTTTCTTTAAGCTGAGCGGTCTGCTCTTTAATTCTGTCCTTTACGCTCCGTGATACCGCTTTTCCGTCTATAATATTACTCATCTTCTGCTTCCTCCTTATTACTGTCATTATTGTCATTCTGCTCAACAGGCTCAAGCTCGTTAAGCTCTTTAATATCGTTTTCATCTTGGATATTATCCATATCCAAATCTAAAGATTCATTATCTGCAATCGGTGTGTAATTTTCTCCCTCATCAAACAACTCTGCTTTAATCTCCGGCTTAACAGCGTTTTTGCCGAACTTTTTATCATACTCAGCCTGCAGCGCCGAGAAATCCTCACCCTTAGCTTTTGCGTCGTTTATCTTTTTCTTGAGCTCTGATTTTTCAGCCTTCATTTTTTCAAACATATCATATTCGGCAAGCTGTGCCTTCGACACCGCCGTATCAGCATACAGCTTATAGTCGCCGTTTCTCTTGACCATACTTCTGAATATGATAATCAGGACTATAGACACCAAAACACAGGTACCAGCAACAAGCTCTGACACCTTTATGTTTGCAAGGTAAAGGCTGTCTGTTCTCAGCATTTCGATAAAAAATCTTCCCAATCCGTACCAGCCGATATACATCAAGAAAATCTCTCCGTCGAACTTTCTGTGTTTTGCATATAGGTGGAGAAGCAAAAAGCCTAAGATACACCACAACGATTCATATAAAAAACATGGGTGAACCGGCGCATACTGGTCTACCATAACTCCTGCTTTGTCGGCGAGATCGGTTTGAACCTCAGAAAGATATGAAACTGTTTTCGAGCTCATCATTCCCCAAGGAAGCGTCGTGTTTGAACCGAAAGCCTCCTGATTGAAGAAGTTGCCCCATCTGCCTATTGCCTGTCCAATCAAAAAGCCGGGAGCGACAACATCAAGCAGAGTTACAAGCTTTAGCTTTTTGATTTTTGCTATTATTCCACCAACTAAAATCGCCCCTATTAAGCCACCGTAAATGGCGAGTCCGCCGTCACGAACGCTTATTATTGCTTTCCAGTCGATAGAGCCCGACTCGGTCATATAATCACTTAAACTGAAAATTACATAATAAAGCCTTGCTCCGACAATAGCGCCTATCAATCCGCCGATAACAGAATCTGTTGCACTGTCGGGATTGATGCCAAAGCTCCTCATTCTCCTGAAGCCGTATATCATCGCAATTAAAATTCCGAGCGCTATTAAAAACCCGTACCAGTAGATCACGAAATTAGTTCCTGGAATTTTAAACATAACATTGTTCAGCCTAAATCCGTTTGTGAAAATGTTGTCTCCTCCCAGAAACGGAAAGTAAACCTTATCAGGGTTTGAAATGATTTCTCTCTGCATTGTATTAGATACTGTCTTTGCTAACATTCCCATCGTCAATGATGTCATTTTAAGTCCTCCTTAGGTGTTTGATTCCACTATTGAAATAGCGGTCTTACTATTGTCAAATAAAATGTCTATACAATCCATAATATCCTTCTCATTAATGCTTGCCAAAGACTCTATATTTTCAAAGGCGTCAACTCCTATTAGCAAATCTGATTCAAACATCAGCGTTGCACATTTCTCCGCGCTGTTCAATCCGCTTATCAGCTTACCGTATTCAGCCTTTTTGATTATCTCAAATAAATCGGGGTCTATACCCTCTTTCTTTATTCTCTCTATCTCATCCTTTATTCTCTTAAATACCTCCTGAGGCGATTTCGACTCACCAGAAAAAATACTTGCAAAAAATCCGTCGCCCGAATCGACCTCTGTATAAAAGTTGGAATTAATAAGCCCCTCGTCATATAATTCCTTGTAAAGTTCAGAGGTAGAACCGCAAATCAAATTAAGCAAAATTGATGCCTCAAGCTCTTTTTTTACTCTTTCCTTTCCGTCAAACGGAACAGACTTATAGCCAATGGCAAAAAGAGGAGTACCTACCGGCATTTTCTGCACAAGCATCTTCTGATTTACCTCTTCAGGCTCATTGGGAAACGCAGTTACGAGTTCGGGATTTTCTTTTGTCTTCAAATGCTTATCGCATATCGCCAGAACGTCATCAAGCTTTACATTTCCCGCAATGGCAAGAGCCATATTGTTAAGGTTATAAAAGGTGTTGTAACAACTGTAAAGCAAATCTGCGTCAATCTTTGCAATAGACTCGACCGTTCCTGCGATCTCTATTTTAACAGGGTGGTTTACATACAGGCATCTCAGAAGATTAAAAAACACCTGCCTATACGGAGTATCCTCGCACATTCTTATTTCCTGACCGATTATCCCCTGCTCTTTATCCACAGTTTCCTGAGTAAAATACGGCGCCTGAACGAAGTCAAGCAAAATTTTTAAGGATTCTTCATAGTTTTCCGTACAGCTAAACAGATATGCCGTCTGATCAAATGAAGTATACGCATTTCCGCTTGCTCCTGTTTTTGCATATAATTCAAAAACGTCGCAGTCCTCATTTTCAAACAGCTTATGCTCAAGAAAATGAGCTATGCCTTCGGGAACTTCAATAAAATCCTTGTCGTTCTTTGTCTTGAATTTTGTATTTATCGAGCCGTACTTAGTGCCGAATAAAGCATATACAGACGAAAACTCGGGCATCTCCCAAACCAGAACATTAAGTCCGGACGGGTGCTTTATTTTGTAATAGCTTTCGCCCAAACGCTCGCTCTTTATCGTTTGTTTTTCAATACCCATTATTCAGCACCTCCCTTTTCATCACCCGACATAATATAAACAGTATCAAGTTTATAACTCTTTGCAGCCTCAATAATATCCTCTCTTGTTATACCTTTGTACTTTTCTATCGCGTCCTCAGGTGAAAAATCCCTGTTCCAGACGCATAGCTGGGTCAGCCACCATGTCGCAAGCCCTGAGGCGCTGTCATTATAAGAACGCATAGAACCGCATACCGCTGTTTTGGCATTGTTAAGTTCATCATCAGAGAAGTTCCCTTTTGCCATTTCATCAAGCTGTTTTAAAATCTCGTCTTTTGCCTTACTTAAATTAGAATTCTCAACGCCGCTGTCTATAAGCATTACTCCCTTTTCAGAAATGATATTGGAAGAACAATAATAGCAAAGACTCAGCTTTTCACGAACATTCATAAACAGCTTTGACGACGGCAGTCCGCCGAACATCATTGAAAACAGCTTTAGCTGTTCGGGGTCTTTAATATCAGTTTTAAATGCAAGCACCATTTTGCACTGCAAAACGTCGAATTTCTCATTGACCTTTGCAGTTTTCTCTTTTAAAGGACTTATCAACACAAATTCATCATTGGTAAATTCTCTTTCAAGCCCTTCAAATCTGCTTTTAATAAGTTTAACTGTCTCATCAAATTCACCGCCGCCTGAAACGGTTATCTCTATTCGAGAGGTTCTAAGCATTTCCTTATACTCGTTGTAAGCATCTTTACAGGTCAGCTTTTCAAGCGCTTCAACCGTTCCGTCCAGAGGAACGCCTGCCGGCTCGTTTTCAAAAACAGTTTCCAAAGCCTTGTCTATAGCGTACCCTCTTTTATCGTTTATCTTGTTGTTTATATTGTCAATAAGCTCTCGCTTGATTATTTCAAAATCGCTCTCATTGAATATTCCGTTTACCAGATTGGGCGAAAAAATACAATCAAGCAAAATCTCAGTAACGCTGTTTGTGATCTCCTCATTCTCAAGAGCATACCTGTCGCATACACAATTTGCCCCCAGATAGAAAGCCTGACTGTCGCCCAGCCTGAATACGCTTTGTGAAATCCCTGCTCCGTAAAGCCTTGCAAGCTCCTTTGTAAGCTTTGTTCTGGTTGTGTATTTAGAATTTGAGATCTGTAGCACTCTGGTAACCAAAGAATAAGCCGACGCTTTTTTCTCGTCAACCTTTGAGATAAATCTTATACCTATTGTATTCACGTTGAACTTTTTATCAAATATGGTCGTAATATAAACACCATCTGAAATTTGTTCTCTCTTTTTAACATTTGACATTGTTATTCTCCATTCAAAATACTTACTTACGGTTAGTATACCATAAATTATTAAGTTTTACCACGCTTTTTTTATTTTATTCTCTCGGCTACTTTACAACAACATTTCCCTCGCCTAAAATTTCAGCAAGCTGAATCAAAAAGTCATTTGTTATCTTTACCCCTGTAACTTCTCTGTGCATTGTCTTTTTCTTTATATCGTCAAAATAAAAATACACCTTCGACTGACCTTTATTTTCACAAGAACACCTGACTATTTCATTTATTTTCTGCTTGTCAGATGAATTTAATTTCAGCCATACCGATTTATCTTTAAGAGAATTTTCAAAAGTCTCAAGACCTTCAATTTCCTCTGCAATTATTTTAGGCGGCTCGTCGTCCTTAAACGAAACTTTTCCGTTAATTATTAGAATAGCACCCTCTCCCAGCTTGCTCTTATACTGTTCAAACAAATTAGGGAAAATAATGACCTCCGCCTCGCCCGTCTTATCTTCAAACCTTGTAAAAGCCATTTGCGAGTTGCTTTTAGTAGTATACATCTTTTTATATGAGAGCATTGCAAAAATACTCACCTTATCGTCATCTTTATATTTTGAAGTATAATTGCCCTCACTGGTTTGATTTACTACGTCTCCTATCGGCGTAAACCTCGACGCTTTGATAATTTCAGAGTAACTGTCTAGCGGATGACCCGACAAATATATGCCGATGATCTGCTTTTCCATTGTAAGTAGCTCGTTTCTGTCAAATTCAGCTACATAAGGTATTTCAAGCTCCATAGAACTGTCGTTATCGGAAATATCACCGAACAAGTCCATCTGCCCTGAAATATTTCTCCGCTTGTTATCATTAAGACTTTGCAAAATCATTTCATAGCTTTGTATCATTTGCCGCCTGTTAGTCGGGAAACAATCGAATGCTCCGCTTTTTATAAGAGCCTCCACTGCTCTTACATTGATATCGTCTAACATTCTCTCGCAGAAATCCTGAAGAGATTTATAGTTTCCCCGCATCTGACGCTCGGCAATTATTTTAGCTATGACCCCTCTGCCCAGCGACTTTATCGCCAAAAGCGCAAAACGTATGCCATTATCCTCAGCAATAAATCCTTCTTGGCTTTTGTTAATATCAAGGTGAAGCATCTTAACGTGATTTTTTTCACACTCGTTTATATACTCAACAAGCTTTGACGTGTTATCCGTTATTACTGAGGTCATTAAAGACGCCATATATGGCTTGTAATAATGACATTTCAGATAAGCCGTCTGATATGCGACCGTTGCATAAGCCGCCGCATGAGACTTATTAAAAGCATAAGACGCAAAAGAAGTCATCTCGTCGAAAATTTCATTTGCAACGCTCTCCTCAACGCCGTTTGCAACAGCTCCAACGCAGTTTACCGTACCATCGGGATTTTTCTCTCCGTATACAAAAGCCTTTCGCTCCGCCTCCAGAACCTTGTGCTTTTTCTTTGCCATTGCACGTCTTACAATATCGGCTCTGCCGTATGAATACCCAGCAAGCGTTCTGAAAATCTGCATAACCTGCTCCTGATACACAATGCATCCGTAGGTTACGTCTAAAATATCCTTTAAAAGCGGAGTTTTATATTTTACATATTCAGGATTATGGCGGTTTCTTATATACGTCGGTATAGAATCCATAGGTCCCGGACGGTACAGTGAAATTACAGCTATCAGATCTTCAAGCCTCTCCGGCTGAAGCCTCATAATAGTAGCGGTCATTCCTGCGCTTTCAAACTGAAAAACACCTTCAGTCTTACCATTTGAGAGCATTTGATAAACAGCCTTATCATCGTATGAAATATTCTTTATATCAAATTCAGGCTCCTTACTGCGAACAAGATTTTGGCAGTTTTTTATAACAGTGAGGTTGCGAAGTCCCAGAAAATCAATTTTCAAAAGTCCAAGACTCTCCAGAACCGTCATTGTGTATTGCGTTACGATTTGCCCGTCGTTGCTCTGTAGAGGAACATACTCGTCAACAGGTTCTTTTGTAATCACCACACCTGCGGCATGGGTCGAGGTGTTTCTGGGCATACCCTCAACCTTCTTTGCCATATCTAAAAGCTCTCTTATTTTCGAATCCTTATTATATAACTCCTTTAAGTCAGACGACTTTTCCAAAGCCTTTTCAATAGTTATATTAAGCTCTCTGGGAATAAGTTTAGCTACCATATCAGCCGTCTGATACGGAAGCGCCATAGCCCTTGCAACATCTCTTATAGACGCTCTCGCCGCCAATGTACCAAAGGTAACTATCTGAGCAACGTGGTCTGCGCCGTATTTATTCTGAACGTAATCTATTACATTCTGCCGACCGTCAATGCAAAAATCAATATCAAAGTCGGGCATAGAAACTCTCTCAGGGTTTAAAAACCTCTCAAAGAGAAGATTGTATTTAAGCGGATCGATTTCCGTTATACCAATGCAGTAAGCGCACAGGCTTCCTGCACCAGAGCCTCTGCCGGGACCCACAGGGATACCATGCAGTTTTGCATAGTTTATAAAATCCCAAACTATGAGGTAGTAATCGACATATCCCATCTGGCTGGTAATCTTAATCTCGTAATCAAGCCTTTTATAGGCTTCTTCTGTTGGGTTTCCGTACCTTTCCTTTAATCCTCTTTTGCACATAGAGATAAAATACTCTGTGTTATCGCTTACACCGTCAATGTGAAAATAGGGCAGCTTTGTCTTACCAAACTCAAATTCAACATCGCACATATCGGCAATAATTCTTGTGTTTGAAACAGCCTGCGGAGTGCTTTTAAAAAGCTCAAGCATTTCGTCTCCGCTTTTTACATAAAACTCCTCTGTCGGAAACTCCATCGACTTCGGGTCGTTTACGGTTGTGTTTGTTGAAATGCACATCAGAATTCTCTGAGCATTTGCATCATCTTTTGAAATATAGTGACAATCGTTTGTTGCGACCAGAGGTATACCAGTTTCCTCAGAAAGCTTAAACTGCAAAGGCAGTATCCTTTCCTGATCATAAAAATTGTGATTTTGCACCTCAATATAATAGCTGCCCTCTCCGAATATCTCTCTGTAGAGCAGAGCCGTCTCCTTAGCGCCGTTATAATCGTTATTTGAAAGTTTTCTTGCTACTTCTCCCGCCAAACACGCAGACAGACAGACAAGTCCCTCACTGTACTTTTTCAAACTCTCAATATCTACTCTTGGCTTTGAATAAAAGCCCTCTGTATATCCGATTGAAACAAGCTTGATAAGATTCTGGTAGCCCTTCATATTTTTGCACAGCAAAATCAAATGATAAGGAGAAGTATCAATACGGTTCACCTTATCAAACCTTGTTCTCGGAGCGACATAGACCTCGCAGCCTATTATCGGTTTTATGCCCTGCTTTTTGCATTCATTGTAAAATTCAACAGCGGCGTACATATTTCCGTGGTCAGTTACGGCTATTGCGTCCTGACCTAAGTCTTTAGCTTTTTTTACAAGCTCGCTTATTCTGCAAGCTCCGTCTAAAAGCGAATATTCGCTGTGAACGTGAAGATGCACAAAATCAGTCATAATCGACCACACTTCCTTCTGCAAACCGCAAAATAATAAACAACAAATCGAGGCTTGAAACAAACAAGCCTCAAATATAATTAGTTATGAGAATAATGCTTTTGATAAATGAGATAAAGAAGTCCTGCCAGACCGGCAATGTTTAAAAGAAATACAAAGACAAATCCGCCTGTTCCAATACCTCCCGACATTTTCACAATAGACGAAATCATCATAACAACGCCCATAGAAGCAAGAGTATATCCTGTTTCCTCGGTGAATTCTACCTTGTTGTTTTCATTTGATTTCTTTTTCTTTGCGTCTATGACCATTTTTATCAGCCATACACCGGACGCTGTAAGCAATACTCCCAACAATAAAATGATAATCATAAATTTGTACCTCCTGTTTTTTGTTCTATATTCTGCTAACGCAGTTATTTACTTTTTTTAGCTTTTTTCTGTCTTATCTCATCAGCCGCTTTTTTTATACGCTCCAGCCTGTGGTTTGCTCCCGAACGCGATATCGGTGGGTTCAAAGCAAGTCCTAACTCTTTCAAGTTATAATCGGGGTTGTTGTATCGAACCTCCGCGATCTCCCTCAAATCTTCTGAAAGGCTTGCAAATCCTATTGTTCTCTCAATAAGTTCAATATCCTCGATCTGCCTTTCCGCCGCTTTTAACGACTTCTCTATATTGGCGTTGTCGCAATTTACCGCTCTGTTTATTTTGTTTCTTACATCTTTGAGAATTTTTACATTCATAATTTCAAGACTTGCTTTTGAAGCCCCCATAAGCGTGAGCATATCCTCTATGTTTTCGCTTTCCTTTATATAAACTATATTAGCGTTTTTTCTCTCTGTATGCTTTGCCAAAATACCATAGTAATCTATAAGAATTAATCCTAAGTCGTTGCAAAGCTCCAAGCTCGGCATTACAAACTCAATATGATACTCCTTATTAGGGTCTATAATACTTCCGCACGCCAGAAAAACACCTGCTATCAAACTTGGGATATATCTTTTTTTAGGTAAATCATTCTCTAAAAGCCTTTTATCCTTAACATTAAAATAGTTTAAAACAAAAGCTCTGTCGCTTTCATCATCCACACTTACCGTAAACAAATTTGACTTTTCCGATTTTCTTATATTCTTTATACTTACAGCCGTATGACCGCAGATTTTATTAAGATGGTTTGCTAAAAATTCCGCTGTCTTTTCATTTTCGGTCATCAACACAATACCATCATTACCAAAGCCTTTTGCAACCTTTAAAATCCCCATAACCGCCGCGTTTGCTTTTTCAAAGGAATAAAGATTGTCAATAATTTCTGATTTTACCAGATACGAAAAAGACTGCATTTTAATCACCAAGATTTTATGTGTACTTATTAATATCTCTGTGAGAAATTCTTACCTTGTGATACTTTTTTGATAAGTATTTCATCATATTTTCCGCAAATGTCACGCTTCTGTGCTTTCCACCCGTACAGCCAAAGGCTATAATAAGCTGGCTTTTACCCTCTTTTTTATAAAGCGGTATCAAAAAATCCATTAAATCCTCCAGCTTCTGTTTAAGCTGAACTGACTGCTCAAACTTCATCACATAGCTTGATACCTCTGTGGAAAGACCCGTTTTAGGACGAAGCTCGTCAACATAATAAGGGTTCGGCAGGCATCTTACGTCAAACACCAGATCCGCCTCTCTCATAGGACCGTATTTAAACCCGAACGACATAATATCTATCTGCATAAACTCGTCGTCACCAGTCAAAAACATACTTTTGACCTTTTCTCTAAGCTGATTTGCAGACAGAAAAGATGAATCTATAAAGTAATCAGAAATCCCCTTTACATTTGCAAGCATATCACGCTCTGCTTGAATAGCTTTTTCTATATTACCCTTCATCTGATTGTCAAGAGGATGCTTTCTTCTTGTTTCCTTATAACGTCTTATGATTGTTTCATCGCTTGCGTCTACAAACAGAACCTTTAAATTCCTCTGCTCTTTTTGAAGCTGTTTTATCGTATCATAAAGCTGACTGAAAAAATTTCCGCCTCTGATATCTGTAACAAAAGCCACCTTTTCAATAGCCTTAGAACCTGCCGTTACAGTCGTTATATCTGCAAATTTAAGTATAAGCTCAGGGGGCATATTATCAATACAATAATACCCCATATCCTCTAAAACATTTACAACTGTAGACTTGCCGGAGCCTGATACTCCCGTAACAATAACAAACTCCATATCTTTCAATTTTATCTCATCCCCTTCAATGCCGATACAACGTCTTATCAGCCTACCCCGAATAACACCTAGTCGGCATTGTATCTTACGATTTCCACTTCACACTCAAGAAAATAACCTGTTTTCTCTTTTACAATATCCTGAACCTTTTTAATAAGACCCGTTACCTCTTCAAAAGTAGCATTACCCTTGTTTATTACAAATCCACAGTGTTTTTGAGATACCTCAGCATTGCCAACGCTGAAGCCACGAAGTCCGCTTTCCTCAATAAGTTTGCCTGCGAACTGTCCTGTCGGTCTTTTAAATGTCGAACCGCCATTTGGGTACTCCAAAGGCTGCTTGCTTTTTCTTCTGTTTAAATAATCATCCATTAAAGCCTTTATCTCAGGCTTATCCTTTTTAGCCAACTTAAAAACCGCCTCGGTTATAATATAATCATTCTCCTGAAAAATACTGTTTCGATAGGTTAAATTCATATCTTCAACGTCAAAGTCAAGTATTTTACCCTTATTAAATGCTTTGGCAGAAACCAAAACGTCCTTTATCTCTCCTCCGTAAGCTCCTGCGTTCATATAAACCGCTCCGCCTACCGAACCGGGTATACCAAAAGCAAACTCCAATCCGCCCAGACCGTTTTCGTATGCAAACCTGCAAACATTCATAAGCGAACAGCCTGCTTCTGCCTTGATAGTTGTGTCGTCAATCAAACTGATGTTTGAAAAATCACCGCCCAGATGAAAGATAACTCCGTCAAATCCCCTGTCATCAAAAAGCAGATTAGAACCCTTGCCCATGACAAAATACGGATACTCCTCATCATCAGCAAGCTTAATTAACTCTTTAAGACAATCAATGCCGTTAATTGAGATGAAAGCCTTGCAAGGGCCTCCTATTTTAAAGGTCGTATGCTCGCTTAAACGCTCATCTGTCAGCACCTTACAGCCGTGTTCTTTTGCTTTTCGTATTATTTTTATTATAACATTATCTTCTTTCATAAGCTATCCCCCACATAAATTATAATCAAAACTCAATCCACGGCCGTTTTTTTATTATTCTCTCTTTTAGCTTTTCAGCGTCGCTGTTTACAATAAGCTCATTTGGAAAATCCAACTCTGTGAGCAGTTTTTCTACATTGGAAACATCTCCTATTTTATAACAAAAATGTGCGTCAGAATCAACCGCAACAGGCGTTTCATACTTTTTGCAAGCCTTTATAAGTTCAACAAGCTTATCTTTTTTTGTCCTTCCCGAAACTAGTGACGCCTCGTTCAATTCAACCAGCTTGTCGTACTCCTTAAACAGCTTGACAAGCTCCTCTGCATCATAATCAACATTCGATGTAGTCGGGTGTCCAATTAAATCAACGTGAATATTCTGACATACCTTTTTATATGTATCATACAGCTCCCTCGGAGTTTCTGTCCAAAAAACCGGACTGTGAAAGGAAGCTACTACCCATTCAAGTCTGCCTAAAACACGCTCGCTTATATCCAGCTTACCTTCTAAATTGCAAATATTAGCCTCAACGCCCTTTAAAACTCTTACTCCCTCAATTTTATCAGGTAATACTCCAAGATTTTCAATGTGCCATATGTGAGGAGCGTCAGGCTCCATAGGCGCATGGTCTGTCATTGCTATTATCTTAACACCCTTTTCAAACGCCGCTTTGCAATTTTCCATTATTGTTGAATAAGCGTGAGTAGACGCCAATGTATGTGTGTGTAAATCTGCCTCGTATCTCATTTGTTCCTCTTTCTGAAATATATTCTTAAATCTAAAATGTATCCCAATTCTTTATTGTGTCTTTTTTATCGACCTCTAAACCGAGATTATTTAAAAGCTCCTGAGCCGCATTGTATCCCATCTTTTTCTGACGGTTGTTCATAGCGGCGACCTCTAAAATAATAGCTAGGTTTCTTCCCGGCTTTATAGGAATGGTAAGGCTAGGTATCTTTATACCGAAGATGGTCGTATACTCGTTATCAACTCCCATACGGTCGTAGACCTTAGTGGAATCCCAAGTCTCTAACTCAACAACCAAATCTATCTTCTCTGTAACCTTGACAGCACCCATACCGAACAAACGTCTGGTATTTATAATACCCACGCCTCTAAGCTCTAAAAAGTGCCTTATGTTGTCAGGCGACGAGCCGACTAAACTTTTGTTTGAGACCTTTCTTATCTCAACTGCGTCGTCGGCAACAAGTCTGTGACCTCTCTTTACAAGTTCAACAGCAGTCTCGCTCTTTCCAACTCCGCTTTCCCCGACGATAAGCAATCCCTCACCGTAGACCTCTATTAAAACTCCGTGACGGGTTATTCTAGGCGCAAGGTGAAGATTTAAAAAACCTATCAATGCCGCAATAAAACTTGTCGTACTCTCCTCAGTTCTAAGCAAAGGAATATCATACTCCTTTGCAGCCTCGATAATCTCAGGAAATATATAATGTCCTCTGGCGACAACAAGCGCCGGAATTTTTGTTTCAAAAAGCCTGCTTACAGCTTCTCTTCTTTCCTCAGGCAATATCGAACCCAGAAAGGCAAACTCCATATTTCCGCAAACCTGAATACGCTCAGAGTTAAAATATTCGTAAAACCCCTTAAGCTGAAGACCGGGTCTGTTCAAATCATTGTCTGAAATTAGTATTTCATCTAAATTGTCTGGCGCACAGATTACCTCTAACTTAAACTCGTCAATTATGTTGCTTAACGCCACTGTATATACATCGCTCATAAACGTACCCTCCTTTTAATTCCCTGATTTTATGCTTATCAATCCCTTATTTAGCATCTCCATAGCTGAAAGTATAACCCCCTGCTTTCCGGTCGGATATGTAATTCCCCCCTGAAGCCACACCGCAAACGGCTCTCTTATGGGCGCATCGGCAGAAAGCTCTATTGAAGCTCCCATTGTAAAAGCGCCTGCCGCCATTATTACCTTGCTGTCATAGCCGGGCATATCCCAAGCCTCAGGAACAGCAAAGCTGTCAACAGGTGAACCCTTTTGTATACCCTGACAAAACGCAGTTAGTTTTTGCTCGTCACCAAGAAGAATAGAAGCTATTATGTCAGTTCTCTTTTCACCGCTTTTAGGAAAGGTTTCAAACCCGAGTTTTTCATAAAATCTGCAAGCGAACGCCGAGGTCTTCAAAGCCGACTCAACAACCTGAGGCGCCATAAAAAATCCAAGCATAATCTCTCTATTCTGACCAAGCGAACAGCCTACCTCTTTTCCCATTCCAACACAGGTAAGCCTTTCGGCACACTTCTCTACCAGATAAGCCTTTCCTGCTATGTAACCGCCTGTTGACGCTACCCCGCCGCCCGGATTTTTTATAAGAGAACCTACTATCAAATCCGCTCCGACGTCAAGCGGTTCACGCTTTTCAACAAACTCGCCGTAGCAATTGTCTACCATAACGATAACATCTTTATTAGCCGCTTTTGCAGTCTTGACTATCTTTTCAATGGTATCAATACAAAGAGACGGGCGAAGGGAATATCCTCTTGAACGCTGAATGTAAATAACCTTTGCAGACTGTGCCTTTTTAGAAATTTCGTCAAGATCTGGAGTTCCGTCATATAGCAAATCGACCTGATCGTAAATCACGCCAAAATCAACAAGCGAACCGCTGCCCTTTTTATTTCTTATCCCTATTACTTCTTCTAAGGTATCATAAGGCTTTCCCATTACAGAGACCAGTTTATCTCCTGCTCTTAACACACCGAACAAAGCGGTAGAAAGAGCATGAGTTCCGTTTACAAACGTATGACGCACTAAAGCGTCCTCACCGCCGAACGCCTGAGCAAACACCTTGTCTATTGTATCTCTGCCTATATCTCCGTAGCCGTAGCCTGTAGTACCCTTTAAACAGCTCTCCGACACACGGTTATCTATAAACGCTTTCAAAACCTTCTGACTGTTAAAATCGGCAGTATCGCTGAAGTTGGCAAAAATATCTTTACATTCCGCCTCAGCCTCATCAGCAAGCTCCAAAAGCCTTTTATCTATATCAAATAAAGAATTATTCATCTATGTCTTTCCTTTCAAGCACTATATCATCATAAATCGGAAGAAAACCGATTTCAGTATAGTAGCTTACATTGTAACTTCTTGCAAAAAGCTGAACAGAAAACCCGTCCTCATTAAGCCGTTCTCCAAGCCAGTATAAAAGCTCTCTTGCGTGATGCTTTCCCCTCTCTTTGGGTATCGTTGCAACGTGACCTACAAAAGCAATGCCGTCTATAATATACTGTATAGTCGCAGACGAGCAGTTTTTAAGAGTAAAACTTTGCGAAAGTCCCTTTCTAACCCTGTGCGAAGTATCTGTCAGCCACAGAGAATAGGAGTTTCTTATTGCCGGAAAGCTAGTTGCCAGAATATCATAAACATCGTCAAGCTTGGGAAGTTCATTTACATCAAGCTTTGGAATATGATTTTTGCAAACAAACTCAAACATTGTTCTGTCAAACACATTGTAATCTTCACTTATAAGGACGCTTAACCTCTTTGAATAATCAAGTCCCAATTCAACGGTAACAGGCTTTGTCATAGAAATAAGGGTAGCAATCTCAGAGATCTCATTATCTGAAAGAGTAAGACCCTCAAAAACAGAAACTACCATTGAAGCATTGAATATTGAAATCACCGCGTCGTTGTCCGAAGCCTGATTTTCACGGACAAAATAAAATCTGCAAAAATCATAGCTTACGCCGTATGCTAAAAAGTGAGATTTTATACGCCGTGAATAGTGATTTTTCTCAAGAGTATTCAATAATTCTTCTGTAATGTCGTGAGTTTCTGTTATCATTTATATGACTTACCCCAAAAAGGGCATTCCTCCGTTTTAAGTTCTTAGCTTCACTGCCTGTTATAGAGCTTATTCAAAACCAGCTTAACAAGCTCCAGTGAGTTTTCCATATCGTCTTTGCTTGCAACGCAGGACGGCGAATGTATATACCTGCACGGAACAGATACAGCCATTGTTTTAACTCCGCCTCTTGAAATATGAATAGCGCCTGCGTCGTTTCCGCCAGCAATCATTGTTTTTGTCTGGCAGGGAATATTGTTCTCCCTTGCAGTATCAAAAGCCAGCTTGTAAAGCTCTTTGTTATATATAGTCGATTTATCCATAAAAGATACAACAGGACCGTCTCCGCATTTGCAGACTGACTTTTCACCCTCCGAGGCAGGTAAATCCGCCGCCGTTGTAGCCTCTATAACTATCGCATAATCGGGGTTTACAGTGTATGAAGCCGCCTTTGCACCTCGAAGTCCTATCTCCTCTTGAACAACAAAGGTGAAATAGGTGTCATACTCAAGCTCGTTTTCGATTAACTCAAGCATAAGCGCACAACCGAATCTGTCGTCGATAGCCTTTGATTTTACAAAGCCGTCTCCGAACTCTATATAATCAGATTTGAAGTAAACGCTGTCGCCCAGCGATACTGCTTTTTCAGCTTCTTCACGGCTTTGAGCGCCGATGTCAACAGTCAGTTTGTCAAACAAAACCGCCTTATCCCTATCATCACCTGAAAGATTGTGAACAGCGACCCCTCCGACAACTCCTACAGTGTTATTTTTGCCGACTGTTACCTGACGTCCGAAAACAACTCTGGGGTCAATTCCGCCGACGCTTTCAACCTTAAAACTTCCGTCATCATTAATATATTTAACTATCAGTCCTACCTCGTCCATATGAGCAGAGAGCAAAACCTTATTTTTAGGCGTTTTTCTTCCCTTTTTTAAGGCAATAATATTGCCAAGATTATCAACGTCATACTCGCATTTATCGCATATTTTTGAAATAATATATTCCCTGGCCTTATCCTCATCGCCTGAAATTCCATTGATAAGACAAAGGTCACGCATTTTATCAAGCATCAGCTTCCACCCCGTTTCTTAAAAACTTCTCTATAAGGCGTGCTGAATTTTCAATATCCGAAATTGAAATGACCTCAACAGGCGTATGCATATATTTAAGCGGTATCGAAACGGTAACTGTTTTAACTCCGCCCCTAGTTACTCCTATAGCGTCTGCGTTCGTACCTGTTGTTGCGCCCATAACCTCGATTTGATAAGGTATTTTCTCATCCTTTGCAATCTGAATAAATCTGTTTGATAGAGATTTAGAAAGAGACGGCGACACTCCAACCATAGGGCCCTTTCCCATTTCTCCGCACTTTTCTTTAGACTCTCCGAAAACTCTTGCAAAGGAAACGTCAACAGCTATAGCAATATCAGGGTTTACCTTATAAGCTGCTGTTTTCGCTCCCCTCTCGCCTGTTTCCTCCTGTGAAGAGAACACCACCGAAAGCGAGCAATTAAGGCTTTCAAACTCATTTTTTAACAGGTCGAGAGTTTGAATAAGAGTAACAACTCCTGCCCTGTCGTCAAGGCATTTTGATGTTATTCTATCACCTAAAAGCGTATACGGTTCATTTGATATAATTATCCTGTCGCCTAACGATACAAGCTTTTGAGCGTTCTCCTTTGACATTCCTATATCAACGAAGATATCGTCCAGCTTTGGCGCTTTTTTATCATCTGATTCCAGATGCGGAGGGGTTGAAGTAATAACGCCGATAATTTTCTGTCCGTTTGAGCAAAGAACCTCAACCTGTTGAGCCAGAAGCAGACGTCTGTCAATACCACCGCAGTTTGATATTTTCAAAAAGCCCTCGTCGGTAATGTAAGTTACAATAAATCCAATCTCATCTATATGCGCGTCAAGCATAATATGAGGCTTACCCTCTTCACGCTTTCCGATATTTGCGATAACATTGCCAAAATCATCTAATATAACATCAGATGTGTACTTTTTAAGAAGTTCCGCTGCTGTTTTTGAAGCGCAAAATTCATCGCCCGAAACGCCGTTTTGCCGGGTAAGTTTAAATAATATTTCAGTTAGTTCTTTCTTATTCATAAATTATCCCTTAAAAACATATTAAAGTGAGTTTACAATTTCCTTAAAGTGCCTGCCTCTTACCTCAAACATAGGGTACATATCAAAGCTAGCGCAGGCAGGAGACAAAGAAACTATATCGCCCTTTTCTGCAATATCCCTTGCAGTGTGAACAGCTTCCTCCATATCCTTTACCATTATTACCTTTAGTCCGCTTGTTCTATAATCTTCACATTCGGTAACAGCCTCTTTAATCTTTTTTGCAGTCTGACCCATAAGAATCAAGACCTTGACCTTTTCATTTACAGGCTCTGCAAGAGTGTCGAATGGAACTCCTTTATCAGAACCGCCTGCAATTACGATTATTTTCTGCTTGAATGAATTTAGTCCTGCCATTACACGTGTAGGGCTTGTGGCAATAGAATCGTTATAGTACCTTACTCCGTCAAGCTCCCTTACAAACTCTATTCTATGCTCAACTCCGCCGAACTCCTTAGCCGTTTTTACAATGCTCTCAGAAGAAACATCTCCCCAAGTAAGCGCAATAGCCGTAAGGAAATTTTCTACATTGTGTATGCCCGGAATCCTTATATCGTCCATATGGACTATCTTTGTAACCTTGCCGTATTCATTATAACATAGGTTGCCTTCATTATCTAAAAAGCTTCCGCATTCGGGAATACCCTTTCTGCTGAAAAGGGAAAGCCTTCCCCTCACCATATCGCACAGCTTCATAGCTTCATCATTATCCATATTCAAAACTGCCTTAGAAAAGGCATTTTGATGAGCAAGAATATTGCACTTAGCGCCAATGTATTCCTCCATTGTGCCGTGTACGTTAAGGTGATTTGGCGATATGTTTGTTATCGCCGCAGCAAACGGAGATTCTCTCATCGAGATAAGCTGAAAGCTAGAAAGCTCAACTACTGCAACGTCAGTCTCTTTGATTTTTTCTATCTTATACAAAAGAGGTTTGCCTATATTTCCTCCTAAATGAACAGTCTTACCGTCTGCTTTAAAAAATTGAGAAACGAGCGTAGTAGTGGTAGATTTGCCGTCAGAACCCGTTACGGCGTAAATCTTACACGGGCAAAGGTCAAAGAAAACCTCCATCTCGCTTGTTATGATAATACCCTTCTTGCGCGCTTTTGTAAGCGTCGGATCGTTATAATACATTCCGGGTGTCCTGAAAACTATATCACATCTGAAAATTTCATCAAGATAATTTTCACCGAATGAAAACTCCGCTCCCGCCTGTTTGAACTCAAAGTAAAGCTCGTTATTTTTTTCTTCAAGATTATTCTTATCGCAGATAACAATATTATAACCCTTTTTTAAAAATAATCTTATTAAATCGTTATGGCTCACGCCCGTTCCGATGAATGCAATTCTTTTATCTTTAATTTCATCGAAAAACCTTTCCGCTTTTGTCATATGATATTCTCCTCTTTTGAAAAAACACATTATGTATAAAAATTCACTATTAAAAATAGATATAAATACTCTATTATATTATATACTATCTAAAAATAAATAGCAATATTTTTTTCTGTTTTTTCTTCAAAATGTTAAAAAGAAATAATTAATATAAATGCTGTTTTAATTAAAAAAATAAATATCAAAAAAGTATTGTAAATTGAAATAAAATAATTTATAATCATCATAGCGTTTATTGTCAAAATTATTATGAACAGGAAGTGTTAGCCAAGTTGGAAAATATTATTATCAGTCTTAAAGACGCCATTGTTGAATTCGACGGAGAGCAGATTTTAAAGAATATAAATCTCGACATTATTGATAAGCAATTTGTTACCCTGCTCGGTCCGTCCGGCTGTGGAAAAACTACAACTCTCCGTATTATCGGAGGCTTTCAGCAAATGAAAAGCGGCTCGCTTTATTTCAATAATAAGGATATCACAAAGCTGCCGCCTCATAAAAGACAGGTAAATACTGTTTTTCAAAAGTATGCTCTTTTCCCTCATCTGAATATATACGATAATATAGCTTTCGGTCTTAAGCTCAAAAAGCTGAGCGATAAGGAAATAAAATCACGAGTTCAGGAAACATTAGAGCTTGTCAATCTCATAGGCTTTGAGAAACGCTCTATACACAGTCTTTCGGGCGGGCAGCAGCAAAGAGTTGCCATTGCAAGAGCATTGGTAAACCGACCTAAAGTCCTGCTTCTCGACGAGCCATTGGGAGCTTTGGACTTAAAGCTGAGAAAGGAAATGCAGATCGAGCTTAAAAACATTCAGCAGGAGCTCGAGATAACCTTTATTTATGTAACCCACGACCAGGAGGAGGCTCTTACTATGTCTGATACGGTCGTTGTAATGAACAACGGCATTATTCAGCAAATAGGCACTCCTGTTGATATTTACAACGAGCCTAAAAACGCTTTTGTAGCTGATTTTATTGGAGACAGCAATATTATAGACGGCATTATGCGAAAGGATTTCCTTGTAGACTTTGCCGGAAACTCCTTTACCTGTGTTGATTCAGGCTTTGAAAAAGACGAGCTTGTAGATGTTGTTATCAGACCTGAGGATATTAAAATCGTTCCTCAGATAAAGGGAGCGATAACAGGCGTTGTTGAAAGCGTTATCTTCAAGGGCGTTCACTATGAAATGATAGTTGAAGCAAGCGGATACAAGTGGAAAGTCCAGTCAACTTTGCACGAAGATGTAGGTACTATTGTCGGTATGAGTATTGAACCTATGGATATCCATATAATGCACAAAATGGAGAACCAATTAAAAATCAAAGACTTGTCACAATAACAGCGAGAGGAGGAATGCTCCCAAAGGAGCATGGCAATATTGATGAAATCAAAAATTTTAGCTGTTCCATACATAATATGGATGATTATATTCACAGTAATTCCGCTTGGTCTTGTAATATTCTTTGCGTTTACTACCCAGAGCGGAGAGTTCACAATTTCAAATATAGTAGCTATGAACGACTATCTGGATGTTTTATTCCGGTCGATAGAATTCTCGGTCATCGCCACTGTAATATGCCTTATACTCGGTCTTCCGGTTGCCTATTTAATTTCAAGGCTTGCAAAAGGAAAACAGGGAACAATGCTTATGATAGTCATACTTCCTATGTGGATAAACTTTCTGCTTAGAACCTATGCGTGGATGACTCTCCTTGAGGAAAACGGACTGATAAACAGATTTTTCGGGCTTTTCCATCTGGGACCGTTTAATCTGATAAACAATTCGGGAGCAGTAGTCTTAGGAATGATATACAACTACATTCCCTTTATGATCCTTCCACTATATTCTGTTATGACCAAGATAGACGAAAGCGTAATTGAAGCCGCTCAAGATTTGGGCTGCTCAGGCTTTCACATTATAACAAAAATCATTCTTCCCCTTTCAAAGCAGGGAATCTCAACAGGGATCATTACTGTATTTGTTCCGTCAGTATCTACATTTATCATATCGAGAATGCTTGGCGGAGGAACAAACGACCTTATCGGTGACATTATTGAATCTCAGTTCTTGGGCAACTCTTACAACCCTCACTTAGGCTCTGCGATGTCTTTGGTTCTTATGGTTATAGTTTTACTAATTATGAGTCTGTTCAATCAATTTGGCAGTGAGGAGGCTGTTATTTAATGAATAAAATCGTTTCACGAACAATAACCGCATTTGTTATTGTTTTTCTGTACATTCCCATACTTGTACTAATCGTTTTTTCATTCAACGCCTCAAAATCGAGGGCGTATTTCACAGGCTTCAGTTTACAGTGGTATCAAAAGCTGTTCCACAACGAGGCTATTCTTTCAGCCCTTTTTAACACGATTATTATCGCTCTTATTTCCTCGCTGTTAGCAACTATTATCGGAACAGCGGCGGCTATAGGGATAAACAAAATGAGACCTATAACTAAGGCAGCTATTATGAACATAACCTATATCCCGGTTATAAATCCTGAAATTATAACCGGCGTTTCGCTAATGCTTTTGTTCAGGGCATTTACAGTGTATTCGGGATTTCAATTCGGATTTGTGTCGCTTATACTTGCACACATAACCTTTAATATTCCATACATCATTTACAGCATTATTCCAAAGCTAAGACAAATGAATCCAAATCTAGTCGAAGCGGCGGAGGATTTGGGCTGCAATCCCAGACAGGCTTTTTTCAAGGTTACGATTCCTGAAATAATGCCGGGCGTGCTTTCAGGCTTTTTAATGGCTATAACTTATTCTATCGACGACTTTATTATCAGCTATTTCAACTCGGGAACTACAGTTGAAACACTTCCTATAACTATCTATTCTATGACCAGAAAAAAAGTATCGCCGGAGATAAACGCTCTTTCAGCAATAATATTTATAGTTATTCTTGCAGTTTTAATTATCAAAAATGCAATATCAAACTATATGCTCAGAAAAGAAAGGCTGGAATATCTAGCGTCAAGATCGTGAAAAGATTTTGTTTTGATATTTTTATAATTTTGTGTTATACTGACAAAGGAGCTTGTAAATGAAAAAACGCTTTGTACTATTTGTTACATTGATGCTTTCGCTTGTAATGCTTACCGGCTGTAATGGTAATAACAACCAGTCAAACGATGATTCTTCGGCAGTAAGTAATTCTTCTGGTAAAGATTATTCAAATAATGTCAGCGATAAAGGCGTCAATGATAGTTCGCAGACCGAAAAAACATTAAACCGTGAAGATGTTGATATGGATACTATATTATCTAAGTTTGATAAAAGTCTGCTATCAAGCTATGATTATACCCGCTTGAAGGACAAGAACATAACCCTTAATGTCTGCAACTGGGGCGAATATATGGCGATAAACCAAGACGATTATTTTGACGTCAACAAAGAATTTGAAAAGCTGACCGGAATAAACGTCAACTATAAGACCTTTGCTACCAATGAAGAGCTTTATTCAAAGCTGAAAAGCGGAGGCGGAGACTATGATGTTGTTATTCCCTCCGATTATATGATTTCAAAAATGATAAAAGAGGGGCTTATTCAAAAGCTGGATTACAGCAAAATTCCAAACTTCAGCTATATAGACAAAAAGTTTGTCGGACTTGAGTATGACCCTGAAAATGAATACTCTGTTCCATACACTTGGGGAATAGTATGTATTGTTTACAATAAAAACATGGTAAAAAAAGAGATAACAGGCTGGTGCGACCTTTGGGACGAGGCTAACGACAATAACATTCTTATGTTCAACAATCCCCGTGACGCATTTGGAATTGCGCTTACCTATCTTGGATATTCTCAAAACACCGAGAATAAAAAAGAGTTAGAAGAAGCCGCAAGCTCTTTAAAACAGCAGAAAAATCTTGTACAAGCATATGTAATGGACGAGATTTTCGATAAAATCGGAGGCGAGTCCTCGGCAATAGCGCCTTATTATGCAGGCGATGTTCAAACAATGATAGATGAAAATCCCAATCTTGATTTCTGTATACCAAAAGAGGGCACTAACAAGTTTGTTGACGCAGCCTGTATTCCAACAGCGGCAAAGAATAAGGAAGCCGCAGAAATGTATATAAATTTCCTAAATGAGGTTCAGGTTGCATACGCAAACTGCGATTATCTTTGCTATTCAACACCTCACACAGGCGTTTACAATCTTTTTGATGAAGAAGTAAAAGCGAATCCGCTACGCTGTCCGCCTGACGATTATCTTAACGAAAAAACAGAAGTTTTTATAAATCTTTCTGACGATACTAACGCTTACACTCAAGAGCTTTGGAATCAAATCAAAATTGAGAAATCAAAATCGCCTTGGCTTGTACCTTCCTTTCTTTTGATTTCTCTGGCTCTGACTCTTTTCCTGAACATAAGACGTTCAAGAAAGAAAAAACAGGATATTTTTTAAATTTTATATAAGGAGATTTTTTATGACGAGCAATACTAACGGTGTTTTATTTGAACCGCAAACTCAGGTTGGACCTTTAGGGATAATCGGTATGAACGGCACTCAGGAGCTTTGTTCTAAAATCGACGGTTACCTTACCAAGTGGGCGGCAGAAAGCGGTATTATCAAGAACAGCTATCTTATTGAGGTTGATTGTCCGAGGTTTTCATCAGGTGACGGAAAGGGTATAATAAAATCAACCGTTCGCGGCGACGACCTATTCATCATCTGCGATGTCGGTAACTACAACTGCACATACGATTATTTCGGAATGAAAAACCATATGTCCCCAGACGACCACTATCAGGACTTAAAGAGAATTATTCAGGCAGCCGGAGGAAAAGCGCACAGGATAAATGTTATTATGCCTATTCTCTACGGCGGCAGGCAGCACAGAAGAAGCTATCGTGAATCTTTAGACTGTGCCGTTGCGCTTCAGGAGCTTGAGGCTATGGGTGTTTCAAACATTCTCACCTTTGACGCGCACGACCCTCGTGTGCAAAATGCAGTTCCGCTGATGGGGTTTGATAATGTAATACCCTCTTATCAGGTGTTAAAGGCAATGTTCAGAAACCTTGACGACATCATCGTAGATAAAGAACACTTTATGATCATCTCCCCTGATGAGGGCGCTATCAACAGAAATATGTACTATGCGTCAGTTCTAAGCGTTGACCTTGGAATGTTCTATAAAAGACGTGACTACTCAACCATTGTAAACGGGCGAAACCCAATTGTTGCCCACGAATATCTGGGTAACGACGTCGAAGGCAAGGATGTTTTCGTAGCAGACGACATTATATCGTCAGGAGAGTCTGTTCTCGACATAGCATATGAGCTTAAAAAGAGAAAGGCTAGAAAAATCTATGCCTATTCTACTTACGCAATATTTACAAACGGTCTTGAGAAATTCGACACAGCTGTTAAAGACGGCATAATCGACGGTGTTTTCGGAACTAATCTGACCTACCGTTCTCCCGAGCTTTTGAGCAGAGACTGGTTCTATGAAGTCGATGTATCAAAGTACATTGCATATTTCATTGCTTCATTAAACCACGATTTATCAATTTCGTCTATAATAGATCCACACGAGAAAATAAAAAATCTTCTTGAAGAGCACAAGCACTTAACGGTATAAATATTAAGTATTAAATTATAAAAAGCCCTGTTCAAAATTGTAATGAACAGGGCTTTTCTTAATACAACTGCTTTACTATTTTGTTGCTTAATTCTCTGCTGTAAACTATTATCAATCAGCGCTTATTTCCTCAATTATCGCTTTTATTCTGTCTATACCCTCGCCTGTCTGCGCAGAGCAAGGTATTACTTTTATCTCATCAAAATAAGGCATCTCGCTTCTGAAAGCCTCCAGTCTTTGCTTTCTCGCCGTCGGCTTGAGCTTATCAGACTTTGTAAGCACAACAACAAACGGAAGCTCGTTTTCAACCATAAAATCTATCATCATAAGGTCGTCTTTTGAGGGCGCATGACGCATATCAATAAGCTGAAAAATCAAGTCAAGCCTTCTCGACTTGTCGTTAAGGTATCCCTCTATAAGACTAGCCCATCTTTTCTTTTCACTCTTAGAAACCTTAGCATAGCCGTATCCGGGCAAATCAACGATATAAATATTCTCAAAGCTGAAGAAATTTATAGTAACCGTCTTTCCAGGCATTGAGCTTACCTTCGCTAGCTGCTTTCGATTAAATATTTTATTGATAAGCGAAGACTTACCAACATTAGAACGCCCAGAAAAGGCTATCTCTATGCGTTCCGCCTTGGGTATCTGATCAAGCCGACCGTATGATGTTTTAAATTCTACGTTGTTAAAATTCAAGTCTGTTTTCTGCCCCTTGGGACATTTCCTCCTATTATGTTATTACCCGTCTATGTATTTTTAATACTATACAGCAGCGGTGATACTCTCTTTTGACGTTTCACCTGCAATCATACCAAGCGGAATATTATCCTCAATTTCTTTGATATCCAACGCTGTTTCAAGCACATCGCTTATGTTCTTTGCCAAAACTATTTCAACAGATGATTTAACTGTCTCGTCGATTTCCTCAATATCTGACTTATTGTCATATGGTATTATTATTGTTTTGATTCCTGCTTTATAAGCCGCCATTGACTTTTCCTTTAAACCGCCTATAGGCAGAACCTTTCCCCTCAGTGTGATCTCACCCGTCATAGCGACAGAACTTTTAACAGGAGTACCAGACAGCGCAGAAATCATAGCCGTAACCATAGTAACTCCTGCCGAAGGACCGTCCTTTGGTACTGCTCCCTCAGGCGCATGAATATGCAGATCCTTAGTTTTATAAAATTCCTTATCAATATTGAACTTATCAGCGACACTTCTGCAATAGCTTACCGCTATCTTAGCGCTTTCCTTCATAACGTCTCCGAGAGAGCCTGTAAGAGTTATCTCACCCTTTCCGTCAAGCACTAAAACCTCCATAGGCATAGTAACGCCGCCTACAGCCGTCCACGCAAGTCCGTTTACTAATCCTACCTCGCTTTCTTTTGCAACAAGGTCAGGAAGATACTTTTTAACACCTAGATACTCTTCTATATTGCTCTCTTTAAACGTGACCTTTTTAACTCCGTTTTCCACGATTTCTTTAGCTGCCTTTCTGCATAGAGAAGCAATACACCTTTCAAGCTTTCTGACACCTGCTTCCCTTGTATAGCTGTCGACAAGAGTATAAATACAGTCGTCAGTAATTCTCATCTGAGAAGGCTTCATCCCGTTAGCCTTTAGTTGCTTCGGAATAATATGGCGCTTTGCAATATTGAACTTTTCCTCTCTGGTGTAGCTTGAAAGCTCAATAACCTCCATTCTGTCGAGCAAAGGCGCCTGAACGGTATTAAGATTATTTGCCGTTGTGATAAAAAGAACATTCGACAAATCAAATGGCATTTCAATGTAGTGATCTCTGAACTCTTTATTCTGTTCGCTGTCTAAAACCTCAAGCATTGCAGAAGACGGATCACCTCTGAAATCATTGCTCATTTTATCTATCTCGTCTAAAAGCATTACTGGATTGTTAGTTCCTGCCTGTTTGAGCGCAGTTATAATTCTGCCAGGCATTGCGCCAACATACGTTTTTCTGTGCCCTCTTATATCAGATTCGTCCTTAACTCCTCCGAGCGACACTCTTACATACTGTCTGCCCAAAGCGTGAGCTATTGACCTGCCGATTGATGTTTTACCCACTCCCGGAGGTCCGGCAAGACATATGATCTGCCCTTTAACGTCAGGGTTAAAAGCCTTTACAGACAGAATTTCCAGTATTCTTTCCTTTACTTTTTTCAGACCGTAATGATCTGCGTCAAGAATTTTTCTTGCCTTCTCAATATTTGCTGTATCTTCAGTAGATTTATTCCAAGGGAGAGCCAAACAGGTATCAAGATAAGTTCTTATAACAACAGCCTCCTGAGAACCAGACGGCATTTTCTCAAGCCTTTTGACCTCCGCTAAAAGTTTATCACGACGCTCTTCGTCAAGATTTAGTTCGCATATTTTATTAGTGTACGATTCAATATCATCTTCTTCAGAGTCGTCTCCAAGCTCAGAACGTATAACCTTTAACTGTTCTCTGAGATAATATTCTCTTTGGTTTTCTTCTATATTCTGCGATACCTGAGACTGTATCTCTTTCTCAATAGATAACACCTCTAACTCGCTTGACAAAATGCTGATAAGCTGCGCAAGCTTTTCGCCGACTGTTTTTATTTCCAAAAGCATCTGCTTATATTCGGTCGAAACGGATATATTGAAAACTACAGACTCAAATAAATCCTTTGGCGTCTGTGCAGAGTATACTGACGCTAAAATCTCCTTAGGCATTCTCGGAACATTTTCAGCATACTCTCTAAATGTCCGTTTCACCTCTCTCATTATAGCTTGAAGCTCATAATCATCCAAACGCTCTCTGGAATATGTAGGAAGCTTCTTAACCTCTGCTTCCAAATATCCATTCTCGCAGAGATAAACATTTTGCGCTTTTGCTTTGTAAAGCCCCTCAACCAAAACTCTTGAGTATCCCTCAGGAGTTTTTATTATCTGCTTTATTTCGGCTATTACACCGATTTTATACAAATCTTTAAGCTCAGGCTTATCTACAATCAAATCCTTCTGAGTGGTTAGAAAAACCATTCTGTCATTATCCAGTGACGCTTTTAAAGCAAGAACAGACCTTGACCGAGCTACGTCAAAATGCATTACCATATTTGGAAACAAAACGATATCTCTCATAGCTACACAAGGCATTATCTGTATATTTTTTGTGTTTGAAACTTTTATTTTCTCATTCATTATATGTATGTTCCTTTCTTTATCTTTAAACTGTATGTCATAGAATAAGTAAACTTTCAAGAATGTAAACGTTGTATCATCACTTACGATTAAAGTTATTATAACAGTATTCGCAGAATTTTGCAACAGGAATTATATTCTTGCCAGAGTCAAGAACATACAAAGACACCTTTGAAAGGTTTGCAAAATGTATTTACTTTGAAAAATGGCAAAATAAGGCGTTCGGAAATCTTCCGAACGCCTTATCCTTTAGTAAAATCTTCACTTATTATTCAGCCGTATAAGGAAGCAACGCAACGTGGCGTGCTCTCTTGATAGCTGATGTAAGTTCTCTTTGATGATATGCACAAGTTCCTGTAATTCGGCGAGGGAGAATTTTAGCTCTCTCTGTCATACACTTTCTTAACTTGGCTACATCTTTATAATCAATCTTCTCTGATCTTTCAACACAGAACATACAAACCTTTTTACGGCTTCTCTTAACCGGTCTGGTGATTTTCTCCATGGTTTTTTCCTCCTTTACCTGATATTAATTTAACGCAATCTGATTATTTTGATTAAAACGGTACCCCGTCGTCTGAAATAACTACCTCAAAATCGTCTATATCGCCAATGGCAATTGACTCATTTGAAGAATCGCTATTAACAGCGGTGTTCTGAGCCGGCGTACTAAACGTAGAGCTAGTTGTTGTGCCCTGCTGTTTAGGTTCACCTGTGAATGATACGTTATCTACAACAACCTCTGTAACATAATGCTTAACGCCGTTTTGGTCATCGTAGGTTCTTGTCTGAAGACTTCCCTCAATCGCAATCATTCTGCCCTTTGCAAAATAATTATTGATAAACTCAGCCCTCTGACGCCATGCCACGCAATTTATAAAATCTGTCTGCCTTTCTTCACCCTGTCTCACATAGCCTCTGTCAACGGCAATGCTGAATGACAAAACACTTACGCCGCTTGGAGTCTGTTTAAGCTCTAAATCATGGGTTATTCTTCCCATCAAAATAACTCTGTTTAACATAACGTATCTTCCTTTCTGCCAATGTTAGCAAACTGTAATTAAAAATCTCAGAACGCCGTCAGTAATCTTGAGTACACGCTCCAGCTCTGCCGGAAAGCTTGGCTTTGAAACAAAGTTCCAAAGAATGTAGTAGCCTTCATTTTCAAAATTGATAGGATAAGCAAGCCTTCTCTTGCCCCACTCGTCAATAGAAACCTCCTCGGCATTAGCTGAAATCAGGTCACCGAACTTTTGCGTAAGAGCCTGAGTCTCTTCTTCGCTTAGCTTAGTGCTGAGTACAACCATAGCCTCGTATTTTTCTGTAACCTTAGCCATAATATTTGCACCTCCTTTTAGATTTCGCCTGCATTTTTAACACAAGCAAGGATAACTAATGAATTATAACATAAAATCTTATATTTGTCAACATTTAATTTCCTGCGCTAATTTTACTATTAATTTTTCCAAATCCTCTCTTACTTCGGGATGTTTAAGACCCACTTTTATTGAAGCCTCTAACATTCCGTATTTGCTTCCGACATCAAATCTGTCTCCAATAAAATCTATGCCTATCATTCCCTTTTCACGAGCAAGAACAGCCATAGCGTCGGTAAGCTGATATTCTCCGCCCCTGCCTTTTGGAATAGTCTCCAGTATATCAAAAATCTCAAACGGCAAAACACATCTGCCTAAAATGGAAAAGTTTGAAAACTTGTCCGCAAGGGAAGGCTTTTCTATCATATCAGATATCGAGTAAACATTGTCCTTTATATTTTTACATTTCATCGAAGAATACTTTACTATGTCTTCGTCTGAAACTTCTTTTATTGCGACAGAGCCCAAGCCGTATTTTTCATATGCGTCGCATACCTGCCTACAGCACGGAACATCTCCAATAATTACATCATCGCCGTACAAAACGGCAAACGATTCACCGTTTACAAATTCCTTTGCTAAAGAAACAGCGTGTCCAAGTCCTAAAGCATCGTTCTGAACAATGTATGTGATATTTGCCATACGGGAAATTTTCTGAACTTCCTTTAATTTTTGCTCATACCTTTTACCGCCGTTTGCTAGATGCTTTTCAAGTCTCTCGTTAGTGGCAAAATGATTTTTAACAATGTCCTTATCAGGGCTTAATATAATACATATATCCGTTATGCCGCTTTTTACAGCCTCCTCAACATTGTACTGTATCGCAGGCTTGTCAACAATAGGCAGAAGCTCCTTGGGCATAGCCTTTGTCGCAGGCAAATCACGAGTTCCCCATCCTCCGGCAGGGATTATAGCCTTTTTTACCTTCATTTTTATGGTTATGCTCCGCAGGGAGCGTCCTCCTATTAGAATATTTAATATTGAACTTGTACCGTTAAGAAACCTAAGTCAAAAAGCAAGAACAAGAGATTCTCTTGCCTCTAAAGAATGAGCATTGCTATAATTCTTATTATTAAATAGTAAGCAGCAATAGCTGCAATAGTAATGCTAAAGGACGTTCCGCCCCTTTTAGCTATAGTATCACGCCTTTGAATCTGTGACTGTGCAACCTGATCTATTTCTCCTATATCGTGCTTAGCCTTTTTAAAATACCAAAAATTTGAAAACATTCCGCTGACAATATAAATTATTAACGACAGCAACGAAAGCCCCAAAAACATTCCCGACCATAACGGAGACGAAGAAAGCTTATCCATAATCTCAGTTGTTGTAGTCGCTGATGACACATTGAAATTCAAAAGCATACTTTGCATAAAAACTGACATAACTATTTTAAATGTCATAAAGAAAAATCCATGCCCTATCATTTTTCTGTAAAAATAATAATATTCAGGAAATAGAAACGCACAGAAGTTAAAAGACCTTTTCATTTTCAGTCTGGCAATTCTCATAAACTGTGCTAAAAAATAAAACTTATTGCTTCCTACATAATCAGCAATATCCTTCGCTCTTAAACCGTCAATATCGGTGTCGTCTTCAATTTCAACAAAGCCTCCTAAAAACGGATTAAAAGGCTGTCCTCCCTGAAACTGACCTCTCTGTCCGTCAAAGTCTTGTCCCATAGGTCCGAAATTTGAATATGGATTTTGATTATTCCCGTCATTAAAATGCTGAGATTCATAATCGCTTTTTAACGGCAGACCGCACTGAGAACAGAAATTCTGTTCTTGAGAATTGTTAAATCCGCACCTCGGGCATACTTTGTTTTCTTCCCGTTCAGCTTTCTCCGCTGTCTTACCATCAAAATTGTTTTTCTGGCTCCACGATATCCCTTTGTCGTGAAGCTCTTTATTTATACACTCTCCTGCCTGCTTGTAGCAATCCCTATGATAAGGTGTTCCGCATTCAGGACAGACAACTATATCATCTTTTTCTTCAAATATTTTTCCACAAACAATACACTTTGAACCATTGTAATTTGCCATATTTTTAACCTGCTCAAAAGAGCAATCCTCCTGTAAGAATATTTTTATAAAGCAAGAAATATTTCTTGCGCCTTGTTTCTTGTTTATTTTTTCTAACCTCTAGTATAACACAGTTTTTTTGAAAAATAAAGTTATTTCTTAAATTTCTTTACTTTTTAACCAAAATTAAGTATAATAAATAATATTCATTTTATTTATTCGGAGATAAATATGGTTATTTTAGATGAAATAAAACAAGAACTCGAAAGCTATAAGCCTAAACTGTCAGAGCTTTATGATGTCTTGCAAATAGACGTCAATAAGGTCAAGCTGAAAAAACTTCAGGAGAAAACACTTGACAGCAATTTCTGGAACGATGCAAATAATTCACAAAAGACGTTAAAAGATATAAAGGCTATTGAAGAAACAATAAAGTCATACACTGACGCAAAAAAAAAGTTTGATGAAATTTCTCTTATGATTGAACTTGCCGAAGAGGACGAAGACGAAAGTTTTGCTCTTGATGCTAAAACTGAGCTAAAAAAGTTTGCAAAAAACCTTGACGCTTTAACAATTACCACCCTGCTCACAGGCGAATACGACCGCAACAATGCGATTGTCTCATTTCACCCCGGAGCAGGCGGAACAGAGGCGCAAGACTGGGCAGAAATGCTCCTTAGAATGTACACAAGATACGCTGAAAAGCACTCTTTTAAAGTTACAATGCTTGACTATCTCGAAGGCGGAGAAGCTGGAATAAAAAGCGCAACCATTTTGATTGAAGGCACAAACGCCTACGGCTTTCTAAAAAGCGAAGCGGGTATTCATCGTCTTGTGAGAATTTCACCTTTTGACAGCTCAGGAAGCCGTCACACATCTTTTGCGGCTGTTGACATAATGCCCGAAATTGACGACAGCACTGCTGTTGAAATCAAACCTGAGGATATTAAAATGGACACATACCGTGCCAGCGGTGCGGGCGGTCAGCACATAAACAAAACCGATTCTGCCGTCAGGATAACCCATATACCCACAGGCATTGTTTGCTCGTGTCAGACGCAGAGGTCACAGCACCAGAACAGAGATTATGCTATGAAAATGCTTAAAGCTAAACTTATTGAAATCAAAGAGCGCGAGCATTTGGAAAAGATAGAGGACATCAAGGGCGAGCATAAGGAAATCGCCTGGGGAGCGCAAATACGCTCTTATGTATTTATGCCGTATACCCTTGTTAAAGATCACAGAACTAACTGCGAGGTTAAAAACGTAGAATCTGTAATGAACGGAAATATAGAACCGTTTATAGACGCATATTTAAAGCAGGGGTGACCACTGCACGCAGCACTGCCTTTGACAAGTTTGTTACTTAAGCAAGATATTAGATATTATAAGAAGTAAGAGATTGAATTTCTCTTACTTCTTATTTGTTTATGCTTTATCCCTGCCCAAAAAGTAACCCTTCTTATCTGTAAAACCGCCTATGTAATCCACACTTACATCATAGAATCTTGCTAATGCTATTACTTCATTAACTCTTATTGGACTTTTCCCGCTTTCGTATTTTGATACAGTACTCGGCGATACATTTATTATTTTCGCTATCTGCTTTTGGGTCAGCCCTGCCTCAGTTCTTAATTTCTTTAATCTTTCTAAATACTTTTCCACTTTTATAAACCTCCTAATTTTCATCTTTTGATTCAGCATCAATCGGACCTATCTTTGCTTCATACTCGGAAACGCAGTTTTCTATTAAATGAATTATCTGCTCTTTTACAGACCGTCCGTAATGTTCGGCTATGTAATTAATTTTTTCCAGCGTTTCTGAATCTGCTCTAAATTGAATACGCTTCTTATCCATTGTTTTCACCTCGCTTGATTATAATTATTCTGTTTTGGAATAATTATATCACAGCAACTCAATAATGTAAATTGTGGATTATTCCAAAATTGAATAATATTCTATTATAGAATATGATAAAATTATACAAAGTAAGTGAAAGAAGATGATTATAATAAAACATTTTGCAGAAAGAATTAAAAAAGCTAGAAAAGAAGCTGGAATATCTCAAGAAAAAGCAGCAGAACTTTTGAAAACATCTCAAAGTAATATATCAAAATATGAAAGCGGAATTTTAGAGCCTAATTTAGATACAATTAGAATGATGATAGCTTTATATAATATTGATGTAAAAGATTTATTTTCTAAAACAGAAGAAGATACTAAACATAAATAAACCTGTCAAGGCTAAATTTTTCCCTGACAGGTGCTTGACATATTAAAAATATGTGTTATAATATAAATATAAAAAGGGTGCTGTACAAAGTCTTACGGCTTGCGGTTTTTCCCTAAGTTTTTGATGTTTGAAACACCGTTACTTGTGGGAGTAGGCGGTGTTTCTTTTTTATGTAAGAAACTCTAGTTTTTCTTATAAATTATAAGAAGAATTAGAGTGATAATATCAGTAATCATACTAACGAATAAATACAATTCAGCATATGATACCATATCATCACCCCCTTTCGGGGAGAAACCGCCACCGCTGACCGTTTATGTACAGCACCCTTTGGCTTATTATATAACAAAATAAAAATTTTGTCAAACTATTATACTTAGACAAATAATAAAGAAGTAAGAGAAAATTTTAATCTCTTACTTCTTTTTTGCTTACTATAATTACACCATAAGGTCACAAATATTATTAGAAAACTCCAGAGGATTTTCAATACTCATTCCCTCAATAAGCAGAGCTTGATCATACAACAGACCGGCATAGACCTTTAGCTTATCCTTGTCCGTTTCATAAAGGCTTTTCAGCTTTTCGTAAATCGGGTGAGAAGCATTTATTTCCAAAGCCTTTTCAGACTTCACCTTGTTATCACCGTTCTGAGGCATTGAGTTTAACACTTTTTCCATCTCTATTGAGACCTGACCGTCGCTAGAAAGACAAACAGGGTGAGTTTTGAGCTTTGAAGAAAGCCTTACCTCTGAAACCTTATCGCCTAGAGACTCTTTCATAAATTCAAACATACCCTTGCTGTCCTCAGTTTTCTTTTTGACTTCTTCTTTTTCTTCATCCGTGCTGAGGTCGAGGTCGCTTGCGGAAATAGACTTAAACTCTTTCTCCTTATAGTTCATAATCATCTTAATTGCAAACTCGTCAACGTCGTCGGTGCAGTAAAGAATTTCATAGCCCTTATCCTTAACAGCCTCCGCCTGAGGGAGCATTTCAATACGAGCCTCGCTCTCACCGCAGGCATAGTAAATATACTTCTGGTCGTCCTTCATACGGCTTACGTACTCGTCGAGCGTAACCATCTTACCCTCGAAAGACGATTTAAACAAAAGCAAATCCTGCAAGGTTTCCTTAGCCATTCCGTAGCTTTGATAGATACCGAACTTGAGGTTAAGACCAAATGCCTTGAAGAATTTCTCATAGTCTTCCCTCTTATTTTTCAACATTTTGGTAAGCTCGTTCTTTATCGACTTTTCAATATTCTTGGCAATAATTTTAACCTGTCTGTCGTGCTGGAGCATTTCCCTTGAAATGTTAAGAGACAAATCCTGCGAATCTACAAGACCCTTTACAAAGTTAAAATAATCCGGCAGCAGGTCCTCGCAGCAGTCCATTATCATAACTCCGCTTGAGTAAAGCTGCAATCCCTTTTTATAATTCTTTGAGTAGTAGTCAAAAGGCGCTCTCGACGGAACAAACAGCAAAGCGTCATAGGTAGCGATACCCTCGTTCTTCGAGTGGATATGTGTGATTGGGGCTTCATAATCTGCAAACTTATCGGTATAGAAGCTGTTGTAGTCCTCGTCTTTAAGCTCGTTCTTATTCTTCTTCCATATAGGAACCATACTATTGAGCGTAACTATCTCCCTGACGGTAATAGGTTCAGGCTCTTTATCCTCGCCCTCTTTTTTCTCAGGGTACTCAGTTTTCTCCATCTCCATCTTGATAGGAAAACGAATATAGTCAGAATACTTCTTAACAAGCGACTGAATTCTATACTGCTCCAAGAACTCGTCATACTTTTCGTCGTCGGTATTGTCCTTGATTTCAAGTGTAATTACCGTACCTGCGCTCATATCAGACTCACAATCATCAATCGTATAACCCGACACGCCTGACGACTTCCAGATATGCGCCTTGTCCTCGCCGTAGGCTTTAGACACTACAGTGACCTTCTTAGCAACCATAAATGCCGAATAGAATCCAACGCCGAACTGTCCGATAATATCGACATCTTCGCCAAGCTCATTGTCATTTTTAAAAGCCAGCGAACCGCTCTTTGCAATAGTGCCGAGATTGTTCTCAAGTTCCTCTTTAGTCATACCTATTCCGTTATCCGATATAGTTAGAGTTCTGTTATCCTTGTCGATCTCAATATTAATCTCAAAATCGTCCTTATTAAGTCCAACACTTGTATCGGTAAGCGATTTAAAATACAGCTTATCTATAGCGTCCGACGCATTGGAAATAAGCTCTCTTAAAAATATTTCCTTATGCGTATATATTGAGTTTATCATCATCTCAAGAAGTCTTTTAGACTCCGCTTTAAATTGTTTTGTACCCAAACTTGACCATTCCTTTCAACGTCTTAATAATTGTTTTAGCACTCTAATCATTAGAGTGCTAATAGTATTATAACACCGCAAGAGGAAAAATCAAGGGTGTAGAATATATGTTAATAGTTTATTTACAAATACTGCAATAGAGCTTCAAGAGCGGATATATATTTAATAATGAAAAAAGCGTTCAAAATAAGAACGCTTCATAGCAAAGAAATCAAATATGTGGCAGTTTAAAAAATCAATTTTGAAGTTTCTGTTTTTTTCTGCGTTTTTTCCTTAATTTTTTGGGCAGTTCGTCGATATCATACTCTTCCTCTACTAGCTTTTCGTAATAGTCGCAAACCTCGTTTACCTCGCCATTAGCAATGAGCCTGCCGTGTTCGAGCAAAATGGCTTTGTTACAAATTTCTCTTATTTGGTCTGTATTATGAGAAACGAAAAGTACAGTTACATTACTCTTCATCATTGACTGGATTTTATTCAGACTTTTCTTCTTAAACTTTCTGTCCCCCACCGACAAAACCTCATCGAGAATGAGAATTTCCGGATCCACAATAGTTGCAATAGAAAAGCCTAGCCTTGCCCTCATTCCTGACGAATAATTCTTTATAGGAACGTCAATAAAATCCCCAAGACCTGAAAATTCGACAATTTCATCGTATTTTTCTTTAAGAAAGTCTCTCGAGTATCCCAAAACAGTACCATACAAAAAAATATTTTCTCCGCCGGTATACTGTCTGTCAAAGCCTGCTCCCAGTTCAAGAAGCGGTACGATTTTCCCATCAACTGTTATCTCACCCTCAGTGGGCTTAAAAACACCTGAGATTATTTTTAAAAGAGTCGACTTACCTGCTCCGTTCAAGCCAAGAACGCCCAATCTGTCGCCCTGCTCGACCTCAAATGAGATATCTTTTAATGCCCAGAACTCATTATAGTGAAGCTCTCTTTTCAAAAGCTTTATTACAAACTCTTTTATATTGTCAACCTTTTCCTTACTAAGGTTAAATTTCATTCCAACATGAGAAACATTAAGTATAGTTTTACCCATGATTTAATCTGTACCCTCCTTTTGAGCTATATCTTTTGAACTTCTAATTTAAATATGCAGAATAAAATCATCCTGCTTTTTATAGAAGACAAAGAAACCGAAAATAACTACCGCAAAACAAAACAGTGCCGCATAAAGCATTCCGTAAGGATGCATAGGCTGACCGGAAAATGCGTCTCTGAAGCCTTCAATAAGCCTGTACAATGGATTGAATTTAAAGATATTCAACATCCAGCCTTTAAACCTGTTTGTAGTATAGAAAATAGCGCTCGTATACATAATAAGCATTGAAACAACATCCCAAATGTACTCCACATCTCTGAAAAATACATCTACAGTTGTTAGTATCATTCCTATACCGAATGTTAAAAAGAAAATTAAAATCAGAGGTATAAATGCCTGAAGCATATACCAAGACGGTTTAACACCCATTGCAATAGCCGCGCCGAACAAATCTATAAGCGAAATAAGAAAGATCACATATGTGTAAAGCGTCGACGACAGCGGATACAAATATTTAGGAACATAAACCTTTTTAATCATAGGTGCGTTTGTTCTTATAGAGCGCATAGCCGTCTTTGTTCCAGATGAAAAATAAGAATACATAAGCCGTCCGATAAGAATATAAAGTGCAAACGGAATATTAAGACCTTTAGCGTCTCTTCCCAAAAGCCTTGTAAACACGATAGTAAGCACAGCCATTGTTAGCAAAGGCTCAATAAGCGACCATAATATCCCCAGATATGATCTTCTGTACTTTAATTTAATTCCTTTTTTTACAAGCTCAATCATCAAATGTCTGTAGCTTATGAACTTTTGAATATATACATTCCTCATTTATTTTTCTCCATAAACAAATTATAATTCTAAACATTATACAACATAATTAAATAAAAGTCTAATTACGCCGACATAAAACGATAAAATTCATATTAATTATATCACAAAACATATCAAAATTATCAAGAGTATATTAATTTTCCTAAAAATTTGATTTTATTTTTAAAAAAGCGTGTCAACCAGCCTTTTAGAAGAACCTCCGTCACATTTGTCAAAGAATTTTTTAACAACATTCTGTTGTTTTGTAAAATCATATTGGTCTATATCAATTATTCTCTGCACAAGATCCATAGTGTCAGCTACTATAGGACCTCCTATGATATGCTTGTAATTATCATTAAGACCTTTGTTCTCCTTTTGTTCTTCAAAATCATTTGCAGTTACAAATATAGGAACATTTAAAAGCGGTGCTTCAAAGAAGCTGCTTCGGTAATCACCTACGATTACGTCTGCTATTGAAAGAAGAGGTCTTAACGCAACAATACCCTTTATCTCAAAAGCAAAATCCTTGTGACATTTTGCTATGTGATACTTATTATCATTTTTAACCGAACTATGAAATAAAAGAACATAATCGTCCTTCAAATACTTATACATAAGTGGTACATCGAGGAATTCCAGCTTTTTATACGGCTCCGTTCTAAATCTGTGGCTGGGAATATACGCAATGATTTTTTTATCTCTTGCCTGCGGAAATTTTTTGTAAAGTTTCTGTCTGGTTTCTTCTTTACTTTTTTCATCAAAATAAATATCTGTACAAGGATTTCCGATAGTTATTATATTTGAAGCTTCGGTATTTTTCAAGGATTTTGCAAACATCTCAGAAATAGCGTGCGAAGCCGCCGTTACTACCGAGTAATTAACATCCTCCTTTTGTTCAATGAGCTTTCTTTCATAGGGTCCCACATTGCTTAAATTTCTCATATATCCCGAACCGGATGTCGGTAAAGCGCATTGCCACATCTGAACTATTTTTGTTTCAGACCTTATATCAAGCATACTTATAATATCAATTTGATCTCTCAAAATTATAACTTCGCTTGTTGCAATAAGCTTTAAATCCTCATCTGTGTAACTCTTTTTGTTTACAATATAATTTATACTTGTTCCCTTCACCTTTGAAAGCTCTCTGCACAAGTCGCATAACTCCGGCTTTATAATTTTACCACTGAAAAACGGGTCAAAAATCAATACGCTTTTTGCAACAATACCGTTGCTTGCACAAAGCTTTTTGTACTTCTTATTGTATATTCTCTTATCCCAAATATACTTTTCATACTGCTTTTTGAATTCTATTTCCTTAACGTCAAACTTTTCTTTTTGCTTTTCTAAACGCTTTTCTTCCTTTTCATCCTCAAAAGACTGCATTATGCGTTCATACTCCGCAATATTTTTTTCTGACGATCGGTTTAAAGTTATAGGCAGCGAATAAGTCAATTTTCCAATAGGAATTCCGTCTGCAAGATCTTCTAGCATCTGTTTTGAAAACGGCGGAGCAAACTCTCTCTTGTCGCCGTAAGTGCCTACAGAGTCAACCAGCGAGCCTAAACATTCAGTGAATATCAAATCGTCCTCCTGATGCTCCGCATAATAATTAAATGAAAAATCAAACAGTTCACGCTCCAACGTTTCCTCATCATTATACTGACTTTCGCTGTCGTAAAAATCTAAACAGAACTGTTTTAAAAACCTCTCCAGCGAATAGTTTAGCTCTTCATCACATTGGATCGGCTCTATTACAGGTACAACCTTTGAATCCTCATACTTATATTTCTCAATGCTCTTATAGGGTATGTTTGCAAAAATAGCCTCAACAAATATCAGCGATTGAACATGTGTTGTAAAGTTTTTCTTTATACTTGCTCCCTCTGTGGAATATATGCTCCTCATATAATAATAAGGAACATCGATTTCTTTTCCTGCGGCTGTGTGCATTATTCTTACATGACAGTCCTGAGTATACCCTCTGCCCCAATACTCAACAAATGCAAACCTTTCAGAAAAATCAATTTCCTGATTAAAATATTCATTGATGATTTCTCTTTCCTTTTTTGCATAATTGAGAATATATCGCTTATATCTGTCTGAATTCGACAGCACTATCTTTATGTCGTCCAGCGTTTTCTGGTCTATTCTTTCAACGTCCTTCAAATAGGCAAGCTCCGGAAATTCCTTTTGAAAGATTTCCTCGTCAAGACAGGTTGCGTCAAGCAAATGTTCATAGCTCTGAACCTGCGCAAAGTTTCCGAAGTTAGTGAAAAATTCCTCGTCTATCTCCTTCACAAACGACGGCACTCTCCATGCCCTTCTTGAGCCGTATATATACTTTGTCTTCATATCAATTCCCTTAGCTCTTATGATGGCGTCGGCTATTCTCTTTAAATGATAGCCGTCTCTTGATATAAAGTAAAGTGTCTTTATTCCATTTTTAAGTGCATCCTTAATTGCATAGCTTACATACGGAACCATATACATTGATACGTGAGCATAAGCATAGTAGTCCTTTATATTGGTGTTTTCATCCCTGAATCTCGCCAGCTTTGCCGCAACAAGAAACGAATCATAAGTGCCGATTTCTTCAACCATTGCCGTTTCGTACTCGTTAAATTCGGGCACCCCGTGAACCTTTGCAGTAATTCCTAACTGCCGTGGGCGTTTTCCGTCAGCAATCTGACTGTCGCCGAAATGCAGCCACTTTGAAAAATTATACTCATCAAAGCTCTTATATACCTCAAGATATAAAAGCTTAGTTGTCTTCTGAACACCGTAATCCGACGATAAAAACAACGGAAGCTCTGCCAATACAGGATTTGCCTTTTTAAGCAGCTTTCTGACAAACTCCTTTGGAAGGTACATATCGCTTATCAGTATTACCTTTTCTCCACGATTAAGAAGCTCCTCAACAAAACCTATTTTCTCAGGAATTGGAATTGAATTTTCATATTCTGCCTCAAGCTCTAAATCTTTAAGAAGCTGCTTTTGCTCGTCGGTAATACCGTAGACATACTGTATTCTGTCAAAGATTTCGTCTAAGTGAATTTCTCTTCTGTCATCTTCTCTAAGATTAAGCGTCTTTATATAAAAGTCACGGACGTTTGTTTCAGCTTCCTGTCTTATCTTTGGATACTTTTTCACCAAAAATGCCGGAAAGTCAACGTTAGACCTTTCAATTTTCTCTTTAACATAGTAGAAAATTCCAATGGGATTTAATACTTTTCTTGAAATAAGTGTGTCAAAAATATCAAACGAGTATAGAATAGGAAGCTCTCTTTTATCTGGAGTAAACTCCATAGTTTGTGAGATAATTTTCTCAAAAGTATCCCTGCCCGAATACTCCCAAAACAGTTTGTTTATACGCTCTGTGTCCTTTTGGTCTTGCTTTGTATTTTCATATCCAAAAGAATCTAAAAGCTCACTGAAATTATTGCATATCCTGCCGGACGTCATTTCAAGCAAGTCAAATACAAGGTCACGAATAGTATTTTCTTGTCCATAATCGAAAATATATCTTATAAAGTTTCTTACCCCTGCCGATAACAAATCATAGTAAATAGATGAATAATCGACAATAGCCAAATCTATCCTATCCATTATCTCATACAAATCATAAGCATTATCCCAAAATAGGAAGTTAGGGCAATTCTTGTAAAACTCCTTTACCTGAGTATAAACTGAATCACTCTCCATAAGAGGGTGCATTTTAAAAATCAAAAGAGTATTGTTTTCCTTGAGTTTTTCTAAAAGCGCTTCCATATCCGGTATTGCCTTGCCGAAAAAATCGAAAGGAGAAGCATCGCGGTATGTCGGCGCATATAATGCGATTTTTGCATCATGAGGCATACCCTTCTGCGCCAATATATCGTGGTCAAAAGTTTGTATCTTTTCAAAATACTTCTGATACTCACATCTCGGATAACCGGCTCTTATTACCTTGTCGTCATCTATGCCGCACTGCTCTTTGAAGTGCTTTTCCATAAGAGGTGATGTTACCAAAAAAAGCTGATTATTCTTATATCTTGAGTTGTGTCTGATATATTTTTTTGCAATCTTTTCAAATAAAAATCCATAGTCTACCTTGCGCTCTATTGATTTACAGCCAACTCCGTGAAAAAGATTTAAAATAACCGCATCTGGGTTTAAGCGTGCAGGAAAGACCTCCTTTACATTTTCAACAACGTAAACCATAGCCTTAGGCTCATATGCGAATGCCATCTGAGAATTAAAATTATGAGCCTCATATCCCAAATCGTTTATATATTTAACAGTCTCATCCTCATCACAAAGCCAAACAGCCTTAATATCCTTTCTGTATTTGTTAATGTAAACAAACAGCCATTTGGGATTGCCCGCAAACAGATTTCCGGCATTAAAAAGCCATAACGGTCTGAGGTCAGCTATAGGGTCGTAAAAAGACATTATTCTATATTTAACCTTAGAAGCCATTTTTCTTACAACACTTCTGTTATCCTTTTTTGGTGAATTTATACTCATTTTTTCTCCCTTCGCAGAAAAAGACTTGCGTGCAACATATCTATAAATTTATTTTCTGCCTATTAGCTTTTTTGTAATTTTTCTTGCCTTTACTATAAATCTTACGCTTCTTAAATTAATAATTTTATCCTTGTCAGCTACAATTCTTTTCATTTCAGAAATTATTTTGTTCTTATCATCTATCAATTTATTTTTGCCGGCTATACGCTCCCTGAGCATATTATTTAATTCCTTCTGCTTAGTAAGATTTTCTTGCAGCTTTTTAATAGCTTTGCTAGAGCGTTTAACATATTCATTAGTACGCATTATTCTCTCATTGCCGGAGCATAAATTATATGTAATCACAGCGGGCTGCAATTCCACATCTTTGAACCTTATGTCAAATGGCGTATCTATCGGATTGCTGTCATTATCAAAAACGCTTTCAAGCTCGTTTATTTTAAGAAATTTTAGATAATTACCAAAATTGCTCTTTTGGTTCTTTTCAGGCGCTTTGAAATCCGCTCTTTCAATCAAATCCCAAATACTTGTATCGTTATTTATATCAGTATAATTTACTCTTGTCAAATTGTGATATTCTGCTAGCTCTCTCATACGCGCGTCCTTAGGAATCATTAAGCTTGGCGTTCCAGAAATAACAGAAATTATATTTCCATGCACTCTTGCGCCGAATGTGAAATCAGCATTTGATATAAATTTGCTCCACTCTCTGAAATTTATAAAAAATCTTACCCTGTCCTTCTGATAAAGGTAATGATTTATGTCATTTGGATAACAATTAATTTTGTCAGGGTTTATTTTAATAGGTATACCGAGATATGTTAATTTAAGCTCGTTTAATCTCTGCGGTATAAAGTACCCGTTCGAAAATTCCCTGCCGCTTTTATCTATGAATTTTAAAACATTCATAGGTGAAATCACTGAATTATTTATGCAAACTAAAGAATCCTTTGTTATTTTTGTATCTCTTATCTTTAAGTCACAACCGTACATATACATAGACGGACAACCGATAACCATATGATGTATGCCTTCAATATAACCCAATGAGCTTAAATAATCCGCAGTTATTTGCCCTCTGACCCCAACTATCGCGGACTTTTCAAGCACTGCGTCCATAAATTCTTTTACAACGTCGTCAAAGGGAAATCCCTTGCTTATATTGGGTTCAAAAGGAGCGCACAGTCCAACTCCGATAACTATTGCAGGTATCTTTAGAAGCTTTATCATCCTTGTGAGAGCTATCAGAGAGTTCTCAAAGCCTTCTCTAAACGCATCTGCAAGGGGAATTACAAAGCAGCTGTAGTTTTCATTGATCTTCTCTATTTCACGTTTAGTATAATCAAGACGGTAGCGCGTTGAGTCTATCTCCGTATTCTTTGTCATCAAGGCACGGTAAATACTGCAAGCATATACTAGATTCCCGCAGTTTCCCCCTATTGAATTGTTTACTATGACTCTGCTTGGATCAAAATTATCGAACGGGGTCATACCTGATCTCATAAGAATTTTTTTCAATTTATTCACCATGCCTTAATGCATTTGATTTAAGTCCGAGTACGTTTGTTAGCCTCCAAAGCGTCGCCGAAGGCTAGCTTCAAAATGCGTTCTGTAGCGTGTCCGTCGCAGGAACACATAAACTTGTTTTTGAAATCTATTATCTTCTGTTTGTCAAACATTGAATCTATATTCTTAATATAGTTTATTATATCTTCATTTGTTTTATAAACAGGGCCGGGAGTGAGTTCGTCATAATTGTAGTAAAAACCCCTCCAATCAAGATATTCCTCTATATCAAACGCGAAAAATATCAGAGGTCTTTCAAACAGTGAGTATTCAAATACAAGCGAAGAATAATCGGATATACATATATCAGCTACGCATAAAAGCTCATCAATAGTCATATCCTGAGTCATATCGTAAGCAAAATACTTGTACGCCTCCGGCACCTCAGGAAGCTTCTTTACGATAGGATGGTGTTTAAAAAGAAAAACATAGTCATTTGAAAGCTCGGCATAGAAGGCACCCAAATCTATCTGTTCGGGCGTTTTTGCCTTCTTTACTCTTCCCCTAAAGGTAGGAGCGTATAAAATTACCTTTTTGCCCCTTGCGGGCGGCATAAGGCTATACAGCTTCTCGTATGCTTTCTTTTTAGTGTCATCTCTAAAAAAGGTATCGGTTCTAGAAACACCGGTTGCAACGATTTCGGTGTCTTTGTCTTTAAGCACCATAGCCTCTTCATAAGCCCATATAACCTCTGGTGAACTGACCGTTACATAATCTAAGTTGGCGTAAAACGGAAACTTTTCCATAGATTCACGATTTGAACCAAAAATCAAATCGGCTGTCGACATTCCAAATTTCTTGAACGCTCCGCAGCCGTGCCAGAGCTGAATTGCAACAGTTTCCTTTCTCTTTTTAAACGCGCTGAACGGCCTTGACGCCTCGTCTAAAAATACGTATTTTGCCGTTGCGACTTCCTTTACCATATCTATGCAGTTTTGCTCAAACTCTTCTTTAGAAAGGTTTATTTCACGAAGAAGGCATATTTTTAAGTCAAAATCGTAATAATTTTCAAGTATTCTGTAAACCTCTGCAAAGTTATTTGAAAGAGTATTGTATCTAGGCTCGATAAATACGACCTTTCTATCATCAACAGGCTTATCTAGGCAGCTTTCGTAAGCCTCTGGAATAGTGTGATGCAAAAACTCCTCCATATGAATAAGGTTGCGCTCTTTATTTTTCTCTTTTTTCTTTTTATTATAATAAGCATTAACCTGTTTTATTAACGGTAGCTTTTTTACCTTCCACCAAATGCGGTTAAGCCTTGTAACCCTTATTATGCTTTTTACAAAACTCATTTTATATATCCCCTTAAAAAATGCTTACTTTTTAAATGCCAATTCAATTATACGTCTTGTAGAGTTTCCGTCGCAGGCACTCATAAATTTTTCTTTAAAATCAATAACTCTTTGCTTGTCAAATCGCTCATCAATATTTTTTATAAACTCTATAATCTCTTCATCAGTAGTAAATACCGGTCCGGGAGTAAGCTCGGCATAATCATAGTAAAAGCCTCGCCAGTCGTTATAAGATTCAATATCATAAGCGAAGAATATCAGCGGACGCTCAAACAATGAATACTCAAACACAAGAGACGAATAATCTGATATGCATATATCCGCTGCACAAAGAAGATCCTCTATATCGCAGGTTTTGGATAAATCAGCCGCAAAATCATCGAACCTTTCATCAATCAGCGGAGGATTTTTAACATACGGATGATGCTTTATTATCAGCACATACTCGTCTCCCAAATCCTGATGAAAACGCTCTATATCTACCATTCCGGTTCTTGCGTTTCTTACTCTTCCTCTGAACGTCGGAGCATAAAGTATAACCTTTTTATCACGAGCCTTTGGAAAGGCTTTATAAACACGCTCTTTGGCATTGTTTACAAAATCATCTTCAAAAAACAAATCCGTTCTCGAAACTCCTACAGGTACTACTTTGCTTTCAAAGGTACTGCTGTTCATTGCCTCCTCATATGCCCACACGACCTCGGGACTTGAAACTGTTATATATGAAATATTCTTATAGTATGGATATTTAAGCATTCTCTTTTCAGAATCTCCGAACTTCAAAAGTGCAGTTGAAAACCCAAACTTCTTAAATGCTCCGCAGGCATGCCATATTTGAATAAGCCTTGTTTCTTTTCTTAAATTCACACAGCTTGTTATTTGACAAGCGTCTGTTATAAACGTAGCTCTTGCCGTTGCAAGCTCCTTTACACAGGCAAGACCTCTTTTAAAACAGCCTATAATATTCAATATCGTTTCTCCTAGAAACTGATAAGAAATGTTTAAATCTCCCCTTGCTTTAAGCTCTCTGTCAAGAACAGCATAGCTGTCGGTAAGACTAAGAGAACGAACCTCTATAAGCAAAACTTTTTTTTCGTCAATCGGTTTTCTTTTATAAAAATTATAAACAAGCGGATAAATAACCTTTAGCGTTGCGAATTTATATGTTCTTGACGCCACTTTATTATAATACTTTTTTATTATACTTTTGAAATTCATATATACTGTCCTGTTCTGAAAATATATTTCAATGCTTATCTATTCGTCCCATACCATTACTGTTTTTCCTATAAGCTTGTGAATATCCGTTTCAAACGCATAAGCTATATCTTTAACGTCACGAACATTAACAACAGTTCCGACAATGTTCTCAAGATATGCAACTACCTCCGGCTTTTCCTTATAAAGCTCAATTAGTCCGACAAAGTCTTTTCTTCCGCTTCGTGAGCTTCCGAAAATGGTCAGACCCTTTTCAAGAACCATTCTTGTATTTATCGGAACTAAGTCCTCCGAAACGCCGAGAATAGAAATAGTTCCCTCTGGATTTATATAATCTATTATCTGATTTATCGCCCTGTGCGCGGCACTTCCGCCTACACATTCAAATGCGTGGTCGAGCATCAAACCATCGGGAATCCTGCTTATATGATATGCCCCGTCTGCAAAGGTAAAATCGTTCATTTTAGACTCGTCTATTCCGAAAACATACAGATTTGTTTCAGGGTGCAGACTTTTTAAAAGCAGAGATGTTATATACCCCAGATTTCCGTCTCCCCACACACCGATATTATTTCTTCTCTTGTGTGAAAACCTGTAAAATCTGTCTATTGCGTGATAGCTTACGCTTACGATCTCAGTAAAAGCCGCAACCTTCTTATTTATACCTTTCGGCAAAAGAACAAGCCTGTCCGTCGTTGTTTCAACATACTCCTGCAAAAAGCCGTCAAATCCGCTGCCTCTGAATTTGCTAGTACGCAGATAGTTTTCTGCAATTATTTCGTCAACCTGTTCTGGAACATTAGGTATCATAACTACCTCGTCACCTGTTTGGAATGTTCCTGTCGGGTCGTATACTACCTTTCCTATTCCCTCGTGAATAAGCGCCATAGGAAGCTTCTTTGCCAAAACCTCCTCGCTTCGTGTTCCCTGATAGTATCTCTGGTCAGCATTACATATCGACAAGTGAGTTGGTCTTACTATAACGTGCTTGTCGTCGAGTGTAATATCCTTAAATAATATATCTAGCTGTCGCGGTTTCTTTAGCTGATAAACTGTATTAAGCATATTACTTTTCGCCTCCTAACAGAGATTCGGCAACCCTAAGATCGTACGGGTATGTTATCTTTATATTGAATACCTCTCCGTCAACAAGGTGAATTTTCTCTCCCTTTAAAACAAGTATCTTACAAGCGTCTGTCAGCACAGTTTTTTCTTCATCCGTTAAAGAGTTATAAAGCTCTCTCAGCATCTTTGCTCTGAATGTCTGAGGCGTCTGACCCTGATACATTTTTGAGCGGTCGGGAATATTTGTTATAAACTGATTATCTTTGCTCTCTACTATAGTATCGGTCGCAGGAATTACAGTATCGCAGGCACCGTACTCTTTAGCAAACTTTACATTCTCCTCCAAAATTCTGTGAGTGACAAAAGGTCTTACCGAGTCGTGCGTAACAATAATAGTCTCATCGTCAAGACAGCCCTGCTCGTCGATATATTTAATTGAATTCATAATAGTTTCGTTTCTCGTTGCTCCGCCCTCTAATACAACTACATTGTCGCAGTTAGGAATAAACTTTCTAATTAAATCCTGCGTGTGGTTTATCCACTGCTTTGGAGACAAAACTAAAACCTTGTCAAACTCCTGACAGACAACAAACTTTTCTATAGTATGAATAATAATAGGCTTGCCGCCGACTTCCATAAACTGCTTGGGCTTTTCGACATTGCCCATTCTTGTGCCCTTTCCGCCGGCAAGAACTACTCCGTATACATTTTTCATTATATGTCCTCCTTAACTTTCATCTTTATTTCTTTAACGTATTCTATTATCCTTTTGGTTGAATTTCCATCGCAAGCGTTCATATATCTTTCAATAAAGCTTTGCATTTTACTTTCATCAAACTGCGAGACGGCTTTTTCAATATTCTCCTTTGTCAGGCACTCAGAATCGGTAATAATATCAGCAGGCAAGTTTTGAATATCAATATAAAAACCTCTTTGCGCTTTATATTTTTCCAGATCTGGTGCAAATATTAATATCGGTTTTTTGAACAATGAGTATTCATATATCACTGACGAATAATCAGTTATAAGCAAATCGGCAACAGCAAAAAGCATTTCAGTCGGGATATCCGACTCAGTATTCGCAGCAACCGGCTTTTTTATATGCGGATGCGGTTTTATTACAAAGTACCACTCACCGCTTTTTGAAAGCTCGTCCGCTAGCCTTTCAACAGCAACATTGCCCTCTAAATACGGCTCGGACGGATTTCCTCTAAAGGTAGGCGCCCACAAAGCAACCTTTTTACCCTTTGCATTAGGATTTTCACTATAAAATCTTTCTTTTGACTTTTCTATAAAGTCTTCATCAAAGTAAATATCAGTACGGCTTACTCCCAACGCTTTAAAAACGCTCTCGTCAAGCCTCATTGCACTTGCAAAGTGTTTAATACATTCGCCTGACGAAACAGTCACCAAATCGTAATTCTTATAAACATTGCCTTTGTAATACTTAGGAATATCTCCTGACGTATCATATCCGAATTTCTTAAACGCTCCGCAGGCATGCCAAAGCTGAACTACTAATGTTCCCTTTCGCTTTTTACAGGCGGATACCGGAAGAAAATTATCACATATAAAAACAAGCTCCGCTTTTGCATAAAGCCGCATAAACTGTATTGAGTATATAAGACTTCTAAAGCTTCCGCATCGGCTGAAATCGTGATAAAACTCAATAACCGAATAATCATAGTCACTTTTAAATCTATCCGAAATACACCTCATACTCACAGGGCACTCATCATTATGAGCATCTGCGAAAATAACCAATCCTCTTTTAATTTTTCTTGATTTGAAAATAAAATAAACAAGCGGCAGTATTATATTCTGTACAGTCATTTTTAGGCACTGCTTTAAAAGAAATTTGATACCATCACCTGCTTTTCTCATATATATGCATTTATTTTGGATTTATTTTCTTGCATAATTATTATACATTATACAACAATACACTTTAAAAGTCAACAAATCGGACTTTATACCTTAACCGCCAGCTTTATATAGTAACTCAGAATATGGCAAGGAGCTATAAAACTTACTTAAATCACAAAATTGTTGAAGCATTACTGATTATTATTTGATTTTAAGAAGAATTAATACCATATAAAAACCAGACTTTAAAGCATTAGTTCATAAAAATGTATTGACAAGAACATAAAATCTGAATATAATAATTATTGTAAAGTAAATAATTTCGGTAGGTGAGGCTACCACAGGGATACGGGACGCTGCCGCGAAATGGTGGAGACACTGTCAGCTGGTCAACAGGAGATGTCGATTCAAGGCATAACCTAACGCAGTTCCAATGCAAAAATCCTATGCCCTGCGAAGCTGAAGCTTGAACGTCTGTGTTTGGTACTTAAAATTTAATTATCAATCATAGTTTATATGTGTTTTAATCTTCTAATGGTTCAAGCCTGTTGTCTTGCCTGTTATGAAGATTATTTTTATGCTTATTTTTACTAATAAAATTCAAAGGAGATGAGATCATGGACAGCGGAAGTAACTCAAAGCCGCGAGCGACGCTTATAATTTTTTGCAGACTTTTGCTGTCTGTAATAACCATATAAGCAAACTCCGGCTATCCTAGTAAATATCAATAAAAGAGGATATGCCGATGGACGAAAAAACACTTGAAGCTACTGCGCTTGAACTTATTGAAAATAAGCAGTATACAAAGCTGAAGGCTTTTCTGAAAGACCAGAATCCGTATGACGTAGCATCTCTTATGGAAGAGATAAACGATGTGGATCTAACTCTTGTTTTTAGAATACTTCCTAAGGATAATGCGTCTGAAATTTTCTCAAATCTGCCTAGTGAGATTCAGGAAAAGCTGATAAACTCATTTTCTGAAAACGAGCTTCGTAAGGTACTAGACGAGCTGTTTTTAGACGATACAGTTGACCTTATCGAGGAAATGCCGGCAAATGTGGTATCGAGAATTTTAAAGAACACCGATTCCCAGACCAGAAAAAGAATAAACGAAGTCTTAAACTATCCTGATGACAGCGCAGGAAGTCTTATGACTATCGAGTATGTTTTCTTTGCAAAGGATATGACCGTTGCCGAGGCAATGAAAAAGATAAGGCAGGTAGGCTTTGTAAAGGAAACAATATACACCTGTTATGTAACCGAGTTTAGAAAACTCATTGGAACAGTCGAGCTTCTCGACCTTATCACTGCTGATGAGGACGCAAAAATTGAAGATATAATGGATACAAATGTTATCTATGTTAACACTCACGACGACCAGGAAGAGGTTGCAAACACTATCCGCAAATACGACCTTATGGCAATTCCCGTTGTAGATAACGAAAACCGAATCGTCGGCATTATCACTGTCGACGACATCATTGACGTTATCCACGAGGAAACGACCGAGGATATTCAGAAGATGGCAGGTATTTCGCCTACAGACGAATCTTACTTTAACACATCTGTATTCTCACACGCAAAAAGCCGAATACCATGGCTTCTGTTTCTTATGCTTTCCGCTACCCTATCGGGTGCTGTTATAAACCACTATGAAAGTCTTTTAGTTTCAATACCAATACTCTTTTCATTTGTACCTATGCTTACGGGTACAGGCGGAAACTGCGGTTCGCAGTCGTCTACCATAGTTATCAGAAGTCTTGCTATGGACGAAATAGAATTCAAGGATTTCTTTAAGGTTATGTTCAAAGAGTTTAGAATTGCTCTTTTGGTAAGCTTTGTTTTGGCGGCTGTAAACGGCGTGAGAATCTGGTTTGTATATCGAAATGACGCAGATATAAATTCCGCATTACTCGGTTTTGTAATAGGACTTTCTATAATCGCAACTGTCATACTTGCCAAAACTGTAGGCTGCGTGCTTCCTATGATTGCAAAGAAGCTTCACTTTGACCCTGCGATAATGGCGGCTCCGCTTATATCGACTATCGTTGACGCCTGCTCGGTATTTCTATACTGCAATATCGCAATAAAGATTTTTGATGTACTTGGTTAAAAATGTACCACCGCTTTTGCGGTGGTTTTCTATTTTAGGTAAAAAATTCTTAAATAGGTATTGACAACTTGATAATCTTAGGTTATAATACATATTTGTAAAGGCTGTCTGCTTTACATTTATGCTTGATATGTTGCGTCAAGAGATAATCATACTGCAGAGAAGGTTAGAATTAATGGCAAAAAATCTTGATATAACCATATTGATTGATATTTACGGTTATATGCTGACCGACAAGCAGAAAGATGTTCTTGAGCTTTATTACTTTGACGACTTATCTCTTGCTGAAATTGCCGAAAACCTCGGGATAACAAGGCAAGGTGTGAGAGATAGTATAAAGCGCGGCGAGGAGGCTCTTATAGACCTTGAGGAAAAACTCGGATATCTGAAAAAAATCAGAAAGTATGACGAATTTATTAAAAATTTAAAAGAGCAAACTAAACTTATTATTGAGGAATGTAAAACAATTAGCTTTACAAGAGGGATCGTCGCACGAAGTGAAGCTATTATCGCTTATATAGACCAAAACAGCAACCTTTTTGAGATTGAGGAAAATATAGACGCTCCTCAGGAAAGCGGATTTAAAATCATAAGGTGAGTTGTCTGTTGCCGTCTTAAAGGAAAGTTTTACAATTTGCGAACTTTACAAAAAATAAACTTAAACTGTCAATAATTAAAGGAGAGCACTATGGCGTTTGAAGGTCTTTCTGAAAAATTAAACGGCGTTTTCAAGCGTCTAAAAAATAAAGGAAAGCTTAACGAATCTGATGTTAAAACAGCAATGCGTGAAGTTAAGATGGCACTGCTCGAAGCCGACGTAAGCTACAAGGTAGTTAAAGACTTTGTATCAAAGGTGTCAGAACGTGCAGTCGGCGAAGAGGTTTTAAACAGTCTTACTCCTGCTCAGCAGGTTATAAAAATAGTAAACGACGAGCTTATTGCTTTGATGGGTGAATCCAACGCTAAAATCAACTTTCCAAACAAGCCTCCGTGTATCGTTATGATGTGCGGACTTCAGGGAAGCGGTAAGACCACCCACTCGGCTAAACTTGCAAAATACTTTAAAGAAAAGCAGAGCAAGCGTCCGCTGCTTGTTGCCTGCGACGTTTACCGTCCAGCCGCTATTGACCAGTTAAAAATCGTCGGTGAAAAAGCAGGGGTTCCGGTTTACGAAATGGGACAAATAAACCCCAGAAAAATCGTAAAAGAAGCCTTAAAGCACGCAGGCGACCACGGAAACGATTTGGTTATACTCGATACCGCAGGACGGCTTCACATTGACGAAGAACTTATGAAAGAGCTTTCGGATATAAAGAAAATAGCAGAGCCTAATGAGATCGTTCTAGTTGTCGACGCAATGACGGGACAGGACGCGGTTAATGTTGCAGAGAGCTTTGACAAAACGCTTGGCATAGACAGCGTTATACTTACAAAGCTTGATTCGGATACAAGAGGTGGTGCTGCTCTGTCCGTACTGGCTGTTACCGGAAAGCCAATAAAGTTTGTAGGTATAGGAGAAAAGCTGGACGAGTTTGAGGTGTTCCACCCTGAGCGTATGGCTTCGAGAATTCTCGGAATGGGCGATATGCTTACTCTTATTGAAAAAGCGTCTGAAAACGTCGATGAGGAGGACGCAAAGCGTCTTGCAAGGAAGGTGAAGGACAGAGGCAGCTTTGACCTTAACGACCTTTTGAATCAACTTAAACAAATTCAGAAAATGGGTTCTATAAAATCATTGCTCGGAATGATTCCGGGATTGGGAAATCAGATAAAGGACGCAGATATAGACGAGAAACAGTTTACACGGCTTGAAGCGATAATACAGTCTATGACGCCTAATGAGCGTGAAAAGCCTAATATTATAAATCCTAACAGAAAACGCAGGATTGCTTCGGGAAGCGGAACAAAGGTTGAGGACGTAAACCGACTTTTAAAGCAATACGAGCAAATGAATAAAATGATGAAGCAGATGACGAATTTGTCTAAGGGCAAAATGGGCAAAAAGAAAATGCGCAATATGCTCGGAGGACTTAGCGGAGGTATGCCCGGTATGCCCGGAAACGGCGGTTATCACGGAAGCGGAATGCCGTTTTAGTATTAGTTAATTATTGCAATAGCATAATTTAAATTCTGACACGGAGGTGAAATTAAAATGGCAGTTAAAATCAGACTGAGAAGAATGGGCGCTAAGAAAGCACCTTTCTATCGTATTGTTGTTGCTGATTCAAGATATCCGAGAGACGGAAGATTTATCGAGGAAATCGGATATTACGATCCAACAAAGGAACCGTCAGTTGTTAGTGTTGACGGCGAAAAAGCTAAGTCATGGATAGCAAACGGCGCACAGCCTACAGAAACTGTAAAGACACTTTTGAAGAAAAACGGTATTCTTTAATACCAGACCAAAGCAGGAGTTTTACACATACCCCACAACATCCACAACAATTACCTTTCCTGCTTTTAAGCCTGCCGCTTGATGCGGAGGCTTCCTCTCAGTGGGGGTGCTAAGGAGAAGATATTATGAAAGAGCTACTAAAAACATTAGTTACTGAGCTTGTTGAAGATAAAAGCTCTGTAGAGATTATTGAAGACGAACCGAACGATGAGGGTATTATTACATTCCACCTTCATGTTGCCCCTGACGATATGGGCAGAGTTATCGGAAAGCAAGGAAGAATTGCTAAAGCTATACGCACAGTAATGCGTGCAAAGGCTTCAAAAGAAGGCAAGAAAATTATGGTCGATATTGATGATTAAGACCAATCTGTTAAATTGATATTGAAAATTTAGCATCAACTCTGTTGTTATAATAGTTTTGATGCTTTTTTATTGATAATACAACAAACACTGTTATTTAGGAGATTGTATGAACAGACAGGCTTTTTTAGACGCTTGCGACAGGGTTGTCGGAAACAAGCGTGACAGAAAAGGTATAGGCACACTTAGTGAAAAGACTATGCACGCGGTTTTAAAAGAATACTATCAGCCATTTCCCGATAGCCAAGAGGTAAAGATAGGAAACTTTGTAGCCGACATAGTAAGCGAAACAGGAATTATCGAAATCCAGACTCGTTCTTTTTACAAGCTTATTAAAAAGCTAGACTGCTTTTTAGAGTTTTGCGATGTAACTGTCGTAACTGCCCTACCCGCCGTAAAATATATTTCGTGGCTTGACCCCAAAACAGGAGAATACACCAGCAGACGTAAATCACCTCACAAAGCAACCATTTACGACGCAATACATGAGCTTTACTCAATAAAGTATACTCTTGATAATCCGAAAATGCACCTAAGACTTCTTCTTTTGGAAATGGAGGACATAAGGTATTTAAACGGCTGGTCAAAAAACAGAAAACGAGGCTCATCAAGATGCGATAGAATACCTATTGATATTATCGACGAGGTTGAGTTCAACTGCGTAGATGATTACAGACAGTTTATTCCACAAAATCTGCCCAAAGGGTTTACATCAAAGGATTTTGCCGACTGTGCAGGTATTCATCTCAATACGGCGCAGACTACGCTTAATATTCTTTCTTATCTTGAGCTTGTAGAAAAGGTTGGGAAAACAGGCTACTCGTTTATATATGCGGTAAGAAAAAATGATTTTTAATATAGGCTTAACTTGCATTTGCCAATTTCATTAAATTTTTATAAACTCCTTTTCAAACGACATATTATTTGATATAATGTATTTAGTCTTTTACTTATTTATTTAACATATAATTTTTTAGTAATTTAATGTTGAGGGATACATAATGAATAACTTTTTTAAAAAGAAAAATGCTCTTAATAGAAGGGCTTTTAATAAAATATCTTTAGTAACAACTATAACCGTCATCATTTCAATGATTTCCAGTATCTTTTCAATTTCGGCAGGGGCTTATAATTTTACTCCGGAAGCCGAAGGAGTAAGGCTTACATCTGAAGCTGTATACATGGAAAATTTAGACGCTGAGGACGTTATTCTTGATAAAAACGCAGACGTACAATATGCTCCTGCGTCGCTTACTAAAATTATGACCTGCGTTCTGGTGCTTGACGAATTCAAAGACGACGTTGAAGACCTGAAAAAGACAAAAGTCTCCGCAGGAAACGAGGCTTTCAAAGAGCTTGAAAACACTTTTGCATCAACTGCCGGCATTGAGAAAAATGAAAAGCTAAGCTATTATGACCTGCTATGTGCGCTGATGATTCCGTCCGCCTGCGAAGCTGCTAACATAATCGCAGTAAAAATAGGCGGTTCTATAGACGGCTTTGTTGAAATGATGAATGCTAAAGCCGGTTCTCTTGGAATGAAAAATACTGTCTATTACAATGCACACGGTCTTGACCTTAACGGAAACGTAAATATGACGACCTGCCGTGATCAGGCAATTCTCTGTAAATACGCTATTAATAACTACCCTATTTTTACCGAGATCACCTCAAAGTACAGCTACACTCTCTCAAACGGCACAACTGTTGTAAATACCAATTCACTGCTTGATGAAACCTCAGACTTCTACTATGGATATGTAAACGGAATCAAAACAGGATTTTACGACGAAGCAGGAAGATGTTTGGCATCTGTTGCAACTAAAAACGGCTATACGTATCTAATAGTTTCAATGAAAGCTCCTGCACAGGACAAGGACGGCAACGATGTAATGTTCAACTGTGAAGACCACAAAAAACTATATATGTGGGCTTTCGAAAATCTTGGTTACAACGTCTTTGTTGAAGAAAACGAGGAGATAACTGAGGCAAATGTTTTATATGGAAAGGGCGCGGATTTTGTCACACTGAAGCCTGCTAATGAGGTTTCAAAAATCTGGCTCAATTCAATAGATATAAGCAAGGTTGAAAGAAAAATAACAGTCGACAAAAACATTGTTGCACCTGTATACAAAAACGACACTCTGGGAAATCTTGAACTTATTTACGAGGGTGAAACAATAGGGTCGGTAAAGCTGGTAGCAACAAGCGATTTACCTCGCGCATCAGTTAAGGCTGAAGCTGCTGTTGCGAGCAAGTTTTTCTCCTCAAAGCAGTTCAAAATTGCTCTTGTTATAATTATTTTGGCGGTTGTTATTTATATAATTGTGTTTAAAGCAATAACAAATAAAAACAAACGTAAAGAACAAGAATTTATTGATAATAAATAAATTATAAGAAAAACAGCATTCCAAAAGGAGTGCTGTTTTTTCTAGTTATTAAATATTTTATCCCCTATTCGTCCTTCGACGCATACTCTGCATTCGGGTTCTTAACTCTCCAGTCAAGTACCGGATGCTTTTTCATATATACTGCATGAGCAATAATATATCCAACAAGGCACAGGATAAGCGTTACGCCAATACTGATAAGCGCTGAAACCTCGTAGGTAAGAGAAAACCGTTCGCTTATCCATTTGCATGGGAAATAAAATCCCTTAAAACCTGTTTCTGTGTTTCCCGAAGTTTTGTTCATAAACAAAATCGGTACATAGTAAACCGCAAACATCAATATAAGAACAATAGATGTCGA
>CANRJA010000007.1 GCA_947630825.1 uncultured Clostridia bacterium | reverse complement strand
TTAAACGGCAGAATACCCGCTATACTTGACGGCGGAAAATGTTCTGTCGGCGTTGAATCGACAGTTATCTCTTTTGAGAGTGATATAATCAGATTGTTAAGACCGGGCAGAATTTCTGTTGATGATTTAAAGACGGTCACATCAAAGGTGATTATCGACAAGGGAGTTTTAGAAGTTATTTCAAATGATATAAGGGTAAAATCACCTGGTATGAAATATAAGCACTATTCGCCGAAAGCTGATGTTACTCTTATAGACGGTTCAGCTGAGTTTTTTGAAAGGTATGTAAGTGAAAGAAATTTTGCTGAAACATACGCTTTGATTTTTGACGGTGATAATATATCAAATGATATTAAGTCAATAAAGTACGGCGACAGCAGCGAACAGCAGGCAGAAAGAATATTTGCAGTTTTAAGAGAAATTGATAAAATCGGAGCAAAAAAGGTTTATGCCAGATGTCCGTCAAAAGAGGGAATAGGACTTGCTGTTTATAACAGAATGCTTCGCGCTGCTGGATTTAAAGTTATTAAAGAGGGTGACTGAATGAAGTCTTATATTATTGGGCTTACTGGTCAAAGCGGTGCAGGAAAAACAACCGTTTGTGATACTTTTAAGTCACTTGGCTTTCAGATCATAAATGCAGATTTGGTTTCAAAATATATAACCGAAAGCAGCAAGGCTTGTATTGACGAGCTCAAAACTGCGTTTGGAGAAGAATATATCGAAAACGGCGTTTTAAACAGACGCAAGCTGGGTTCGTTAGTTTTTGCAGACAGAGAAAAGCTTGACAAGCTTATGGAAATAACTTTTCCGTATATAATTGATGAGATAAACAGGCAAATTGTAAATATCGGTAATAATAAGCTGATTGTCATTGATGCACCTACTTTATTTGAAAGCGGACTAAATAAAAGCTGTGATGAGATAGTCAGTGTTATATCGGATAAGACTTTAAGGCTTGATAGAATTATGAAAAGGGATAAAATTTCTAAAGAGGAAGCTGAAAAAAGGTTTTCATCTCAGTTTAGTGAGAAGTTTTTCAAAGAGAACAGTGATTTTATTATAGAGAATAACGGCAGTGAAGATGAATTAATCAAAAAAGCCGTACTAACAGCACAGAGCATTAAGGAGATTTACAATGGCAAGAAGAGCAAAGAGAAAGAATAGAGGAACTGTTTTTTTAGTAGTTTTAATAATTCTTTCTGTTGTTGCATTTGCCTTATATAAATCGGTGCCGGCATTTTTGAAGAAAAATGTTTACCCCAAGAAGTATTCTGAATATGTAGAGAGATACAGCGAAGAATATGATATAGACGAAAACTTCATATATGCTGTTATTAAAACCGAAAGTGGATTTGATCCCGATGCACGGTCAAATGTCGGAGCAGTTGGGCTAATGCAGCTTATGCCTATTGCATTTAAAGAGGTAAGCAATAATATCGAGGACAACAAAGGTCTTAAATATTCGGATATGTATAACCCTGAATACAATATAATGTACGGAACATGGTATTTGGATTATTTGTATGAGCAGTTCGGTTCATATGAGCTTACAATAGCTGCTTATCACGCCGGCATGACTGAAGTCAGGGGTTGGTTATACAGCGGAGTTCTTGATGAAGATAACTTAAATCTTGATAATATACCGAGTGAATATTCTGATACAAGGCATTACATAAACAAGGTTATAAACGCTTATAAAGAGTATAACAGACTATATAGATAAAACAGAAAGGATGATTTCAATGTCAGAATCTAAGGCTAAGGACTTAAAAAAGGTGCTGTTTACTAAAAAGAAAAATGCAGGTTTTATTTTAGACGACAGCGAAATAAACAAAGCAGATGATTTCTGCAAAGGGTATATGAATTTTCTTGACGCGGCAAAAACCGAAAGAGAAGCCGTATGCGAGACTGAAAAGCTTCTTAATGAAAAAGGATTTGTTAAATACAATTTTGATAAGGATTTAAACCCCGGAGATAAAATTTACATTAACAACAGGGGAAAAGCAATTATCGCTGCAATTATCGGCAGTGAAGACGTTAGCAAGGGTTTCAGAATAAACGCAGCACACATTGATTCGCCGAGACTTGATTTAAAGCAGAATCCTGTTTACGAGGATAATCAAATCGGTTTTTTCAAAACTCATTACTACGGCGGAATTAAAAAATACCAGTGGACTACAATTCCGTTGGCACTTCACGGCGTTATTATAAATTCCAAGAATGAAAAGATAGAGGTAAAAATCGGTGAGGACGAATCTGACCCTGTATTCTGCGTCTGCGATTTACTTCCGCATTTAGCAACACAGCAAATGAAAAGAAATCTATCAGAGGGCGTCAAGGGTGAGGAGCTTAATATAATTATTGGCTCAAGACCGTTTAAAGACGATAAAGAATCGGAAATGGTGAAGCTGAATATTATCAAAATCCTCAATGAAAAATACGGAATTGATGAAGACGATTTTATTTCAGCAGAGCTTGAGGCTGTGCCTGCCTTTAAGGCAAAGGATATCGGTTTTGACAGAAGTATGATAGGCTCTTACGGTCAGGACGACAGAGTTTGCGCTTATACAGCGCTTAAAGCACTTCTTGATTGTGATAAAGTGCCTAAGAAAACTTCGATAACAGTCTTAACTGATAAAGAGGAAACAGGCAGCGACGGCAATACAGGACTAAATAGCTCGTATTTGAAGTATTTTCTTTACGACTTGGCTGAAAAGCTGGGAGGTAAACCAAGACAGGTCATATCTGCGTCTGAGTGTCTATCTGCCGATGTGAACGCCGCTTTTGATCCTACATTCCCCGATGTTCTGGAAATCAGAAACGCATCAAAAATCAACTACGGCGTATGCGTAACCAAATTTACAGGTTCAAGAGGTAAATCAGGCACGTCTGACGCCTCTGCGGAATTTGTTGCAAGAATAAGAAATTTATTGGACAGTAAAAATGTTATCTGGCAGACAGGAGAGCTCGGAAAGGTTGATTTAGGTGGCGGAGGAACAGTCGCTATGTATATAGCCAACCTCAACATTGATGTAATAGATGTAGGAGTTCCGGTGCTTTCAATGCACGCGCCTTTTGAGATAACCTCAAAAATAGACACATATATGGCTTACAAGGCTTTTAAAGTGTTTATTGAAGATTAAGTTTATTTATTGTTAAACGCACTTGCAATTTTTTGCAGGTGCATTTTTTATGCTTTAAAATCGACATATTTATTAAAAGGCTTGGATTATAATATTAATAAAGCGTGAGGTGAAGCTCTTTGAAGTGCATTTATGCTGATGTTTTGGTCATTACGAATATATATTTTACATATTTCTTTATTAAAATATTGTGCTTGGTATTTCACATAAATACAAGTGCAAAACGTATTGCGTTTTCATCAGCGGCAGGAGGTTTTTCTGCACTTTTGATTTTACTTCCGATAAACGATTACATAATAATGCTGTTAAAACTCACAGCCGTTTTTTTAATAATATGCATTTGCGGCTTTTCAAAAGACAAATACGATATTTTAAAATACTCGCTTACGTTTATTCTTATCAATATTGTTTTTACAGGTATTTGCTTTTTTATATGGAAACTTTCAGGCGGCAGAATGATATATGTAAAGAATTTCACCGTATACTTTGATATATCTTTGATAATGCTTATAATAATCACTATTTTGGTTTACTTTATAATGACTATAGCTGATTACTTTTTAATAAACAGAAGAAATCTGTCAGGCTTATATACGATATCTTTTCATCTGTTTAACAAAGATTATTCTTTTAAGGGAATAGTTGACACGGGAAATAATTTATACGATTATTTTTCAGGACGCTCGGTTATTGTATGTAAAAGTAATGAGCTTATGGGTCTGTATAATGAGCTTATTAATCAAAGCGTAAACACCGGCTTTAGACTTATACCTTATGCCACTGTTGCAGGAGACAGTTTTATACCTATTAAGTCAATGCAGGGAATTAAAATAAAAGATGAAAACGGAAACTGTAAAGAGGTGAGAGCGTGTATTGGTATAACAAGCAGTGAAACAGATGAGCCATCGGCGATATTTAACCCAAGTATATTAAGCTGAATTTAATATTAGGTTTAAATAAAATTAGAGAGGAGATAAGCTTTTAAAAGGCAAAACAAAATGAGATTAAATTTATTATTCAATAAAATATTAAGCAAAATAACTATTCTTTTGAACAGAAAGAAAAAGTATATAGATTACATAAACGGCGCAGAGTCTCTACCTCCGCCACTTTCGGCAGAAGAGGAACAAAAGGCATTTGAACAAATAAAGAACAACGATAAGCGAGGCAGGGAAACGCTTATCGTCCATAATCTGAGACTTGTAGTTTACATTGCAAAAAAGTTTGAATCTACCGGCATAGGGATAGAAGATTTGATTTCAATAGGAACTATAGGCTTAATTAAAGCGGTAAACACATTTCAGGTAGATAAGAATATAAAGCTTGCGACATATGCATCACGGTGTATTGAAAATGAAATACTTATGTTTTTAAGGAAATCAAACCAATACAGAAACGATATTTCCATTGACGAGCCGCTTAATGTCGACTGGGACGGAAACGAGCTTTTACTCTCTGATATTTTAGGCACAGATGAGGACGTTGTAATAAGGGGAATTGAAAGCGAGGTCGAGAAAGAACTAGTTTTAATTGAGATTGAAAAGCTGGGAGACAGGGAAAAACAGATTATGAAGATGCGCTTCGGTCTTCTGGGTCAGAGAGAAATGACCCAAAAAGAAGTCGCGGATATAGTTGGAATATCTCAGTCATACATATCTAGGCTAGAAAAGAGAATACTAAAAACAATAAAGGATAATTTAGAAAAGATATGTTAGCACTCAAAAATTATAAATGCTAGCACTCTCTTTAACAGAGTGCTAATTTTCATCTGAATATCATTATATTTTCACAAAATTAACACAATAGAGCAATATTATGTAATTGTTGAAAGGAAAGAAGTGATTCCGATGGACAAGGATTTATAAAACGAGTAAGCAAACAAAAATTAAAATTTATCAGGAGGAATTAATTATGTTATACGGATTAACACCATTTGAAAGAAGCACATACGATTTATTCAATGTATTTCACGAGTTTGAAAAGGACTTTTTTAACTCAAAGCCATCTCACGATTTAAGGTCATGCAAGACTGATATTTGCGACAAGGGCGACAAGTTTGTTCTTGAGGCTGAACTGCCGGGCTTTGCAAAGGAGGATATAAACATTGATATTAACGGAGATTATCTGACTTTATCAGCTACGCATAAGTCTGAGAAGGAGGATAAGGACAAGGACGGCAACTATATTTGCAGAGAGCGTTCGTACGGCTCATATCAGAGAAGATATGATATTTCAAATATAGATTCTGAGGCTATTCAGGCAGAGTACAAAAACGGTATACTGACGCTTGACTTGCCTAAGAAGGCTAAGACAGAGCCTGAATCAAGAAGACTTGAAATCAAGTAAAAGTAATTGCATTTATTACTCCATTTCTTTAAATATATACTTTTCACCTGCTATGTTAAGCGTAGCAGGTGTTTTTTTACCAGAAATTGACCCTGTAATCATTTTGATTTTTTGCATATAAGAAAATCTCACAGCCAATAATTATATTAAACTAATTGTTGGAGAAGATTAAAAATGCAGTATAATAAAGTTGAGATAAGCGGTGTAAATACTTCTGAGCTGCCCACGCTAAAGGAATCTGAAAAGCTGGAGCTGTTAAAGAAGGTAAGGGACGGAGATAAAAATGCAAGAGACGAACTGATAAACGGTAATCTAAGGCTTGTTTTAAGCGTTTTGCAGATGTTTGCGGGGAGAGGAGAGTCTCCTGACGATTTATTTCAGGTAGGAGTTGTAGGGCTTATAAAGGCAATAGATAATTTTTCTCTTGAATATGACGTCAAATTTTCCACTTATGCGTTTCCCATGATTTTAGGTGAGATAAGAAGGTATTTAAGAGATAATTTTCCAATAAGGGTAAGCCGTTCGCTACGTGATTTGGCATATAAGGCTATGCAGGCAAAGGAGAAGTATATAAACGAGCATCAAAAGGAGCCTAAAATTGAAGAAATAGCTAAAATGATAGACGCCAAAACCTCAGATGTGGTAACCGCCCTTGAATCCATATGCGACCCGATTTCGATATACGAGCCGGTTTATTCAGATTCAGGAGACGCTTTATTTGTTCTTGACCAGATAGGTGACGGAAATAATGATATAAGTTGGTTAAATGAAATTTCTCTCAAGGAGGCTATTTCAAAGCTTATGCCCAGAGAGAAAAACATACTCAGTTTAAGATTTTTTCAGGGCAAAACTCAAGTAGAGGTTGCAAAAAGCATTGGTATTTCACAGGCTCAGGTTTCAAGACTTGAAAAAGGCGCATTGGAGCAGATAAAAAAACAGTTCTGCTAATTTATATAATTTAATACCAATAGTAAAGTGTGGTGAATTTTAATGTAATACGCCGCACTTTTTTAGCAGATAAATTCAAGCGGCGGTCTTGACAATAAAAAAATTATGTGTTAATATATCAAAAATTAAAGGCTGTGATAAGAACAAGTAGCATATCTTTGTTATTTTCAGAGAACTTTCGGTCGGTGGGAGAAAGCAATAACTCGATTTGCGAATACATCTTTGAGCTGATATTCTGAAAATTTAGTAGGTTTATTCGTCTGACGCCCGTTAAAGCGTTATGAGTTCACAGTGAATGTTTAGCTGTGATAAATTGAGGTGGTACCACGATTTATTCGTCCTCTGGCTTTTGTCAGGGGATTTTTTATTTTTAATAGAAAGGGGTGATATTCGTGAAATCAGTATTTGATTTCATCGTTTATAAGTGATTAAGGTTATAAATTTATCTGTAAAGATTGAAATATAAATTCGGAGGAATAAAAATGACATTATTTGAAGAATTAAAAAGAAGAGGTCTGTTAGCACAACTTACAGACGAGAAGGAGATTGAGGAATTAGTCAACGCAGGAAAAGCCACATTCTACATCGGTTTTGACCCTACAGCCGACAGTCTGCACGTTGGTCACTTTATGGCGCTTTGCCTTATGAAAAGAATGCAAATGGCAGGGAATAAGCCAATAGTTCTTATAGGCGGCGGAACAGCAATGATAGGCGATCCGTCGGGAAGAACCGATATGAGAAAGATGATGACCAGAGAAACCATTCAGCACAATGTTGACTGCTTTAAAAAGCAGATGAGCCGTTTTATTGATTTCTCAGATGACAAGGCTGTTATTGTAAATAATGCCGACTGGCTTATGGATTTGAATTACGTTGAGGTTTTAAGAGAAATCGGGCCGCACTTCAGCGTAAACAGAATGTTATCGCACGAGTGCTATAAGCAGAGAATGGAAAGAGGCTTGTCTTTCCTTGAATTCAACTATATGATTATGCAAAGCTATGACTTTTATGTACTGTATCAGAAGTACGGCTGTAATATGCAGTTTGGCGGAGACGATCAGTGGGCAAATATGCTCGGCGGAACAGAGCTTATCAGACGAAAGCTCGGTAAAGACGCTTATGCTATGACAATTACTCTGCTGCTCAATTCTGAGGGCAAAAAGATGGGTAAGACAGAAAAGGGCGCAGTTTGGCTTGACGCTGAAAAGACATCTCCGTATGATTTTTACCAATACTGGAGAAATGTAAATGACGCTGACGTTATAAAGTGCTTAAAGATGCTCACCTTTGTTCCCATTGAGAGAATAGAGGAAATGGAAAGAACTATGGAGGGCGCGGAGCTTAATAAAGCAAAAGAGATTTTAGCTTTCGAGCTTACAAAGCTGGTTCACGGTGAAGATGAAGCAAATAAGGCTCAGAATGCCGCAAAGTCTGTTTTCGGTAAAGCGGGTGTCAGCGACGATATGCCAACTACTAAAATCAGTGCTGCTGATTTAAACGATGACGGATGTATCGGACTTCTGACGCTTTTAGTCAAGTGCGGTCTTGTTGCATCAAACGGAGAGGCAAGACGTCTTGTTCAGCAGGGCGGAGTATCAGTAAATGATGAAAAGGTATTAGATTCGAAGGCACTTGTAAATCTTGATAAGGCTGTAATAATCAAAAAAGGAAAGAAAGTTTTCCACAAAGCAGAAAAGGAATAATAAAAGAGGTGAAGAGCAATACTGCTTTTCACCTTGATTTTTTATCTGTCCATCATACGTCTTTTAACTTGCCTTATATCCGTTCCGAAAAATCTGAACGGCGTATACATTCCCGTGAGCCTTGATATAATTCTGTCGTCATATTTTTCATTGAGCTCTGACAGTGAAAGGTTTGTAGAAACGATTGTCGGGACCTCCATATTGATTCGTGTATTTATTATGTTATACAGCGTTGAATTATTGAAAGGAGTGGAAAACTCCGAGCCTAAATCGTCAAGTATTACCAAGTCTGCGTTTATGATAGTTTCAACTGTATTTCCATTAATTCTTCCAAAATGTTCGTTTTCAGCTTTGATAAGAAAATTGTTTATAGAGTCAAACACAACATTGAAGCCTTTCTCTATGAGTGCTTTTGCTATCATTGAAGATAAAAATGTTTTTCCCAAACCTGTTTTGCCTAAGAAAAATAACGAGCAGGAGTTTTTTGAAAAAGTATCAACGTAATTTCTGCACTGAATAAGAATTTCATTCATTCGCTCTCTGGGAATAATGCCCGATTTCTCATCGGGTATATTTGAGTACAGACCCAGATTAAATTCATTAAAATCGTGAAGCTCAATTTTACAGCTTTCATTAAGCTCGTCAACAGTGTACTTTTTTATAAGCTCGTTAAAGCACTCGCATCTGCTGCCGTTTACATATCCGCTGTCATTACAAATAGAACAGGTGAATTTGGCTTTTAAATAATCTTCAGGATAACCGAACTCTTTAAGCATTATTTTTATCATTAGCTGGTTTTCAAGATTTTTATTTTTAAGCTCGTCAATAATTTTTCCTATATTATCACTGCGGGATAATATTGCCTTTGATAAATCAATACTTGTCTGCAAAATTCTGTTGTATAAAGAGTCGATTTCCGGAGCTTTTTTGCTTATTTCAGCCTTGTGAAGCTCAAGAGTTTGAAAAGCATTGTTGTGTCTGTTCTCAATTTCTAAAGCAGCCTTTGTAAAAGCCGACGGCGACATATTGTTATTCATTATTCAGTTTATCCTTTCCTTTTATTTTAGGAACATGATTTAAAGTGAATTCATAAAACTCATCAAGGTCGTAGGAATGTTCTTTTTCTTTAATTTTTTTCTTAGAATTATTCTTTTTAGCTTTAGCGTCATGGATATTTACCTCGTCTACAGTAAATATCTTATCGTTTGCCCAGCTTGTAATAATTTTATTTATATACGGAAATGAGAGCTTATTTATCTGGTCTACACACTTTTCATATGCAAGCTGAATCATATCAATATCAAAACCTAATTCTGTCCACGAGCTTATATATTCCTTTTGCTTTTTTGTAGGATTTGCAGTAAGCCCGAAAATCTTTGCTACCTTGTTTTCAACTTTGTGCGACTTCATCAGTTTGATGATTTCTGCCTCTACCTGGCGGTATGACGTAATATCCTGCTCAAACCAAGATTCTGCAATGCTCTCAACGTATCTTATGCTTGATTTGCCTATATCCTCACAGTATTGAACAAGCATAAGAACCGATGCAACAGGGAAGCCGTAATTTTCAACTAAATTTATGTAACCGCATTGCTCGGAAAATCTTAAACTTCTTTTTAATATAACTTCAAGCTGAGAAAACATTTCTTTTATCTCTTTTTGGCTGTTTACAATATCTGATATGTCCTTTGATGAATATTTAGCATGGCTGCTTTTCTTTTCAAGTGAATTTTTTACAGGGTTTTCAGCTGGAAGCACAGAAACCTTTTCAGGATTTTTTAAAGCTGTTACTGCATCTGACTTGTTGCTGTTGGTTGAATTATGTATTGGTTTAGTTTCTGTGTTTTTCAAAACTGTTACATTCAGAACTGAAAAAATCTCTGCCTGACTCCAGTAAACAATGGCGTCGTCTATAATGTCGGTTGAAATACCTGTGGCAGCGCTTATATCTTCAGTGATTATTTCATTCTTATCGCTTGATAAAATGAATAACAGAATCTTTAAAAAATCACCGCTGCACAGCTTTAAATGCTTTGAAACTACTTTACAGGGAACGGTAAAGAATTGTCCCCAGTTTTTTCTCTCTATTTTATACTTCATCTTGCACCTCAAAAATAATTCAGCAAAAAAGTCTTTGGCTGATAAACTAAAATAAAACAATATAATTTTTTATCCGACATAAATTATATTTAAGTATAACATAGAAAAAAATCATTTGCAATTCAAAATATTGATAAATTGACTTGAAATAACTGTTATTGTATGATATAATACACTATATATAAATAAAAGGGAGCTTTATTTTGGAAAATAAGTCTATATGTAGTGTTAATAATAATTTTTCGATTGATAATCTCAAACGATTAATTTTAGATATTTACGGAGATAAAACTCCGCTTTGCTATTTACATTCATTTGGCTGTCAGCAGAATGCAACCGACGGCGAAAAGCTAAAAGACTTGATCTCAAAAATCGGGTATGAGTTTACTGACAATACCGAAAACGCTTCACTTATTATTTTAAACACTTGTGCTGTCAGAGAACACGCCGAAGACAGAGTTTTCGGAAACATAGGCAGATATAAGCGTCTGAAGAAGGAAAGACCCGATACAGTTATTTGTATATGCGGCTGTATGGCACAGCAAAAGCATATAGCTGAAAGAATAAAGCAAAACTATCGCCAGGTAGATTTGGTATTCGGCACTTTTGCTTATAATCAGTTTTATGAAATGCTTTATGAGGTAATAAAGACCAAAAGCAGAGTTTTTAATATAACTGAGCAGGAAAGCGAAATCAATGAAAACTTAAAACAGCTTAGGGATAATAAGTTCAAAGCGTCAGTTCCTATTATGTATGGCTGCAACAATTTCTGCACATATTGTATAGTGCCTTATGTAAGAGGCAGGGAGCGGTCAAGAGCTGTAGAGGCAGTATTTGACGAAGTATCAGACTTGGTTAGCGAGGGCTACAAGGAAATAACTCTGCTCGGTCAAAATGTAAATTCATACAGCTATGGTTTTCCAAATCTTTTAAGAATACTGAATACTATTGAGGGAGATTTCAGAATTCGATTTATGAGTTCACACCCCAAAGACGCAACTCATGAGCTTATAGACGCGATACTTGAGTGCGATAAGGTCTGCAAGCATTTGCATCTTCCTATGCAGTCGGGCTGCAACAGAGTTTTAAAAGAGATGAACAGAAAATATACAGTTGAAGAGTATGCGGAAATTATTGATTATGCACGAAGCAAAAAGCCGGACTTTTCATTTACAAGCGATATAATTGTAGGGTTTCCCGGCGAGACATATGAAGAGTTTTGCGAGACTAAGGAAGCCGTAAAGAGATTTAATTTTGATAATATATATTCGTTTGTTTACTCAAAAAGAAGCGGAACAAAAGCCGCTTTGATGGAGGATAATATAAGCAGTAAGCAAAAGGGCTTGTGGCTAAGAGAGCTTTTGCTTGAACACAGAGAGGTCAATGTTGAGTGGATGTCACGTTTTGTCGGCAGGACGTTAAGGGTTTTGGTTGACAAAGAGGGAAGAACCTCAGACGAGCATATTCAGGGAAGAAGTGACGAAAATATTATTGTCGAGTTTATCGGCGATAAGGATTTAATTGGAAGTTTTGTTGATGTAAAAATAGTTAAGGCAATGAACTGGGCGCTGCTCGGGGAAATTGTTTAATAAATATTATAAAGGAGAAATTTTTATGACTGTAATTGAAATGGCAAGAGAGCTTGGAAAAGCTTTGCAGGAGGACGAAAGATACAAGAAATACCAGGAAGCAAAGGTAAAGAACGATAAAGACGTCGAATTACAAAATATGATAGGCGAATTTAACGTTAAGAGAATGCAGCTTAATCAAGAGATGCAGAAAAAAGAAAAAGACGCAGATGCAATGAAGCGTCTCGACAGCGAGTTAAAAGAAATTTATAACAAGATTATGGCAAACCCCAATATGGCAGAGTTTACATCATCACAGGAAAAGGTTGAAAAGCTAATAAACTCGGTAAACTTTATTATCAGTTCTGCTGCTAACGGAGAAGATCCTATGACCTGTCCTGAGGAACAGCCTGCAAGCTGCGGCGGAAGCTGTTCGACCTGCGGAGGCTGCCATTAATTTGAATAAGTAGGAAAAGGGAAGTGAGTTCAAGTGAAAATAGCCGATATTGATGTGTCGAAGCTATCGCCTATGATGCAAAAGTATGTAGAGATCAAAAAGAATTACAAAAATCACATTGTTTTTTATAGGCTGGGTGATTTTTATGAAATGTTTTTTGACGACGCTATTGTTGTGTCACGCGAGCTTGAGCTTACTTTGACAGGCCGTGACTGCGGCTTGGAGGAGCGGGCGCCTATGTGCGGAGTTCCTCACCACGCCTGCGAAACATACATAAAAAGACTTATTGATAAGGGGTTTATGGTTGCTATTTGTGAGCAAACTGAGGATCCTTCTAAGGCTAAAGGACTTGTTAGAAGAGAAATTGTAAGAGTTATCACTCCCGGAACGCTTATCGAAAGCAGTATGCTTGATGAAACGCAGAACAACTATATATGTTCGATTTATCATAATGGCAGTGATATATCGCTCTGTCTTACCGATATTTCAACAGGCGAAGTGCATCTTTATCTATTGAATGGCAGAGATGCAGTTAATGACGCTGTAAACGAGCTTTCAAGATTTGAGCCTGTTGAGATATTGATGAATGACAATGTGCTGAAACTTAAAGAGGTAATGTCTTTTATCAAAGAGAAGCTTAAAGCAAGCGTTTCAGTTCTCGACGATAAGGATTTTGATTTATCAGCTAACGGTGAGGTCGTATGCGAGCAGTTTTCAGTGTCTGATTTATCTAAGCTTTCTGTCAATGTTGATAGTATTGAAGCAAATGCAGTATGCGGTCTTTTTAAATACATATATGACACTCAAAAAGCATTAATAGGCAGATTTACCAATATTACAAAACACGAAAACGATCCTTTGATGATATTAGGTCTAACGGCAAGAAGAAACTTAGAGCTTACCGAAACCTTGAGAAACAAAGAAAAGAAAGGCTCGCTTCTTTGGGTACTTGATAAAAATAAGACATCTATGGGAAAAAGGCTTTTAAAGACGTTTATTGACCAGCCTTTGACCAATCCTGCAAAAATAATTCAAAGGCTTGACGCTGTTGAACAGCTTGTAAATAATCCTGTTGTTTTGGGTGATTTAAGCGAGGCTCTAGCAGGTGTTTATGACATTGAGCGTCTTATGACAAGGGTAATGTATAAAACTGCAACTCCCAGAGATTTAAAAGCGTTGTCTGCAACAGCCGAAAGGCTCCCTGAAATAAAAAGGCTCTTATCAAACTTTTCCGCTAAACTTTTGGTTTCAGAAAATGAAAGAATTTCGACATTGGAGGACATTGCAAACCTGATTGAAAACTCTATAGTTGACGAACCTCCTGTAAATACTAAAGACGGCGGAGTTATAAAAGACGGATTTAACAAAAATTTGGACGAGCTTCGCGATATAATTCACGGCGGAAAAAGTATTATTGAAAATATAGCTGAAAAGGAAAGGGAAAGAACGGGAATTAAAACCCTGAAAATAGGTTATAACCGTGTATTCGGATATTATATTGAAGTAACTAAGACAAACATTGATCTAGTTCCTGACAGCTATATCAGAAAGCAGACTCTTACAAACTGCGAGAGATATATAACAGAAGAGCTTAAAGACGCTGAAAATACCATACTCGGGGCAAACGATAAGGTCATCTCACTAGAGCAGGAAATTTTTGTAGAGGTTAGAGATTATATTGCAAAACAGCTTACAGTTGTTCAGGAAACTGCCTCTGCTCTTGCATTGATTGACGTTTTAGCATCTTTCGCAACAGTTGCTACGGCAAACAACTATTCTAAGCCTGAGATAGCAATTGACGGCGTGATTGATATAAAAAACGGCAGACATCCTGTTGTCGAACTGATGCAAAAGGACGAGATGTTTGTTCCAAACGACGCTTATTTAGACTTGACTGAAAACAAAATGAGCATAATAACAGGTCCGAATATGTCGGGTAAATCCACTTATATGAGACAGATAGCGCTTATTACTCTTATGGCTCAGATAGGCTCGTTCGTGCCTGCTGATTATGCCAAAATCTCAGTCGTAGACCAAATTTTCACAAGAGTAGGCGCATCGGACGACCTTACTTCAGGTCAGTCGACGTTTATGGTCGAGATGAGCGAGGTTGCGGAGATCGTTAAAAATGCAACGCAGAACAGTCTTGTTATTTTAGACGAGGTCGGCAGGGGAACCTCGACCTTTGACGGCATAAGTATTGCGAGAAGCGTTGCGGAGTATATTTCCGGCTCTAAAAAGTTGGGCTGTAAAACCCTGTTTGCAACCCATTACCACGAGCTTATTGAACTTGAAAATGAGCTAAGCGGCGTAAAGAATTACAGCGTTGCAGTTAAGCGAACTGCTCAGGGAATTAAGTTTCTGAGAAAAATAGTAAGAGGCGGAGTAGACGAAAGCTATGGAATTGAAGTCGCAAAATTAGCGGGGCTTCCAGTTAAGATAATAAACCGCGCTAATGAGCTTCTGAAGGGATTTGAAGAAGAAAACAGCAATAAAAAAGTATCTGTGCATAACGATATGCAGATTGGTATGGACGACATAAATGAAAAAATTGTAATAGATAAGCTAAGAAAAACAAACATTGATGAAATGAATGACGAGGAACTCAGGTTTTACATAAAGGATATTTTAAAATATATTTAGCGAACGGAGCGTACCAGAAAAATGCCTAAGATTAACGTATTGACAAAGGAAGTTGCCGAGCTGATAGCGGCAGGCGAGGTAATCGAACGTCCGTCGTCTGTTATAAAGGAGCTTTTGGAAAATTCAATAGATTCGGGCGCCAATGTAATAACCATTGAGATAAAAAACGGCGGACGCACATATATGAGGGTCACTGATAACGGCTGCGGAATCAACCCGGAGGATATTCCTACAGCCTTTCTTCGTCATGCCACCAGCAAAATAACCTCAAAAGACGACTTGGATAAAATTCTGACTCTTGGATTTCGCGGAGAGGCTCTGGCGTCTATTTGCGCTGTGTCAAAAACAGAGGTTCTTTCAAAGGTTATAAATCAGGAATACGGAACACATTATGTAATTGAAGGCTCTGAGGAAAAGGTCAATGAAAGATCCGGTTGTCCTGACGGGACAACTATAGTTATTAGAGATATATTTTATAATGTTCCGGCAAGGCTTAAATTTCTCAAAAAAGATGTTACCGAAGGAAATGCCGTTTCTGCCGTAGTTTCAAAGCTGGCATTGTCACATCCTGAGATATCCTTTAAACTTATTCGGGATAATAAGACAGAGCTTGTAACAGCAGGAGACGGTAAACTCTTTTCTGCAATATATTCGGTGTTCGGAAAAGGCTTTGCAAGTTCTCTTATTCCTGTAGATTACTCATATAATGGGATAACTGTAAAAGGATATACTGTAAAGCCCCTTGAGGCAAAGGCTAAAAGGACCTTTCAGAATTTCTTTATTAATCACCGATATGTAAAATCAGTAACCTGTATGGTTTCTCTTGAGGAGGCATATAAAAATCAGATTATGACAGGTAAATTTCCTGCCTGCGTGCTTTGTCTAGATATACCTCCTGATCTTGTTGATGTAAATGTGCATCCTGCGAAAATTGAAGTCAAGTTTTCAAACGAAAAAATGGTATACGAGAGCGTATATTTTGCTGTCAAGAACGCACTTTTACAGGATAATTCTCCAAAGGAGCTTGAGCTTGAAAATAAAAAGCATTTTTCAAACAGTGAGCTTCATCAGTTTAATAAGACTAACAGCGGAGTTCAGACAACACTGAATATTAAGCAGGAATCGGCTGACAGCGTTAATAAAATAGATAATTTTACGGTAAAAACATATTCCAAGCCCGAAGAAGAATTTTACCGTGTTGAAGCGCCTAAGGCTGAATATTCTGTTGAAAAAGATACTTATAATAAAGATAACGACATTTCTAAACTTAAGCCGGAGGAACCTAGAGATTTACATGATTTTAAATTTTTAGATAGTTCTTCATTTATTAAGAAAGAACCTAAATCAGAGACTGTCGTTACTGATAATTCGGATAACGTAGAAAATGAGTTTTCAAAATCCAAGCCATTAGTTATCGGTGAGATTTTTAATACTTATATCATTGTTGAGAAAGATGATGAAATGTACCTTTTTGATAAGCACGCCGCACATGAGAGATATATATTTGAGAAAATCAAAAGAGAGGCAGATAATCTCGATTCGCAGATGCTTTTTGAGCCAGCGGATGTTTTGCTGTCATATGATGAATATGACGCGGTTATTTCAAATATTGAAACCGCTAGACAGTTTGGATTTATTTTAGAAGACGCCAATGCACCGAGTATTAAAGTATTAGGTGTTCCGGTGGTTATTGAGGATACAGATCCGTCTGATATAATTACAGAGCTTGCTCATAATTTCTTAGCGCACAAACAAAATCCGAATTTATCGCTTTTTGATGAGCTTTATCACTCTATTGCCTGCAAAGCAGCAATAAAGGGAAATATTAAATCTGATAAACTAGAACTTCAAAGTCTAATTGATATGATATTTGGCGATGAAAATATTAGATATTGTCCTCACGGCAGACCCGTGTTTACAAAAATCTCAAAAAGGGAAATAGAAAAGCAATTCAAACGCATTGTGTAGTATCAGCTTATTTAAGGAGAGTTTTAATTGGCAAAGCAACCTATTATCGTAGTTCTCGGACCTACTGCCTCTGGTAAAACCGCATTAGCTGTTGAGCTGGCAAAGCTATATAACGGTGAAGTTATTTCTGCCGACTCTATGCAGATTTATAAGGGTATGGACATACTTACAGCAAAGCCGACTGAAGAAGAGAAAAAGGGAATAAAGCATCATCTTATGGACTTTTTAGAGCCTGAAACCGATTTCAGTGTTGCCGACTATGTAAAGCTTGCAAATATGGCTGTTGACGATATATCGAGACGAGGAAAGATTCCTATACTGACAGGGGGGACAGGTCTTTATATAAACTCGCTTATTGACAATATAAAATTTGATGATACAACAGGTGATAAAGAATATCGTGAAAGGCTTTTTGCTCTTGCAAATGAGAAAGGAAACCACTATCTATGGGAAAGGCTTTTAGAGGTTGATAAGGAAACTGCTTTGTCAGTTCATGAAAACAATATTTCGAGAGTTATAAGGGCACTGGAGGTCTATGAAAAAACAGGGGAGAGACTATCTGAACACAAAAAATCCAGCCGTCTTGAGGAATCAAGATTTGAGCCTGCAATGATTGGTCTAACATTCTCTGACAGGCAGATGCTTTACGATAGAATCAATAAAAGAGTAGATACTATGATTGCAAACGGTTTGGTTAAAGAAGCAGAAGAAATTTATTATAACAGAAACCTTAATACCGCGCATCAGGCGATAGGTTATAAAGAGCTTATTCCTTATTTTGAAGGACAAGCCTCACTTGAAGATTGCATAGAAAAAATTAAGATGGAAACAAGACGTTACGCAAAGCGTCAGCTTACTTGGTTTAGACGCGATAAGAGGATAAATTGGATTGAGGTTGATAAATACAAAAATATTGAAGAAATTTTAGAAAATGTAAAAAAATATATAGCCATATGTATAAATTTGTGATATAATAGAATAAAAAATATAGCTTTTATTGCTATTCGTTTTTATTTGTTTATTGATTTATAAATTATAAAAATATAAAAGGAGATAATTTTATGAACAAGGGAATGAATTTGCAGGATGTATTTTTAAATCAGGCGAGAAAAGAAAAAGTTCCTGTAACAATTTTTTTGGTGAACGGCTTTCAATTTAAGGGGTTGGTTCACGGCTTTGACAGCTACATTGTCATTTTAGAGTGCGACGGAAAACAAAATGTAGTTTATAAGCATGCAATTTCTACTATAGTACCTTCAAGAACTATTAATATGCTTGATTCAAATAATGATAATCAGGCTTAGTTTGTTTAATTACTTGAGGTTGCGAAAATGAATTCAATAACAGTTAAAGTTTTAGGAATTGCTTTATCTGTTTTCATATTGATTATGGTTGGAAGTCAGATAGCTTATAAGATACAAGATTCTCATGACACTGAAGAAGCCGTGCTTTATACCGTAAATGAAAATATATCCTTTAAGGGTATGTTTTTGCGTGATGAGCGAGTTATAAAATACGATAACACAGCGAACGGCGTTATAAATTATCTTTATGACGACGGCTCAAAGGTTTCTGAAAACGCCGATGTAGCAACGGTTTACAGTGATAAGGATCAGATTTATTACAGAAACAGATTATTAAGACTTAAAAGCGTCTTATCTGATTTAAAACGGGCTCAGAGTCCGGGTACTACAAATTATGTTCAGGCTGAAACTCTAAAAAACAAAATTGAAAGTCATTATGTGAATATTTCTAATTTGATACAGAAAAAAGATTATTCCTCGATAAGCGATGAAAGTGATGATTTACTTTATATAATGAACATATATAATATTGTGACCGGCACTACAGGCGATTTTAAGCCTGCCATAAAGCAGATAAAAGCAGAAATAAATGAGCTTAAAACTAAAATAGAAGATCCCGTTGAAAGCATTAAGTCAAACGGCTCTGGTTACTTTGTAAAGTCTGTTGACGGTTATGAATCCTCAGTATCATTTGATGATATTGAAAAAATGTCAACAGACGAGCTTCAAAAGCTGTTTGATATAGAGCCTGATGTTCCTGAAAATGCTGTAGGAAAGCTTATGAAAAATTACGAATGGAAATTCCTCGGCATAATTAAAAATACAAACAAATTTCTTATAAACGATGGTTTATCTATCAGATTTAATTCATCAAATAAAATTTACGGCGTTACTGTTGACAGTATTAAGCCTATTGACGGCACTGATACCAGTATTGTAATTTTAAGCTGTAATGAGCTTGACGATACTGTGCTGAATAACAGGTTTGACAATGCCGAGTTGATTTTTGACGAGTATACAGGAATAAAAATTCCAAGAGAAGCTATCAGATTTCAGGGCAGGCAAAAGGGCGTTTATGTAATGCTGGGTCAGGATATTACTTTTAAAAAAGTTGATGTTATATACGAAGGCGATGATTATGTTTTGTCAAAGAATACCTCTGATGACAGTTATCTGCTTTTGTATGACCAAATTCTTTTAGAGGGGGTCAGCGCAGATGAAGTCTCAGAAACAAGAGCCGACACAAAAATCGGTTCAAATTCAGGATAAAAAATTTGAATATTTAGTTGAAAACTATAAAGAAATATGTTATAATATAAAAGATATTAAGTCAAAATTCAGAGATAGCGATGATAATGTACGAATTATGGCTGTTACCAAGACTGTTGAGCCTGAGCTTATCAACTTTGCAATTGAGCAGGGAATTGATTTGCTGGGCGAAAACAGGGTGCAGGAGTTCCTTTCAAAGAAGGATTTATATAAGCCGTGCGAGGTGCAGTTTATTGGGCATTTGCAGACCAATAAGGTGAAATATATTATCAAAGATGTATCTCAAATTCAATCCGTCGACAGCTTTAAGCTGGCTGCGGAAATTGACAAACAATCAAAGAAAAATGATAAAACTATGGATGTTCTTATCGAGGTTAATATCGGTGATGAGCTTTCAAAAAGCGGTGTTTCAAAAAAGGACGTTTTAGAGCTTGCAAAGAGAATTTCAGAGCTTGAGAATGTTCGTATAAACGGCTTGATGGCTATACCTCCGATAAATGCTGATGATAGCGTCTACGGCAATTTGCAGGAGCTTTATCATGAAATAGGACAAAAGAAATTAAATCATATCAATATGAATGTGTTATCTGTTGGTATGTCGGGGGATTATGAAAAAGCCGTCAAATACGGCTCTAATCTCGTGAGGATCGGAACAAAGCTCTTCGGGGCAAGAAAATATTTGGAGGTATAAAAATGAGTGTTATGCAAAGCTTTAGAAATCTTTTCATAGGCAGCGATGAAACCGCTGACGATTATGGTGCAATCTATGAAAATGAAGAATTAACATCAGAAGAAATTAGAGACAGAAGAAACAGAGAGGTAAAAATCGCCGCAACAACAACATTACAGATAGTTTTGGCAAGACCTACAGATTTTTCTGAGGTTAAAGCAATAGGCGACGACCTTAACGACCAGAAAACCGTTCTGCTTAACCTTGAAACAGTAAGAAGCGAGGACGCTAAGCGAATTCTTGACTTCTTGTCGGGAGTTGCATATGCAAACGGCGCTGACATTAAAATGATGGCTCAGAAAACCTTTGCTATTATGCCTAAGAATGTAGGATTCTCCGGCGTTGATTTGATGAGCGAATTGGAAAATAACGGATATAGTTTCTAATGAAAGAGTTTAATAGCTCTTTTTTAAAAAATTTATCAAAGCAGGATCATCTGCTTGTTGATAAAATAGTTGACTGGACAAGTATCGCTAATGAAAAATATACAAAAAAGTTTTCGTTCTTTTTAGATTGCCGCCAGTCAAAGATTGCGAAGCAGGTTCTTGATTCGCTTAAATTTGATAACTACAAATTTTTTGGCGGATATGATGATGCTCAAAGGCTTGTTTTAGGTGTTTTTCCGCCTTATTGTGAAGCTGTAATAAACGATTTTCCTGTCAAAGGAATAACCTTTACATATAGAAAATGTGATATTTTAACACATCGTGACGTGCTTGGAAGTTTGATGTCGTTAAAGGTTTCAAGAGACTGTATAGGCGATATAATTATTAGCGAAGGAAAAACAATCGTTTTTGTTGTTGACAAAATATTACCTTTAATACTTGAAAACGTACATAAAATCGGTAAAATAGGTGTTAAGACTGAAATCGGATTTGATTTATCAGATGTTGCCTTAGAGCAAAAGTTTTCTGATATATGCGGTACTGTAGCATCTTTGAGAGCCGACAGCGTTGTTGCGCTGGCGATAAATAAAAGCAGGGAAAAGGCTTCAAGTATTATTAAGATTAACGGTGTTGTTATTGACTATGAAGAAGTTTTTTCGCCAAGTTATGAAATGTGTGAAGGTATTTGCTTTTCCATTCGCGGATACGGAAAATTTTTGTTGAGTTCTGTTGACGGGCTGTCAAGGAAAAATCGTTTACACATAACGATTAAAAAATATGATTAATATATCTTAGGAGGCAATAGTATGATCAATCCAAACGATATAGCTGAAAAGACCTTTGAAAAGGCTACATTCGGTTACAAGTCTGAAGACGTTGACGAGTATCTTCTCGGTCTTTCAAAAGCTTTTGCTGATGTAGTTTCTCAGAATCAGGAAAGCGAAGCTAAAATCATCAAGCTTGTGGAAAAAATCAACGAGTACAGAAGCGATGAGGACGCTATTAAAGAGGCACTGCTTGGCGCTCAGAAGCAAGGTCATAAGATTATTTCAGACGCTAAGGCTGAGGCTGAGGCTATACTTAACAAAGCACGCGAGGAGCAGGAAATTGTTTCACGTCAAAGCGCTGAGGAATGTGACAGGATCGTTCGTGAGCACAAGGCTAAGTGTGAAACTCTTATCAGAGAGAATACTGAAAAAACCGAATACAGGATAAAGTCATCTAAGATTCAAAGTGAGCAGGAGGCTGAAAATCTTGCGAAATTAAAGGTTGAGGTTACAAGATTCAAGGCACAGCTTACTGAGCTTTACAACAAGCAGTTAAAGCTTATTATGGAGCTTCCTGAGATTTCTGAGGATGAGGTTGAGCAGATTATTGCTGAGAAAGAAGCGCGAGAAAAGAAGCTTGAAGAGAGCAAGGCTATTATTGACAAGGCACAGGAGATTGCCGCTCATAGCGGTGTGCAGGACAACTTCCATTATGAGGGAAATAAGTATACCCCTGATGAAGGTCATTACGGTGATTTGAAATTCGGAAAAAATAACTGATTATTAAGGAGACTTTTTGTAAATGCCACAGGACTATAACACTTCATTGAATTTACCTAAGACAGATTTTCCTATGAGGGGAAACCTTCCTAAGCGAGAGCCGGAGATGCTCAAAAAATGGGATGAAGAAAATCTTTATGAAGACATAATCAAGAGAAACGAGGGAAAGCCGAATTACACTTTGCATGACGGACCTCCATACGCTAACGGCGATATTCACCTTGGAACAGCTTTAAATAAGGTTCTGAAGGATATTATTGTTAAGTATAAGAATATGAGCGGCTTTCGTTCTCACTATGTACCGGGTTGGGATACGCACGGGTTGCCTATTGAGTTAAAGGCAATGAAATCAATAGGCGTTGAAAACGGTGCAATACCTCCTGTTGAACTTAGACAGCACTGTAAGGATTTTGCTTTGTCATTTGTGGAAAATCAAAAGGAGCAGTTTAAGCGTCTCGGTGTTTTAGGTGATTTTGATGATCCTTACTTGACATTAAAGCCTGAGTTTGAGGCAAGAGAAGTCGAAGTCTTTGGCGAGTTTGCTAAAAAAGGTTATGTATATAAGGGCTTAAAGCCTGTTTATTGGTGTCCTGAGTGTCAGACTGCTTTGGCGGAGGCTGAAATTGAGTATTCAGATGACCCATGCCAGTCGATTTACGTTAAGTTTAAGGTGTCTGACGATAAGGGACTTTTTACTGAAAAGGGAATAGATATAAATAACACATACTTCGTTATATGGACAACTACCACCTGGACGCTTCCGGGCAACTTGGCTATTTGTCTTGGTCCTAATTACGACTATGCTGTTGTCAAGGCTGAAAACGGCGAAAATTATGTTATGGCTGAATACCTTATTCCTGTAACTATGCAGGCTGCGGGAATTGAAAAGTATGAGGTCATAGCTAAGTTTTTGGGCAGCGATCTTGAGGGCATAAAGACCGAGCATCCGTTTATGAACAGACCGTCGCCTGTTATTCTCGGCGATCACGTTACTTTAGAAAGCGGTACGGGCTGTGTTCATACGGCTCCTGGCTATGGTGTTGATGACTTTGAAGTATGTAAAAAATATGATGATATAGGTATAGTTGTCGGTGTTGACGGCAAGGGAGTTTTAACTAAGGACTCCGGAATGTTTGAGGGGCTGACAACTGACAAGGCAAATAAGGTAATTGCCGAGCATTTAAAGGAAACAGGCGCTTTGTTTGCTATTGAGGACATAGAGCACCAGTACCCACATTGTTGGAGATGCAAGTCGCCTATTCTGTTTAGAGCGACTGAGCAGTGGTTCTGTTCTGTTAAGAACTTTAAGGACGAAACAGTAAAGGCAATCGAAAAAGTGGATTGGATTCCAAAATGGGGCGAGGAAAGAATCAAAGGAATGGTTCAGGACCGTTCTGACTGGTGTATTTCCAGACAAAGAACATGGGGTGTTCCGATACCTGTAGTTTACTGCAAGGACTGCGGAAAGCCTATCTGCAATGATGAAACTATTAAAGCGATTTCCGATTTATTCAGGGCTGAGGGTTCAGACGCTTGGTATACAAAGGACGCTAAGGATTTCATTCCTGAAAGCGTAAAATGTGAGTGCGGATGTTCGGATTTTGAGAAAGAGAAGGACATTCTCGATGTATGGTTTGACAGCGGTGTAACTCACAAGGCTGTTTTAGAGGAAAGAGAAGACTTAAACGCTCCTGCTGATTTATATCTTGAGGGAGCTGACCAATACAGAGGATGGTTCCAGTCGTCTTTGCTTACGTCGATCGTCTGCAACGGAGAGGCACCTTATAAGGCTGTTTGCACTCACGGCTGGGTAGTTGACGGTCAGGGAAAAACTATGCACAAGTCTCTTGGAAACGGAATTGAACCGTCTGAAATTACTAATAAGTATGGTTCTGATATTCTAAGACTTTGGGTAGCGTCATCTGATTATCATTCTGACATCAGAATCTCAGATGATATTTTAGCACAGCTATCAGAGGCGTACAAGAAAATAAGAAACACTGCAAGATTTATCTTGGGCAATTTGTCAAACGCTGACGGTTTTGATATCGACAATGACGGCGTTTCAGATAATGAGTTATTTGAGCTAGATAAATGGACATTAGCAAAGCTTGACGAGCTTATTGATAAGGTGAATGCCGCTTACACCGCATTTGATTATCACATTGTGTTCCACGCAATTCACAACTTCTGTGTTATTGATATGTCGAACTTCTATCTTGACATTATTAAAGACAGGTTATACTGCGATGAAGTTGATTCAGTTTCAAGAAGGGCTGCTCAAACAGCAATGTATAAAATTCTGAGCGCTGTTACAAGACTTATCGCACCTATTATGTCGTTTACTGCTGATGAGATATGGGGTTATATACCTCACTCGTCAAGTGATAATGCTAAAAGCGTGTTCTTAAATGATATGCCTGAAAAATCTGGTATAAAAATTGATGATGAGTTTACAGCAAAGTGGGATTTGATTGCCGAGCTTAGAGAAGACGTTAAGAAGGCTCTTGAAATAAAGAGGGCAGACAAGGTTATAGGAAAATCTTTAGAGGCAGATGTGATTTTGTATGCTGATGGAAAATTAAAAGAAGCTATTTCTAAGTTTGTAAACGAACTTCCTGAAATTTTTATCGTCTCAAAGGTTGAGCTTAAAGACGGTGAAGGTGAATTTAAGGGCGAGCTTGACAGCGTTACAGTCGATGTTATAAAAGCAACTGGAGAAAAGTGCGAAAGATGTTGGAAGTTCTCGAATTCTGTTGGTACTCATAATGACCACCCGACACTTTGCGACAGATGTCACAGTGTTATTACAAAATAATAATTATTAGCGTAAGTTGTCAGATTATTTTGACAACTTATGTTTTGTTCAAACGTATTGAGAAAATATAACTTTATATGTAATTTATAGCTTATAGTACAAAGTATGTAAACCTTATTGCAAACTGTGATGTAAATTAAAAGAAAGCGGAGATAAAAATGATTTTCATATCACTTATACTGGTTGTACTGCTTGTTATAATTGATCAGGCTGTTAAATATTTTGTTATCTCAAATATTGATTTATATGAAACATACTATACCTTCAGTATTGAAAAGCAAGATTTGTTTAGTATTACACACGTCAGAAATAACGGTGCGGCTTGGAGTATAATGGAGGGAAAAACAATTTTACTTACAGTTATAGCTGTTATAGCGATTGCAGTGGTTATTTTTCTGATTGCGTCGGGTAAATTTAAACTAAAACTTGAGGTTATTATGCTGTCATTCATTATGGCAGGCGGAATAGGGAACATAATTGACAGAATAAGATATAAAGAGGTCATAGATTATATACGAACAGATTTTATAAATTTTCCTGTATTTAATTTCGCTGACATATGCGTAGTTGTCGGAGCAATAGGATTTTGTATTTCATATTTGATTATTGAATCTGCCAACAGCCATAAGAAACGCACGGTTGTAATGGGTGCTTTGGGAGATTCGCCCAGCAAAGCAAACAGCACTAATGAAATAGATATTCTTACTGAGCTTTCAAATGGTTCTGTTGAAGAATCAACCGGCGAAATTAAGTCAGAGGATAACGAAAATGAAGAGTCTTAAGCTACATGTATCAAATGAAACCGCAGGGCAAAGAATCGACAAATGGTTATCTGAAAATATTGAGGACTTATCGCGCTCTTCAGTTCAAAAGCTTTTAAAAGAGAACAATATTCTTATAAATTCTCATGCAGTCAGCAAAAACTATAAACTGCGTGCTGATGATATTATTGATATTAATATTCCCGAACCTGAGCTTTTAGACGTTGTCCCTCAGAACATACCTGTTGATATTGTGTACGAAGATGATGACTTACTGGTTGTAAACAAGCCTAAGGGTATGGTTGTCCATCCTGCGGCGGGGAATCCAGACGGTACGCTGGTAAACGCTCTTTTGTATCATTGTATGGGACGTCTTTCGAGCATTAACGGCGTTATAAGACCGGGCATAGTACACAGAATAGATAAAAATACAAGCGGTTTGCTGATAGTTGCAAAAACAGATAAAGCGCATACGCATCTGGCAGAGCAGATTAAAAATCACTCGTTCACCAGAGAATATATGGGCATAGTCTGCGGGCGAATGAATGATGCAGAGGGTACTGTAGACGCTCCTATCGGCAGGCATAAGATAAACAGAAAAAAGATGGCGGTAACTGAGACTAATTCAAAAAATGCGGTTACTCATTATAAGGTTTTAGAGGTCTTTGATAAATACTCGCTGTTAAAATTTGTTTTGGAAACAGGCAGAACACATCAGATAAGGGTTCATATGTCGTATATAGGGCATCCCATTCTGGGCGATGATGTATACGGCAAGGCTTTTAAGGGGATAGACGGTCAATGCCTGCACGCTAAAAAGATAGGGTTTGTTCACCCGTCAACAGGGGAGTATATGGAGTTTGACAGTGACCTTCCCGAATATTTTGAAAAAATACTGACAAAGGTAAGATAAATATATGTTTGAAGATATATCAAAGGTGTTGCTGATAACCGATATGGACGGCACCTTTCTGCCTACTGATAAAATACCATCAGATGGTAATTTAAAGGCGATCAAGAGGTTTCAAAATGCTGGAGGTAAGTTTACAATAGCCACCGGACGTGCGCATCAGGCTACGTCGCAATACTTTGAATATTTTGAAGTTAATTTTCCGATGATAATGTTTAACGGCGGAATGATTTATGATATGGAAACTGATAAGTCTATATATGATATTTATACTCCGCCTGTTGCTAAAGAGATTACTATTGATATATTAAACAAATTTCCTAATTTGGGCTGCGAGATTTTGACTGAAAAGGTCAATGTTATAAGCAGAAACGAAACTGAGGATTATCATATAAAAATCTGCAAGGTAACGCCTAATTACACTGATGTTGATAATGTAGAAGATAACTGGTATAAGGTACTTTTTGCAGATACTAAAGAAAATCTGGATATTGTTGAGGACTATGTAAGTCAGCGTAAGTTTACGGGCGTTGACTTTGTGAGAAGCGATATAAACTACTTTGAGATTTTGCCTCAGGAAAATTCAAAGGGCTCTGCACTCAGGGCAATGAGAAAGCTATGCAATATTGAAGATTACACTATAGTTGCGGTCGGTGACTACAACAACGATATTCAAATGCTTATTGAAGCTGATTTGGGTGTTTGCCCTGCTAATGCGGTTGACGCTGTAAAGGACGTTGCCGATTTGGTATTAAACCAATCTTGTGATGAAAATGCTATCGCGGCAGTGATAGATTATATATTTTCAAAAGTAAATTAATCTGGAGGATAGAAAAATGGACGCTACTATTAAAAAGCAGCTTGAAATACAAGCATGCAAAATTCGTATGGGTATAATTGAAGGCGTTTATAATGCAAAATCCGGTCATCCGGGAGGATCATTGTCAATAGCAGACACATTGACATATCTTTATTTTGCAAAGATGAATGTTGACCCTAAAAATCCTGATATGGAGGACAGAGACAGACTTGTTCTTTCAAAAGGACATACTGCTCCTGCACTTTATTCAACACTTGCAAATAAGGGCTTTTTTGAGCTTGAGGAACTTAAATCATTAAGACATATAGGCGCATTGCTTCAAGGTCACCCTTGTATTCATATTCCGGGAGTTGATATGTCGTCTGGTTCTTTGGGGCAGGGAATTTCTGCAGCTTGCGGAATGGCACTGAGCGGTAAGATATCAAATGCGCCTTATAAAGTTTACGCTATACTCGGCGACGGTGAAATTGAAGAAGGTCAAGTCTGGGAGGCAGCAATGTTCGCCGCTCACAAAGAGCTTGACAACCTTGTTGCTATTATTGACAACAACGGTTTACAGATAGATGGCTCTATTGAAGACGTATGTTCGCCGTATCCCATTAAAGAAAAGTTTGAAGCTTTTGGCTGGCACGTTATTGAGACAGATGCACACGATTTTGACAAGCTTGAAGCCGCATTCGACGAGGCTGAAAAAATCGCAGGACAGCCTGTTGTTATTATTCAAAAGAGCGTTAAAGGCAAGGGCGTGTCATTTATGGAAAATCAGGTTTCCTGGCATGGTTCAGCTCCTAATACTGAGCAGTACAATCAGGCAATGGAAGAACTTAATAAAACTTTGAAAGCATTGGAGGGTTAAATATGAGCGAAGTAGTAAAAAAGGCTACCAGAGAGAGCTATGGAGAAGCTCTAGCCGAACTTGGTGAAAAATATGAAAATTTATACGTTTTTGATGCTGACCTTGCGGCAGCTACAAAGACAGGAATTTTTAAGAAAAAATACCCTGAGAGATTTTTTGACTGCGGAATTGCAGAGGCAAATATGATGGGTGTTGCCGCAGGAATGGCTGCTACAGGTAAAATTCCTTTTGCGTCTACCTTTGCAATGTTTGCGGCAGGCAGGGCATATGAGATTGTCAGAAATACTATCGGATATCCTCATCTGAATGTAAAAATCGGCGCTACTCATGCGGGAATTTCAGTAGGAGAGGACGGCGCAACCCACCAGTGCAACGAGGATATTGCTCTTATGAGAACGATTCCTGGAATGACAATTATAAATCCTGCTGATGACGTTGAGGCAAAAGCCGCTGTTAAGGCTGCAATTCTTCACGACGGACCTGTATATTTAAGATTCGGACGTCTTGCCGCACCTGTGTTTAATGACAAAGAGACTTACAAGTTCGAGCTAGGCAAAGGAATAAAGCTGACAGACGGAGATGACATAGCAATTATAGCAACAGGTCTTATGGTTTCAGAGGCCCTTACTGCCGCTGAGGAGCTTAAAAAAGACGGAATAAACGCAAGGGTTATAAATATCCACACAATAAAGCCTATTGATAAGGATATTATAATAAAAGCCGCTAAGGATACTGGACTATTGCTTACGGTTGAGGAGCACAGCGTCATCGGCGGACTTGGTTCGGCTGTTTGCGATGTTGTATCTGAGAACCTTCCTACAAAGGTTATTAAGATAGGCGTTAATGATGAATTTGGTCACTCAGGACCGGCTGTTGATTTGTTGAAAGAGTTTGGCTTGTCGACAGAAAATATTGTTAAAACGGCTAAAGAAGCTCTCGGAAAATAGAATTTGATAATATTTTAAAAGGCTATCAGATTTACTTCTGATAGCCTTTTCACTCTTTTCATGGTATTGAATATAATAAGTTATCAATATTTATGGGAGGAGTAAGAAAATTGACGGCTAAACGCAAAAGAAGAAAGACAAATAAAAAGCGTAATGCAGTGTTTATAATTTTAGTCTGCATAGTTTTGACAGCAGTTTTTGCACTCAATCATGCGCTTAGAATGAAGCTTAGGGATATAGCGGTTTATAAGTGTAAAAACAGCGCAACAGATATGATAAATAAGTCTATACAGAATACTTTGGACGATTTGGATTTTACATATAGTGATTTAGTTGAAATTAATAAAAACTCAGAAAATGAAATTACATCGGTGTCGTGTGTATCATCAAAAATAAACAGCTTGAAAACAAATATTTCAAATGAGATTAATAAAGGCTTTGAAAATCAGGATAAAAACGGATTCAGTATTGCAGTAGGAACAATTTCAGGTATAAACCTGTTCAGCGGCGTAGGACCTGATATAACTGTACATTTTGAAAAAGAGGGAAGCGTCAAAACTAATATAAAAAGCTCATTTTCCAGTGCTGGAATAAACCAGACGTTACATAGAATTTATATTGAGGTAAGCTCAGACATAGTTGCAGTTGCAGCGGCAGGAACGTATAAATCAAGTGTTGAGACTGAATTTTTGCTTGCAGAAACGGTTATCGTAGGAGAAATTCCGGAAAGATATGCGTCAATATCTTAAAAAATTAAGAAATATTGTTAAAATACTAGCTTTATTAATGTAAAATGTGGTATACTATAATTGTATATTTTTTAGGAGAAGTTTATGGATATTAATGAAGCTAGAGAAAAAGTTAATAAACTTGTTGAAACTCTTAATTATCATAGCAGAAAGTATTATGTCGAGGATAATCCCGAAATTGATGACTATGACTATGATATGATGCAGCAGGAGCTTAAATCTTTAGAGGAGCAGTTTCCTGATTTGGTGCGTCCTGATTCTCCCACTCAAAGGGTAGGCGGCGAGCCTATTTCAATTTTTGAAAAAGTGGAACATAGGGTGCAGATGGCAAGCCTTCAGGACGTCTTTTCTTTCGAGCAGGTTGAAAGCTTTATAAATAAGACTAAGGATGAATATCCAGACGCAGAATTTTGCGTCGAGCCTAAAATTGACGGACTTTCCGTTTCACTTGAATATGAAAACGGAGTTTTCACAAGAGGTTCAACACGAGGCGACGGCTTTGTAGGGGAAGATGTAACGGCAAATCTTAAAACTGTAAAATCAATACCATTAAAACTTAACGAGCCTATTCCTTATATTGAGGTCAGGGGAGAGGTTTATATGCCTCGTTCTGTGTTTGAACTGCTTGTTTCAGAGCAGGAGATAAACGGAGAACAGCCATTTAAAAATCCAAGAAATGCGGCGGCAGGCTCGCTTAGGCAAAAGGATCCTAAAATTGCCGCCAAGCGAAATCTGGATATATTTTGTTTCAATGTTCAGCAGATTCAAGGCAAAGAACTTAAATCTCATAAAGAATCTTTAGATTACCTGAAATCACAGGGCTTTAAGGTGATTCCTGAATATGAAAAGGTAAATAGCTTTAAGTCGGTAGAAAACAAAATTTTGGGCATTGGTGAAAAGAGATTTTCTCTGAGTTATGATATAGACGGCATCGTTATTAAAGTAGACGATTTTGCAAAGCGCGAAGAAATGGGGTCTACTGCTAAAACTCCAAAATGGGCAGTGGCTTATAAATTCCCACCTGAAGAAAAGGAAACAAAGCTGCTTGATATTGAAGTCAATGTCGGAAGAACAGGTGCAGTAACTCCTGTTGCTGTTTTTGAACCCATTATATTGGCAGGAACTTCTGTATCACGAGCAACGCTTCATAATCAGGATTTTATTAATGAAAAGAATATCTCAATAGGTGACATTATTAAGGTTAGAAAGGCAGGGGATATAATTCCCGAGGTTTTGAGCGTTTCAAAATCCTGCGGTAATAATAGCAGCTTTAAACTGCCGAAAGTTTGTCCTGACTGCGGAACTGAGCTTATAAGAGAAGCTGATGAAAGCGCTATAAGATGTCCGAATGTAAACTGCCCTGCGCAGATTTACAGAAGTATTGTGCATTTTGCGTCAAAGGGTGCAATGAATATCGATGGTCTTGGACCTGCTATTGTTGATACTCTTATTGATAACGGATTAATTCATTCGGTTGCCGATTTATACACACTAAACGAAAACGACTTGTTAAAACTTGATAATTTTAAAGAAAAGTCAGTAAACAATCTGCTGACTTCCATTGAGAAATCTAAAAGCAATTCGCTTGACAGGCTTATTTACGGTTTGGGAATAAGAAATATAGGAAGTGCATCAGCCAAACTGTTGTGTGATAGATTCGGAGACTTAGAAAGTATAATAAATGCAACAGCCGAAGAAATCGCAAAGATAGACGGTTTTGGAGAAATAATGGCACAGAGTGTGGCAAAAGCTTTTAAAGAGCCGCATATGCTTGAAATAATCGAGCGTCTCAAATCATATGGTGTGAATGTCTTTTACGAAAAGAAACAAAAAGACAATCGCTTTGAAGGTATTACCTTTGTGCTTACAGGTACACTTCCTACCTTAAAGAGAGCTGAGGCGAAAGAAATAATTGAAAGTTACGGCGGAAAGGCAAGCGGTTCTGTATCCAAAAAGACCGACTATGTATTAGCAGGCGATGAGGCAGGAAGTAAGCTGACAAAAGCTGAAAACTTAGGTATTAAAATAATATCGGAAGATGAATTTTTAGATATGATAAAATAAAAAGGAGGTATGCTCCAAAAGGGGCAATTGAAAAATGAACATTGACATTAAACACATTGCAAAATTAGCAAGGCTTCGCATTGAGGACGGAGAGCTTGAAAAATTTAAAAGTGATATGCAGGGGATAGTAGAGATGGTTGAAAATCTCCCTAATGATATAAAGGACGAGCCTCTGCTTGATCCCAATAACTCGATGAAGCTAAGAGAAGACAAGGTAAGAGAAAGCAAATATTCAAGAGATGAACTTACAAAGAACGCACCTCACGTTACAGCAGGTTGCCTTGTTGTTCCAAAGACAGTAGAATAGGAGGCAGATATATGGAATTATATGAAAAAAGTGCGTTTGAGCTTTCTAAGATGATTAAAGATAAGCAGATAAGCTCGGTTGAAGTAACAAAATCTGTTTTTGACAGGATCGATTCTGTTGAGGGTAAAGTTGACGCTTATGTAACTCTTGATAAGGAAAATGCCTTAAATAAAGCAGAAGAGGTTGATAAAAGGATTGCCAACGGGGACAGGCTTTCTCCTCTGGCAGGAATACCAATAGGCATTAAGGATAACATTTCAACTAAAGGACTCAGAACTACCTGCTCATCAAAAATGCTTGAGAATTACATTCCGCCGTTTAATGCAACGGTTATTGAAAAGATAAATAACGCTGATATGGTTATCACAGGTAAGCTAAATATGGACGAGTTTGCTATGGGCTCGTCTACTGAGACATCATATTTTAAAAAGACGAAAAATCCGTTTGATTTTGAAAGGATACCGGGCGGTTCGTCAGGCGGCTCTGCTGCATCTGTTGCAGCAGGCGAGGCTGTTGTGTCACTCGGCTCTGATACAGGCGGCTCTATTCGTCAGCCTGCGGCATACTGCGGAGTAGTTGGGTTAAAGCCTACCTACGGCAGGGTATCACGTTTCGGACTTGTTGCATTTGCGTCATCTCTTGACCAGATTGGACCTGTAGGTCGCACTGTTATAGATGTTGCTATGCTACAGTCGGTTATATCAGGTCACGACAAATATGACGCAACATCAGCCCATGCTGAAATTCCTGACTTCTTAACAAATCTGAAATCAGATGTAAAGGGCTTAAAAATAGGTATTCCTAAAGAATACTTCGGCGACGGAATTGACAGCAATGTAAAGGACGCTGTTTATAATGCTGTTAAGATTTTAGAACAAAACGGAGCGTCAGTAAAAGAGATAAGTTTGCCATCTACTAATTATGCACTGTCAGCATATTATATTATTTCCTCTGCTGAGGCTTCATCAAACCTTGCGAGATATGATGGAGTTAAATACGGCTACAGAGCAAAGGAATTTGACAGTCTTATTGATATGTATGAAAAGACCCGTTCAGAAGGCTTTGGTGATGAAGTTAAGAGGAGAATTCTGCTCGGAACATTTGTGTTGAGTTCAGGCTTCTTTGACGCTTATTATAAAAAGGCAAAGCTAGTTCAAAGGAGAGTATCGGCAGAGTTTAATGAGGTTTTCAAAGACGTTGATGTTATCTGCACGCCTACTGTTCCGTCAACAGCATTTAAAATCGGTGAAAATATTGATAATCCGCTGAAAATGTATGCAACTGATATATGTACAGTAACTATCAACATTGCAGGTCTACCTGCAATGAGCATACCTTGCGGATATGACGATAAAGGACTTCCTATCGGATTGCAGCTTGTAGGAAACAAGTTCTGTGAGCAAACGCTTTTAAACACCGCAAACGCGTATGAGAACATAATCGGCGGATTTAAAAGTCCTTTGCTTTAATGATTGGAGGTAATTAAAATGGTTAAAGGTTACGAAGTTGTAATCGGTTTAGAAGTTCACGCTGAGCTTAATACCGAATCAAAAATATATTGCGACTGCAAAAACGCTTTCGGATTAGAGGTAAACACTCAGGTTTGCCCGATATGTATGGGTATGCCAGGAGCACTGCCAACCTTGAACGAAAAAGTTGTTGACTATGCAATCAAAATGGGTCACGCACTGAACTGTACAATAAACAATGTCTGCAAGCAGGACAGAAAAAATTACTTCTATCCTGATTTGCCTAAAGCGTATCAAATTTCACAGGCAGAAGTGCCTTTATGTGAAAACGGATACCTTGACATATTGGTCGACGGAGAGGAAAGAAGAATCGGCGTTACCCGAATTCACATAGAGGAGGACGCAGGAAAGCTGCTTCACTCAGACAAGTTTGACGGCTCTTTAGTTGACCTCAACAGATGCGGTGTTCCGCTTATCGAGATAGTTTCAGAGCCAGATATGAGAAGCTCTGCTGAGGCTCACGCTTATCTTGAAACGATAAAGTCAATTCTTCAATACTTAAACATAAGCGACTGCAAGATGCAGGAGGGTTCAATAAGATGTGATGTAAACGTATCTGTTCATAAGCCCGGAGAGCCTATGGGAACTCGTTCTGAGATGAAAAACGTAAACAGCTTCTCAGCGGCAGTAAGGGGAATAGATTTTGAAGTAAACAGACAGATCGAGATTCTTGAGGCAGGCGGAGAGATAATTCAGGAAACACGACGCTGGGACGATACAAAGGGCGAAAGCCTGTCTATGAGAAGCAAAGAGGACGCACAGGATTATAGATATTTTCCTGAGCCTGATTTGCTCACTATTGTAATTGACAAAGAAAGAATTGAAAAGCTGAAAAGTGAGATACCAGAATTGCCGAATAAAAAGCTTGTTCGGTATGTTAAGGAGTTCGGTCTTTCTCAAAAGGACGCGTCATTTATCTCAGAGGATATAGAAAAATCCGGTCTTTTCGACGAATGTGTTAAGGATAATCCTAAGCTTGCTAAAAGCGTATCCAACTGGATTTTGAGTGATGTTGCAAAATATTGCAATGAAACAGGTAAGAAAATTTCTGAAACCAAGCTGACCCCAGACAAGCTGTTGTACATTATTAAGCTGATTGGCGATGGTAAGATTTCAAACAGTGCAGGAAAGACTATTTTTGAGATTATTATTGATGAGGATAAGGATATAGACGAGATAATCAAAGAGAAATCGCTTGCTCAGGTTTCAGATGCATCAGCCTTAGAGGCTATTGCAGATGAGGTTATAGCAAATAATGAGAAGTCTGTAAGCGACTATAAGAACGGCAAAACTAACGCTCTGGGCTATTTAGTCGGACAGTGTATGAAAGCGTCAAAGGGCAAGGCCAACCCCGGAATGATGAAAGAAATTATACTCAAAAAGCTTGAGGGGTAAATTTACGGTAACATCTTAATCAAAACAGTTTTTCTAAATAAAAACAAACGAAGCACATAGAAATAAAATCTATGTGCTTTTTTTACTTAAAAGAAAATAGTTAATGAAGTTTTAGAACAAAGTATTTGTCTATTATAAAAGATAGTTTTGAAATTAGCTATCTTGATAAAGTCTGCAAACGGCAAGTAATCTGTTAGAATAAATTCCCTTTATATATTTCACACAATTATCATATAAATGATTTATACTTTTAGCGTTTCAGTCGGCGTCTAAATATGTCGTAAATTTGTATCTTTTTAACAGATTATCTAAATTTACGTAAAATACTTGATAAAAGTTCGTAAATGTGTTAGAATAATTGAAATACATATAGCAATAGCATAGTACAGTGATGTTAAAAGAGCAGACAGTAACGACTGAAATCTAAAGTGTATTTAGAATAAGGAGGTACATATGCCTGAGAACAAGAAAGCGGACGATTTTTCTGTTGATGATATTATAAAGGACGTTATGAGAAAAAAGAGAAGAAGCGAGTCGGAAAATGTTTCTTCCAATAGCGTTAAATCATATGGGAATATAAATGTTAAAAAATCAAATATCAAAACAGAAGATGTTAATGATTCAAAGGATTATTTTAAATCGTTTTACAATGACAGCAAAACAGTTAACAGAGCTGATAAAAATGTCAGTATGAATAAAAATAAGACAAAAAATGATGTTGATGCGCTGAAAACACAAGAAAATTATATGAAAAAGAATCTGAACAAGACATCAAACGATTCAGATATCATTAATAATATGGCTGAGTTATTTGCTAATGCTGTTAAGAAAAGCGGTAAGAAGCTTTCTCCCGCACAGCAGGCGGCTATAAAAGAAGCCAGAAACACAAATACAAAATCTGAAAATGCTTCAAATAATTTGTCAAAGCTGAAAAAAAATGAGCATAAAACACCTGCTAAACCGGATGAGTGGAGAACTGATGGAATACCGCTCTCTGACTTAGTTGCAGGAGCAATGCAGGCTAGAAAAAGCTCTAAAACAACTATAACCGATGTAACTGAACCTGTAAGCAATGCAAAGGTATATAATGCTGAGCCTGAAGCAAAAATAAAACCAAAGCGCAGAAAATGGTCGCTTAAGAAAAAGGTTTCGGTCATTTTATGCTATGTTTTCGGTGTTATCTTTCTTCTTTGCGGCGCAGGTATTTCGGTATTTGCAACCTTTACGGGAATGCTTGACCGAAATAACGATGTAATTAATATTATCGATCCCGGTCAGAGCGAAATAGGTTCAAACGATACTGTTGATGCTGTCGATTATGAGAAAATGCTGGCAGACAAGCTCGCAAAATCAGCAGCAAATGTCGTTTCTGACAGCGATGTGACAAATATACTTCTTGTCGGTGAGGATTTGAGAGATACGGTAGACAACACAGCTCAATCAAACGGAAACACCGATGTTATAATGATGGTTTCTATTAATACCAAAAAGGAAACTGTTACTACTACTTCATTTATGAGAGATATTTATTTGCAGATACCTGGATATTACGCGACAAGAATTAATGCGGCATATTCAATGGGAGGAATACCGCTTTTAGAAAAAACCATACAGGATAATTTCAGTGTTAAGATTGACAGGTACTTAAAGGTTAATTTCTACTCGTTTATTGATATAGTTGACACTATGGGCGGACTTGATATAAAAATCTCTGATGAAGAGGCAAAAGGTATGAGAGATCCGCTGGGAGAGCAGAACAAATATCTTAATAAGAAATATGGATCAGACTACATAAAAAAAGGCGGAAAAATTCATATGAACGGCAATCAGGCGCTGGCATATGCAAGGCTTCGTAAGGTTGGAAGATCAGACTGGGAGAGAACTCAGAGGCAGAGAACTGTAATTGATCTTATTGCAAATAAGACAAAGGAGCTGTCACTGACCGAGCTCAACTCGCTGCTCAATAAGGTATTGAATAAGATATCAACTGATTTGACAGACGCTGAGATCGCATATTATCTGCTGCACGCTTCATCGTATTTAAACTATGAGCGTGGCCAGATTCAAATTCCGGCAGAGGGAACATATTCTAACGAAACTATTCGTGGTTCTTATGTTTTATGTCCTGACTTTACATCAAACATAAGAACCTTACAACAGAAAATATACGGATATTCAAAAATAAAAGACGATGAAACCGATTATACAAACGGTTCTGCATACAGTACAGAAGGTTATTCAGATAGTACGGAGACATATAACAGCTATGATTCGGGATATTCTGGTGTAAATACTTTTTCTTAATATTTACTTAATATAATAGTTCAATAATTAAAAAACCGCTCGGCAGTTGAAAAACTGTCGAGCGGTTTTACTATTATAAGTCAAATATTAGTCAAGCTCTGCGAAGTACTTGATAGTTCTTACCATCTGGCTTGTGTATGAGTTCTCGTTGTCATACCATGAAACAACCTGAACTTCATACAGACCATCGCCGATAGGTGCAACCATAGTCTGAGTTGCGTCGAAGAGTGAACCGTATCTCATTCCGATAACGTCTGAAGATACGATTGGGTCCTCGTTGTAACCGAATGACTCGCTTGAAGCAGCCTTCATAGCAGCGTTGATGCCTTCTTTAGTAACATTATCGCCCTTAACAACAGCAGTAAGGATTGTTGTCGAACCTGTTGGAACAGGAACTCTCTGTGCAGAACCGATAAGCTTTCCGTTTAGCTCAGGTATTACAAGACCGATAGCCTTAGCAGCTCCTGTTGAGTTAGGAACAATGTTAGCAGCACCTGCTCTTGCTCTTCTCAGATCGCCCTTTCTGTGAGGACCGTCAAGAATCATCTGGTCGCCTGTGTAAGCGTGGATAGTTGACATAATACCGCTTTGGATTTCAGCGTACTTGTTAAGAGTGTCAGCCATAGGAGCTAAACAGTTAGTTGTGCAAGATGCGGCTGAAATGATTTTGTCGTCCTTAGTAAGAGTGCCTTCGTTTACTGAGAAAACGATTGTTTTGAGGTCATTTCCTGCAGGAGCTGAAATAACTACCTTCTTTGCGCCTGCGTCGAGGTGTGCCTGACTCTTTTCCTTTGAACAGTAGAAACCTGTACACTCAAGAACAACATCAACGCCTAACTCTCCCCATGGAAGATCAGCAGCGTTTGCCTCTTTATAGATTGTAAGAGTCTTACCGTCAACAGTAATTGTATTTGCTTCATCATCAGCCTCAACTGTGTGAAGTCCCTCGCCGATCGTTCCGCAATATCCGCCCTGAGCGGTATCATACTTTAATAAATTAGCGAGCATTGAAGGCTTTGTCAAATCGTTGATTGCAACGACCTCATAACCTTCTGCACCAAACATCTGTCTGAATGCCAAACGGCCTATACGGCCAAAACCATTAATTGCGACTTTTACTGCCATAATTAATATACCTCCTAATAAAAATTCATATATATATCTTACACTATTATAATTGATATTGCAAGTGTTTTAGAAGAAAATTACTTGTATTTAAAATAAATTTTACCTGAACTTTTTTTGAAATTATAATTCTTTATATTCGAGCATATTTATATGGCTTCTTATTTTTTGCTTTTATCGCCTAAGTTTTCCAAAGCATACTCGCAGCATTGCACGACTAACTGATTAAAGCTTATGTCGTTTTTGCTTGCGAGGTTTTCCAGCCTTGCGATAAGGTCTTCCGGCATTCTTATCGTCTTGTTAAAGGACTGTACTTTTCTTATTTCAAACATAATAATATTATGCTCCGATTGGGAACAAATCCTCCTTTTCATAGTGTTAAATTCAAATATTCTAACAATTCAAATTTACACAATAATTATATCTTTTATTCAAAGTTATTAATATATTAGTTATTTAATTGCTAAAATATATTATAAAAAATATTTAATAATAAAATATAAAATATATTGCAATAAAACCTTGCGATTTAAAATTCGATGTGGTATAATGTTAAAAATTATTAAAAGGAGGTCTATTATGACAAAAAGATTATTAAATTTATTAACTGCATTAATAATGACAGTTAGTTTGGCAGGAGTTTTGCCTGCGGTGATGGCTGGAGCATTAACCTATGGCGATTATAACTATGACATATTGGATGATGGAACAGTTGAGATAACAAACTATAATGGTACTGCAACTTCGATTGAAATACCAAGCACCATTGACGGAAAACCTGTAACAAGCATTGGATATCTTGCGTTTTATAGAAAACAATTAACAAGCGCAATTATACCAAATAGTGTAAAAAGCATTGGAGAAACTGCATTTGAATATTGTAGTAATTTAACAAGCGTAACAATAGGAAATAACGTAATAAGCATTGGAAGTAGTGCGTTTGATTATTGTACAAGTTTAATAGACATAACAATACCCAATAGTGTAAAAAGTATTGAGAACAGTACTTTTTCTAATTGTGAAAGTTTAACAAGTGTAATAATAGGAAGCAATGTGGCAAGCATTGGATTTGGTGCGTTTTTTAATTGTGAAAGTTTAACAAGTATAATAATACCTAAAAATGTAATTAGCATTAATGATTTAGCATTTTACGGATGTAATAAATTAACAATTAAGTGCTACAACGGCAGTTATGCACAAAAATATGCTGTAGGTAATAAGATTAACTACATACTTTTAGATAAGGTTGCAATCACTAAGCCCGCCAAAGTAAAATCAGTCAAGCTGACCGCAAAGAAAAAGAAACTGAATGTAAAGTGGAAAAAGATAAGCGGAGCAACAGGTTACGAGGTAATGTATGCTAAAAATAATAAATTTACAAAGGTCAAGAAAACGGTTAAGGTAAAGAAAAACAAAGTAACTCTTAAAAGGTTGAAATCAAAGAAAAAGTATTTTGTTAAGGTAAGGGCATATAAAAAAGCAAACGGCAGTACAAGTTACGGAAAATGGAGCAAAACTGTAAAAGTTAAAGTGAAATAATATACATAAAAACAACAGGGAATCTGTACAGAAATGTATAGGTTCCCTGTTACTTTTTATATAATAAATAATCTTTAGAAAGCGGGTTTTAAGCCCTAAAACTAAATATATTACTTTTTTCTCTTTTCTATAGCAATTTTCTTGTAGATATGATATAATGTATTATATTTTGACAAAAAAGTATAAAACGGTTAAATTCTAAAGGAGAAAATATAATTGGATAATTATATTAGGAATATTTATGGAAAATAACAAGTTGAAAATTTTAATAAACTTATTTTCTTCATCGTTTGAGAAAAAAGTAATAGTTGACTCTGATTTGAACGTCTTGTGGTCGACAGGCATTTCTATGCCCAAAAAGCTGAATAGGTCAGACTTTTTCAATGATTCACATTATAATTTTAAATATGCAGACGATAATCAGGATGACGGTATACTTGTTGAGTTCCCGACTAAAACTGAAAAGATGTTGAAATATGAGACAGAGCAGTTAGTGTGTTCGGTTAGCGTACTTCCTATTCTGGATGATAAGGACAACCAGACGGTAGAAGGCTATGTGATGACGTTTTACAGCTTTTACGAGGAAATTGAAAAGCATATACATTCACCGTTTACGGTAGTTTTGAAAAAGTTTCTTAGAATGATTAGAAATACCGCAAGTGAGGTCGTCTTTAATACCGGACTTATTGATCAGCGGTTGGAAGACCTTGAAGAATATGAATTGATCGGTAAAAATGCTAATATTAATAATGTGCTTAATAATGCGCTTGCTTCCTGTGCAAATTTTGAAGAGGCTTTAATTTACGGTGCAAATGATTTTAATGTCATACTTTCAAATGCTTCGGAATTTATAACCGATCTTATGCATTTTGTTGAGCATTCTGCAAGAAAGATAAACGTTAAGTTTACCTACAGTATAAAAAGCGATATTTACCTGAGGCTTGATTATACAAGGTTTATGGTAGCTGTGATGAATCTTATTTCTAATGCGATAAAATATAATTTATCCGAACAGAAAAAGATTTTTGTGGAGTTCAATCAGCTGGATAATTATGCTTATTTGATTGTTACAGATAACGGCATCGGAATTTCTAATGAAAAGGTGTATAAAATTTTCGAGCCTCTCTCAAATGTGAATAAGTCTGGTATGAGAGAGTCTCTTGGACTTTCACTAGTTAAAAAATTTGTTGATACGTTCGGAGGGGCAATTACATTTAAAACAGATACAAGCGGAACCAGTTTTGTGTTGAAGCTTCCATGTGAAAATAATATAGATGTTAATGAGGTCAATGTTCCGAATACAGATTATTTTAAGGGTACTTACTCTCCGATTGATATTTATCTTTTAAAGGCTATTTATGGTGAAAATATCGATTAATGCGTTTTATGACATTTAATTTTCAATTTCACAATATTTTCACAATATATACACGTTTTTCTTTTATATTTATATTATGGTTTTAAAGTAAACAAAAGGAAACAGATTTATTGTATATATTATAAAAAAACACATAATATGTACATAGTATCTTAGAATGGAGGATTATTATGAAAAGAACAAAAGAAAGAAATTTGTCAAATAAGATTTTAGCTGTTGTATTATCTGCAGTGTTTTTCTGTACTGCACTTTCTACTGCGGTTTTCGCTGTAAACGGTGATGATGACAGTAGCACGGATACTAATCCGTCAACTACAAGTTCATCTGATGCTGAAAACGGATCATCTGAAACGTCAAGTACGCCATCAGATTCGTCTGATACTTCATCAGATTCGTCTGATACTTCATCAGAATCGTCAAGCACTTCATCGGATTCATCAGAGTCGTCAAGCAATTCATCAAATACATCAAATACATCAGACAATTCGGCTCAAACAACATCAGGCTCTTCTTCTACACAGCCTACTACTCCTACACAGCCTACTGTACCAAATCCTAACGCACTAGCTGTTGGTACTAAATTTACCGTAGGCAACTTTATGTATATGGTTACAGGCGCTAACACAGTTTCTTTAAAGGGCTTTGCTAAGAATGTTTCATCGTCTACAGTTCAAGTTAAGAATACTATAACCTATAACGGCGCTACCTATAATGTAACTAAAATAGGTACTGAAGCCTTTAAGGGAGAAAACGGTATCAAAAAGGTTATTATGTCTAAAAATATAACAGATGTAGGAAAGCGTTCATTTTATAAATGCAAAAATCTTAACAAGGTAAGAATTAAATACAATGTTAAGATTATACGCAAGGGCGCATTCAGATATTGTTCAAATCTGAAAACGATAAACATTACATCGACTGTTTTAAACGATATCGGAGTTAATGCACTTAAAAGCATTAAGTCAGGAGCAGTTGTTAATGTAATGAATGATCCGGTAAGAAAGCTCGTTAAAGCTGCTGTACCTTCAAATGTAACAGTAAATATGATGTAATTAATTTGCTTGAATATAAACAACTTTAACTTATATAACTTTACTATCAATAATTACGTTTACTGGAGACCATAAATTTTATATTTTTGCTGAATCGTTTATAAATTGAGCGGTTCAGCTTTTTTGTTTAAGGTTGATTATCTCTGTTTTTGGAAAATAGTGTTTAAGAATTTCTTTGTAGCTTTTGCCCTCTTTGGCTAAAGAGTTTGCCCCGTATTGACTCATACCGACTAAATGCCCAAGCCCTTTGGTTTTGAAATTTATATTACCGTCCTTGACTTCTGTCTCAAAATGCTGCGACGGTAAATCAAGCGCTGAGCAAAGCTCGCTTGCGTTAATTTTTTTGCCCCCCAGTGAAATCATTAGGGGAGTTCCGTTTTTCGTTTTGCTGATAACCTTTATCCATTCGTCGGTGTTGTCTGATAGAGTTACCGAAAATGTTTTTTCTGCGTTTTCTTTAAACTCCTTTGCTGATACAGTGGTGGTCTTTGAAAATCCTTCCGCCTTTTCATCAGACGCGCTGTCAACAGACACTAAATAGGGTACATCTTCGTTCCATATGTCCTTTGAGCTTTCTGTCTTACCGCAAGAAATAGTGTGATAAGCTACTACTATCGGCTGATTGTCATAAATACATATTTCGTTTATTACCTCTTCCACTGCGGCGGTTACATTTTTTAATGCGGTTTCATATTTGTCGCCGTAGTATTCCTTTGCTTCGTCGGTTGTAAAGCTCTTTGGATAGAGAGTATCGTCTGTGCTTATTATTGCCCCAAGAAGTGATTTTGTAGGATTTTCTTTTTCGCTTATGTAACGGTTCATTATGTATGTGTGAGAAAGTACCGCCTGCGCTTTTAATGCTTCTTTTTCAAATGTGCCGGGTATTTGTGCTATTACATTCCATATAAGATATTCTTTTATGTCCATTACTGCTATATCCTTTGTTTCAGCGTTCAGTATCGAAACCTCTTTGCAGTCGGAAGAAAGAAGCGTTTCTTTTTCGCTGTTTTCAAATAGCTTTGATACCCCCTCGTTTAAAAGTATAAACGCAGGAATAAGCATTAAGCATACTGCAAATATAAAAAGTGTTTGTAAGGTTTTGTTCATTATTGTTTATGCCCGTTAAAGAGCATTTCCTCCTCTCTTAAAGGTCTTGTCCGTTTTCTATATAATATGCTTGTGCTTTTTCTTATATGAATTTTAAATTTTTTAACATTGAAATTTAATTAATTCGGTTTTTTAATGGTTTTTTAATATGGTGAAATTAAAAGTCGAGCTATCTAAAATTATAGTTATTTTATTCAAAAAATTAAATTTTTGTGCCAAATATAAACATAATGTAAAATAATTCTATTTGTCAATTTCCATTTTGCACAAAAATTACACCTATCTTTTGATTAAGTATACAAAAAATGATTGTAAGGCATAAAAACTATTGATATTTTAGAAATTAAATGCTAAAATTAATATGTATCTTAAAGATATACTATTTTTATTTTGAAGGAGGAATTTAAAAATGAAGTTAAAAAGACTTCTATCCGGTGTGACAGCAGCAATTATGGCATTGTCATCTGTTGCTATTACATCATTTACATCTGTATCAGCTTCTGAATTAGCTGACAATGCACCTTATCAATGGACTGGTAAGTGGCAAAAGCAAAAACCAGATATTTTTACTACCACTTCATCCAAAGGCGGAATCCTAGCGGAAGATTGGGGTACAAGTTACCAGTTGTGTGTTTCAGAGTTTGATATTAGTGATATGAAAAACCCAACCTTTGAGGTTGAGTTTGAAGGATCAGACACTTTCCAGGTTGCTACTACTGATGAGGCAGGTAAAGCGTTTAACGAAATAGGAAACGGAACTTCAGGACAATCTGTTCTTATACCTGAAAAGTATAGATCAGAAAGCAGGTTCTTACTTTCTACAAGCGGAAATACAGGTATCTTAACCAAATTTTCTATTTATGATGATCCAAATCCGCCTGCTCAGCCTGAGGCTTTCACTTCAATCACGTATAACTTTACAGTAACAGAAGGCGGAAATACGACAGTTACATTTGCTGATCCTGATAGTAGCGCAAGTTTTCCATCAGAAGGTAAACAAGTTACAACTAGCGGCGATTATACTATTGATAGAAAATTCTCCAGTCCTAGAATTTCATTACCTGGTCTTGGAATGATTCTTGCAACACCAAGCGCTGTTAAAGTTAAAGTTAATTCTATCAAAGTAAATGATCAATATACCTTTGATGTTGGCGGCTTGGAAATTGATTCAGCAGATAATGAAAACAACGCACTTCCACATATCTATAGGGCTGATGGTCAAGCTGCTGTAGTTTACAAAACTGACGGCGCTTATATTGCAGGCGGAGCAAATATTAAGTTAATGATCGGAGAGCCGCCTGAAGTAGTTGAAAAGCCAAAACCTACAGCTCCTCCATATTCAGGAAAAACATACAAACCACAGCTTAGCTATTTTGACGGCAATACATCATTTGATGCACGTGGTAACGATAAAACATACGGCGGTCCTATAGCTGAAATCGGCGGAACATATACATTAGGTATTGATGCTAATGATTTCAAGAACTGGCCGGAGCAAACTGCTAGCGGAATCACTTGTCTTTACATTGATATGCTTGGAATGGCAACGGCATTTGGTGCTAATACAGAGAAGGGTGTAAACGACAATTTTGATGATGCAAGAGCGTTAGCTATAAGCAAGGGAATAAGCGTTACAAATCTTTCAATTATATTAGATGGAAAAGAATTTTACAAGTATAAAGATTCTGATATTTATTTTGGAGATTTTGAAGCATCAGGTAATTTAAGAATAGATTTGGTAAACGAGTATTCTAAAGTTGAGTATCCTGCTGCATTAGATGCTATAAAGCTATACTTCAGCGTTGTTGATTCGTTAGAAATCAGATTTACTCTCAAAACTCCATTAACACCAAAAGCAACAGCAAGTCCTGGAACCAATACTAAAAAGCCAACACCTACAACAGCAAATCCTGAAAAGGCTGCTAAGGCTAAAGTAAAGAACGCTAAGATAAAGAATCTTTCTGTTAAGAGCAAGGCTAAGAAGAAGATTTCTGTATCTTGGAAGAAGGTTAACAAGGTAAACGGTTATCAGGTTCAGGTAGCTAATAAGAAGAACTTTAAGGGCAAGAGCATTGTTCTAAAGAAGTTTACTACTAAGACAAAACTTACAGTTAAGAGTCCAAAGATCAAGAGCAAGAAGTCTTACTTTGTAAGAGTAAGAGCGTATGCTACATACAAGACAAAGAATAAGACTGTTAAGGTATATGGTAAGTTTAGTGCTAAGAAGAAAGTAAAGGTTAAATAATCTGGTTCTTTAAGTTTTTCAGACCGCCGGAAGTTTTAAACTTCCGGCGGTTTTTGTATGTATTGCGTATTAGCTTTGGCAAGCACTCTTAAACTTGACTAATTTTTGAAAATATAGTATAATAAAACGGCTTAATAAAATACATATTGTAATAAAGATTTAAACAAGGTGCAAAAAGGAGTGAGTAAAATGCCAGAAAAAAACGTAAAAACACCTAAAGAAGCGTTAAAGAAACAGTTTGTAAAAAACAATGCGATAGATCCGAAGTATTATGATTTATTCGGAGTTAAAAGAGGTCTTAGAAATCCTGACGGAACGGGAGTAATGGCAGGAGTAACAAATATATGCAACGTACACGGTTATGTAGTAAATGAAGGGGAAAAAGAGCCGGTTGACGGAAAGCTGTTTTTCAGGGGGTACAGCATTAACGATATAGTAGACAATGCGATTAAAGAGGACAGATTCGGCTATGAAGAAGTCGTATTTTTGCTTCTGTTCGGCTCGCTTCCGACGAACAACGAGTTGAGTGCGTTCTTAAAACTGCTTGACGCTAACAGAGAGCTTCCTAATGCATTTTTTGAAGACATGATTTTAAAAGCACCGTCAAGGAATATAATGAACAAAATGGCAAGGTCAATTCTTGCGCTGTATTCATATGACGACGAACCGGAGGATATGTCGCCTAATCACGAGCTTTCAACAGCGGTTTCGATTATTTCTAAGCTGCCTAGCATAATGGTTTCGGCGTATCAGGTTCAGCAGAGAAGCTTTTTCGGAGAAACAATGATAATGCACCCTTTGATACGCGGTCTGTCAACGGCTGAGACTATTCTTTCAACACTTCGCCCTGACAGGAAGTACACACACGAGGAGGCAATGCTTTTAGACCTTATGCTTATGATTCACGCTGAGCATGGAGGAGGCAATAACTCTACCTTTAGCTGCAGGGTACTTACTTCATCGGGAACTGACCCTTATTCAGCTTATGCCGCAGCTATCGGTTCTTTAAAAGGCCCTAAACACGGAGGCGCAAACGCTAAGGTACTTGAAATGCAGAAATGTATTGAAGAAAATGTCAGCAATTGGAGTGACGAAGGCGAAGTAGCAGATTTCCTAAGAAAGATAGTAAGAAAAGAAGCAAATGACAATTCGGGGCTTATATACGGTATGGGTCATGCGGTTTACACAAAGAGCGACCCCAGAGCAGTTATACTAAAAGAAAATGCTAAAAGGCTAGCAAATGGTACAGAATTTGAAAGCAAATTCAAGCTTTTAGAAACTATTGAACGGCTTGCACCTGAAATTCTTAATGAGACTGGGCGCAGCAAGGATATTTGTGCTAATGTAGATATGTACTCAGGGCTTGTGTATCAGATGCTTGGTATTCCTCAAGATCTGTTCACACCTTTATTTGCAGTTTCGAGAATGGCAGGCTGGTGCGCACACAGGTTTGAGGAGCTTGTTACTGGGAGACGTATCATAAGACCGGCTTACAAATCGGTGCTGAAGTCTAAGGAATATATTCCGATAGCAGAAAGAAAGATTGCAAAAGGAAAATAAGGTAATACATAGAGATGTTCCAAAAGGGACGTCTCTTTTTCTTAGGGGAATTAATAAAAAATATTTATAAAAGTCTTTAAAAACAGATTAAAATATGTTATAATAAATTCAATTATATAAAAACACTTTTGGCAAAGGAGAGATGACTGTATGAAAAGATTTTCGGCTTTGATAATTTCTTTTCTTATGATTTTCGGTTTGTCCGGCTGTTCAATAGGTCAAGGCGGAATCGACGGTCTGCTTACTGCGCCAAAGCTTACCGAGGAGCAGTCTGAGATACACGAAGCTCTTATAAGAAACGTCGGCAGCGATATTTCTCTTAAGTATCCTAAAAGCGGTGAGAACCGTTCTGCGTTTGTTGTCGAAAATATAGATAATGAGCCTACCGATGAGGCAATAGTATTTTATCAGTACAATGACCCTGAAAATGATACGGGTACGGTTATGGTAGAGATATTGGATCAGAATTCAAAAGGCGAATGGCAGGCTGTATTTGAGTTTCCCGGAGCCGGTCCTGTTGTCGACCAGATAGGTATAAAGAATCTTGGCTACGATGATAAGCCCAGCATCATAATCGGGTACTCTACATTAAACCTTGAGGACAAGCAGTTTCAGATATACAGCTACAGCGAAGGGCAAATGAGCAGTATATACACAGATAAGTATTCGATAATGCATATTATAGATTTAAACGGCGAGGGACACAACGACATAATTACAATATCAACTGATGATGAAACAGGAAAGTCAACAGCGTCGCTGCTGCGTTCGGTCAGCGGTAAGATCGTAGCCGTTGACAGTGTTTCGATGGCAAGCGGTACAAGCGCATATGTTTCATCTGCTATCGGAAAGACCGCCGACGGAAGCTCGGCATTGTTTGTTGATTCAACGAGGTCTACAGGAGTTATTCAGACAGAGGTTATTTCTTACAGCTATAAAAAGCTTCAAAACCCGATGGCTACATTTTCTAAAAAACTTATGCTGAAAACTGCAAGGCCTTCACAGTATTTAAGTACGGATATTGACAACGATTCTGTAATAGAAATACCTGAAACGGTAACGGCGGCAGGATATGAGAAATACGACAAATCAAATGAGGACAAGCAGTATTTCACTATATGGAAGGTTTATAATGACAGCTACTCGCTGGAGAAAAAATATACAGGTTATTATAAAATATCCGACGGATACGCTTTTATGTTTCCAGATAGCTGGCAAGACAAGGTTACTGTTAAAATTGATAAAGAGACAGAAGAAACGGTGTTTTACAAGTTTAATAAAAGTCTTGCGGAAAGCAACGAGGAATTGTTAAGGCTCAATGTTATTGACGTTGACGATATAGGTAAATATAATGAACAGGGTTACAGAACTGTTAGTTCCAGTAACCAGATTGCATATATTGCAAAAATAAGCAATACAAACGATGAGTTAGGAGTTAATTTTGATACGATAAAAAGCAATCTGTATCTTACAGATTGATGTTAATAAAGTTTAATTTATAATTTAATAGACTGCATAGAATTCAGCAGTCAGAAATGGAAAGGATCAATATGAGAAAGATATTAGTTTGTGAGGATGAGGATTCAATCCGAGAGGTCATAGTTTTAAACTTGGTAAGGGTAGGATACGAAGTTGTTGATGTGGCAAGCGGAGAAGAGGCTTTGAAAGCCTTTGACGAAAACGGAGGATTCTTTGACGTTGCGCTTTTAGACATTATGATGCCCGGAATAGACGGTTTTGAGGTTTGTAAAAAGCTGAGGGCGAAGTCGAGCGTAATGGGTATAATTATGCTTTCTGCTAAAAGTCAGGAGATGGACAAGGTATCGTCTCTTATGATGGGAGCAGATGATTACATAACAAAGCCGTTTTCAATATCAGAGCTTATAGCGAGGGTCGACGCTGTTTGCCGAAGGGTTGACAACAGCAATATCAAAACAGACAGCTCGCCTACTATAAAGTCTGGACCGTTCACTATAAATCCGAAAAGCAGGACAGTTTATAAAAACGGTCAGCCGGTAGATTTGACGCAGGTTGAATATCAGATAATGGAGTATTTCTTCAATAATCAGAATACTGCTCTTGACAGAACGAGTATTCTCAATCACATTTGGGGCGACAGCTATTTTGGCGACGATAAAATCGTAGACGTAAATATCAGAAGGATCAGAATGAAAATTGAGGAGGAACCGTCTAACCCAAAATATATTCAGACGATATGGGGCTTTGGGTATAAGTGGGTCTCGAATTGATTTTAAGGTGAACTGATTTTTCTGGGAAGGGAGCGATAATAGTTGAAGATAAAGTTCAAAAAAGGTATAACACAACGCTGGCTCATTAACAGTTTCGGCGTAATGGTTATTATACTTTTGCTTGTTGAAATCGCGGCGCTTCTTATCGTTAGAAACTATTATCACTCGTCAATCAAGCAGTATCTGGCAAGCAAAATGAATATTGTCACATCAGCGGTTACAAGGTATTCGGAGAACAGTGAAATCAACTATAACTCAGAGGTCAGGAATCTTGTTGAAACCTTTGACGACAAGGACAGAATAGAGCTTATGGCAGTAAACAATTCAGGAAAGGTCGTGGTAAGCTCTTCGGGTTTTTCTCCTGACGCTGACGAAAACCTTTCCGATTATGAGGAAGCTAAACGCACTAATGCAGACTCACTTTACAAAACCTTTAAACTGGGAACTACAGGAGAAAAGGTAATGTCCTACACTGTTATGATAGGAAAAACAGGTAGTGAATATTCCGCTGTAAGAATGGTAACTTCCCTAAGCAATGCCAACTTTCAGATGTATTTTATCTTTGCGGTCATAACTGTTGTAATAATAGGAATTGTAATGCTTATCTTTCTCTCGGGAATTTCGTTTGTAAGGAGCATTGTAAACCCGATAAACGAAATTACCGAGACTTCAAAGCAGTTTGCAACTGGGGATTTTTCAAAGAGAATAAAGTTTAAAGACGATAATGAGCTTGGTGAGCTATGCAAAAGTGTAAACTATATGGCTGACGAGCTTTCCAATTCAGAGAAGATAAAAAATGAGTTTATTTCTCAGGTTTCTCACGAGCTTAGAACTCCTCTTACTGCGATAAAAGGCTGGAGCGAAACTATGGAAACCATAGACGACCGGGAAACCTTTATAAAGGGTATGCGCGTTATAACAAGCGAGACTGAAAGGCTTTCCCAGATGGTTGAGGAGCTTTTGGATTTTTCAAGAATTCAGGACGGCAGACTTCAGTTAAGCAAGGATATAATAGATATTCTGGCGGAACTGGGCGAAACAGTTTTGATGTATAAAGAAAGGGCAAGGACTCTTAATATAACTTTAAATTACTACGAGCCAGAGATGCTGCCGTTTATTTACGGAGACAAAAACAGACTGAGACAGGTATTCATAAATATTGTAGACAACGCTATAAAGTATTCGGACTCAGGAGATACCGTATCTGTCGAGGCATATGAAGATAAGCGCGGAGTTGTTATTTCAGTTTCTGATACCGGAATAGGTATAAGCAAAGAAGATCTGCCAAAGGTCAAGACTAAATTCTTTAAATCAAATCATACAAGACGAGGTTCGGGTATCGGACTTGCTGTTGCGAATGAGATCATATCGCTTCACGGAGGGACGCTTGATATAAACAGTGAAGAGGGAGTGGGAACAACGGTTGTAATCATACTTCCTGTTGCTGCGCAATCGTCTACAAAGGAAGCGAAGGATTCAAGCGTAAACGTAAATATAGTTTCATCAGAGGACGAAAGGAACGAAATACAAAATGACAAATCTATCTAACAATACAGAAAATATACAAAGTGATGTCGAGCAGGAAAAGGCTTTGAACACACCATCGGAGCAGGACAAGATAAAGTCTGAAAAGTTCAAATCAAAAATCGGCGGTCAGGCTCTTATCGAGGGAATTATGATGAGGGGTATTGACAAATCTGCAATGGCTCTAAGACTGCCGACCGGTGAAATAGAAGTCGAGGAATGGGACGCTAATAACGGAAAGAGTGCGCCATGGTACAAAAAGACTCCGTTTATCAGAGGAATTTTTAATATGGTAAGCAGTCTTGCAGAGGGTTATAAATGTCTTTCAAAGTCTGCCGACAGAGCTATGGAGTTTGAGGACGAGGAGCCTGAATCGAAGTTTGAAATATGGCTTGAAGATAAGATCGGAGACAAGCTTGTTCCTATTGTTACAACTATCGGTACTGTCTTGGGAGTTGTAGTTGCACTGCTTTTGTTTATGTGGGTACCCTCCTTGATAGTAAATGGAATCGGTAAGCTCATACCTATGAATCCATTTGTGAAGACGCTGATTGAGGGTATTATAAAAATATTTGTCTTTGTAGGCTATATGGCGCTTACTGGTCTTATGAAAGATATAAGACGAACATACGAATATCACGGTGCAGAACACAAAACAATAGCCTGCTATGAGGCAGGAGACGAGCTTACTCCCGAAAGCGTTAAGAAGTATACACGCTTTCACCCTAGATGCGGTACAAGCTTTATATTTATTGTTTTGTTTATAAGCATTATAGTATTTTCAGTGTTCAGACTTCCTTGGAGCAATATATTTTTAAGGCTCTTATGCAAGCTTCCGCTTCTGCCTGTAATAGTTGGAATAGGCTATGAGATAATCAGGCTCGCAGGAAAATACAACAACATATTCACAAGAATAATATCAGCACCGGGACTTTGGCTTCAAAGACTTACTACCCGAGAGCCTGACCTTGACGTTATTGAGGTTGCTATTGCAGCATTGAAGCCGTGTATACCGAAGGATTCTGAAGACGACAGATGGTAACATTGAATGAGCTTTTTCATAGCGCAAAATCAAGACTGTCAAAAGCCGGAATAGAAAACGCTTATTTTGAGACAAAGGAGCTTTTTTGCAAAGCGTTCGGAAAAGAGCCTGTGTACTTTGATATGAACGCTCATATTGATGAGGAAAAGAAAAGATATTTTGAAACGCTTATAAAACGCAGATTGTGCGGTGAACCGCTTCAGTACATTTTAGGCGAGTGGGAGTTTTATTCTCTGCCGATAAGGGTAGGAAAGGGCGTTTTGATACCTAGACAGGATACCGAAACGCTTGTCGATACGGCTGTTGAGCTGTTTAAGGACAGGCATGGAATTACAGTTATTGATTTGTGTTCAGGCAGCGGATGTATTGGCTTGGCGCTTGAGAAAAACTTAGATGTCGATAAGCTAATTTTGGTTGAAAATTCTAAGGACGCAATTAGATATTTAAAAGAAAATGTCGAGCTTAATAATTCAAAAGCGGTGATTATTGAAAGCAGTGTTTTTGACAGAAATGTCATTGACCGTCTGCCGCAGGCTGATTTGATAGTATCAAATCCTCCATACCTTAATACAGCAGATATGGAAAATCTGCAAAGAGAGGTTGAGTTTGAGCCTAAAGAAGCTCTTTTCGGCGGCGAGGACGGGCTTGATTTTTACCGCAATATAGCGAGGCTTTATAGCGGTAAGTTAAACGCAGGAGGACGTCTGATATTTGAAATAGGCATAAATCAGGGAAATGATGTAATGCAGATTTTAACTGACGCCGGATATGAGAATGTTAAAATTATAAAGGATTTATGCGGAACAGATAGAGTAGTTTTGGGAGAGAAGTCCAAACAAACGGACTGTTAGGCTGATAAAATCAAGTATAACAAATATATTTTGGGAGGCATTATAATGGCTGGTAAAAAGAATGATGTAAAAAAGAGTGTGGTAGTTCCGAAAAACAGTGAAGAAAAAAAGAAGGCGCTTGAAACCGCTATTGCGCAGATAGAAAAGCAGTACGGTGCTGGCGCTGTTATGAAGCTGGGTCAGCATTCAACGCTGAATGTTGAGGCGATTCCTACAGGCTCTATGACGCTTGATATGGCGCTCGGTATAGGCGGAGTACCAAGAGGACGAATTGTTGAGGTATACGGTCCTGAAAGCTCAGGAAAAACGACAGTTGCGCTTCATATAGCCGCTGAGGCTCAAAAGCTGGGCGGAGAGGTTGCGTTTATTGACGTCGAACACGCTCTTGACCCTATATATGCCGAAAAGCTGGGCGTTGACATTGACAATATGCTTGTTTCACAGCCGGACAGCGGCGAGCAGGCGTTAGAGATCGCCGAGGCTTTGGTGCGTTCGGGGGCTATAGACTGCATAGTTCTCGACTCGGTTGCGGCTATGGTAACAAAGGCTGAAATCGATGGTGAGATGGGAGATACCCATGTCGGACAGCTGGCGCGTTTGATGTCTCAGGCTATGAGAAAGCTGACGTCTGTAATTGCAAAATCTAATTGCGTTGCAATTTTCATCAATCAGGTTCGTGAGAAGATAGGCGTTATATACGGAAACCCTGAAACAACTCCGGGAGGTAGAGCACTTAAATTCTACTCGTCTGTAAGAATAGAGGTTCGCCGCGCTGAGCAAATAAAAAACGGTGCAGAGGTTATCGGAAACAGAACAAAGTGTAAAGTCGTTAAGAATAAGGTTGCACCTCCGTTTAAAGAGTGCGAGTTTGATATTATGTACGGTCAGGGAATTTCCCGTGTCGGCGAGATTTTAGACCTTGCCGTTGAGTTGGGAATTGTAAAGAAGGGCGGAGCATGGTTTAGCTATAACGACGTTAAGCTGGGTCAGGGCAGAGATAATTCAAAGGAATTTTTGCTCTCAAACCCTGAAATTATGAACGAGATTGAAGCAAAAATTAAGGAAAACGAGGACGCAGTTGTAATGGTTTCCAAAAAGAACAAGAAGTCTGCCAAGGTCAAGGAGGCTGCTGAAAAAGCGGCTGAAGCTGTTGAAAAGGCAAAATCTGAGGATAACAGTGTTATCGTTGATCCTGACGATGATTTCGAGGAGTTTGCGCCTGTTGACGTTGAGTAACAATTTAGTGAAAGGTACATACCAATGAAGATAACAAGCCTAGAAAAATACAAGGGAGAAACTTACCAAGTTGATTTAGACAACAATGAAACATATTTCTGGCATTTTGACATTATATGCGAGTATCATCTCAAAGAGGGTATGGAAATACCTCAAAGCGCTGTTAAGGAAATTGTTTTTTCCAATGATTTCAGAAAAGCAAAGGAACGCGCTTTGTACCTGCTTGATTACAGAGATTATTCGTATACCGAGCTTTTTGAAAAGCTGGAGAAAAACTACAGCGACGATATATGCTACAAGGTTATGGAGCGAATGGTAGAGCTTGGAACTATCGACGATAGGAGATATGCCGAGCGTTTGGCAAGACATTATACCGAGGTCAAGAAGTTTGGTTATTATAGGGCAGTTTTTGAAATGAAAAACAAGGGCATACCCAAGGAGATTATCGAAGAAGCCCTGAGCAAGTATGAGGACACGGTTTTTGACAGGCTTTTTGAACTTATAAATGAAAAGTATTATCGCTATCTTGATGATGAAAAGGGAGTAAAAAAGGTTAAAAACGCATTGGTCAGGTACGGGTATTCATTTGATGACATAAACGCTGCGTTAAGCGAGGTTTTAAACGAATCGGACGACTGACTTTTTAAAAAGATGCACACAGTTAATTAGAAAAGGTGATTTGTTTGGTTAGAGTGGGAATGGTATCTCTCGGCTGCCCTAAAAATCAGGTGGACGCTGAAAGGATGCTTTACCTATTGAGAAAAGACGGATACGAGCTTGTCTCTGACGCTGCGCTTTCTGACGTTGTTATTGTGAACACCTGCGGATTTATAGAGTCGGCAAAGAGCGAGGCTATAGAAACTATATTGGAATTCTGCAATCTAAAGCAGGAGGGCAGAATAAAGGCAATTATTGTTACAGGCTGTCTTGCTGAGAGATATAAGAACGAGATTTTAAAGGAAATCCCAGAGGTCGACGCTGTTGTAGGTATAGGCTCAAATGAAAATATATGTCAGATAATTAAGGACGTCTGCAAGGGTGAGAAAGTAACGTCATATGGCGGAAAGGAGAGCCTTTGCTTTGATGATAAGAGGATAATTTCAACACCTGGCAGCTTTGCATTTATAAAGATCGCAGAGGGTTGTGATAACTGCTGTACATATTGTGCTATACCGTCAATAAGAGGAAGATTCAGAAGCAGAAAAATAGAGGATATAGTTAAAGAAGCAGAAAAAATCGCAAAACAGGGATTTACCGAGCTTGTAGTGGTAGCGCAGGACACTACTCGCTACGGCGAGGATATTTACGGAAAGCCTAAGCTGGCTGAGCTGCTTAACAGACTGTGTGAGGTCGACGGTCTTAAATGGATAAGAATGCTTTATATGTATCCCGAACGCATTACTGATGAGCTTATTGATACTATTGCCTGTCAGGAAAAGCTGGTAAATTATATGGATATTCCAATTCAGCATTGCAATGACAAGGTTTTAAAGCGTATGAACAGAAAAGGCGATAAGCAGGGCCTTGTTGATTTGATTAAGAAAATAAGAACTAAGATTCCAAACGTTGTGCTTAGAACTACGCTTATAGCAGGTTTTCCCGGGGAAATAGAGGAGCAGTTTGAGGAGCTTTGTGGGTTTGTTGATGAGATAAAGTTTCAAAGGCTTGGCTGCTTTGCTTACTCTCAGGAGGAGGGAACCGCGGCGGCTGATTTTCCCGACCAGATTGACGAGGATATAAAGAAACACAGGTGCGAGATCATTTATGATATGCAGATGAGAATTTCCGATGAATTTAATCAAAGTCTTTTGGGAAGAGAGCTTGAGGTTGTTGTAGAGGGCTACGACAGATATGCTGAATGCTTTTTCGGCAGAAGTTATATGGACGCACCTGATATTGACGGAAAGGTTTTCTTTACAAGTAAAAATAAGCTTTCATTAGGCGAATACGTTAAAGTGAAGATAAATGAAATATTGGATTACGATTTATTAGGAGAACAGATTTAAAGAAAGGACGACTACATATGAAAATTTTAAGAAGTAAAAAAGTTGGAATATCGGTATTTATTATTTTATTTTCTACATTATTTGTAATAGCATATTCACTTATAACTTATGCGGATGATGAGCAATTAAAGGTTCACTATCTTGACGTAGGACAGGCTGATTCTATTTTGGTGGAACTTCCGAACGGTGAGGTAATGATGATAGACGGTGGCAACTACGGAACAGGCGATACTGTTGTTGATTATTTGAAGCAACAGGGTATAACCAATATAGATTATATGGTAAACACGCACCCTCATAACGACCATGTGGGCGGGCTTATCAAGGTTATGGAAAACGATGCTTTCACGGTAGAAAATATTTATATGACCAAGGCTGTGGATGCTGTCCCGAGGTTTGTCGAGTTTACCGAGCTTTTGGATTCAAGAAGAATTGAACCTATAGAGATTATGGCAGGCAGTGTTTTAATTGATGAAAAGGTAGGGGATAAACAGCTTAAAGTAAGGTGTATAGCTCCATTTAAATTGGTTGATGATAATACTAATAACAACTCAATAGTGCTGAAGCTGGAATACGGAAATATTTCATATTTATTTATGGCTGACGCCGAGGTTGAGGAGGAGCAGCAGATCTTAGCAAGCGGGGAGAACATAAAGTGTGATGTTTTAAAGGTTGGGCATCACGGCTCTAATACTAGCTCAATGCAGGAGTTTATAAATGCAGTTAAGCCAAAGGCTGCTGTAATGACAGATGATAAGTCTGTAAATTCCACTGGACTGCCTTCAGAAATTGTTATGACAAGACTTGAGAAGGTAGGGGCTGATATTTACAGAACAGATTTGCTTGGAACTATTGTTTCAGTATCGGACGGAAATAGTTTTACAATGAATAAAACACCGCAGGCTAGTATTTATCTTCCGTCAGGTCAGGTAACATTTACTCAAGAAGAATATACATTCACAGGCAGCGGAATAATCCCTGAAATAAAACTTAAAATCGGAGGAATTGAGTTAAAAGAGGGCATTGATTATTTTTGTACATATCAAAATAATATAAACGTCGGAACGGCTACTTTAACATGTATCGGCAAAGGAAACTACTACGGTTCCAGAGTAAAAAAATTTAAAATCGTTAAAAAATCTATATCCAAGGCTACATATTTTCATGTAAACGACAAGGTTTATACCGGTAAAAAGCTATATCCAAGCGCTGTTATTAAAGACGGAGAAAGAAAACTTAAGCTTAATACAGATTATACTGTTTCATATACTAAGACCACCAGCATAGGAGAGGGTATTGTAACAGTAAAGGGAAAAGGCAATTATACTGGTTCTGAAAAAATCTATTTTAAAATAAAACCCAAAAAAACAAGCATTGTTTCTAAAAAGTCAATGACTAACGGAAAAGTTATGCTGCAATGGGAAAAAATAAGTCATGCTGACGGATATCAAATCAAGTATTCTGTTAATAATAATGGTAATTTTAAAAAATTTAAAAACGTCAAGACTGCAGACTCTATATCCTTAACTAAGAAATTAAAGGCAGGTAAAAAATATTACTTCTACATTAGGTCATATAAAGTGGTTGACGGTAAAAAGGTTTATTCTGATAATAGTACAATTATTAGCTTAAAGCATAAGAAGAGTATTAAAAAATGCAAGGTAAGTAAAGTTAAAAATCTCAAGTACAATGGAAAACAAATAACGCAGACTTCTATTGCGGTAAAGCTCGGAAAGAAAAAGCTGGTAAACGGAAAAGACTATACAATAAGCTATAAGAATAATACAAATAGAGGTAATGCAGAAATAATAATTAAAGGCAAGGGCTTATATTGTTCTTCAGTTAAAAAAGGCTTTAGAATAGTTTGATGCTGAAAAGATTAAAATAGCTTAAGGCAGGTGAATTATCCGCCTTAAACTAAAGAAGGGAATTTAAGATTTATGAATCTTCCAAATAAATTGACTGTGTTAAGGGTTGCGCTGATACCGTTTTTTGTTGCTTCTATGCTTCTTTCGGGAAAAGTTTATGCTGCAAGGGCCGATATTTTCATTATCATAGCTCTTGTCATTTTTGCAGCGGCATCAGTAACCGACTGGTTTGACGGTAAAATTGCCAGAAAACGAGGTCTTGTCACGACATTCGGAAAATTTTTAGACCCATTAGCTGATAAGATATTAGTTGTAACGGCACTTATATGCTTTCTTGCGAGAAGCCCTATGTGGATCGACGCGGTTGCAGTAATACTTATTCTTGCGCGTGAGTTTATGGTTTCGGGTGTAAGGCTTGTAGCAGCAAATGAGGGCGTTGTTGTTCCTGCTGGAATATGGGGAAAACTCAAAACAGCTTTTACTATGATAGCCATTGTTGCAATTATGCTTTTAGAGGGCCTTGGAATTCATAATATATGGGTAAATGAAATTCTTATTTGGATTGCGGCGGTTTTAACTGTTATATCGGGAATTCAGTATCTCGCTGCTTATTGGAAGTATATTGACGCTAGTAAATAGCGGAGAGCTTCTATGGTTGGTAATTAATTTTTATTTTTTGGTTGACAAACCGAAGACTTTGGAATATAATATCTTAAAAGGCGTAACAGTCAGAGTAACTGTAATAAAGCTTTTCAGAGAGTGTGCGGTGTGGTGAAAGCACACAAGCGGTTTACAGCGAAGTGCGGCTGCCAGCTCGGACAGGGAAATTTTAGCTACATTTTAGATTTTTGAGTATCTGTCTGCGTATCCTGCGTTAAAGGCTTGAGTTATAAATCGGAGTGGAACCGTAGTTTGATTAAACTGCCTCCTTAGCAATTACTAGCTTTGGAGGCTTTATTATTTTACTTAGGTATAAGTCAGAAAGGTGTATATTATGTTTGAAAAAATCAAAGAGGACATAAGAATGGTTAAGGAAAAAGACCCAGCCGCCAGAACAACTCTTGAGATATTACTGGCATATTCGGGACTTCATGCGGTTATTTTTCACAGAATAGCGCATTGGTTTTATCTTAAAAAATTCTATTTAATAGCAAGATTGATCTCGCAGTTTTCAAGGTTTTTAACGGGAATAGAAATTCACCCGGGTGCAAAAATAGGAAAGGGGCTTCTTATAGACCACGGCAGCGGAGTTGTTATAGGCGAGACTGCTGAAATTGGTGACAACTGCTTGATATATCAGGGCGTTACCCTCGGCGGAACCGGAAAAGAGCACGGAAAGCGCCATCCTACATTGGGCAACAATGTTATGGTAGGTTCTGGAGCAAGAGTTTTAGGACCGTTCAAAGTCGGAGACAATGCAAAAATCGCTGCAAATGCTGTCGTTCTTGAGGAGGTTCCTGAAAACTCTACAGCAGTGGGTGTTCCTGCAAGAATAGTAAGAATAGAAGGACAGAGAGTAAGAAATCAGGATTTGGATCAGGTTCATATTCCCGACCCTGTTTCTCAGGAGCTTTGCAGACAGCTTGTGAAGATCGAGGAGCTGAGAAAGGAAATTGAAAAGCTAAAGGCAGAAAAGAAAAAGCTGAACAAAGAAAAATAGATATTTATTTAGAAAAGGAAAGCGTTTATGAAAATATATAATACTTTGACAAGGCAAAAGGAAGAGTTTAAACCGATAAACGAGGGCAGGGCAGGCATTTATGTCTGCGGCCCTACAGTATATAATTATATTCACATAGGAAACGCACGTCCTATCTGCGTGTTTGATGTGTTGCGGAGATTTCTTAAATACATTGGATATGATGTAAAGTTTGTTCAGAACTTCACCGACGTTGACGACAAAATTATCAAAAGGGCTAATGAAGAAGGCGTTGAGGCGAGCGAGATATCAGAAAAGTATATAAAAGAATATCTTACCGATCTTAGAGGTCTTAACGCTCTTGAGGCGGACATTTCTCCCAAAGTGACAGAGAGTATGGACATTATAATTGATTTGATTAAAACACTTGTCAACAAGGGCTATGCTTATGAGGCAGGCGGAGATGTATATTTTAGAACAAGGAAATTCAAGGGCTATGGAAAGCTGATTAATCAGTCGATAGACGACCTTATGTCTGGAGCGAGGATTGACGTTAACGATATTAAGGAAGACCCACTTGACTTTGCTTTGTGGAAAGCGGCAAAGGAGGGCGAACCGTTTTGGGAATCCCCTTGGGGAAATGGCAGACCAGGCTGGCACATTGAATGTTCTGCAATGAGCAAGCATTATATAGGCGAGACTATTGATATTCACGGCGGAGGGGTTGACCTGATTTTCCCTCATCACGAGAATGAGATCGCTCAGTCGGAGGCGGCAACCGGAGAGCCTTTGGCACATTACTGGATGCACAACGGTCATATCAATATTGACAATAAAAAGATGTCAAAATCGGCAGGAAACTTTTTCACAACAAGAGACGTTGCCGAAAAGTACGGCTATGAGGCGATAAGATATCTTATGATTCAGGCTCATTACAGATCGCCTATCAATTACTCTATTGAATTGTTAGAGGCTTGTAAGGCGTCATTAGAGCGTTTGTATAATTGCAGGAACAGTATTGACAGGGCGCTAGAATCTGCAACTGAAGGAGCATTGAGTGACAATGTAAAGGCTTTTCTGAACAACAGAAAGACGCAGTTTGTTGATGCACTTTCAGACGACTTAAATACTGCCGACGCACTTTCTGCATTATTTGAGCTCGTTCGGGAAATCAACACGTTGATTGCTGGCGGAAATGCTGTAAAGGGAGAGCTTAAAGCCTGTGCTGATATATTTGATGAGCTGACCGGTGTTTTGGGTATTTGCTATAACAGAGATAAAGAAGATGTTATCCCTGAGGAGATATTAGAGCTTGCATCTCAAAGGCAGGAGGCAAGAAAGGCAAAGGATTTTGTCAAGGCTGACGCATTAAGAGACAAAATCTCAGAGCTTGGATATATTATTGAAGAAACAAGACAGGGAACTGCTATAAAGAAGAAGTAAACAGACTCTAGCTTAAAAGGATCGGTGATAAAATGTCAAATCAGGGAAGTAAAAAAGTAAATCCTATGCATAGTCCTGCGTTTGTGAAATACTTTAAGTTTTCTCTTATAGCTATAGTTTTTCTGGCTGCACTGTTCATTTTTCTTACATTCAACAAAAGCGACGATAATAAGTTTGAGGACGTTAAGTTTGTTCAGTATGAGGATTATGCAGATGATTTGGACGTTGTAGTTTATGAAACAACTCTGGGAACTTTCAAAGCCGTATTGTTTGAAAACGAGGCTCCGAATTACGTTAAGTATTATAAAAAGCTGATTGAGAACAAATATTATAATGACACTTATGTGTTCGGTGTAGTTTCGGGAAATGAAAAGGAGAACAGGGGAGACCATTTGTATTTTACAGGCGGTGCAAAATTAGCAGACGGCGAGACTACTGACAATACTAATACAGAGACTATTGATGCTGAAATAAGCCCTAATATGTGGACGTTCAAGGGAGCGCTTGGTTCGTTTGTTGGTACGAACGGCTTGCTTTTCTGGAAGAAAAATGTGGCAGGAAGCAGTGTTATGTTTTTCGGAAACTCTGTGACTTCTGATAAGAAAAAGGAGCAAGTTAAAGATACTGAAAAAGTTGATTCTTCTTTAAAGAGCGTTTATAAAGAGCTTTCTGATAAGCTGTGCAGCTATGGAGGAGTTCCCGAAGCGTCACAGCAGTATACTGTTTTCGGTCAGGTTTGCGACGGCTGGGCAACGTATAATAAAATTTTAAATGCAGAGGTCAAGGATATAGACGATGACGATTATCAGCCGCTTGACGATATAAAGTTCACTAAGGTTTATCTAACAAGCTGGGGAGAAATAAAAGAGAGCGCTGAAGGTCCTATTGATCCCAGTGTGTACGAAAAACAACCAGAGAAAAATACTTCAGAAAACACTTCTGAGAAACAGTAATAATTAAAATTGTACGAGTTTAAGGTGAAATCTACATAATATGTATAATTAGTAAATCCAAACACTTGACTTTATTTTAAAAATCGTTTATAATACTATCGTTGTTGTATTACACTGATATTTTATCAGTTTATACCATTCAAGATTTACTAGGCTTGTCTTTGACTTTTAAAGTAGGACAACCCTTGTATTGAACGGTTATTATTTAATACATATTAATAAAAACAGGAGGCAAAGTAATGTCTAAATTAAAGAAAATCGGAGCTTTATCTGTTGCGTCGATAATGGCTGTATCTATGGCTGGATGTTCAGATATGAGCAAAATTATGACTGTTGACGATTATGATGTCAACGCAGGAATTTATATCAACTATATGCTGTCTGAATATATGGAGCAAACATATTCAGAAGCTAGTTCGGGAACAGCAACAACTTATAACTATTTGGATAAGGAAATTGAAAACGAAGACGGCAAAAAGGTTAAGCTAGGTGATTACCTACCCGACTATGCTTATGAGCATACGCTTGAGCTTGTTGCAGCAAATAAGCAGTTTGAAAAGCTGGGTCTTGAGCTTTCTTCAGAGGATGCCGAAGAGGTAAATAATGCTGTAAAAAATTATATGGAAAATATGACTGAGGAATACTTATCAGAGCAGGGCATATCAAAGGATTCTGTAACTAAGTATTTCACTGCTGAGAAGCAAAAGGATCTTTTGTTCCATCATTATTACGGAGAGGACGGAGAAAAAGCCGTAAAGAATGATGATATCAGTAATTACCTTAAAGATAATTATATCAGGTATAAGGTAATTTCTATTCCAAGAACAACAGAGGCTACAACAGCGGTAAGTACATCAACTTCTGAAGAAGCAACCACAACGCAGTCGCCGGAGGAACAAACAAAAGCATCAAAAAAGGCGGACCGGGAAGCTAAGTCATTAGCTAACAAGTATTTGAAGCTGGCTAAGGAAAATGATAATTTTGATGAGGTAATTTCACAGTATAATTCTGAAACTCAGGAGCCTACAACGGAGGCTACTACTGCTGCAACTGAGGCTACAACAGTTGTCGAAAGCAGCAATGCAGAAACAACAACTATTGTAAAGAGCAGTAGCGCGGACACAATGGATGTTAGCAGCAATTCAGCCGAAACATCGGAGGCGTCGCAGACTACAACAACTCCAGCGGAGGAACCAAAGGAAATTCACGTACATTTTTATGATCAAAGCGGAGAAGAGTACGGTGAGGACACACCTCAAAAGCCTCAGATAATAAACAGCGGAGAAAAGGCAAAAAGACCTGCTGATCCGGTTAGAGATTTCTACAACTTTGACAACTGGTATACTGATACCAACTACACGAGCGTATTTGATTTTGAACAGGCTGTCAACGCAGAAACAGCTCTTTATGCTAAGTTTGACACAAATGAAGTTATGGTTAGCACAGCAGATGAAGAAACTGTCAGCGATTTAGCAAAATACATTAAAGACAGCATTAAAAAATTCAATAAGCCGGTTCTTCATAAGGATGATACCAGTTACTATGTAATAGTTAAGTATGATCCAACAGAAAGAACAGACTATTTTATCGGCGGCGATTATTACGAAAGTATTCTTCAAGAAATGAAATATGAAGAATATGAAGAGATGTTCGAAAGCTGGAAGAAGGACTTAAAAATAAAGAAAAACGAAAAGGCTTTTGAAAAGTATACGCCGTCAAAGATCGAGGAAATCCATAACGATTATACAAGCTCACAAGGCAATCAGTAATATTTATTAAAACAAAAGACTATCTGAAGATTAATTCGGATAGTCTTTTTATATTTTACATATTATTTGTGGTATTTTCCACCGTTTGAGATTTGAAACGCCCTGTAGATTTGCTCAAGCAGAAGTATTCGTGCAAGCTGATGAGGAAAGGTCATTTTGGACATTGAGAGCTTGAAATCTGCCTTTGACTTGATATTTGGTGAAATTCCGAAGCTAGAGCCTATAATAAAGTTGATAGTGCTTTTACCAATTATGCCTGCATCGCAGATTTTTTGAGATAATTCTTCGCTTGATAGCTGTTTGCCTTCTATGCACAAGGCGATGTTAAACATTTGCTTTTTATTTATTTTTTCTTCAATAAGTTTAGCTTCGTTTGTAAGGGCATTTTGTATATCCTTTTGACTGGGGTTTTCTGAAAGTCTGCTCTCAGGAAGCTCAATTATGTTAAGCCTGCAAAAGCCCGACAGTCTTTTTGCATATTCAAACGTCGCTTCACGCAGATAGCTTTCCTTTAGTTTTCCTACTGCTATGATATTTATATTCATCACAGGCTAACTACCTCGCCCTCATTATTAACAGGTGCAACCTTGAGTATGTAATCTACGCCGTCTTCAAATTCTGAAAGACGGTTTGTTATTGTTTCTCTTGCCCTGACTGGAGTGTTGTTTTGCTGGCTGAGATGACCTAAAATCACTCGGGTTGTTCCAGTGCTTATAAGATTTTCAATTTCATACGCGCTGTCGTCATTCGATAAATGACCGATATTTGAAGAAATTCTTTTTTTCAGCATATAAGGATAGCTGCCGTTTTTAAGCATAAGCTCGTCGTAATTTGCTTCAAACAAAATCAAATCTGAACCGTAAAGGTTTTTATGAACATTTTCAGTGACCACGCCCAAGTCGGTGCATACAGTTATGGTTTTGAGGTCTGGGGTAATTATTTTATATCCGTTGCTTTGTCTTGTGTCATGCGGAGTTGAAAATGCAGAAATCTTATACCCTGCAAATTCCAACGGCTTGCCGTCAACATCAATTGTTTCTGCTCTTGAGTTGGGAGAAATATGATTTGCGGATATTAGATAGTCGAGATTTTTATCTCCTGCAAAAACGGGAGTGCAATAGCTTTTTGTGAAGATTTTAAGACCTTTAATATGATCGCTGTGTTCGTGGGTTATAAAAATTCCTTGAACTGCTGTGGGACTTATTCCGTTATCAAGTAGCGCCTGAGTAAGCATTTTGCAGCTTACGCCCGCATCAATTAATATTCCGCCCTTTTCGTTTCCGATAAAGGTCGCGTTACCCTTGCTTGATGAGAACAGGGGATAAACTCTTGCCATTTAAAAGCTCCTTTCGATGGTGGTAAACATAAATAAAAAGGCGACTTTTATCTGTCGCCTTGAATTTTCATAAGTCAGCTTGTCATTGCAATGGGTTCGGGATAATAAATCCTCTTTATATCAGCACCTAATGCTCTTAGCTTTTCGTCTATTGTTTCATATCCTCTTTCAATGTGATAGATATCATCAATTTCTGTAACACCTTCAGCGGCAAGCCCCGCGATAACAAGCGCAGCGCCTGCTCTTAGGTCGGTTGCCTTTACAGGAGCGCCCGTAAGTTTTCCTACGCCCTGAATAACCGCTACCGTTCCGTCAACCGAAATATCAGCACCCATTCTTCTCAGCTCGGCAACATATCTGAAACGGTTGTCAAAAATATCATCCGTTACAATGCTCGTACCATAAGCAAGCGTCAGCAGTGTTGAAAACTGAGGCTGCATATCCGTCGGAAAGCCCGGATGGGGCATTGTTTTTAGACTTGTTTTCATTATAGGGCCGTCAACCGAAACACGAATGCTTTCGTCAAATTCCTCAACGGTAACTCCGACCTTTCGCAGCTTTGCTGTAATTGATTCCAAATGCTTAGGGATGACATTTTTGATAAGAACATTACCTTTTGTTGCCGCTGCTGCGACCATATATGTTCCCGCTTCTATCTGGTCGGGGATAATAGCGTAGGTGATACCCTTTAAATACTCAACGCCGCGAACTTTTATTACGTCTGTGCCGGCGCCTCGTATGTCGGCTCCCATTGAGTTTAAGAAGTTTGCAAGGTCAACAATGTGAGGTTCCTTTGCAGCGTTTTCAATAATTGTCAAACCCTTAGCTTTAACAGCCGAAAAAATTGCATTTATTGTAGCCCCAACTGTTATAAAATCAAAATAAATCTGATTGCCGATAAGAGCATCGGTTTTCAAGTGAACAGTTCCGCTTTCAATAGCATAATCTGCACCCAAACAGGCAAAAGCCTTAAGATGCTGGTCGATAGGTCTGTCGCCTAGATCGCATCCGCCGGGAAGCGGTACATACGCCTCGTGAAATCTGCCAAGAAGAGTTCCAAGAAAATAGCTTGAAGCTCTCATAGAACGTGCCAGTTCATACGGAACAACCGGACTTGTCATATGTGTAGTATCAAATTTAACTGTGTTTTTGCCTAATATTTTAACATCTGCGCCCATTTCCTTTAAAATTTTTATGCAGATGGATATATCACTTATTTCAGGTACGTTTTCCAGTATACAAGGCTCGTCACATAGAATTGTTGCAGCAACAAGCGCAACTGCAGCATTCTTTGCACCGCTTACAACGATCTCGCCGTGAAGCGGAGTGCCGCCCCTTATAACATACTTATCCAAATTTACTCGCTCCTTATGCTCTATTTGCAAGGAGTTCTCTATTTCTATACCCTTGCCATAACACATCTTTTCAATTATACCAAATTTAAAAACAAAAATCAATCAAAAAATTGTAATTTATGCTATATGTCAAAAATGAGAAAAAATCACTTAACTTTTTTAGTGAAAATTAAGTGGAATTTCATAGCCGGTTTTTTACCGAATATAAAATTATTTGAAGTAAAATGTAAGATAAACATTATTATTTTTATTGTTAGTTCACAATATGTAGTAGTTGGTATAAATAATATCTACTACATTTTAGCACAAATTAATGAGAAAAGCAAGTATTTTTGCAAAAAAATTGTCTAAAAAACAAAAACTTCTGATTATTTTCATTGACTGAAATATTAGAAAAGTGTATTATATTTTTAGGTATGGATTAGCGCATTTTGCAGAACGGAGATTGTTATGAAAAAATTTTTTACTTCAAATATTTTTTGGATAATTTTGTTTTTAGTGTTAGCTATTATATCCACAATAATTATTTTTATTATGAAGTATACAAACACTGTTGGAAAAACTGCTGAAATTTACTCAGATAACATGCTGATAAAGACAGTAAGTCTTAACAAGGATGATGAATTTACAATAAAAAACGGTGATAATTACAATATTGTCCGTATAAGAAACGGAAAAATATCCGTTTATAAATCAAACTGCAAAAATCAGATTTGCGTAAAGCAAGGGGAGATTGATAACAGTTTACTTCCGATAGTTTGCGTTCCAAACCGACTTGTAATACGGGTAGACAGCAGTGGGCAAGGCGGTGTTGACGCTGAAATCTGAAACAAAAACGGTGACTGAAATGACAATTAAAAATTCTGAACGAAAGAAAAATAATATAAATTTGAAAAAGTATGCTGCTATGGCAATACTTACATCAGTTTCTCTGATACTTTTTACTGTAGAGGCTGCACTTCCGCCTATACCTATTCAAGGAGTGAAATTAGGTTTTTCAAATATAGTTACGCTTGTTTCAATGGTGGTTTTAGGAAAACGGGAAGCATTTTTAATTCTGGTTATGAGAATTATACTTGCCAGCGTTTTTGCGGGAAGTGTTTTAAGCTTTTTATTTAGTATTGTTGGGGGAATGATGGCGTTTGCAATAATGGCTTTGACGATTAATATTTTTGGACGAAAGAAGATATGGATAACCTCGGTTTTGGGAGCGATTTTTCACAATGCAGGTCAGCTTGCCGTTGCAGTTTTTGCAACAGGAACACCGTCTGTTTCTATATATGCGCCTATTTTGCTTTTGTCTGCTATTGTAACAGGTACGATTATCGGAGTGGTTACTACTGCCTTGCTGGCAGGATTGAGTGCGGCTGTTAAAAGCAAGAACGAATAGAGAGAAAGAGTAAGAAGGTATTTCAAAATTATTTGAATGCTTTTAATTTAGGTAAGATAGGCAAGAGAAAAAAATCGGATACAAAGAAATCGTTCAGGCAAACCGAACGATTTTTCTAATATATAGGTATTAATTTTTGTTATAGCAAACTTACCAAAAGCAGTAGCAGATGCAACGTCACCGTTGCATCTGCGGTAACCTCTACTGCTTTAGGTATATTTCCTGAAAAAGTCCCATCCATTCTCTTAGCCAGTAATAGGGCAAATCAATCTTGGTCGTTTTTGCATAAACAGAGTACGCATTTATACCTTGTTTTTTTGCGATTATTGACGCTCGATATTCGTGAAAACCGTCTGTGACTATAGTTATGTCTTTTGGGAGATTCATCTGCTTTATTATTTCATATGAAAACTTTATATTTTCATATGTACTTGTCGCTTTGCTTTCTTTGATAATTCTGTCGGGCGATATTCCCAAATTGACAAGATAGTCGTACATACAATCAGCTTCAGTCATTTTCTCGTCAGGTCCCTGACCTCCCGAAACTATGCACTTAATATCCTTGTTTTTTGACAGATAATCATATGCCGCTTCCAGCCTGTGACGGAGCATTTTGCTGGGGTGGTCTCTGTTTACCTTACAACCAAGAACGACAACGGTCGTTTCCTTATCGGGGTAGTTTTTATAAGCCGAAACCATTCTGATTGAAATATAAATGCACCAAATTACCGAGACTAAAATCATAGCTGCAAGAATGATTAGAAGAATACGTCCGCCCAGACAATGCCATAGCTTAATTATAAGCCTTACAAAATAACTCCAAAACAGCGTTATAAGAATCAGGCAAATCGTTATGCCTAACCCTACAACGTTTCCGATATTGCTTATGCGCTTATAAAACGGTAGAATAAAAATCACCAGAAGGACAATTTCTATCAATAAAATAATACCCTTAACTATATTTTGTAACATACCAATCCCCTCTATACTTGATAATACAATTATAAATGGGATACAAAATAAAGTCAAGAAAGTAATTATACCGACACCAAGTAGTATTCAAAACTTTTTTAGTAATAAATATCCCCCGGCATAGCCGGGGGATATTTATTTGTCAAAAGAAAACCCCCGGTTGTACCGGGGGTTCAGAAGAGCTTAAGCGGTGTATTGAAAATAAAACTCC
>CANRJA010000006.1 GCA_947630825.1 uncultured Clostridia bacterium | reverse complement strand
AGCGTATTATCGTATGAAATAAAGAAAATCGGCGGTGAAAATCTTAAAGTAACGGACGGAAAGATTTCATTTGACGGGGATTTTTATACACTTGCTAAGGCAAATCTGTGGCTTTCAACGGCTGAGAGGGTGCTTATAGAGCTTGGTTCTTTTGAGGCTAAAAGTTTTGAGGAACTTTTTCAAGGTGTAAAAAGTCTGCCTTTTGAGAGATTTATCGGAAAGAACGACGCTTTTCCTGTTAAGGGGTATTCTCTCAACTCGGCTTTGCACAGCATACCCGATTGTCAGTCTATTACAAAAAAAGCTATAGTTGAGCGTCTGAAAGGCGTTTACAGAATAAGCTGGTTTGATGAGGACGGACCTGTACATCAGGTAAGATTTGCAATTCATAAGGATATAGTTACTATTTTCCTTGATACAAGCGGTGCAGGGCTTCACAAAAGAGGATATAGAAGAAATTCAAATGACGCTCCTATCAAAGAAACCTTAGCGGCGGGAATCGTCGACCTTGCAAGAGTGCGTTCAAACAGTACGGTGCTTGACCCTATGTGCGGTTCGGGAACATTCTTGATAGAGGCGGCATACAAAGCGTTAAACATTGCCCCGGGATTGAGGAGAAAATTTGCGTCTCAGAACTGGATTCAGATAGATGACAAGGTTTGGAATGACGCAAGGGCTGAGGCTCTTGATTTAATTGACAGGCAAGGGGAGTTTAAGGCGTTCGGGTTTGATATTGACGACATAGCTGTTGACCTTACGCAGTCAAATGCACGAAAGGCAGGAGTGGGGTCAAAGCTGGTTATCAAGCAGGCGGACATATCAAGATTTAAACAGCCTGATAATTCAATAACCTTTTGCAATCCTCCTTACGGAGAACGAATGTTAGAAATTAAAGATGCAGAAAGGCTTTATAAAAGGCTGGGCGAGAGATTAGATCTGTCCAAAGAGCGTTCATGTTATATAATCACACCTCACGAGGAGTTTGAGAAATTCTTTGGGAAAAGAGCTGACAAGCGCAGGAAACTTTACAACGGAATGATAAAATGTCAGCTTTATATGTATTTTAAATAGGTATAAATTTAATGGAATTTATTAATATCGAGTAAAATAAAATCCGGTAGGAGACTCCTTCCGGATTTTTAATATTGTTTTATTGTTTTATAAAATAAACATTATACCAAATTATAAATGTAAATACAGTCCATATTTTTCTTGAGTAATCGTATTTGCCAGCACGGTGGTCATCAAGGAGATTTACAAGCAAATCAGTATCAAAATACTTCTTGGCGATTTTGCCTGTAAAAGCCTTTTTAACAATGTCGTAGTATTTGTCATCCTTGAGCCATACTCTTATCGGGACGGGGAAGCCCAGTTTCTTTTTATTCGCCGTTTGAGGAGGGCAAGCCTTGAGCGCCGCAATTCTCATAGCGTATTTTGTGTTTTCTTTTGTAACTCTGTATCGAGTAGGAATCTTTTCAGCAAGTGCCATAACCTTTTTGTCAAGAAACGGTACTCTAAGCTCCAGGGAGTGTGCCATAGACATCTTGTCAGCCTTGAGAAGTATGTCGCCTGTCATCCATAGGTTAAGGTCGAGATACTGCATTTGTGTAACGTCGTCCTTGCTCTTATACTTCTGATAAAAAGGCTTTGTTATTTCAACAGCGTCGGGAGCATTAGTTCTGATTTTCAGAATAGACTTTCTCTCCTGCTCGCTGAAAATATAAGCGTTTCCGATAAATCTTTCCTGAAGATCCTTTGAGCGTCGTATAAGGAAATTTACACCCCGTTTTGCAGGCAGTTTTGAAGCTATTGCTCCGATACCTTTTCTGATTGACTTCGGTATCTTGTTATAGAAGTCCATATCATGAGGTTCTTTATATATGTTATATCCTCCGAAGATCTCGTCTGCGCCCTCTCCGCTGAGAACAACCTTTACTTTTTCTGATGCTATTTGACAAACAAAGAAAAGTGCAATAGCAGCAGGGTCAGCTAAAGGCTCATCCATATGATACTGTATTTTTTCAAGATTGTTCCAGTACTCCTCCGGCTTTATGACCTTTGAAGTGTTAGCTTTGCCGATATATTTTGAAAACTCTTTGGCGTAACCAATTTCATTGTATTTTTCGTCCTCTCCGAACCCTACGGTGAAGGTCTTATCAACATTTGCAACAGCGGCAACGTAGCTTGAATCAACTCCGCTTGAAAGAAAGCTTCCAACCTCGACATCTGCAATCTTATGAGCCTTAACAGAATCCTTAAATGTATCGGAGATTTTATCAACCCAGTCCTTTAGCTTTGGATTCTCGTCAGGAACAAAATCAATATCCCAGTATCTTTGAATATCAAGCCTGCCGTTTTTATAAATAAAATAGTGTGCAGCGGGAAGCTTATATACATTTTTGAAAAAGGTTTCATTAGTAGGGGAGTATTGAAAGGTGAGATAGTTTTCGAGAGCAGTCTCATTAAGTTCTTTTTTAAAAGAAGGGTGATCTAAAAAGCTTTTGATTTCAGAGCCCCACATAAACGTATCGCCAAACAAACCGTAATACATAGGCTTTATTCCGAAAAAATCTCTTGCGCCAAAAATCTGCTTTTTGTTTTTGTCCCAAATAATAAAGCCGAACATTCCGCGAAGCCTGTTGAGTAAATCAGTGCCCCACTCTTCATATCCGTGAATCAAAACCTCAGAATCAGTTTTAGATGAGAATTCGTAACCTTTATCAATAAGCTCCTTTCTCAAATCTTTATAATTATATATTTCTCCGTTAAAGGTAAGTACGATAGATTTATCTTTATTAAAAAGCGGCTGATCGCCCTCTTTTGATAAATCAATTATAGAAAGACGGCGAAACCCCATAGCCACGTCTTCGTCAACATATTTTCCCTCAGAATCCGGTCCCCGGTGCTTAATTCTATCCATCATTTTCTCAATAACAATAGATGAGTCGTTAATCTTATTTGTAAAACCAACAAATCCACACATAAAAAGCCTCTTTTCATTTGTCGTAATAATAAAAACTAAATTCACATTAAAATTGCATAAAAATATTATATCATACTTATATGTTCTAATCAAGTAAATTCACAAGCAGAAATTTTAAGTTTATAAAAATAACTATTGAAAAAAATATAAAAAGATTATATAATTATTAGGTAAAAAATAATGCATAAATATAAAAGGTTGAGGGATAAAATGAATAGGAAAATACAGGTAACATCAAATAATCAAACTGAAAAAAAGAAGAAAAAAATTCGGTTCAGATATGATGCTTTGATAATATTTATTATTGCAGTTCTTATAATTACCTTTATAATTTATATGCTCCAGACGTCTGTAAATGATATTATTTAGTCGTAAAAAATTGATTATGTAGTAAAGAATTTTCTATTAATAAATTGCATTTTTCGACACCCCCTGATTATAAAAATCAGGGTTATTTTTTACTGAAATTTCTTGTTTTTAAAATTAACAAAAAAATATTTAAATTACAATTACAATTTTCAAAAAAAGATGTATTTAATCTTTTATTAATATTTTATGCCTTAATTAACAGCGTTTATAAGTGAGTATAGTGATTTAACCTTACAAAATTTAAAAAATGAATATATGTAAAGGTCAAAACCAGTTTTGGGATAAAAAGTAAATTAAATTTGTGCAATTTAATAACTTATTGCTTTAAAAATTATGCATATTGCACAAAAAAGTGGAGGTTTTTTTTACATGCGGAAGGCTTGACTTTTAAAAAATAATACTATATACTTGTGATAACGAAAGACAAAACACAATATGTTGTGCTTATCTTCGTAAACCCCATAGAATTGGGCTTTTACAGCAAAAGAGAACAGGGTTAATCTATAAAAAATAAAGAAAATAGAACAACAAAACGAGTAAAATTCCCATTAAAAATTGCAGATTTTGGCTTATTTTTCGATTGTTTTCAACATTTTGTTAGGTAACGATTAGAAATTGGGAGACAAATCTGATAGTTTTTATGGTTAAAGCTTAGACAGAAAATTGATTTGTCTGTTTAAGATTTTACAGCTTAAATGATGAATCAAAGTTGTGGTTGGCTTTGATAACATCTTTAAGATATTGTTTGAAGGAGATTAGTTTTTATTTCCTTCAACGCCGATTCCGTGTAGAAACTTTGGAGAGGGTTTCTTAAGGTTCACTTTCAGTTGAAATCGGGCTTAGTTTTGTTTTTAGTTTCTTTGGAGAGGATTTTAAGCCCGATCTTTTAACTGAATGAATCTCTCGGACAGCAAAACCTTACATTTGTTTAACGGCTGTTTAAAAGGAGGTCATTGATTATGGCACGATTATTGAACCGATTATCAAAAACATTACATCAGGCAACTCAGGAGCTTCTTGATTTATTTGCTATTAACGCAGATGTTGAGAGTGTTCAGGAGACTGTTGATGCCAGAGATACTGATGATTAAATTTATTTAATCTCGGTTGATTTAATTTGCTTTTAAGTTTTACATAACACATAACACACGAATTTAAGGCAGGTTTATCCTGTCTTTTATTCGTTTTTCTATTTTTTAATGTTGTTCTTACATTTTATTTAATAATTAATGGCTTACAAATAGAAATATATTGTTACAGAATGAAAAATCGCATACCAAATTGGTATGTGAACTTATAATAATTCTTCGATAGAAAGGTTGAGCGAATAATCTTCAGGATCTAACGCGATAACAAAAAATCCGCGCACATAAGAAGTACGCGGACTGGATGCAACGTCACCGTTGCTGAAAATATAGAATAAAAAAGATGTAACTGCTAACGCGAGATACAAACAAAAAATCCACGCACATAAGAAGTACGCGGACTGGATGCAACGTCACCGTTGCTGAAAATACAGAATAAAAAAGATGTAACTGCTAACGCGAGATAAAAATAAAAAATCCACGCACATAAGAGAAGTACGCGGACTGGATGCAACGTCACCGTTGCTGGTGCAGCCGATGAGACTTGAACTCACACGATGTTACCACCACTAGCCCCTCAAGCTAGCGCGTCTGCCTATTCCGCCACAGCTGCAAATTACTTTGCTATTATACAATATTAAAAATTAAATGTCAATACTAAAATTAAAAATATTTTGTTTTGTGTAGGATCAATATTGAAAATTTTGATATGTTGTGTTATAATTACCATATTATTAATGCTATGTAATTACGGTGTTGCCGAGAATATTTTACGGAGGAGTTTATGTATTTAGACGAACTAAGAAAAAATATTGACGAGATAGATGACCAACTGCTTAAGCTGTTTGAAAAAAGAATGGAGATAACACATCAGGTAGCGCAGTATAAAATTGAAAACGGACTTAAAGTTTTTCAATCGGAACGTGAAAGATCTATTATCGAAAATGTAAGAGAAAAAGCTCCCGACGGGCTTCAAAACTGTGCTGAAACTCTTTTCACAACTATTATGGACATAGGAAAGTCAAAGCAGTTCAGCGAATTTTTTGCAAATAACTGCGATATAGATTACACTGAATTTAAGATTTCAGATAATATGAAAATAGCTTGTCCTGGCATTGCCGGAAGCTATAGCGAACAGGCGGCTTATCAGATTTCAAAAAACGCAGATATTAAATACTATGAGGACTTCGGCGATGTTTTTGAAGCTGTTGAAAACGGCGAAATGCCTTACGGAATCGTACCTATTCAGAATTCTACGGCAGGTTCGGTTTCAGCTACATATGAGCTTCTGTCAAAGTCAAACCTATATATAGCCTGCTCTACAAAAGTAAAGATCAATCACTGTCTTGCTTGCCGGCCGGAAACAAATGAAACTGATATAAAAAAGGTTTTTTCTCATGAACAGGGGCTTATGCAGTGTTCTGATTTTATAAAGGAAAACAAATTTTACAAGCGTGAATGTGCAAATACTTCAATTGCGGCACATATGGTCAGCGAGAGCAGCGAGCCATTAGCTTGTATCTGCTCTGAGGAATGTGCTATAGAACACGGACTTAAAATTGTAAAGACCAATGTTGCAAACAATGACAAAAACTATACGCGATTCATTCTTGTTTCAAATAAGCTGTGCTCTTCAAAAAGAGCCAATATAGTTTCGGTAACTTTGACAATTTCTCACAGACGTTCTGCGCTGTACCGACTTTTGACGAAGTTTTCGGTATGCGGTCTTAATCTTGTAAGGCTTGAAAATAAGCCCCTTGCTTCAAAGGATTTTGACGTGCAGTTTTATCTTGACTTTGAAGGCTCAATTTTAAATCCTGATGTTCCAAAGCTTATTGCGGAGTTGAAGTCAGAGTTGAGTTATTTTAAATTTTTGGGAAATTTTGAAGAGGTTTAATTAAAACCTATAAAATATAAAGGTATTGAGAATTGATCTCAATACCTTTATTTCTATTTTTGAGAACTTTTATTTGCCATTTTAAGTTCTTTTAAATGGTTGTCAGCCTTGTGGGCAGCTTCAGAAAAGCTGTTGTTTTTCCACCAAGCCATAATAGACATCACGCCTGTAAACGCTGCTGAAACAACCTGAGTAACCATTTCCTCATCAAACGGCAAAACGCTGTGTCCGCAAAGCGTAAGACAGTTATTTATCAAAGCAACCAACAAAAGAGCAGTTCTTATAACAGTAGATTTTGTACATTTAATATTGATAACTTTATTTTTCATAATAATTCCCCATTCCTTTTTATTTTATTTTTTAATCTGCATAATCCAAAGTTACAAAGACCTTATTAAAACAGTCTCCGCACTATTATTAAATGTAAAAATCAAGGACATTGTTACTACTTATAGATAATCTTTAAGACCTTTTTACATTTAACTTTTCCAAATCGAGAATTCTGTGATTTAACACAGATTGTTCTTTTTCAAGCAGGGACATTCTGACGTATATCTCGCTTAGCTTTTCTACGCTTTTTTCCAGCTTTTCAATTCTGTATGAAAGCAGTTTGTTAGCTGTAAAAATTCCTGTTAAAGAACCAAATGCCGTTCCAATAAGTGACAAAGCGGCTATCAAAATTTCATTAGACATATTTTTCTTGGCTCAAGCCTTTTTCCTTTCATAGTATTCCTCCCTCATTAATACCTGTAAAAATAAAAAAAGTTGCACAAAATCGTGCAACTAAATAAAAATTTCTCTGTTGGTTGTCTCTTGCATCTGTTTAATAATGTCACAAATTAAAACCTATTGTAATACGCTGTTTGCGACAATTTTTCTGTCAAGCACATTGTAATATTTTAATATCTACAGAGAGATATATATGTGTAGAAATTTTGGAGACAATGGTGATAGGATGTTGAATTTTCAGGTTTTAGAAAAGAACGAGGAGAAGATAAAAAGCTTTTCTCTAATGGGGCTTGCAATGGTTTTAGGGTACATATCCAGCAAGGGGAATATACTGGGCTTTAACTCGCCGGTAAATATTGTGATCGTTTCAATATCAGGCTTTAGCTCGATACCGGCGTTTATAGCGTCTGTGCTGTCTTACGTTATAAACGGAAATATTGCAGAGGGTATACCAAGTATATGCGCAATGACAACGATAGTTGTTTTAAAGACTTTTGTTTTTCCCCATACATATAATAATTCGCCTTTTTCACTTGCTGTAATGTCTGGGGCGGTAACACTGTTTTTCGGGGCGCTGCTAAGTTTAGTTATGCCTTCAAGAGTTGAGGTTACTATTTACAGGTCTTTTTCAGCAATACTATGTTTTTTTCTTGTTTATTTTTCAAAGTATTGTTACGAAAATTACAAGAAAACTGGCACAATAAGTATAAAAGGATTAAACGGAGTCGGATTGAGCATACTATATGTAATGCTTGTTGCAACCTTGACTTCCGTGTCAATTTTGGGCATAAATCTGGGACGGGCTTTCGGAGTAGTGATAATGCTTTTCGCTGTAAATAGGTATAAGCATATCGGCGGAGCGGTCTGCGGCGCACTGGCAACCTGCGGAGTTATTTTGTGCGCTCCCGAGCTTGCAAAAAACACCTTGCTTCTTGCGACTTCTGGATTAATTTGCGGTGCATTTGCGTCATTTGGAATAGCTGCTATTATCATTGTGTTTATCGGCGTGTCGCTGGTATCGCTTGTAACAATAGGTATGAATCCCGATACTTTTAAGCTGTTTGCCGACTTGATTGCCGGAGCAGTGATATATCTTGCTATTCCTGAGGGGAAGGTTACAGGTGCGCTTAAACTTGTCAGCGGAACAAACAAAGCGACCGAGATATCTAATAAAACCGTTTCATCAAAGCTGACATTTGCGTCAAACGCCCTGACAGATGTTAAAAACCAGATATCGACCGTTACAGAAGCAATGGAGAAAAAGGTAACTCCTACGCAGCTAGGCAGACTTGTAAAAAACAGCGTTTGCAGAGATTGCCCAATGAATCCTATATGCTGGCAGAGAAAAGAATGCGAGACGAAAAGCGTTTTCACACAGCTTCAGAGAAAAATAGCGTGTCTTGAAAAGCTGGGTGAGGAGGACATATCAAAGAAGCTCCCAGAATGTATAAGAAAGGAGCTTTTGGCGAATACATATAATATGATGTATACGAATATGCTATTTGAGCAGAGTTCATCAAGAAAGTTACGAGAAATGAGAGAGTTTCTCTCAACTCAGCTTGAGACTATGGGTAATGTTCTGGATGATATTTCACAAGATGTTTCAAAGCTTTCAAATGTTGATGTGGGTATGTCGTCAAGGGCAAGTGAGCTTGTAAGGCGTCTTGGGGGAGAAAACCAGCGCGCCTGCATTTATGTTGACGAGCGTAAAATGCTCAGGGGAGAGATTTTCTACAGTTCACAGTCGCATATTGACGCGGTAAAACTTACAGTTGAGTTAGGCGATATGATAGGCTGTGAGCTTGAAATGCCGAGAAAGGTAACTATAGGTGACACAACCAGGCTTGAATATTCAGAGCGTCCTGTATACACTTTATCGCAGGGCTATTATCAGACTGCAGGAGTGCCTAATCAACATTCAGGCGACTACTATGAAAAGCTAACCATAAACAACACCGAGAGCTATATAATACTTTCAGACGGAATGGGAACAGGAAACAGAGCAAGGCTCGATTCAATGTTTACTGTTAATCTCACTGCACGTCTTTTAACAGCGGGTGTTTCTGACGAAACTGCTGTCAAGCTTTTGAATTCTGTACTTCAGGTAAAGTGTTGGGAGGAGTCATTCGCAACGCTTGATTTAGTAAAATTTGACTTGTGCGGAGGGTATCTTAATATTCTCAAGGCAGGAGCAGGACCAAGCTATATTTACAGAGACGGACAGCTAAAAAAGATAGAGGGGTATGCGTTTCCGCTTGGAATTTTATCAGAAACAAGTGCAAGCCAGATAAGGAACAAGCTTTTTAAAAATGATATTGTGATAATATGCAGCGATGGTGTAAATGAGAGTGCTGTAAGAGCCGTTTTGAGAAACAAAAGAGAGGTTTTAAAGATGTCTCCCGAGGATATTTCAAGAGAAATTGGAGAACTTGCCGCTGAAAAAAGCATGGCGCTCAAGCCTGATGATATAACTGTGATTTGCAGTAAAGTAGGAAAAAAATAATCAAAAAGCATCAATGGTTATTTTTTATCACTTTTTCTTTGGTTATTTTGCACAAATTTATAATGCATTTTCTGTGGGAATTCTAAAAATAATACAAAAAGTATTGTAAAAAAAGCCAAAAAGGTGTAGACTAGAAACAAGAAAAAAGATGTTATAAGCAAGTTTTATTATTTTAATATTTAGTTTCTTGTCTATGGCATCTGATTACTTGCTTCTAAAACCGGAGGTAACAATATGGACATAATTCCTGAAGACTATAAAGCGCCATTACACCTTTTTCACGAAGGTAAGAACTTTGAAGCATACAAATTCTTCGGATGTATAAGTGGTGAAAAGGACGGACAGAGCGGATATTATTTTAGAGTATGGGCTCCTCATGCACAGGCTGTTTCAATCGTGGGAAATTTTAATTCTTGGAACGATATGAAAAATCCAATGGAGAAAATTGCGGACACAGAGGTATGGGAAACGTTCATTGCTGGACTTGAAAGATATGAGTCATATAAATACTGCGTTACAACGCAATATGGAAAAAAAATAATGAAAGCGGACCCTTACGGAACTCATATGGAGACGGCTCCTGCTACTGCAACAAAGATTTATGAAATTAGCGGTTTTGAGTGGTCTGATAGCGTTTGGCAGAAAAAAATGAGCGAGATTGATATATTAAATTCTGCTGTAAATATCTATGAGGTCAACTTAGGCTCGTGGCGAAAATATGAGGACGGCAATTTCCTGTCATATACTAAGTTTGCCGAGGAAATAATTCCTTATATTACAGATATGGGTTATACACACGTTGAGTTTATGCCGCTGGCGGAGTTTCCCTTCGACGGCTCGTGGGGTTATCAGTGTATAGGCTATTATGCTCCTACGTCACGTTTTGGAACTCCTGAAGATTTTATGAAAATGGTCGATATGTTCCACAATGCGGATATAGGTGTGATACTCGACTGGGTACCTGCACATTTTCCTAAGGACGAGGCAGGACTGTTTGAATGGGACGGCGAGCCTTGTTATGAGTACAGCGACCCTAGAAAGGGCGAGCATTACTCGTGGGGTACAAAGGTGTTTGATTATGGTAAGCCTGAGGTAAGGTCGTTTCTTATATCAAATGCGGTTTACTGGCTTGAGAAGTACCATATTGACGGTCTTAGGGTTGACGCAGTTGCGTCTATGCTTTATCTTGATTATGACAGGCGTGACGGCGAGTGGATACCTAATAAAAACGGCGGAAACGAAAATCTGGAGGCTATAGAGTTTTTGCAGGAGCTTAATACTGAGGTGTTTAGGAAGTTCCCGAAGGCTATGATGATAGCTGAGGAATCGACAGCGTGGCCTATGGTTTCAAAGCCTGTCAGCGACGGGGGACTGGGATTTAACTTCAAGTGGAATATGGGCTGGATGAACGATATGCTTATGTATATGTCTCAAGACCCTATAAACAGAGCTTTTCATCATAATGCGCTGACGTTTTCTTTCTTCTATGCGTTCTCGGAGAATTTTATTCTGCCTATCTCTCACGACGAGGTCGTACACGGCAAAGGTTCGCTTGTTAATAAGATGTTCGGAGATGCCGACCAAAAGTTTGCACAGGCGAGGGCATTTTTGGCTTATATGACCGCTCACCCAGGAAAGAAGCTTCTGTTTATGGGTAGCGAATTCGCACAGTTCAGAGAGTGGGACTATGAAAACGGTCTTGAGTGGTTTATGATAGATAAGTTTGAAAACCACAGAAATTTTCAGAAGTTTGTCAAAAATCTCAACCATTTTTATAAAGACAACAAGCCTATGTGGGAAATCGATTATTCGTGGGAGGGATTCTCGTGGATATCGAATGATGACTACAAGCAAAGCATAATAATATTCAGGAGAATAGACAAAAGCGGTGATGAAATAATCACTGTCTGCAACTTTGTCCCCGTTGGACGTGAGGTGTATTCATTCGGCGTGCCGAGAGCAGGTGTGTATGAGGAGGTATTCAACTCAACATCTCCTGACGGCAGTCCTGTTACAAATAAGCCTGTGAGGACTTCCGCTGTGGCAATGCATGGCTTTGACAGGTCGATAACTATAAAGATACCGCCGTTTTCGGTCTTGTATTTTAAACGCAGAAAGTCACAGAGAAAACCATCGAAGAAAGTTGACGGCAATAAAGCCAATAAAAAATCGGCAGCGTCAAAGACGTTCGAAAAAACAGCAAAGAAAAAGTCTGCTGACAGTAAGCAGACAAAGTAAAAAATAAAATTCGATTTATATAAATTTATTTAAAACAGTCAAGTAGGTGAATGTTTATGTTTAACAAAAAAGAATGCGTCGCAATGCTTCTGGCAGGCGGACAGGGAAGCAGGCTTTACGCTCTGACGCAGAAAGTCGCAAAGCCTGCGGTGCCGTTCGGCGGAAAGTATAGGATAATAGATTTTCCGCTGTCTAACTGCGTAAACTCGGGAATTGACACGGTCGGCGTTTTAACTCAGTACCAACCGCTGGTTATGAACGACTATATCGGAAACGGTCAGCCTTGGGATTTGGACAGACTGCATGGGGGCGTTCATATTCTTGCGCCGTATCAGTCGATGTCGGGTGCAAAGTGGTATCAGGGTACTGCAAATGCAATTTATCAGAATCTTTCGTTTATAGAAAGGTACGACCCCGAATATGTTATAATTTTATCGGGCGATCATATTTATAAGATGGATTACGATAAGATGCTCAGCTACCACAAAGAAAAGGGTGCGGCGGCTACCATTGCAGTGATCAATGTGCCTATCGACGAGGCTTCGCGTTTCGGAATTATGTTTGCTCACGAGGACGGTCAGATTTATGACTTCGTAGAGAAGCCCCCTGAGCCTAAGAGTACCCTTGCTTCAATGGGAATATATATTTTCACCTTTGACGTTTTGAAAAAGTATCTCACTGAGAATGAGAACGACAAGTCGGAGAACAACTCAAAAGACTTCGGCAAGGATATAATTCCTGCGCTTTTGCGTGATAACCAGAAGCTTTTCGCTTACCGCTTTGACGGCTACTGGAAAGACGTTGGTACTATCGACAGCCTATGGGAGGCTAATATGGATTTGATAAATCCGAATATCCCGATAGACCTGTACGACCCCGCTTGGAAGATATATTCGAGGAATCCGGGACTTCCTCCGCAGGTTATTGGAAAGGACGCTAAAATTCAGAACTCGATGGTAACAGAGGGCTGCGTTATAGACGGAACGGTTGACTTTTCAATGCTTTCTGACGGGGTAACTATTGAAAAGGATGCAGTAGTTACCGATTCAATAATTATGCCGGGAGCGGTTATACGTTCGGGAGCGAGAGTAGAATATGCTATAATCGGTGAAAATTCAGAGATTTGCGAGGGCGTTCATGTAGGCAGACGCCCTGAGGATATGCCGAACAGAGACGAGTGGGGAGTTGCTGTAGTTGGTCAGGATATAAAAATTTCTGCCGGCTCTGTGGTTGCGCCTAAGCAGATTATTTCGGAGAATATGTAGAGAGGATGAGCTTTTATGGGAACTTATAATATGGGAAAGGTCTTGGGACTGGTTTTTGCAAATATGCACGACAGCACAGTCAAGGACCTAACAAAGGCGAGAACAATGGGCTCAGTCCTTTTCGGCGGAAGATACAGAATGATTGACTTTCCGCTTTCTAATTTTGTAAACAGCGGTATTTCGACTGTAGGAGTTATAACTAAATATAACTACCAGTCGCTTATCGACCATCTGGGAACAGGCAGAGAGTGGGATTTGTCAAGAAAAAAGGGAGGTCTTTATCTGCTGCCTCCGTTTAGCAATGTAGAGAGCAAGCTCTATCGAGGCAGACTTGAGGCTCTTTACGGTGTGCTTAACTTCATAAAGAGCGTTCACGCTGAATACGTTTTGATGTCCGACTGTGATGTGGTTGCGAATATTGACTACAGACCTGTTCTGTCGGCGCATATTGACAGCGGTGCTGACATAACTTGTATTGCTCACACCGGACAATACAATGCCGATTTGATAAAATCAAGTACGGTTTTCTCCGTCGATTCCAATAACATTGTTAAGGACGTGCTTATAGGTTCAAATCTTTCGGGAGTATGCACGCTTAGCCTTAATATGGTCGTTATTAAAAAGAACTTTCTTGTTGATTTGGTTCAGACCGCTATTGCACAGGGAAGATACAGCTTTGAGAGGGATATTCTCCAAAGTAAGCTGAATGACCTTAAAATTGTAACATATGAGTATTCGGGATACTTTAAGAAAATATACAGCGAGAAAAGCTACTTTGAAGCTAATATGGACCTTCTCAATTTAGATAACTGCAAAGAGCTTTTCACTCAGAGAAGACCTATCTATACTAAGGTAAGAGACAATGCGCCGTCTAAGTACGGACTTAACAGCTATGTTTCAAATTCTCTTGTCGCCGACGGCTGCGTTATAGACGGAACAGTTGAGAACTCGGTACTGTTCAGGGGAGTAAACGTCGGCAAGGGCGTTACCGTTAAAAACGCTATCTTAATGCAGGATACAATAATAGGCGACGGAAGTAAGGTAGAGAATGTCATTACAGATAAAAACGTGTCTATCGGAAACGACAGGACATTGATTTCATCTGACGATTATCCTATGTTTATTGGTAAAGGGGCTTCAGTCTGATTAATTGACAATTGATAATTGACAATGGATAATGGACAAAGGACAATGGACAATTGATAATTGACAATTAGGTACTAATTTTATCAAGAAGCAATTTGCAGTATTCCTGGTGCTTGATCGCTTCATCGTTCATACATTCAAGTGCATTTTGCAGATCATCATTTTCACCTGTAAAGCTTAAATACATTGTACAAACATGAGAAAGTCCTGATAATATGTCGGCTTGATGACTAAGTTCGTCCATTTCAATAACTCTAATTACTTTTTGGGACTTTTTTTCTTTCATTGATGTCACTTCCTTTCTGTAGTTTTAATCTGATGTTTGTTCGTCAAAAGCAGCGTCAAACAGCGCTTGGCATTTATCCCTTAATATAAACATATTGTCTGTAAGACACGATAAAGCCCCCCTTAGTTCGTCATCATGACTGTAATCCAAATATTCTGTGAAAATTGAAGATAACTGCGCTATGTCTTTTGATTTCTGCATTATATCTTCAATTTCATATACATCAATTTTACTTTTTGCAGTATTCATTTTGTCACTTCCTTTAGTTGAATATGCTTATATTATACAATTCCGTAATTGGATAATCAATGGGCAAATTAAACAAAATTAAACTAATGGATTTATGCACATTGAATATAATATACAAATATGATATAATTAAAATACTATATAGAAGGTGGTATAAATTATGCCTGCTACTAAAGCTCAAATTAGAGCAAATAATAAATACAAAAAAAATCATTATGACAGGCTGGAAATGCAAGTACCAAAGGGTGAAAAGGAAAGCATTACAGAGCACGCAAAAGAATATGACGGTACTTTAAACAAATTTCTTAACAGGGCTGTTAAAGAGACTATGGAAAGAGATAAAAATAATTAACAGTATTTGAAAACGACATAAAGGTGGTATAAAAATGTCTGTTAGTAAAGCCCAGCAAAGAGCAACAAATAAGTATAATAAAAATCACTATGATAGATTGGAAATGAAAGTACCAAAGGGTGAAAAGGAAATTATCACAGAGCACGCAACAGAATATGACGGTACTTTAAACAAATTTCTTAACAGGGCAGTTAAAGAGGCTATGGAAAGAGATAAAAATAAATAGTTTTGAGAAAGACATAAAGGTGGTATAATATATGCCTGCTACCAAAGCTCAGATAAGGGCACATACTAAGTATAATAAAAATCACTATGATAGATTGGAAATGAAAGTACCAAAGGGTGAAAAGGAAATTATCACAGAGCACGCAAAAGAATATGACGGTACTTTAAATAAATTTCTTAACAGGGCAGTTAGAGAGGCTATGGAAAGAGATAAAAATAAATAGTGTTTGAGAAAGACATAAAGGTGGTATAAAAATGCCTGTTAGTAAAGCTCAGCAAAGAGCAACTAGTAAGTACAAAAAAAGTCATTATGACAGACTTGAAATGCAAGTACCAAAGGGTGAAAAGGAAATTATCACAGAGCACGCAACAGAATATGACGGTACTTTAAACAAATTTCTTAACAGGGCAGTTAGAGAGGCTATGGAAAGAGATAAAAATAATTATTAACCGGCGAGCCGCCGGTGGAACTGTCGCCTTTGGATAGATTGATAAATGTTACATTTTGCACAACGGCGGGCTAAAATAATTGACAATAGAAAGTGGAAAATGGATAATGCTTCTATTAGCAATAATTAACGGTTGATTTAATTTAACGACGGTGTTACAATGACAAGGCACTGTCAAAGACATCAAGTATAGAACGGAGGATAATGAAATGAAAATATTATATATAGCCAGCGAAGCGCTTCCATTTGCGGCGTCGGGCGGTCTTGCAGACGTAGCAGGGTCATTGCCGAGGGCGCTTAACCAAGTCGGAGACGATTGCAGGGTAGTTATGCCCAAATACGGAACTATAAAGCCGGAGCTTTTGGAAAAGCTTAATTTTGTTACAAACTTTTCAGTACCAGTTGCGTGGAGAAACCAGTATTGCGGAGTATTCACAGCGGAGGTAAACGGCGTAACATATTATCTTCTTGACAATGAGTATTATTTTGCAAGAAACGGCTTGTACGGCTTTTACGATGATGCAGAGAGGTATATATTTTTCTCTCGTGCAGTATTAGAGCTTTTGCATCACATTGACTTCAAGCCTGATGTAATCAACGCAAACGACTGGCAGACAGCGTTAGTTCCTGTATATTACGATATTTTCTATCGTTATCAGTCGGGTTACGAGGATATAAAGACAGTATTCACAATACACAATATTCAGTATCAGGGGCGCTACGGATTAGAGCTTATAAATGATTTGATGGGTATTCCGCTATATCACACTGATTTGCTTGAATATGACGGCGACGTAAACTTTATGAAGGCGGCTATAGAGGCAGCAGACAGAGTTACTACAGTTTCTCCCAGCTATGCGTGGGAGATATTAGACCCTTGGTTTGCACACGGAATGGACAGGGAGCTTGTCAACAAGCAGTATAAGATAAGCGGAATACTAAACGGAATAGACCGTGACATATACGATCCTGAAACGGACAGAGATATTCCAGCAAATTTCAGTTTAAACGATATGTTCGGCAAGAAGGTATGCAAAAAGAGACTATGCGACGAAATGGGGATCAAGCCGGGCAAAGAGCCGATAATCGGAATAGTTACAAGATTTGTCTCACACAAGGGGCTTGACCTGATAAAATATGTATTTGAGGATATTGTAAATTTGGGGTACAAATTTGCGATACTCGGCTCGGGAGAGAAAATATATGAGGACTTCTTTAATGAGATGTCGTATCGTTATCCTGACAGGGTAGGGGTAAAGATAGGCTTTATTCCTGAGCTTTCAAAGAGGATCTACGCAGGGGCGGATATGTTCCTTATGCCTTCACAGAGCGAGCCTTGCGGTCTGGCGCAGATGATTGCGCTCAGATACGGAACTATACCTATAGTAAGAGAAACAGGGGGGCTTCGCGACAGTATAACAGACGCAGGTGAGGCTCACTTAGGAAATATCAACGGCAACGGCTTTACCTTTAAGACATATAACGCACACGATATGCTTAATGCCTGTGCAAGGGCAAGGGCATTCTATGACAATAAGATGATATGGGGAAGACTAGTAGTTCACGCAATGAAGGAGGATTTCAGCTGGAGAAAGTCAGCAGTGAGCTATCATGATTTATATGCAAGTATATAACCGGCGAGCTGCCGGTGGGCTCTTGCAATTTACTGAATTATGTGTTATGATGTAGAATAAAGATGAATTTTGGCAAAAAATAGAGAGACGTGCTGAGATTTTATGTGTTATGTAAGGAGAGAAACAATGAAAGGAATAAGTTTGTACAGGCGTATTGCGTCGGTATGCATTACGCTTGTAATGATGGTAACGATGTTTGCCGTGCCGATAGGCACGAATGCGGCTACTGTTCCTGTTACTGTTACGGTATCAAAAGCTGGGCAAGTAGTTGATACGATGACTTTTAATGGAGTGACTGTACAAGCTATTTACATACCAAGAAACGATAGTAATGCAAGTGAGATGTGGGATGATCCCGTATATTGCTGTGCGGCGCTTGTGACGAAATTTTACAAAGCTGTTTACGGCTGTACTGTATACAATCTCTGGCCGGGAAGCACGCCGCTTTGTGACAATGGATATTTTACAAAGGTAAAGACTCCACAGGTAGGCGATATATACGGTAACTCATCGCACTGGGCTATTGTTAAGCAGATAAACGGCAGCGAGGTAGTTTTATTCGAGCAGAACTGGACGTGGTATGATAATAATGGTTGTTATGCAAAATACAACAGAACGGTTAATTTAAACAATCTTGAATCAGACGTAAGCTTTTTCAGATACAGCGGAGCCAATATAATTGTAAAGCCGGTTATAACGACCGAATATGCTTCATTGGAAAACATTGAAAAAACATTTTCGTGGACAAAGGGATCGGACGATTCAACATCCACTTTAAATATATATAAGTACAATTCTAAAGGTACATATAACAGCAGTAATTTAGTATCATCAACAACTGATATAATGGGAACATCAACGTCATTGACATTTCCGATGGGACATTATATGGCGCAAGTTATAAACTATTCGACGTCAGGCAATAGTTATACAAGCGATTTTAAAGAGTTTTATATTGTAGGGGAACCGCTTGCTTCAAATGTAGAGCTTGGAGCAGATTCTTTAACTGTAGTTGCAGGAAAGACAAAGACGGTATCAAGCAAGATGCTCCCTGCAAACACAAACGACGTACTTACCTGGACATCAAGTGATGATTCTGTAGCTGTTGTTTCAAACCAAGGTGTTGTTACGGGAATAAAAGCAGGAGTTACTACAATAACTTCCAAGGCAGTTAGCGGAGTTAAGGACACTTGTACGGTAACTGTAAAGCCGGGTACAGTTTCAAATTTAAGAGCGTCAAGCTGCAGTAAAAACTCAATAACTCTTAAATGGGACGCAGTTTCCAACGTTACGGGCTACAGAGTATTCAGATATGACAAAGCAAAGAAAAAGTATGTAAAAGTTGCAGATTTAAAAACCACATCGTTCAAGCTAAGCGGTTTAAATAAAGCGTCTAAGTATAAGTTTAAGGTTAGAGCATATAAGAAGCTGAAAAACAAGAACTATACAGGCAATTATTCATCAGTTTTAATAGCTTATACAAGACCTGATAAGCCTAAGAATCTTACTGCTTATCTTAAATCTGCATCGACAGTAAAATTGTCGTGGACAGGCATTAATAGCGCGAACAGTTATGCAGTTTATGCAAGCGCGGACGGCGGAAAGTATGAAATTATCAAAACGGTTTCTGGAAATAAACATTCTGCTAAGCTTAAAAAGCTTAAATCGGGTACGTCATACAAATTTAAGGTAAAGGCTATAAAGAAAATTTCGGGTGCAAGCGTTTACAGTGGAGGCTCTAAAGTGGCATACGCAACAACTAGTCCTGGAAAGGTCAAGGGAGTGACGGCTGTAAAGAACTCTGACGGGAGCGTTGCCTTATCGTGGAAGTCGGTAAACGGAGCAACAAAGTATCAGATTTATATGCTTTCGGGAGGCTACTATGTTCGGGTTAAAACGGTATCATCTGCGAAGGTTAAGACAACAATAAAGAACCTTGCTACTAACGGCAAGCATACCTTTAAAATCAGAGCGTACAAGCTAAATTCCGGATATAAATTTTATGGTAAGTATTCGGACGAGGTAAAAGCATAGATAAATATTTAAAAAATTTAAGCCAACAGAAATTTCTGTTGGCTTTTTGTATCTAATTATCTTTTTTCTGGCAAGCATATCTCACAGAACATTCGTCCGCTAAATTTGTCAGCGCACTTTCTTGCCTTTTCCTTATTGTCAAATATCCCGAATACCGCCGAACCGCTTCCTGTCATAACACAACCCAGTGCGCCTGACATCAGCATTTCATTTTTTATATCTTGTATAATGCTAACATCAGTAACGTCCTCAAGAGAGTTTGAGAGAGTCTTTGATATTGATTTTAGATCGCCGGAATTTAAAGCGTTCATAAATGAGTCCAAGTCTGAAAGTCTGGGGTTTTCAAGCTCGTCAAATCTTTTGTAGGAAAGGGGAGTTGAAATTGAAATCTCCGGCTTTACGACAAGTATTTCACAGTCTGGCAGGGGTTTCAGAGGAGTTATTTTATCTCCAATACCCTCGCAAAGGGCAGTACCCCCGACAATGCAAAAGGGAACATCTGCTCCAATCGAAGCTCCGATTTTGCAAAGCTCATCAGTTGACAACAAATCTCCGCATAGACTGTTCAAGCCTAATATAACTGCAGCCCCGTCGGCACTGCCTCCTGCAAGACCTGCTCCGCTTGGTATGTGCTTGTCAATGTATATTTCAATGCTGTTAAATGGTACTTCACCAACAGATTTGATATATGTGTAACAAGCCTTGTATGCAATATTTCTTTTGTCAGCAGGAATATTAGGATCATTGCAGGTTATTGATATGTCGGGAAATTCAGACTTTTCTCCGTTTACAGTCAAAGTGACATAATCAAAAATTGATATTGTCTGCATAACAGAACGGAGGTTATGATAGCCGTCCTTCCTTTTGCCGACAATATCAAGTATGAGATTTATCTTTGCAGGAGCTTTAAGTTTAATACTTTGCATTTAACCGTTCTCCTTGATTTCACGAACAAACTCGCCAATTTTTTTGATAGCTTTTTTCAGGTGTTCAAGAGAGTATGCATAGGAAACCCTGATAAAGCCTTCTCCGCAATCGCCGAAAGCGTCTCCCGGAACTACAGCTACATTCTTTGTATAGAGAAGCCGTTCGCAGAACTCCTGACTGGAAAGACCTGTTGATTTTATGCAGGGGAATACATAGAACGCTCCCTCCGGCTCAAAGCAGTCAAGACCTATCTCATTAAAGCCGTGTACGCAGAAACGCCGTCTCATATTGTATTCATCTACCATCATATCAATGTCGCTTCTGCAATTTTTTAGCGCCTCAATAGCGGCATACTGGCTAACAGTCGGCGACGACATTATTGCATATTGGTGTATTTTAAGTATCTGACTTACAATCTCTCTAGGAGCGCATAAGAAGCCGAGCCGCCAGCCTGTCATAGCAAATGCCTTTGAAAAGCCGTTGATAAGTATTGTTCTCTCTCTCATTCCTTCGCACTCAACAATAGAGCAGTGTTTTCTGCCATAGGTAAGCTCTGAGTAGATCTCGTCTGAAATAACTATGATATTTGTATCTCTTAAAACTTCGGCTATTGGCTCTAGTTCATCCTTAGTCATAATAGCGCCGGTCGGGTTGTTCGGAAATGGAAGAATAAGAGCCTTTGTCTTGTCGGTTATCTTTTCTTTAAGGGCTTTTGCAGTCAGCTTGAAGCTGTCCTCAGCTTTGGTTTCAACAATAATGGGTTTACCGCCTGAAAGCTCAACGATAGGTCTGTAGCAGACAAAGCAAGGCTCGACAATTAAAACCTCATCTCCGGGCTCAACGATAGCACGGATAGAAAGGTCTATACCCTCTGAACCGCCCACAGTAACGATTATCTCGTTTTCAGGTGAATACTCTGTTTTTGCATAGTCTATAACATATTCGGAAATAGACTTTCTAAGATCAATAAGCCCTGCATTAGCTGTGTAAAAGGTTCTTCCACGCTCAAGAGCGGTAATTGCTGCACGTCTTATCGGCCAAGGCGTCTGAAAGTTAGGCTCTCCAACGCCGAGTGCAATTACATTTTCCATAGTCTGAGCAAGGTCGAAAAACTTTCTTATCCCTGAGGGTTTCATTTCTCTGGTTTTTTTATTTATTATCCTGCTGTAGTCTATCATGGGGAAACTAATCCTCTTTCATCAATAATTTTGTCGGAAAGGTCTATTCCGTTGTCCTTGTACTTTTTAAGAACAAAGTGTGTTGCGGTCGATAAAACGCCCTCAAGCGGAGCAAGCCTTTGAGCCACAAACAGGGAAATCTCCATAAGGTTTGTACCCTTTATGGTAATGCCCAAATCATATCCGCCCGACATAAGCCAGACGTTCTCGACCTCGTCATACTGGCTGACTGTTCTTGCAATTTCGTCGAAACCGCTTTGCGCTCTCGGAGAAACCTTGAGTTCAATATAAGCTGTAACCAAATCTCCGCAGTCGGCAGCCGCCTGTTCGTTGATGACGGTGTTATAGCCTTTGATAATGCCGTCGTTTTCGAGCTTTTCTATTTTATCTGCGACCTCCTGTTCAGAAATGCCGAGCATAACGCCAAGCTCTGAATTTGAAAGCCGCGCATTCTTTTTAAGAAGTTTAAGCAAAGAATCCATATTGTGTGCCTCCTGTTAGAAATTAATAATATTATACTATTAATATGTAATAATGTCAATCAAGCCTGAAAGATAAAAGAAACAAGAAGCAAGAAACAAGAAGCAAAAAAACCGCATTACATTAATAAAAAGGTACATATAAGAACCAATATAATTTTTGGTGGTACAAATATGTACCATTTTGTGCCATTAAGCGAATTTTATGTTATAATGATATTAATTAAAAATAAAAGGATGTGTTAAAATGTGTTCGTACACAAAAAGATTAAAAGAATTAAGAAAAGAAGCAGGGTTGTCGCAAGCAGAATTGGCTAAAAAGATATACATATCGCAGAGTTGTATGTCAAAATATGAAAGCGGTAAAAGTTTCATGCCGACAAGCAGAGCAATAGCGCTTGCAAAATACTATAATGTATGTGTTGATTATTTAATTGGATTAACAGATGAAAGGCGAAGTTTTGGAAACTACAGTAAAAAACTTTACAAGTAAAAAAACAACACCGCAGACTAAAAAGTCTGCGGTGAACAAAAGGAATGTAAATGAAAAAAATTTTATTTATTACATCATTATTATAACACAATTTAATGATTTGTCAAGAATCATTTTAAATTTTTTCAATCATAGTGAATTTTTTAAACTTTTCACAAATTCTCCGACTTTATCAACACTTTCTCTGCCATACTCAGCGATAATATTCACAATAGCACTTCCTACGATAACTCCGTCGCAGTATTTAGACATCTTTTTTGCCTGTTCTGGATTTGAGATACCAAAGCCTACGCAAGCGGGGCAGGAGGCAGATGAATTAATAAGCGAGAAAAACTCATCAAAGTTTGTGGTAAAGGTCGAGCGTGTTCCCGTAACGCCGACAGATGAAACACAGTAGAGAAAACCCTTGCTCTGTGACGCAATAGTCTTTACCCTGTCGTGAGAGGTCGGAGCGACAAGGTTTATATTATAAACTCCGTACTCGTTTGAGAGGGCTTCGACTTCATTTCGCTCCTCAAAGGGGAGATCGGGGATAATAACGCCGTCTATACCGCTTTTTTTGCAGTTTGTAAAGAATTTCTCGGTGCCGTATTTAAACACAGTGTTTATGTACATCATCAAGAGCAAAGGAGCGTTTGTTTCCTCTCTGAGTTCGCTAACTAAACCGAATATCTGGTCTAGGTTAGTTCCGTTGTTCAAAGAGCGCAATGAGGCTTTCTGTATGGTAGGACCTTCGGCGATAGGGTCTGAGAATGGAACGCCAAGCTCAATTATATCTGCTCCGCATTCCAGCTTTTTAAGTACCAGCTTTTTTGTGGTTTCAAGGTCTGGATCGCCTGCTGTAACAAAGGTTATAAGAGCCTTTTTGCCGTTGGCTTTCAGTTTTTCAAAGCAAGCATCTATACGATTTTTATTCTTCAACTAAATCAACTCCTCTGTATCGTGCGATTGAATAAACGTCCTTATCGCCCCGTCCTGAGAGATTTATGACAAGTATACTGTCCTTTGGCATATTAGGGGCAATTTTCATAGCCGCCGCAACAGCATGGGCGGATTCAATAGCAGGAATTATTCCCTCTGTTTTTGACAGGTACTCAAAGGCGCAGACAGCTTCCTCGTCGGTAATGTCCACATACTCCGCTCTGCCAATTGAGTTGAGATATGCGTGTTCAGGTCCTATTCCCGGATAGTCAAGCCCTGCCGAAATAGAGTATACAGGGTCAATCTGACCGTATTCGTTTTGCAGGAAAAGCGACTTCATACCGTGGAATATTCCGAGCGAGCCTTTTGTAATGGTTGCTGCGTGTTCCGGAGTGTCAACACCTCTACCCGCAGCTTCTGCGCCGACTAGGCGAACACTATTGTCATCTATGAAGTCGTAGAATGCGCCCATAGCGTTTGAGCCGCCGCCAACGCAAGCAACAACGCAGTCGGGGAGCTTGCCTTCTTTTTCTTTAAGCTGAGACTTTATCTCCTCGCTGATAATTTTTTGAAAATCTCTCACCATTTCAGGGTAGGGGTGAGGTCCCATAACCGAGCCTATGCAATAGAAGGTGGTTTCGATATTAGTACACCAGTCGCGCATAGCCTCGTTTATAGCGTCTTTAAGGGTAGAAGTTCCGCTTGAAACGCCTGTTACCTTTGCGCCCAGCAGGTTCATTCTGTATACGTTGAGCGACTGACGTTTCATATCCTCAGCGCCCATATATACCTCGCACTCCAACCCGAACAGAGCGCAAGCCGTAGCAGTTGCAACGCCGTGTTGACCTGCTCCTGTCTCGGCGATAATTCTTTTCTTGCCCATTTTCTTTGCAAGCAGAATTTGTCCTAGCACATTGTTTATTTTGTGCGAACCTGTGTGGTTTAGGTCCTCACGTTTGATGTATATTTTAGCCCCGCCCAAATCGTTTGTCATTTTCTCAGCGAAGTACAAAAGAGACGGTCTGCCTGCATACTCCTTATATAGAGCCGTCAGTTCACGCTTAAAGTCCTTGTCGTTCTTATACTTGCTGTAAGCCTCCTCAAGCTCTAAAACGGCGTTCATAACCGTCTCAGGAACATACTGACCGCCGTATTCTCCATAGCGTCCCTTAATGGAATTAGTCATAAATTTACCTCCTTTTGATAAGTGAATAATTAGTATATTGGAAAATTGTCCATTGTCCATTATCAATTGTCAATTATCCATTATTAAAAGCGTTAGCTTTTTAATTTTATCTCTGTCCTTTTTTTTGTCTGTTTCAACCGAGCTTGAAACGTCTATGCCGTAAGGCTTGACTGTTTCTATAGCTTCTTTAATGTTGTCAGCCGATATTCCTCCTGCTAGGAAAAACGGCTTAGTAATTTCAGCATTTTTTATTATTTCCCAGTTTCCGACTATTCCTGTACCGCCGACAGAACTCTTTGAAAAGCTGTCTATAAGAAGTTTGTCGGCACAGCCTTGACATGCTTTACTAATATCATCTGACGTTTGCGGTCTTATAGCTTTCCATATCTCGCAGTCGGTATGCTCTTTGAGAGACTTGATAAAAGCGTCGTCCTCATCGCCGTGAAGCTGAATTACACCGAGATATTTTGAAAACGGTATAATTGTGTCTAATGTCTCGTTTACAAAAACACCAACAGGAGTTATATTGTTAGAAAGCTCGCTTGTAAGCTTAGCAAGCTCATCGAGGCTTATATGCCGCCAAAAAGGCTCTGAAAGTATAAAACCTGCGTAGTCGGGCTGAAACTTATTTACATAAGCTATATCTTTACTTCTGCGCAAACCGCAGATTTTCAGCTTAGTCATATGCTCTCAGCTCCTTGAGAGTAGTTGATATGTTATCACTTCTCATCAGCGTTTCTCCGATAAGAACCGCTGACGCACCCAGACTTCGCACAGCCCTCATATCAAAATTGTCCTTAATTCCGCTTTCGGAGACAATGACCTTGTCTTTTGGGATAAGTGAAGCCAGTCTTCCGGTAGTGTTTAAATCGACCTCAAACGTCTTGAGGTTTCTGTTGTTGATGCCGATTATATCTGCGCCAATATTCAGCGCCTTTTCAAGCTCGCTCTCGTTATGAACTTCAACAAGGCAGTCAAGCGACAGGGAAGCGGCAAGCTGATAAAACCTGCTAAGCGTTTCTTCATCAAGAACTGCGGCTATAAGCAAAATTGCCGACGCACCTATTGCTCTTGCCTCATAGATTTGATACTCGTCAATGATGAAGTCTTTGCGGAGAATTGGGATATTAACGCACTCTGCAATGCTTTTTAAATATTCTGATGAGCCTTGAAAATAATGCTCCTCAGTCAGGCAGGAGATAGCGTCTGCACCTGCCGATTCGTACTCCTTAGCGATTTCAACAGGGTGAAAGTCAGGTCTTATCAGACCCTTTGACGGCGAGGCTTTTTTAACCTCGCAGATAACACTTAGACTATCACTTAAAATGGCAGATTTGAAATCCCTTGTCATAAAATCAGTATTATGAGCTTTCTCTTTCATTTCATCAAAGGGCACTTTTGCCATTTCTTTTTCAAGCTGTAGTTTTCTTTTTTCGATTATTTCATCTAAAATCATATTTATCACCAAAGTTTTTTATTATAGGATTTAGGCAGAGTACAAGATGCAAGAATTTTATATTTTGTAGAGAGCCAGCGGCGGCTCGCCGCTTAGCTTTTTAATTCTGAGTTTGTGAACTCTATTAGCTCCTCCAGCTTTCTTAAAGCCTTACCGCTGTCAATGGACTCCTCAGCCAGCTTTATTCCGTCGGCTATTGTTTCTGCATTTCCTGTTACATACAAGGCACAGCCAGCGTTTAGCAAAACAATATCTCTTTTAGCTCCTTGCTCTTTTCCGCTGAGAATATCACGGGTGATTTGTGCGTTCTCCTCAGGAGTACCGCCCTTGACATCTTCTTTTGTCGCACGCTTGAATCCGAAGTCCTCTGGAGATATTTCGTATTTCTCGATTTTACCGTTGTTTATCTCGCATACTTTTGTTGAATCGGAAATTGATATCTCGTCAAGTTTGTCGTTTCCATAAACGAGCATTGCGCGCTTAATTCCAAGCTTTATAAGAACATTTGCCATATTCTCCATAATGTCAGGAGAGTAAACGCCAAGTACCATATATTCGGCAAACGCAGGGTTTAAAAGGGGTCCCATAATGTTGAATACGGTTTTTGTGCCTATTTGCTTTCTGACAGGACCTACAAAGCGCATTGCCGGGTGGTAGCTTTGAGCGAACAGGAATGAAATACCTACCTTTTCAATACACTTTTCAGCCTGCTCGGGAACTGATGCTATCTTAACTCCCAAAGCCTCTAAGCAGTCGGCGGCGCCGCTTTTTGAAGATGCGCTTCTGTTGCCGTGTTTTGCAACCTTCTGACCTGCCCCTGCTATTATGAACGATGAGGTAGTAGATATGTTAAAGCTGTTTGACATATCTCCACCTGTACCTACGATGTCGACAGAATCGGAGCAGTTTTTGAGCTTAGCTGCTTTTTCCCTCATAACCTTAGCAAAACCTGTTATCTCGTCTATTGTCTCACCTTTAATTGACATTGCCGTCAGCAGGGAAGAAGTCTGAGCAAGAGTTGCTCTGTCGCAGGTTATAATGTCCATAGCCGAGTAAGCCTCGTCCTCGGTTAGGCTTTCACCTCTTACCACCTTTGCAATGTACTTTTTAAGCTCTGTTCTTTCACTTTCCGGAACCATAATGTTATCACTCGCTTTCGTTTTTATTCCTGCAATATTATTGAGGAAGTTTTCTATAATTTTCCGTCCTGTGTCTGTCATAACAGATTCGGGATGGAATTGAACACCGTAGGTTTGATGCTCTTTGTGTCTGAGAGCCATAATTTGATTTTTGCTGTCATACGCCGTAATTTCTAAGCACTCGGGCAAGGTTTCGCTGTCAACTATCAAAGAGTGGTACCTTGCCACCTTAATTTTTTTAGGAAGTCCCGTAAACAGGGGATTGTCAGTGCTGAGTGTTATGTCTGTCGCTTTTCCGTGAAGCTGTTCTTTGGCGATAACTACCTTTCCGCCGAAAGCCTCTGCAATAGACTGATGCCCCAAGCAAACGCCGAGAATAGGAATCTTTCCGCTGAAATGTTTTATTGTCTCAACTGAAATACCTGCGTCTTTCGGGTAGCAGGGACCGGGTGAGATAATTAATGCATCAGGGCAAAGAGCCTCGATTTCAGCAATGGTTATCTCGTCATTTCTTGCGACCTTGATATCGCTGTAAAGCTCACCTATATACTGATAAAGATTATAGGTGAAGCTATCATAATTATCTATTATTAATATCATAAAAACCCTCCGTTTTAATTGATAATGCGCTTTAATTATCCACTATCCATTATCCATTATCCATTATCCATTATCCATTATCCATTGTCAACTGTCAAATCTGCCGCCTCTTTGATTGCATTAATAACTGCAAGTGCTTTGTTGCAGGATTCCTGATACTCGTTTTCAGGAACGCTGTCGAGGACTACTCCTCCGCCTGCCTGAACATAAGCCTTGTTATTTTTGAAAAGTACCGTTCTTATCGCAATGCAGGTGTCCAAGCTTCCATCAAAGGCAAGGTAGCCTACAGTTCCTCCGTAAAGACCTCTGCGTGTAGTTTCAAGCTCATCTATAATTTCCATAGCTCTTACCTTAGGCGCGCCTGAGAGAGTTCCCGCAGGCAGAACAGCCATTAAAGCGTCGAGAGGTTCCTTGCCGTTGTCTAGCTCTCCCTCTACGTTTGAAACTAGATGCATAACCTTTGAGTAGCGCTCAACTATCATATAGTCGGTCACGTTCACACTGCCGAACTTTGATACCTTTCCTATGTCGTTTCTGCCCAGATCTACTAGCATTGTATGTTCGGCACGCTCCTTAGGGTCGTTAAGAAGCTGTTGTTCGTTTCTGTAGTCCTCCTCATCGGTGAAGCCTCTCTTAATAGTACCCGCAATTGGCTTTGTGATAACCGTTTTGCCGTTTACAGATACAAGCTTTTCAGGTGAAGCCCCTGCAAAGGCGTAGTCCTTGTGCTTGAAGTAATAGAGATAGGGAGAGGGGTTGGTAGAGCGTAGCATTCTGTATACATCAAAGCTGTCGGGCGGATTATCCACCTCAAACCTCTGCGACGGCACGACCTGAAAAATGTCTCCGTTTTTTATGTACTCCTTAGCCTTTTCGACGTTTGCAAGGTATTTTTCTTTAGTTATATTTGACCTGATTTCTATATCCTTATGCGTTTTTCTAACCGATACATTAACCTTTGAAACATAATTTTTCAAAACGCTTATGATCTCGTCTTTTCTCTTTATGCAATCATCGTACTGCTTGTCGATATCTCCGCTTGAGTGAATGTTTAAGATTATAACCGCCTTGTTGCTAAGGTGGTCGTAAGCTACTATTTCATCAAACAGAAACAGATTAGCGTCGGGCATATCTAGGTCGTCAGTCGGAGGATTGCACAGAGTTTTCTCAAAGTATCTCACCATATCGTAGGCGAAGTAACCGATAAGACCTCCCGTAAGTTTAGGTCGGTTAGGGAAACGGGGAGACTTATACTCTTTTAAAATATCTGACAAAAAGCCAATAGGATCTGAGACTTCAAATTTTTCATCAGTTCCGTTTTTTGAGACGACTGCTACCTTATCTTTAAGGGTAATTTCAGCTTTTGGGTTTATTCCTACAAAGGAATAACGTCCCCACTGGTCGCTGTTGTCTACCGATTCGAGTATAAAGCAGTTGTCGTACGCCTCGTGGAGCGCATTAAAAAGCTGAATCGGCGTGTAAGAATCTACAAGCAGTTCATAAAACACAGGAACCGTCTTGTAATTTTTCAAAATGTCTTTGATTTCCTCTTTGGTTGGATAAAGCATAAAATTTACCTCCTCTACAAGATGCAAGAAGAAATATCGGCAATCTGCCAATGTTATCGTTGCATAAAAAAAGCCCATCGTTTCACATTAGAAAACTAATGGGACGATAGACATCGCGGTGCCACCCAAATTTATGATAAACTCACATTTATCAACTCAGCAAAGTACGCAGCTTTTTAAATAAATCGCATCAATACTTCTTTTCATTAACGCCGAAAACCAGCGGCGTCGGATACTTAAACTTAATCAAAAAAAGAAAAGTCTTTCACCGAGCTCCTCACAAACCCATTCACTGAAAGTCGTATGTGCCTTTATTCCACCGCCAAAGGCTCTCTAAATCATCGTTAAATCAGCTACTTACTTTTGCTCACAGGATTTAAAATATTTGATTACTATATATTATATTCCAAAAAATTATATTTGTCAAGGGTTTTTTATAATTTTTTAAAATAGGTTGAATTTATACAATTTACCCATTTTATGTTTGCTCCTCAGAAGTTCTATCTTTTGGGCTGACCGCGTCTACTGTCATTTTAACAGTAGTGCCGTACGGCTTTTTCTTACCTTCCGCAGGGCTCATTGAAATAATGTCGCCGCTCTCGATACCCCACTTGTGCTGATAACTAATTTTTACCTTAAACCCTAATGATTTCAAAACCGTCTGTGCGGCGAGATAATCCATATCAGAGACCTTCGGTATTTCAATCATCTGAACGCCCTTGCTGATTACAATATCAACAGGAGTACCTATAGAAATCTCCTCGCTGGGGGTTACGCTCTGCCAGAAGATTATGTTTTTCTTAACCTTGTCGTTGTACTGCTTTGTTACGATAAGCGGAATGCTGTCTGTTTTTTCAACAGCCTGTGAGTAGGTCAGACCGTTTAAATCAGGCATAACAATCTTTGTCTTAATCTCCTCCTGCTGAACCTCTTTCAAAGAGGGCGTTTTGTAAAACAGCGAAGGGAATTTACAGCCTGAAAGTGAAAGCATAATTACAATGCATAGACCTAAGTATTTTATTTTATTGGTTTTCATAATAAATCACCTTTTATTAGAAAATAGAGACTAGAGGTAAGAAGCATAAACTTACCTTTTCTGTATAAGAGTTAGTATCTTGCCTTTTACTTATCTATCCGCATGGAAATATCAAACGCCTTGACCGAGTGTGTAATCGCACCTACAGAGATTATGTCAACACCCGTTTTGGCAATGCTGACTATCGTTTCTTCGGTGACATTTCCGCTTGCTTCAAGCTTCGCCTTGCCTGATACTATATTAACTGCTTCTTTCATAGTTTCGCAATCCATATTGTCAAGCATAATAATGTCAGCGCACACGCTTAGAGCCTCTCTAACTTCATTAATATTCCTAGTCTCGACCTCTATCATAACTGTGTGTCCGAGTTTTTCCTTAAGAGCGTTTACAGCGTTTGTAATACTGCCGTAAGCGTCTAAGTGGGTGTCCTTGAGCATTGCACAGTCGGAAAGGTTGTAGCGATGGTTCTTTCCTCCGCCGACGGTAACTGCGTATTTCTGCAAAGACCTCAAGCCGGGAAGCGTCTTTCTCGTGTCTGCTATAGTCGCATTCGTACCCTCTGCTAGCTTAACCAGTCTGTTTGTCATAGTAGCAATACCAGAAAGGTGCTGGAGCAGGTTAAGAGCCGTTCTCTCACCCTTTAAAAGTACCTTTGTTTTGCCTGTAATGGTCGCAATTATATCGCCTTTTTCTACCTTGTCGCCGTCACGACGCTTAATGTCAAACTCGGTTTTATTGCCGAGAAGTGTGAACACTCTGAGCGCAATGTCTATTCCGCAAAGTACACCGCTGTCCTTAGCGATAAATTTAGCCGTGCTGACGCTGTCATCTGATATAAGATAGTCGGTCGTGACATCTATGTAGTTTATGTCCTCTTTAATTGCGTTTATTATAATGCTGTCGATCTCCATTTGTAAAGGTTGCATAATTTACGTCCTTTCTAAATTACTTCAAGGGGCAGCCCTCTCTTTTCGCTGAGGGCTCTGCCCTTGACTGTAAACTTTTAATTAATCTTTCTTAATTATAATCGTATCTCCAAGCTCTTTATTTGTCTCAAGAGCTTTAATTATCTTCTTCTCCTTAATGCGTGCGTTTACAGACTGCTGTAGTATCTTGTAAAAAGTCGCCGTTATCGGAACTCCGATAAGCATTCCGACTATCCCGAAAAGCCCTCCGCCGACTGTTATGCCAGCTAAAACCCACATTCCCGGAAGTCCTGTTGACTTGCCAACGATTTTCGGGTAGATAAACGCCTGTTCGCATTGCTGAAGTATAATAAGGAATATAATAAACATAACAGCTTTTATTGGGCTTATGGTAAATATCAAAAAAGCACCGATAAACGCTCCTATAAACGCACCTACTATAGGTATAAGCGCCGTAAGTCCCACAACAGCGGCGGTAACACCCGCATACGGAAAACGAAGTATCACCATTCCCACAAAGCAAAGACACCCAAGAATTGCAGCGTCGGTGCATTGACCGACAATAAAGCTTGAAAAGGTCTTGTTTGCAATTTTAAGATAGCTTATAAGCCTTTTGTTCCTTTCGGGTTTGCCGTATGCCTTGATGATTTTGTTAAATTGCTTTAAAAGTTTCTCTTTGTTAAAGAGAATATATACCGAAAAAATGACCGCTATTACAATGTCTGTAATAGTTCCTGCAATGGAGCTTGTTACCGATATCACAGAGTTGAGAATTTCAGACGAGTTTACCTGCCAGAACCCCAACAAAGCAGGTTCTAAGCTTTTCCAGCTAAATTCAAAGCTGTTTACTTTGTTTCTGATATATTCAGCAGTTATGTTTTCGTTGACCCAGGACTTTACAGTATCAACAGAGCGGGGGATAGCGTCGCTTAACAACTCAATGCACTTGTATAACTCAGGTATTACTATTATTACTATGCCTGCTATAATTGCCAGAACGGAAAGTAACGACAAAATAATACAAACTGCTCTTTTGGATTTTTTAACGAGTTTTCGCTGCGATTTGGGAAAGTAAATGCTTTCATACTTTTTCATAACTATGTTGAGAATGTACGCAATAGCGCCGCCAAGAATTAGAGCAAAGCAGGCGTCTATAGCGTGAACAAAAAATCGCACCGCCGCTGTCGAATACTTTATTACCAGACAGGCAAGCACTAGTGCGGCTATAAGCAGTATAGTTTTTTTGTTCTTTTTGTTTAATAACACTTAATACCCCAACTTTCAAAATAAGACCGGCGAGCAGGTGTAAAAATACTTGACATATTTAAAAAATTATCCATTTTCCATTGTCAATTATCCATTATTTTTATCTCTCTCCATAGTTTCATCAACTGCACGATTAAGAAACTTGTTTAAAGATATATCATACTCATTTGCATGAGCTACTATCTTTTCCTTTTTACCTTTTGGAACTCTTATAAGCATACTATCATAGTGCTTTTTATTATATTTTGCATTCGCTCTTTTTTGGGCTTTACTAACCGGCATATTTTTACCACCTTTTTCTGTCTAAACCACTGTCATTTATTTTTATCTCTCTCCATAGCTTCATCAACTGCACGATTAAGAAACTTGTTTAGAGAACCGTCATATTCCTTTGCGTGTTCAGAAATTATTTCCCTTTTTCCTTTCGGAACTCGCATATGAATACCATCATAGTGGTTTTTATCATATTTATTATTTGCTTTTATTTTAGCTTTACTAGCTGGCATAATTTTTACCACCTTACCAATATAATATTTTTAATTTTCAAAAATTATACAATATAACCAATTTAAACAACATTAGATAGTAGATATTTGTGAGTTATGTCTATTGAGTTTACAAGGGTACCATTGTATAATAATAACATACCAATAAAGGAAGTGACATCAATGGATAATAAAAACAGAAACATAAGCATACAGGACATTGAAATAATACATAGAAAAACTGAAATGATAGCAGGACTTTCAGATTTCTGTGTTATATTCTTCACCAATTACTTTGAAAATGATATTTTCAAAAGGACGCTTGAATGCCTTTCAGATGAAGTATTCAAACTTCGTGACGAATGCAGAGCATTGTATAATAACATAGGTTCGCATAATAATTCTAAGACCCACAATTAAAGGAAGTGACATCAATGAAAGAAAAAATCGAAGCAATCCATTTAGTGGATTTTGAAGAAGTAATGAAAGAGGCTGAAAAGCTAGAAGGGCTGTCTGAAGTATGTGTAATGTACTTTATACACGTATATGGTGATGATATTTTAAGAGGAGCGCTTGAATGTTTAGCAGACGAAGCCTCAAAATTGAGCGAACATTGTTATAAACTTATGCAAGAGGCAGAAGAATAAATACTCAATCAGATGTAATACTTCTAATCTCAAACTTCTAACCTAGTAATTGTTAAGCTCATACTCCGCCCACTTAGCGGCGTCTATTTCTGCGTTTTCGGTAGCTGTTTTGTTAGCCTCCTGCAAAATGAGGTAGGCTACAGTGGCAAGGCTTTTCGCCTCGACAAAATCCTTATCGATTTTAAATCGCCCCGTGTATAGAATTTCTTTTATCTGATTCAGCCTGTCGTAACCCTCAAAAAGAGCGTCAATATCGGGCATTACAAAGTATGCTGTCTGCATAATTTTCCGTATCTCTGTTCTTATACCTTTTGGAATATGAGGCGCACTATCATTGCTTGCAAATTCAGCAGAGACAAGCGGAGCGTTTGAATCGGTTTTGCACCTATTATTAATAACTGCCGCCGCACGTCTTGGAAAAACAAGAGCCTCGAGCAGTGAGTTTGAAGCCAGCCTGTTGTTTCCGTGAACGCCTGTGCAGGAGCATTCACCGCAGGCAAATAAGTTGCCGACGGTTGTCTCGGCGTTTTTGTCAACCTTTATTCCTCCCATCAGGTAGTGCTGGCAGGGGTATACCGGAATCATATCTTTAGTCATATCGTAGCCTAAGTCGAGAAGCTTTTCGTAGATCATAGGAAAGCGGTTTTTAATAAACTCCGGTTTTTTATGGGTTATGTCAATATAAAAGGTACTGCTTTGAGTTTTTGCCGTCTCGAACATAATAGAGTGAGAAACAACGTCTCTCGGGGCAAGTTCAAGACGCTTGTCGTAGTTTTGCATAAACCTTTCGCCCCGAAAGTTTTTTAAGTAAGCGCCCTCGCCCCTTACGGCTTCTGAAATCAAAAAGCATTCTCTGTTATACTTGTCATTAAAAGCGGTGGGGTGGAACTGTATATAGCTAATATTTTTTATCTCTGCGCCTAAATTGTAAGCAAAGGCGATACCGTCGCCGGTTGCGATAGCAGAGTTTGTAGTGCGCTCATAGACCCTGCCGATACCGCCTGTTGCAATAACTGCATATCGTGAGTTGTATGTGCTGTGGATATCGTCTTTTAAAATATCGAAAGAAAAGCCTGTTTGAGTTTTTTTGATATCGCAAATAAGAGCGTTCTCCAAAATCTCAACATTGGGGAGAGTTTTCACATATTCGAGTAGTTTAGTTTCAATTTCAAAACCTGTGGTATCCTTATGGTGAAAGATTCTGTGTTTGCCGTGACCGCCCTCAAGGGTACGGTGGAAGTCTCCGTTATGAGTTTTATCAAACTCAACGCCGAGACTTATTATTTTTTCTATATCAATTTTAGCTTCCTCGCAGAGAATCGAAGTAGTTTCGATGTCGTTTTCAAAACCGCCTGCTACTAAGGTATCCTGTTTGTGAAGTTCGGGAGAATCGTCAGGGGAATTATAAACGCCGGCAATTCCTCCCTGAGCAAGAGCGGTGTTGCAGAGAGTAAGCTCCATTTTAGAGGTTATCAGGATATTCAAATCATCTGATAAATTTATTGCCGTATACAGACCTGCGACGCCGCAGCCTGCAATAATTACGTCGTAATTGTTCATAATACTGACATTTTCCCCAATCGCAATTTAATTTCAAAACTTAAAATAGTTATACTTATTTTATAATAACACAAATTCAAATAAATTACCATAGTTTTTTATAAATTATATTATTAAAGTGAATTTCAATGTAATGTAATATAAAATAACTTCTGATAAAGCTTGCAAGAAAATTATTGACAATTAACTTATAATTGATTTATAATAAAATTGGTATTATGTATTTTGAATAATAAAATATAAACAAAAATAAATATTATTATTTAAAATGTCTGATAATCTTTTGTTTAGGTTTAATATATGGAGGGTGAACTATGGGAGTGTTAAGAAAAATCACAAGTATTACTGCGGCTGTTGCCATAGTTGTTACATCAGTCGGATTTTCAGCATTTTTATCAAATGCAGAAACTGCCAGCATAGTAATTAATGAAGTTTGTCTCGGTAACAAAGGTGAAAACGGAAATCTAACAGATGTTGAGGCAGTTTATGATAAAGACGGTGCAACAAAAACCGAGCTTTGCGATTGGATTGAGATATATAATCCTACTAATACAGCAGTTGACGTGTCAGGTTATAAGCTTAAAAAGATTGATTTGGACAAGACTGATAAAACAGAAGCAATTAATGGTACTGCTGTAATTCCAGCGAAGGGTTATCTTGTTTTATACTGCAATAAAAACTTAGATGCGTCAATGGCTGACTCTAAGCCGTATATTGAGATGAATCTTTCAAGTGACGGTTTGGATTTAGACTTTCAAACTGGCGCGTCACAAAGTGTTGACACACTTACAGTGCCGGCACTTGTAGATGATACTACCTATGCTAGGATTCCTGATGGAGATAATAGCTGCAAGACGGTTTTTCCTACACCGGGTGAGAGCAATAATAACGCTAAGGCTTATATCCAAGCTCCGAAGTTTTCAATAGACAGCAGAGCATTCAATGATAGCTTTTCTTTAGAAATAACGGCAGAAGAAGGGGCAGAAATATTTTATACTACAGACGGAAGTATTCCAACTGCTGAATCTACAAAATATACAGAAGCTATAACTGTTGTTGACAGAAGCAGTGAAGATAATGTTCTCTCTGCAATCAGCAAGGACATACTTACAGATGGTGACCATAGAGGAAGCGGAAGAAACGCACCTACAGTAAAAGTAGATAAGGCGACGGTTATAAGAGCCATTGCAATAAAAGACGGAGATTTTAGCAAAGTAGTTACAAAATCATATTTTGTAGGAAAAACAAACGAAACATATGCAGGGGTTCCGATAATTTCTATTGTAACAGATGCAGATAATTTGTTCGACGATGAAATAGGAATTTATCTTCAGAAAAACTGCACAAACAAGGGTAAGGAATGGGAAAGACCGGTTCATATTGACTACATAAAAAATAATGATGCGGTATTCTCGCAAGAATGCGGAATAAGAATTCAGGGTGGATACTCAAGAGGCGAATATCAAAAGAGTTTGAGGCTTTATGCAAGAAGCGATTATGGTGAAAAAAGCTTTAAATATGATTTCTTTGACGGAAAGGCAAAGGATAGTGAGGGCAACACTATTACGTCGTTTAAGAAAATCACTCTCAGAAATGGAGGAAATGACGCTAACTATGTGAAATATAAGGATTCATTGCTGCAAACCTGCGTTCTTGACAGGAATTTTTCAACTCAGGCAAGCGTTCCTTGTATAGCGTTTATAAATGGGGAGTATTGGGGAATTTACACCATGCAGGAAGACTACAACGATGATTATGCAGAAAATCATTTTGGCGTAGATAAGGATAATGTTGTAATGATAAAGCCTGACACTGATAATAATAATGCACCTAAGATCGAAGAAGGCGAAGATGCAGATGTGGAGCTTTGGAATGATTTTGTAAGCTTCATTAAAAATCCGTCAACTGATTTTACAAAAAAAGCTGATTATGAAAAGGTTTCTCATATGCTTGACTTAGACAGCTTTGCCGACTATGTCGCGGCTGAAACTTATATTTCAAATGAAGACTGGTCGGGTAAGAACTGGGAGGTTTGGAGAACCAGAACAGTCGACACAGAAAACGGCGGAAAGTACAGCGACGGCAAGTGGAGATTTATGTTCTACGATGTTGAGATGGGCGCATTTCTTTGGGGTAATCCGGGTGAAAGTTCCGAGAATGATAAGCTTTATCAAATCTACAATGGTGGAAGAAACGGCGGTGAGCCTATCCAAACTATGATATATAAGCTAATGAAGAATCCTGTATTCGCTCAAAAGGTTTTCGATAATATTTATGATTTGGCTAAGACCAGTTATGAGCCTAGCCGTGTAAAAGAAATAATGAATCAGCTTCATAATTTGTATTATCCGAATTTGGATAAGTATTTTCAGAGGTTCCCGACCGGCGCAACTATCTGGAATGCTGATCAATGTGAAGAATGGATAAATACATTCTTTCATGGCGGATATGGTCAATATCAGAATTATATTGCCAGAGACGTATATGCTGAATATATGATAAAGTATAACAAGTCTGTTGTAAAATGCGAGGCATTAAGTGAAAGTGACTGTTCAAGCGGATATAATGAAATGTTAACAAGGCTTAATTCTCTTAAATCACTACTTGCAAATACGCAGTCTACACAAAAAAATAAGCTGAATGCTTATGAAAAATTTTTGGCAGAGTATAATAATTTAGTTTTAAATAAAAGCGGTGAAGTAAAGGAGCTTTTATTTTATGCTGCGTCAATTAAGAGACAGGATAGTTTTGATGACGTTCAGTGGTCGGATTTTGAAACTGCCTATGATGAGCTTTTCGATATGTATAACAATACTTCGGCAGACGACAATCAGAGAACCGCATCTATTAATAAGTTAAAAACTGCAATTAACAATCTTGGTTTAGATTATTCGACACCGCCTGATGATCCAATTGGACCTTCTAACAGTGGCACAGAAAAGCCATCAAATACTGCACCTACGACAAAAGTAACACCATTGGCTGGTAAAACTGTAATAAAACCTGCTAAGGTTAAAAATGTAAAGGTTACAGCAAAGAAAAAGAAATTAAATATAAGTTGGAAAAAGGTAAGCAAAGCAACAGGCTATAAGTTGAAAGTAGCAACAAATAATAAATTCACTAAAAATAAGAAGGCAATAACAGTTAAGAAGAACAAGATAACAATAAAGAAACTTAAGCCAAAGAAAAAATATTTTGTAAAGGTAAGGGCTTATAAGCTTGTCAATGGTAAGAAGTATTTTGGTAAGTGGTCGAAAGTAATTAAGAAAAAGACAAAATAAGTGCTTTCTTAAATATTTCTATAAAAAAACCGCTAGGCAGTTGAAAAACTGTCTGGCGGTTTTGTCTTACCTCTTGCTTCTTGCATCTAGTCTCTAATAGGGCAGCAAAGCAACCGGCGTCACGCCGGCACCGTTGCCTCTTGCCTCTGGTTTTCTTATTTCTAGCTTCTGACAATTATCCATTATCCATTATCCATTGTCCATTGTCTTTTCAATTGATAAGTCTGCCGTTGCACCAACTTGAACATTTTTCTAATTTATAATAGGCAGCACTGGATGCAACGTCACCGTTGCCTATTGCCTCTGTTTTTTTCATCTAGGTACTAGCCTGCCGTTTATCAAAGTTAAATATTAATAAAATTTCCCAAAGGCAGCAGAGCAACCGCCGGTTCGGCGGTGCATAAATATAGCTAAATATTCCCATACTAAATATGATTTATAAAATTCAGTTTGGGAGGAAATTTTATGCAGACAATTATTTTTTGCAGCAGTGAAAACGAAGCTCTTGAACCAATTACAACTGACACTCCGCTTGAGCTTATTTCTTTTTGTTCAAAGAGGGTAATAGATTATGTTTTAGAAAACCTGTCAAAAGGCGGAATAACCGATTGTACAGTCGTTACCGAAAGCGTGGATACTAAAGAATATATTGAACGACTGATAGCCTGCGAGGTAAAGGTTGATGTATTTATGTGCAATGAGGATATGTCAACAAAGGATATTCTAAACACACTCTGGAACGGCGGAGATGAAATTATGGTTATTCAGGCTGACGGCATATTCAAGCTTGATCTTGAAGCGATGATAAAGTTTCATAAGAGCAAAGTCGGACTTGCCTGTGTGTATGCTTTGAAGGCAAATGGCAGTGATTCGGATTATGGTACAACTGTCGAGTTTGACGGGCAGAACAGGTTTGAGCGGTTTTATAAAACGTCAAACAGTGATTTTCCTTCGACAAATTATAAAACTGCTCCGGTGTATATTATATCTGTAGAAATGCTTAGCAGACTGCTGGATGAGAACAATTCTAACAGCGACAAAAAAGGTCTTTTTTCGTGGATGAATTTTAAAAGAGAGCATAATATATACGTCTATACAGATGAAAACTGCGAGGCAGGTTCTTTTAAGCCGTTTTATCAAAGAATAGAAACAGTTGAGGATTTGCTTAAATGTGCCAAAAATACGGTGTCTGAAAAGATTTTTGACAATGGTGTGCCTATTGAGGACGGCGTATATTCAAATACGCCGTATATGTTTAGAGGGGTTTCATTTATTCCGCCATTGTACATCGGCAGTAATGTAAGTATAGGTATGGGTTGCATTATCGGCAGAGGAACGGTAATTGAGGACAACGCAGTTATCGGAGAAAATACCGATATTACAGGTTCATATGTTGGGGAGTATTCAAAAATTGGGGACAGAATAAAGGTTCAAGAGGCAGTTGTATACAAAAACTGTCGAATTGATAACGGCGCAGAGCTTGAAAGACTTGCGGTTGCAGGAGAAGGTTCAGCCGTTTTGGAAAACTCAATAATAAGCGAGGGAGTAAAGCTGTGGAGCGGAAAAACTCTTTCCAAAAACACAAGGTTAAAAACCAATCTGCGTTACGGTTCAAAGCCTGATTTCTCATTTAACGAGGAGGGAAGTGATAAGCTTATTTCTCCTGTTCAGGCGGCTTCATTAGGCTGTGCGATAGGCTCTGTGCTGGATAATCACAGCAGTGTACTTGTTTGCTGTGAAAGCGTTGGCTGTTCGGCATATGCTAAAGCTCTTATGTCGGGAATAATGTCAGCAGGGGTTTCTGTGTGGGATTTGGGAGTTTCAAACGAGCGAGTAGCTGATTTTGCGTCTATTACCCTCAGAGCAGACATTTATGCGGTATTGTCTGCAAATCCGTCTCCAAGACTAATACTAAGATGTCCCGGAGGACTAAGAATAAAGCGTGATATGGAGGCTTCAATAGAACACAGACTAAAAACAAGGGTATTTCGTCTGGCGGATATATCTGCTTTCGGAGAATATGTTTTCTGCGGGGGATTGAGTGAAATGTATGTTTCAAACTTAAAGACTGTTCTTCCCCAAAGGCTTAATGGTATAAATGTGAGCGTTAAGACATCTAACGAGAAAACAGCCCAGGAGGCTGACAGGCTTATTTCTCCTATAAACGATATTGACGGTGAGGAAATAGTATTTCACATTCTTGACAATGCTCATAAGGTCACGGCATATTCTGAAAAAACAGGATATGTAGTTTTTGAAAGACTTGTTTTGCTTTGTACAAAGATTCATTTGGAAAATAACGAGGATACCGCTATTCCCTTTACTTTTCCCAGTGTGTTTGACGACCTTGCAAGAGATTATTCTGCTAAGCTTTACAGATATTTTAGCTCAAGCTGTTCCCACGCAGACGATAAGGCTCGGGAATTAGCCTCAAGAGAGAGTAACAGTTATGTTCACGACGGAATGTATCTAATAGCAGATATTTTGAGTTATCTTACAAAAGAGAAAATAAGTCTGTCAGAAGCGTTGGATAAGCTCCCTGAGTTTTACGCAAGCGAGAGGTTTTTGACTCTTGGAGACAAGAGGGAAACAGACAGCTTTTGGAGCGAAATCAAGTCAAAGTATAAGCGCTCAGACGAGGGTATAGTTATAAATGAAAATAAATCAAGGGCTGTTATAAAGCCGGTTAGCAAGGGAAAAGGTCTTATGCTTTATGTTGATTCTGAAAAAGCAGAGACGGCACAGGCTATGTGTGATAGTATAGAAAAAAAGCTTAAGGGATATGTATAAAAGCCGGATCTGTTTGCCGTCTTGACATTAATAATTTTATGGAGTATAATCTAAAATATAATTTGTGTTCGGAAGCTTAAAGCTAAATGCCCGTTAGGGTTAAACAGAATGACAGGGCGTATTAAACGCTGAGGTTCTGTTTTTATCTGAGAAGTCTAAATACTAAAACCATCATATTTCTCAGATTGTTTTATTATTCGGAAATGTAGGCTTAAAAAGGTTTGAGCCTTAGGGTTTTGTTTTGCTTTTTTGTTAAAATAAGACCCGGATTTTTAGTGTATGAAAACACCTTGTGCATCAGGCACAAAAGCTACGGATTTAAAATTTTAATACTTTAAAAGGAGGTTTGCTCTAAAAAAGAGCGTGACACTGATGAAAAAACAGAATAACAGACCTGACAGCCCTTATAAGAACAGAGTGCAGAGGGGCTCATCACAGCAAAGGGGAAAGCCGTCTTCAGTGAACGGAAAGACAGACGACGGCTTGACAAATCTTATCACTATCGACACGTCTGCTATTAATATGTCTTTGGCAAAGAACTCGGAAAAGCAGGCTGTAAACAGTAAAAATTCAAATAGTGCTGGGAGAAATTTAAGTGATACGCGGTCAGTCAGGAAAACGAATGTGCAGAAAGTCAATGCTTCAAATGCACAGAGAAATACAAGAACTGAAGCTAGTGCAAAAGGTGTAAGCGCAGGATCGGTGAAAAGGTCGTCTAAAACATATGTTCCAAAGCCGAGAAACCAGAGAACGGCTCCAAAACGTGACGCTGCGCGCAAAACGCCTGTTAAGATCATACCTTTGGGAGGACTTAACGAGATAGGAAAGAACCTTACCGTAATTGAGTGTTCAAATGACATAATAATCCTTGATTCGGGAATAGCTTTCCCAGACAGCGAGATGCCGGGTATTGACCTTGTTATACCTGACTATAACTATCTGGAGAAAAACGCTGAAAAAATAAGGGGAATTGTTATAACTCACGGGCATGAGGACCATATAGGCGGACTTCCTTATATGCTTAGAAAGGTAAAGGCTCCTGTTTATGCTACAAGGCTGACTATAGGACTTATAGAGGGAAAGCTGAAAGAGCATGGGATTAACGGTATAAAGCTTGTAAACGTAACTCCGGGTCAGACGGTAAAGCTCGGCTGTATGGCGGTAGAGTTTATCAGGGTGAACCATTCAATTCCTGACGCTGTGGGATTGGCTTTTCACACTCCTGCGGGAATAATCTGCCACACAGGAGATTTCAAGGTGGATTTTACGCCTATTGATGACGGGGTTATTGACTTGGCACGTTTTGCAGAATTAGGTAATAAGGGCGTTTTGGCTCTTATGGCAGATTCTACAAACTCTGAAAGACCTGGTTATACAATGAGCGAGAGGCTTGTTGGAGAAAGTTTTGAAAAGCTGTTTGCAACGGCTGATACAAGAAGAATAATTATTGCGACGTTTGCTTCTAACATTCACAGAGTTCAGCAGATAATTAATATTGCCGAACGGCAGAAAAGAAAGGTTGCCGTCTCGGGAAGAAGTATGGTAAACGTAATAGGAAAAAGCGTCGAGCTTGGTTACTTAAAATGCCCTAAGGGTATACTTATAGACATTGACGAGATAAAGAATTACAATCCCGAACAGCTTGTCATAATTACTACCGGAAGTCAGGGCGAGCCTATGTCTGCTCTTACTAGAATGTCGAGAAACGAGCATAGGCAGGTAAACATAACTCCAAAGGACTTTATCATAATTTCCGCAACGCCTATACCGGGTAATGAAAAGCTCGTTACAAATGTTGTAAATGAACTTATGAAGTCGGGCGCTGAAGTTGTATATGAGAAAATGTATGACGTTCACGTTTCGGGTCACGCCTGCCAGGAGGAGCAAAAGCTCATACTTTCGCTTACAAAGCCTAAGTTTTTTATTCCCGTTCACGGTGAGTATAAACATTTGGCAAAGCACGCTGAGACAGCTAGAAAGCTTGGTATTGCCGAGAATAATATAATAATTGCCAGCATAGGTGATGTTATTGAAACTGACGGCGTTGATATGAAGGTCAAAGGTGCTGTTCAGGCAGGAAGGGTACTGGTAGACGGATTAGGTGTCGGAGATGTCGGCTCTATTGTTTTGAGAGACAGAAAACACCTTTCTCAGGACGGACTTCTTATTGCCATTGCAACGGTCAATTCGCCGAGCGGAGAGATTATTGCAGGTCCTGATGTAATATCGAGAGGCTTTGTGTATGTCCGTGAGAGCGAGGAGCTTATGGAGGACGCAAGAAAGCTATTGTCTTCAACGCTGAGAAAGTGTTTTGAAAACGACATAACCGAGTGGAATGCTATAAAAATAAGAATGAAGGACGTTCTCTCAAACTTTATTTACCAGAAAACAAAGCGTAATCCGATGATTTTGCCAATTATTATGGAGGCGTAATCTAGAAGGCGAGCCGGCGAGCCGCCGGTGGCACTGCCGCCTTTGACTAGTAAGATTAAAAGGATAATTTGATAAACGGCGGATTAAGGAGCGAAGTCCTGTCGTTATTGCAGTTGTTTTGATCTTCGTTTATAAAAAAACACTTTTTACAATCTTCCCAAAGGCAGAGAGCCGCCGGTGGCACTGCCGCCTTTGGCTAGTAAGATTAAAAGGATAATTTGATAAACGGAGGGTTAAGTAGTGAATTCCTGTCGTTATTGCAGTTGTTTTGATCTGCGTTTATAAAAAAACACTTTTTACAATCTTTCCAAAGGCAGAGAGCTTCCGGCGGTTCGCCGGCATTGACAATAAGGCTAAAATACTATAAAATAGTATCAGGCAAATACTCTTTGATTATAAAATTTATGTAAGGAGGAGTGCTCTCGTTTGGGGGCATAGCCGCAATTATGAAAAACAGACTTTCTCCGTTTTTTATAGTTTCATATATAATACTAGGCGCAGCAGGCATTTTTTCTTCGTTGTTTATACGTAAGGCTACTGATTATAAAGTTCTTGGTATAGCGCTTTTTGCTCTGGCTGTGGCAGGGTTTGCTGTTATGACGATAGAGCTTGTGTTGTTTTATTTCGGCAGAATGAGATATGTAGCCCGAATGTCAAGGGATATTTCTGTCACTCAGCGTGAGACTCTTTATAACTTTCCCGCTCCTGCGTTTATTATTGACGAGAATAATGTCATAGTTTGGCTAAACTCACGCTTCGATAAAGAGGTCTTCAGAGAAAAGGACGCTTTCGGCGTTCGTTTGGACGACCTTATGGATATTAATTTCAATAAGCTGTTTACTAAGAAGGGTACTCTGGTTACATATAAGGGTAAGTATTACCGTGCTTTGGCAGTTAAACCTGAGACGAATGATTCATCGCTTACGATGATCTATTTCAAAAACGAAACCGACTTTGTAAACCTCGATTACGAATATAGGCAGTCGCGTCCTTCGGTTATGATCATTTCGGTGGACGACTATGAGGACTTGCTTGAAAATGCAAGAGACAGCGAAAAGGCTCATATTTTAGTCGAAATTGAAAAACTTGTCGAAAATTTTATCGACAGCACAACGGGAGTTACCAAGAAAATCTCAAACAACAAATTTTTTGTCGTTCTTGAGGAAAGACATCTTTCAAAAATTATTGAGAACAGGTTTGATATTCTCGATAAGGCGAGAAAAATAGAAATCGGTGAAAGACAGACGATCACTCTTTCTATCGGCGTTGGTCACGGAGCTAAAACTCTCCACGAGAGCGAGGTCTATGCAAGACAGGCGCTTGATATGTGTCTGGGAAGAGGCGGAGATCAGGCTGCAGTTAAAACGGATAACGGGTTTGAGTTCTTCGGCGGAGTTTCTAAGGGCATTGAAAAAAGAACAAAGGTAAAAACAAGAATAATCGCTAACGCAATTAACGATAGCGTAAAGCAGTCGGATTTGGTTTTAATTATGGGCCACAGGCTTGCCGACCTCGACAGCGTCGGCTCGGCTATAGGAATATGTACTCTTATGCGACAGATAGGTAAGAAGTCGTATGTTGTTGTTGACCCTGAGGAGAACCTTTCGGGGGTTTTAATAGAACATATTAATAAAAATGAAAATGATACCTTTTTTATTCCGCCTGAGCTTGCTATCTCAATGAAAACTGAGAAAACAACGCTCATAATAGTTGATACTCACAATCCTGAAATCCTCGATAGCGTTGAGTTATACAAAATGTTTGACAAGGTTATCGTAATCGACCACCACAGAAGAATGGTAAAGTCTATTGAAAATTATATTGTGTTCTACCATGAGCCTTATGCTTCCTCAGCTTCTGAGATGGTGACAGAGCTTGTGCAGTATTTCGGCGATAATATCAAGCTTTCTCCGAGTATTGCAGAGTGTCTTATGGCAGGAATTATGCTGGACACTAAAAACTTTGTTATGCGAACAGGCGTTAGAACATTCGAGGCGGCGGCGTATCTTAAACGCGCAGGCGCCGATACGGTAACTGTAAAAACTATGTTCTCGACTTCTTTTGATTTATATAAAAGAAAAACGGACCTTATTAAAAATTCGGTTATGTATAAGGGCTGTGCAATAACGGTAACTGACGACGAGAACAGCGATACTATAAGAATAGCCGCCCCTCAGGCGGCTGACGAATTGTTGTATATAGAGGGCGTAAAGGCGTCGTTTGTTGTTTACGCTGACAACGGCAAGACCTCTATTTCCGCACGTTCTATAGGAGAAATGAATGTGCAGGTGGTTATGGAGTCTATTGGCGGCGGCGGACATCAGACATCTGCAGGCGGTCAGCTTGAAACTGGTCTTGATGAGGCAACAAAAAAATTACAGGAAGCCATTGATAAGTATTACGAATTTAACGAACAAAATAAGCTGTCATAGAATTATTTATCAGTTGTCAATTTAAGAAGAGAATTGCATTTATCCTGCATTTTATATGCCTCTTCCATTAGATATGAGAAAACTCTTATTACATCTTCAGACCCATATGTGGTCTCAAAAAATACGGTCAGGATATATGATAGCCCTGCCAGCAAATCAGAATTGCATTTGATTTCTTCTATATCGGATATTATTTTGTCTGTAATTACTTTTTCCATTGATGTCAATTTCCTTTCGTATAGTGTGTTATAATTATATATCTTCGGAGACATATAATCAATGGGCATAATTAACAAATATATTGATTTTACATATTGTTTTATTGACAAAAGTGTACAAATACATTATATTTTAATAGAAAAATTAAATAAAACAAAAAGAAAGTAGGATAAATATGCCAGTTAGCAAAGCACAGCAAAAAGCAACACGTAAGTATATGAAAAATCATTATGATAGACTTGAAATGCAAGTTCCAAAGGGCAAAAAGGAAAAAATTTCTACTCATGCAATAGAGCATGACGGTTCAATAAACAAATTTCTTAATCGAGCAGTTGACGAGACTATAGAAAGAGACAATAACAATTGACAATTGATAATGGATAATTGATAATGGATAATTGATAATGGATAATGGATAATTTATAATGGATAATGGATAGTAGATAGTAGATAGATAATTTAAGAAGCAAGATATTTTTGTAAAGTGCTTGTCTCTGGTTTCTTGCTTTTAGAAAGGACGATATAATATGAAAGTAATTTTATTAAAGGACGTTAAAGGTTCGGGCAAAGCAGGGGACATTCTTAATGTAGCCGACGGTTATGCGAGAAACTTTCTGATTGCACGTGGTTTTGCCTGCGAGGCAAACGCCAAGAACTTAAACGAGCTTGAGGGTAAGAGAGCGTCTAAACAGCACAAGCTGGAAGTTGAAAAGGCTGACAACGAAAAAATAGCAGAGAAGCTCAAAGACAAGACTATTGAGATAAAGGCAAAGGCAGGACAGGGCGGAAGGCTGTTCGGTGCGGTTACTGCACTTAGTATCAGTGAAAAGATAAAAGAGCTTTACGGAATTGAAATTGATAAAAAGAAAATATCAACAAACGGCGAGATAAAAAGCTACGGTGATTTTAATGCAGCGGTCAAGCTTTCGCAGGGGGTTAATTTTTCAATAAAAGTAAAAGTATTAGAGCAATAGATATCAAGTTAAGCAAGGGCAGTAAATTAACTAGACGGTGTTGCGTATTGTTTCGGTTTTTTGCATATTTATTTGGAAAGGAGCGTCATATAAATGGACTTGAATAATCAGCCGGAAATTACTGGCAGAGAAATTCCATACAGCCTAGAGGCAGAGCAGACTGTTCTGGGCGGCGTATTAATTGACGCACAAAAGGCGCTTCCGACCGTAATTGAAACGCTAAAGCCTGAGTGCTTTTACAACGAAATACACAAGCAGATTTTCAATATAATGGTGAGAATGTTCACTAATAATGAAACTGTTGATATAGTAACTGTGGGCAACGAGGCTTATGAAACGGGCGTATTTGAAACAAGCGTTATGGCTAAGACCTACCTTAAAGGTATGATGGAAAACGTACCGTCTGTTTCGAATATAGCGAGCTACTGCAAGATAATTGAAGATAAATTTTATCTGAGGTCGCTAATTGAGACTGCTCAGGATATTATAGAAAAGGCGGCAACAACTGTTGACGCTGAAAATCTGCTTGATATTGCTGAGCAGAGAATATATGACATAAGAAAGGGCAAGGCTTCCAACGGTCTTACGAAAATTGATGAAATCATCATAGAGTCTTATGACAGACTGCAAAAAATTTCTGGTTCTGACAAGGAGAAATTTCTCGGAGCTAAGACGGGATTTGCGCTTCTTGACAGTTATACAACAGGGCTTAACAAATCTGACTTGATAATTCTGGCGGCGCGACCTGGTATGGGAAAATCCGCATTTGCACTGAATGTTGCTAGAAATATGTGCAAGACTTCTGATAAGCAGGTTGCTATTTTCTCTCTTGAAATGGGCAAGGAACAGCTTGTTTCCCGTATGCTTTCGTCAGAATCGCTGGTAAATAATAATTCTCTGAGAAGCGGTATGCTGGAGGTCGAGGACTGGACTAAACTTGCAGAGGGCGCAAGAGCGTTGTCAGAACTGCCTATATATATTGACGATTCTGCGGGGTTGACTGTTCCGCAGATGAAGGCAAAGCTAAGAAGAATGAGAAATCTGGGTCTTGTAATTATAGACTACCTACAGCTTATGGAAAGTCCTAATCGCCATACTAACCGTGTAACTGAGGTTTCAGAGATTACAAGACAGCTAAAGCTTATGGCAAAGGAGCTTGATGTTCCGGTTATATGTCTTTCACAGCTAGCTCGCGGACCGGAGAACAGGACCGATCACAGACCTCTGCTGGCTGATTTGCGTGAATCGGGTTCTATTGAGCAGGATGCGGATATTGTAATGTTCCTATACCGTGAGGGTTACTACGACAAGATGAATCCGAATCAAGGGGATTCTGAATGTATAGTTGCCAAAAACCGTCACGGCGAGACGGGTACAGTTAAACTGGCATGGCTGGGAGAATATCAGTTGTTCAGGAGTATAGACGTTATTAGGGAGCAGTAGATTAAAAGATGGATAACAGATAATTGATAAAAATTGTCTGTTATCCATTAATAATATGAAACGGAGTATTATTATGCTCGAAAAAGTAAAAAATACAATATCAAAATATGATATGCTTTCTCCTTCGGATAGCGTACTTGTCGGGCTTTCCGGCGGTGCAGACAGCGTAGCACTTTTGGTGTGTTTAACTGAACTGGGCTATAATGTGTCAGCTATGCACATAAACCACAATCTAAGAGGTGAGGAGAGCGACCGTGACGAGAGGTTCTGTGTTGAACTTTGCAAAAATCTCGGAATACACCTTACTGTTAAAAGCGTAGACGTTAAAGGGTATTGCCAAGGAAATAAGTTGGGTATCGAGGAGGGTGCAAGAGAGCTGAGATATAGGTCTTTTTCAACTGCTAAGACGGATAAGATTTGCACAGCGCACACTCTTTCGGACAGTGTTGAAACTATGCTGATAAATCTCATAAGAGGAACTGCGCTTAAAGGTCTTTGTGGAGTGCCTAACAAACGGGGAAACATAGTGCGTCCGCTGATAGATTGCACAAGAGAGGAAGTTGAAGCGTTTTTAAGCGAACGAAATATCGGTTATGTTATTGATTCGACTAATAATTCAAACGACTATACAAGAAACAAGATAAGGCACTTGGTTGTTCCTAAATTAGCCGAGATATCAAAAGAGCAAAACGGGAGTCTTTACCAAAATATAAGCAAAACGCTTAATTCTATAAAACTCGACGAAGAATATTTAAGCACTGAGGCTGAGAATTTGCTTAAAAGGGCTCAGACAGATGAAAATGCTTTTGATTATGAAGTTATTTTTTCGTCACACGAGGCAGTTTTGAACCGTATGCTTGTAATGCTTTTAAAAAGGTACGAGGTTGAGGTTTCGGCGGCAAAACTTGAAGATTTAAAGAAAGCGTGTGAAGAAGGCAAGAAAATAAATCTCAAAAAGAATGTTTACGCAAGCGTTAAATCGGGAAAGCTAATTATTACTGGGGAAAATGAAAAACCACAGGTTTATTATAAAGAAATATCATTTGAAAATACAAATAAAGTAAGCGAGTTTTTTTTAGACAGAAGGGTAAAAATCTGTCTTATTGAAAGGGATAGTAAAGAATCTAATATTCACAATATGTTTACAAAGAAAGATATTGATTATGATAAAATAAAAGGCAAGATTTTTCTCAGAAACCGAAAAAGCGGAGATAAAATAAGGCTTGCAGAAAGAGGTCTTACAAAGAGCTTGAAAAAGCTTTTTAATGAGAATATTCCGCTTGAAGAGCGTCATAAGGTTGCTGTTTTAAGCGATGACGACGGAGTTATATATGTCGAAGGCTTCGGCGCAGACGAGCGGGTATCGACTGATGAAAATACAAAGCGAATTTTAGAGGTTGAAATATCATAAAACTATCACAATTTAGTGTTATATTAGAGGTTAGAAGTTAGAGGTTAGAATTAAGAATTTAGACTTTAAATTCAGGCAGTTGGAAGATAAATTTCTAATCTGTTGTCTTTTAATTCTAATTTCTACGGAATGGAGTTGACAAATTGAAACAAAACAAAAATAAGAGCATAATTATTTATATTTTGGTATCGTTAGCAATAATAACAGGTCTTGTATTTATGCTGAACAATGTAAATACAAATAAAGATGAGGTTGATTATTCGACTATTACAGGTTATTTTGACGATCTCAGAGTATCGGAGTTTACTCTTGATTTGGGATCAGGAGAGCTTAGTTACAAACTTATCGGTTCATCGCAGGAGAAAAAATACACTGTGCCGAGTGTGACAGCCTTCTACAACAGAATTTTCAATGATCAGTACGATTATCAGAAAGAGTATAATAAAGCGCATCCTGATAAACCTCTTAAGATGAATATGAAAGAGGTAAAGGACAACAGTTTTTGGATAAATCTAATACCCACACTGGTAGTGCTGGGAGCAATGGGCTTATTCGTTTATATGATGATGAAAACTGCCGGCGGCGGAGGAAAGATAGGCAACTTTGGAAAATCTAATGCTAAACAGCATATGGTTACCAGTAAAAAGGCTACCTTCGACGACGTTGCAGGCGCAGACGAGGAAAAGGAAGAGCTTGCCGAAATTGTTGATTTCTTAAAGGATTCTAAAAAGTATAACGAGATAGGCGCAAGGGTTCCTAAAGGCGTATTGCTTTTGGGTCCTCCGGGAACTGGTAAAACTTTGCTTGCAAGGGCTGTTGCAGGAGAGGCAGGAGTACCGTTTTTCTCGATTTCCGGCTCAGATTTTGTTGAGATGTTTGTCGGCGTGGGTGCGTCGAGAGTAAGAGACTTGTTCTCTGAGGCAAAGAAAAACGCACCTGCAATCATATTCATAGATGAAATTGACGCTGTAGGACGTCAAAGAGGAGCAGGACTTGGCGGTGGTCACGACGAGCGTGAACAGACGCTTAACCAGCTTCTTGTTGAAATGGACGGTTTTACAGGCAACGAGGGTATAATCGTTATGGCGGCTACAAACCGGCGTGATATTCTCGACCCGGCGCTGCTTCGTCCGGGCAGATTCGACAGGCAGATTTTAGTTTCATATCCTGACGTTAAGGGCAGGGAGGAGATACTGAAAGTACACTCTCGGAACAAGCCGTTAGCGCCCGATGTTGATTTGAAAACCATTGCAAAGACGACGGTCGGATTTACAGGAGCAGATTTGGAGAACCTTATCAACGAGGCAAGTCTGCTTGCGGCAAGAAAGAACAGAAAAGCCATCACCAGCGAGGATTTGGAGGAGGCTTCAATTAAGGTAATTGCCGGACCTGAAAAGCGTTCTAAGGTCGTTACCGAGAACGAAAAAAGACTTACTGCTTACCACGAGGGCGGTCACGCTATCTGCACCTACTACTGCGACAGGCAGGATAAGGTGCATCAGGTGTCTATTATTCCGAGAGGTGCGGCAGGAGGATTTACTCTTTCTCTTCCTGAAAAGGATAAGGCTTATGTCTCTAAAAAGGAAATGTATCAGAATATTATAGTTCTGTTAGGCGGACGTGTGGCAGAGAAAATCATTCTTGACGATATTTCAACAGGCGCTTCAAACGACCTTGAGCGTGCTACTTCTACTGCCAGAAGTATGGTTACAAGATACGGTTTCAGCGAGAAGCTCGGACCTGTTGTTTACGGAAATGACGAACACGAGGTATTTTTGGGTCGTGACTATACTAACGGAAACCGCTACAGCGAGGAGATCGCGTATCAAATAGACAGTGAGATAAGAAGCATTATCGAAAACTGTTTCATGGATGCGGAGAAAATTCTCAGAGAGCATATCGACCAGCTCCATTTGGTTGCAGATTATCTTATCAAGAATGAAAAGATCGACGGCGATGATTTTGAGGCATTAATGAAAGGCGAACTTTCTAAGACTTCAGACACAGAGGATAATGATTCTAAAGCTGATGAAAGCGAATAGAGAAAATTGTAACGGCAGACAAAGCTGTAATTGTTACTTTCAAAAGTATTGAAATAAAAATCAAAATATGATATAATCTATAAATGACTGTTATACTTTATTAGTATCAGTCATTTATTTGCATATTAAGGCGTCAAAGAAGTTGTTATCTAAGCGGAGGTAGATTTTGAAAAAGGTTACTATTATCACAGGGCATTACGGAAGCGGTAAGACAAATATCTCCGTAAATCTTGCGCTTGATATGTCTAAAAGCGGAAAAAAAGTTACGGTTGTAGATCTTGACATTGTAAATCCGTATTTCAGAACCGCCGATTTCGGTGACCTGTTTTCAGAAAATAACATTGAGCTTATCACGCCTATGTACGCAAATTCTAATCTTGATATACCTGCGATTAGCTTTGACGTCGAAAGGCTGACAAGTGAAGAAGGTTATCTTATAATAGACGTAGGCGGAGACGACAGCGGTTCGACCGCTTTGGGAAGATACAAGGCTGTTTTTGAGAGGCTTTCCGAGTCGGGAGACATTGATATGCTTTATGTTATCAATAAGTACAGACTTCTGACAAGTAAACCTGATGACGCTGTTTCGCTTATGAGGGAGATAGAATATACTGCGCGCTTTAAGCATACGGGTATAATAAACAACTCAAACTTAGGTGAGGAGACAGACATTCAGACTGTTCTGGATTCTCTTGACTATGCTGATGAGGTTTCAAAGCAGACAGGTCTGCCTGTAGTGTTTACCTCGTCGCCCTGTGAGTTTGAGTGCGAACGCACGAAAATTAAGGTAATAAATCGTTATGTATGCAATATTTGGGAGCAACGGCAGGGCTGAGCCCTGCACGCAATGCTACCAGAGGCAAGAAGCAAGAAGCAAGAAGCAAGATGCAAGAGCAGGGGTAAACCCCTGCACGCAGTGCCGCCTTTTATTAATTGATAATTGACAATGGATAATGGATAATTAAAGCTATAATAAATCATTCTTCCGCCTCTTGCATAAGTTTATAACAATGTTCACTCAATTTTGAGGCTTCGTTGGCTAAACATTCAAATGCTCCTGTGAAAATGTCGCTTTCAAAGGAATTGATAAAGCATAATAAGCATACATGAGCAAGTCCTGATAACATTTCAGCCTCTTTCATTACTTCTTCAAAATCCACTAAATGAATAGCTCTAAATTTTTTTTTCATTGATGTCACATCCTTATTAATTGTTATAATCGCATTATACACTTGAGCGAGTGAATAGTCAATGGCAAACATTCACAATGTTTAGTGAATGTATTTGTGTATTTTGTACAGCTGGCACAAAAATTGTAATAACATATTACTATGAAGCACTGAGTAAGTAATATTGGCAAATAAAAGAGGTGTTTAAAATGCCATTTAAATATGAAAAGCTATTTGAATTGCTAAAACAAAAAGGATTTTCCACATATAAAATCAGAAAGGAAAATCTTATTTCTCAGGCGGCACTGACCAAAATGAAAAATGGCAAGGGAAATATAGATACAAGAACTTTAGAACGTATTTGTAAATTATTAAATTGCCAGCCTGGAGATATTATGGAATATGTAGATGAAGATGATACAACAGAGAATGAATAATTGATAATTATTTTGAAAAATATACGAGGAGGAAAAGTATAAGTATGGCAAAAATTACTGTTAATTTTGAAAAATGCAAAGGCTGCGGTCTTTGCACGACTGCCTGCCCAAAGAAAATAGTTGAGCTTCAGAAGAAAAAGAGAAACTCGAAGGGCTATTTCACGGCGGTATGCATTGACGATGACGCTTGTATAGGCTGTAAAAGCTGTGCAATTATGTGTCCCGACTGTTGTATAACGGTCGAGAGATAGGAAATAAACTATATAAATGGAGTTGAATTAAATGGAGAGAAATTTAATGAAGGGTAACGAGGCATTGGCAGAAGCCGCAATGCGAGCAGGCTGTAAATGTTTTTTCGGATACCCAATAACACCTCAGACGGAGATCTCGGCATATTTGGCTAAGAAAATGCAGGCTAACGGCGGAGTATTTTTACAAGCCGAAAGCGAGATCGCAGCAATAAATATGGTTCTTGGTGCGTCTGCGACAGGAACAAGATGTATGACCTCGAGTTCATCGCCTGGAATATCGCTTAAAAGCGAGGGAATATCCTACATAGCAGGTTCGGATCTGCCTTGTGTTATTATAAATGTAGAGAGAGGCGGTCCGGGACTGGGCGGAATTCAGCCGTCGCAGTCTGACTACTGGCAGGCAACAAAGGCACTCGGACATGGAGATTTTCAGCTTTTAGTATTTGCGCCTGCGTCAGTTCAGGAAATGGTAGATATGGTAGTAAAGGCATTTGACAAGGCTGACGAATACAGAATGCCTGCTATGATTTTGGCAGACGGTTTGCTTGGTCAAATGATGGAGCCTGTGACTTTCCCTGAGATAAGCGCCGAGCAAAAGCCTAAGCCATGGGCGTGCGACGGTACAAAGATGAAGAGAAAGCACAATATTATCAATTCGCTTTATCTTCAGCCAGAAACGCTTGAGAACTCTAACATAAGCCGTTATGATAGATATAAGAAGATAAAAGAGACCGAAACCGACGCAGAGATTTATCTTTGCGACGATGCTGAAATTGTTGTTACTGCGTTTGGCGCAACGGCAAGAGTTGCAAAGAGCGCTGTCAATACAGCAAGAGAGCAGGGTATAAAGGCAGGACTTTTCCGTCCTAAGACGTTGTGGCCATTCCCTGTTAAAGAGATAAACGAGGCTTGCAAGTCTGCAAAAAATGTGCTGAGCGTTGAGATGTCTATGGGACAGATGATAGACGATGTCAAACTGGCTCTTGAATGCAGAATTCCTGTATCATTCTTCGGAAGAACAGGCGGAGTAATTCCAAAGCCTTCGGAAATTTTAGATGAAATAAAGAAACTGGGAGGTGCTGACTAATGGCAGTTGTATTTGAAAAACCTCATGCGCTTTGCGATGTTAATCTGCACTATTGCCCGGGCTGTACTCATGGAATTATCCACAGACTTGTCTGCGAGGTAATTGACGAAATGGGCATTGAGGGAAATACTGTTGGTATATGTCCTGTTGGTTGTTCGGTTATGGCATATGATTATTTTAACTGTGATATGATAGAGGCGGCTCACGGCAGGGCTCCTGCTACTGCGACGGGGGTTAAGAGAGCAAGACCCGACCTTATGGTGTTTACATATCAGGGCGACGGCGACTTGGCTGCTATCGGTACGGCTGAGACTGTTCACGCCGCAACAAGAGGGGAGAACATAGTTGTTATTTTTGTAAACAACACCACCTACGGAATGACGGGCGGTCAAATGGCGCCTACAACTCTGCCTGGACAGGTAACTCAGACAACTCCTTTCGGACGTGATCCAAAGGTTCAGGGTTATCCTATAAGGGTCTGCGAGATGCTTTCGACTCTTTCTGGAACGGCTCTTGCACAGAGAGTTGCCGTTGACAGTGTACCTCACATTAACGAGGCTAAAAAGGCTATAAGAAAAGCCTTTGAAAATGAGAGAGACGAAAAGGGCTTCTCGATCGTTGAAGTGCTTTCCACCTGTCCTACAAACTGGGGGCTTTCTCCTGTTGAGGCTTTGGAGAGACTGAGAACTGATATGATTCCTTACTATCCTCTGGGAGTTTTTAAAGACTGCGATGCTAAAAATCCAAAGGAGGAGGAGTAAGATGTTAAACGAAATAATTTTAGCAGGCTTTGGCGGGCAGGGAATTTTGTTTGCCGGAAAGATACTTGCATACGGCGGACTTATGGACAGCAAGGAAATCTCATGGCTGCCGTCATACGGACCTGAGATGAGAGGAGGCACTGCAAACTGCAGCGTTTGCATTTCAGACGAACCTATCGGTTCACCGCTTGTTTTAGAGCCTAATTATCTTATCGCTATGAACACGCCGTCTTTTGACAAGTTTATAGGAAGCGTTCAGCCTGGCGGAAAGGTTTTTATTGACAGTACAATGATTGATAAAAAATCAGACAGGGACGACATAGAGTGCTTTTACCTACCTGCCTCTCAGCTTGCAGAGGAAAACGAAATGTCAGGAATGGCAAATATTATACTGCTTGGAAAGTTCATTAAGGAGACAGGCATAATATCGCTAGACACTTTGCATAAAGCATTTGAAAAGGCAATTCCGCCTAAGAAGGCGCACCTGATTGATGTTAATATGAAAGCAATACAGCTTGGACAGCAGGGGTGACCGGCGAGCAATGGTGACGTTGCATCCAGTGCCGCTCTTGGTAAATTATCATATGAAACATATATAATCACAAGCAATAGGATTAGAAGTAAGAGATTATTTTCTCTTGCTTCTTTTTTATTAGAGCTAATTTTCATTAATAAAATTACCTTTTTTATCTGTAAAACCGCCTATGTAATCCATACAAACATCATAAAATTCAGCTAATTTTATTACTTGGTCAACTTTTATTAAACTCATTCCGCTCTCGTATTTTGAGTAAGTGCTTTGTGTTACATGCAAAATTTCTGCTACTTGTTGCTGAGACAGCCCTGATTCTTTTCTTAACTCTTTTAATCTTTTTAAATAGGTATACATTTTATCACATCCTTTATTTTATCTTAGCATATTTTAAATTAAAAATGTTCAGTTTAAGAACATTATTTATTTTAGCATAAAAATAATATAAAATCTATTAGCTAATGTTCCAAATTAGAACAGACATTTTTGTGAAAATATGATAAAGTAGAACAAAGGACGTGATTTAATGGATCAATTTGCAAACAGACTTAAACAAGCAAGAAAAAAGGCTGGACTTACTCAGGAGCAAGTATCATTTGAATTAGAGATATCCAGAAGTAATATATCAAAATATGAAAATGGAGATATAAGTCCTAATATTAAAACAATTAAAGCATTGATAAAACTATATAAAGTTGACGCAAATTATCTTTTTGATACTGAAGATGATGCGGAAAACAAAGAGTAATCATAAAATGTAAATATTTTTTGATTGAATCAAAATATGTTAAATTATGTTATAATTAGCATTTTGTTTTCACTTGATTGCCATTGACAATTTGTCTGTAGGTTGATATAATTAATTATAAATTTATTACAATTTTGTTATGGAGGTCATTTGATGAAAATAAAAGGTAAACTCAAAAAAGCAACGGCTATTATGCTTGCAGGAGCAATGTCAATAGCTGTTTTCACAGCCTGTGGGGAAAAGAATAAAAATGAGGCCGAATCGTTATCCGTTAAGGAAATGCTAGCAGATGTATTTGACACGGCTTTCAATTCAAACTCATTTTCCGGTGTGTTTTCGGGCGAGGCTGATACTGCTTCAAAAATCAATGCGACAATTGAGTTTGGAAAAGGCGTTACAGACGCTTTAGGTGCAGAGGTCAAGCCTTTGTCGCTGACATCTGAAACTAAGCTAAAGGGAGCAAAAGCAGGAACTGATATATCTATTACATATGACGGAAATAATCTTGCTTCATTGAATGGTGTGTATGATAATGAGGCTAAAAAGGTATACTTAAAAGTACCTGAACTGTCAGACGCATATTTAAGTGTGTCTTCAGATGATTTTAAAGACCTTAAAAGTCAGCTATTACCAGCAGAGACAACTGATTTAAAGTCTGTCACAGGAATTTCAGCTTTGTCGGCTTTATCGTCAATTAAAAATCTTTCTACTATAAAGGTTGATAAATATGAGAAGATTTTAGACGATTATGTCAAGGTTATAACTGATAAACTTCCTGATGAGTCTGAGAAAGATGATTTTAACGGCAAAGTCAGCGAGGTTGAATACTCATATAAGCAGAGAACATATACGCTGACATCTGATAATATTAAAAATATAATAGAAGCTGTTTTTGAAAAGCTAAAAAGCGATGAAGATGTAAAGAAGCTGGCAGTTGATATTTTAGGTTCTGCTCTTGGGTTAACTGAGGATGATTATGCTGCAAAAATAGATGAAGCGAAAAATGCACTGATTGAAGATGTTTCTCAGATAGAAAAAGCAGAAATAAGTTTGATTTACGATGACGATGATGTAGTTGGAATCAAGCTGAATGACGCTACAATGGTATGCGTAGATGAGAATGACGCTTATGCTATAGGCGTTGAGGGCGAGGGAGTAAGTTATTCGTTTACTGCAGTTAAGGACGGCAAAAAGCTTGACATTGACTGTGAATCAAACATCACTGTCGCTGATGAAGATACACAAGACGTATCATTTCTATTGAATATTGAGGATTTTGAAATTACCGACAAGGAAAACGGATTGGCAAACGGAGATGTTAAGCTTGCAGCTAAGCTTGGTGACGATACAGCAAAATTAGATGTTGTATATAAAGCAGAAGAAAGCAAACAGAATTCTGAGATCAATATTTCAGTAAATGATACGCAGTATGCGAAAATCACATTGTTAAGTGAGATTACAAATGCATCAGATGTTTCTATACCGAGCGGAACAATATACACAATGGATGAGATAGAGAAATACCAGTCCTCAATGAAGCTCGACAAGTTTATGGCTAATATTCAGAAAGCGCTTGGAGATGATTTAACAGCGGCGTTATCATCATTAAGCGAAGGTCTTATTGCAGATGAAACAAAAGCGTTTGGTGATGAAGCAGATGCTTCTGACGAAGATGCAATAATGCTTGAGGATTATTATAAAGAAGACGGAACTTTTGATTACGATAAACTGAAGAAAGATCTCGGCGAAGAAGATTACAAAGCCTTTATGTCGCAGATTGATATAGACGACTTTGAGATTGATGCTGATGATATTCAAATGTAGATAAAAATAAAGCCTGTCGGTAGGTTTAATTCGGCAGGCTTTTGTATTTTTATAATTTTAAAAGCTATTCAATAACTTGATAATAATTGGCGGCTTCGTCTTTTTTAACATAGTCGCTTATGCTTAATACTTTAACTTTCAGCGGCTTTTGCCCCATATTAATTTCTATTATATCGCCCACCTTAACGTCATACGACGCACGGGCGATTTTGTCATTGACCGATATCTTTCCTGCGTCACAAGCCTCGTTTGCAACGGTACGCCTTTTTATAATTCTTGTTATTTTGAGGTACTTATCCAGTCTCATATAATCACCGTTCCTTACTGTGTTTAAATTTAATAAGTTGTTATATCAAAATTAAAAGCCTGCCAGATAACTGACAGGCAATTATATTGTAATTACTTTGCAACTGCATCCTTAAGAGCCTTTCCAGCCTTGAAAGCAGGAACCTTCTTAGCAGGAACATTGATCTTCTCCTTTGTCATAGGATTGATAGCAGTTTTAGCAGCTCTGTCGCGAACCTCAAAGGTGCCGAAACCTACAAGAGAAATTTTTTCACCCTTTTTAAGTGATGTGGTGATAGCATCAATAACTGTTGCCAATGCTTTTTCAGCATCTTTTTTTGAGTAGTCTCCCTTATCAGCGATAAGGCTTACAAGCTCAGTCTTTGTCATTTTAATTTTCCTCCCAAATTTTTGGCATAAAGCCAAATATTTTATTTGCTTACCGAGTTTAATGATTTTCGGTTAAGCCTTTGCAAAGAAATTTATTAAATTTCTTTTAGCCAAAATCATTATTTGTCTGCCTTTACTTTGTTCCAGTACTTGTCCAATTTTTTCGGCGATAGATCCTGCATATTTTCGTTATTGTCAACAGCCATTTGCTCAACCTTTTCAAAACGAGAAATAAACTTTTCGTTTGCTCTGGTCAAAAGCTCTTCAGCGTTAAGGTTAAGCTTTCTCGCTACATTGACAGTTGAAAATAATACATCTCCCAGTTCTTCAGAAATAAGTTCTGTGCTGTCGGATTTAATAGCCTCTGACAGTTCTTCTACCTCATCTTTAAGAGATTGAAATGCGCTGTCAGCGTCCTTAAAATCCAAATTAGCTCTTGAGGCTCTCTTTCCGAGCTTGCCGGCCCTTAATAGGGAAGGGAATACACGAGGAACACTTTTCAGTGTGTCGGTAAAAGTTTTTTGTCCTTTTGTCTCTTTCTTAATACTATCCCAGTTTTTTAAAACATCTTCCGAGCTTTCAACAGAAACCTCTCCGAAAACATGAGGATGGCGGACAATCAACTTATTGCAAATATCATTAGTTACATCCGAAAAATTAAATGAGTTTTTTTCGGTTTCAATCTGAGAATGAAACACAACCTGCAAAAGAACATCGCCAAGTTCTTCTCTCAGCATTTCCTCGCTGTCGAAGTCAATAGCTTCTATAACCTCATAAACCTCTTCAAGAATATCCATACGAATAGATTTATGAGTTTGCTCTTTATCCCACGGGCAGCCGTTTTCACTTCTCAGAAGTCGTACGATTTCAATTAAGTCGTCAATATTATATCTGTCTTTAAAATTGAAATCAACCATTAATAAAACAACTCCGAAAGGTTTTAACTTTTATATTTATGCAATATTTGCTTAAGCAACACGCAGATTGTTGCAGTATGCCGACTGCGATACTTACAAAATAAAAAAGTCCTATATAATAATACTCCAATTTTAATTTAATTTCAAGTGCTTTTTAAATATTTGTATTAAAAAACAGGCTTTTTATAGTATTTTTGTTGAAAACAGACAATAAACACATAAATAAAATGTACATAATGCCACCAATTATTATAGAAAATGCCAAAGAAATAAGCTGATTATGGTTTTCATTTACAAAAATGAAGCTGAATAGTATTACAATTGACGACAAAATTCCGGCAAACAGTGGCTTTAAAGTTGTTGTAATCAAATCAATTTTTACATTTGTGTGTTTTACAAAAGTGAGTACGGCGCATATGCCTATAAACATATAGCTTACGCTTGTTGATATTGCGGCGCCGCTTATGTTTAGTATCTGTATGTTCATAAGTGAAATATTTAAGCCAAGCTTGATTATCAAACCTACTGCAAGTATTTTCAGAGGAGCTTTAACATTACCCACAGCTTGAAGAAGTGAAAATGTAGTTACTGTTATTGAAATAAAGATCATACCTATACAAAGGTACATAAGAGGTTTAACCGATATGGAAACCTCCAGAGGTCTGGTTCTGAAAAAAAGAGACAGTATAGGTTTGCTTAATATCATAATACCTAAAGCGCAGGGCATGGCAATAAAGTTAGTTGAAAATAGAGCCGCATTCGCACTTTTAGCAAGAGCGTTCATATTTTTCTTTGAGTAGCAGGCTGCTACGTTTGCAAATGAGCTTTTACCGAATATACTTGTAAGAGACGGAATAAGACCGAATATAGTAAGCGCAAGACCTACGAACGAGCCATAAACAAAGTTAGGAATGTCTGGTGCATCTATTTTATTGCCTATTACCTTAAACAAGCCGATACTGCTGTTTCTATCATAAAGCGACTTGATTATAGGAGGAATGGTTGCAAGGTCGATCATGGATATTACCGTTGTTATAACAGAGCTTACTGCTATTGGCAATGCGAGCATAAATACCGATTTGAATATCGTTCTCATTCTGTCTGTTACAACGTCGCTTGCTATCATTTGTCTTGTAATGCCGTCGCCTGAAATTTTTGAACGAAGCACACAGTAAATTGCGGCAATAATTGTTGAAAGAGTGACGCCTAGAAGTGAAAACGCTGAGATATAGGGAGTGGCGGCATTTAAAATGTCATCAGAATTGCTTATTGCCTGACCGAAAACAGTACCGTGTTTTTCAAAGCCTCTGTTTGCAAGGTAAATAGCAAGATAAGCTCCTCCAAGCCCTAAAACTACTCTTAACAACGACTCTATTATTTCTGAAATCGCGGTGGGCAGCATATTTCGCAATCCCTCATAATATCCTCTGTAAACAGACATAACGCTTCCTGCCAGAATAGTTGGGGCAATGGCGATAACGCATAAGTACGATTTGCTGTCTCCTGATATGTATTTGGAAATAGGGTAGGAGAGAAAAATCATAAAAAGTGTAGCCAACAGAGAAATAAATGAAAAACCTATAAGAGAAACGTGCTTTATGCGTTTTATGTTTTTGTACCGTTCAAACGCATAGCTTTCAGCTACGACCATAGACATAGCTGACGGTATACCGCTTGCGGCGATAGCATACAGCGGCATAAAGACGGTATAGGCAGATGAGTAGTATCCCATACCGGTTCCGCCTAAAATATTTGTAAGGGGAATTCTAAATATCAGCCCCAAAGCCTTTGTTATCAGCATAGTTGTTCCAAGTATAAATGAACCCATCAAAAAGCCTTGTTTTTTCAAATAAATTCTCCTTTGACAAATTGCTTTAAAATATGTTAAAAATTGCCTTGATAAAAACTCAATTGATAAATAAATTACTTGTATTTTTCTACTTAATGGTATATAATACTAACAGTGAGAGAACTCATAATAAATCCTACTAAATCTGCAAACAGGCAATAAAGTATGACTCTTTTTGTAGGCTTTACCTTGCAGGCAGAATAATACACCGAAAGAGTGTAGAATGTCGTTTCTGTTGAACCCATTAAAACGCTTGCTACACGTCCGGCAAAGCTGTCCGGAGAGTTTTCTGAAAGTATTGAATCAAACACGCTTAAAGCTCCGCTGCCCGACAGTGGACGCAATATTGCCAGCGGAATACATTCTTTTGGAAAGCCTAGAAATGACGTTACGGGTGATATTAGCTTGGTTATAAGGTCTATACCGCCCGACGCTCTGAACATTCCTATAGAAACCATTAGCAGCAGAATTGACGGGAATATCTCTACAGCCGTTTTTAGATTGTCTATAGCGCCTTTAATAAAAGCGTCCACAATGTTGACTTTCTTTATGTGACCGTAGACAAGTATGGACGATATTATCAGCGGTATTATCAAATCTGAGAATTTGCAGTTTGACAAAAATTCAGGCATTAGTATTTCTCTTTTCAATTCTCCATGTTGTTTTTATAAGAATAACGGCGCAAATAAGGGTTACAAATGATGAGATCAATACCGCCGGAAGTATATCCATAGGACTTTTTGAGCCGTTAGAGTAACGAATTGCGGCAACTGTTGATGGTATAAGCTGTATTGAAGCCGTGTTAAGAAGAGTGAACAGAGCCATATTTTTTGACGGAGAATTTTTGATATTTTCTTCTTTTTTGAGTTTTTTCATAGCGTCAATCCCTAAAGGGGTGGCAGCATTTCCAAGCCCCAGAAGGTTCGCAGTTACGTTGAGCGTTATTGCTTTGTAGGCTTCACCGCAAAGGTTAAGCTTTGAAAATATCAATTTTAAAAAAGGTTTTAGCAAAGATGAGATTTTTTCATCAAGTTTTGATTCCTTCACAATGTTCATAAGACCGCCCCAAAGTGCCATTGTACCGGCTATTGTTAGTATAAACTGTATTGTTTTATCAGTATTATCCATAACAGAATTTGTTATATTATATAATTTATTATTATAAAATCCTAGTATTATGGATATACTAGTAATGATTGTAATAATTGTAGACATAAAATGTACCCCTTGTTAATACTTATAATCAATTTTGCAATCTAGCTTGACAAAAATTTGTATTATGGTAAAATTAATATAAGATTAAATAAAATAATTAATGTTAGTTTTGGATGTTATTATTTTATGAAATTTAGGAGGAAAGAACAAATGAAATCAACAGGAATTGTAAGACCACTTGATGAGCTAGGAAGAATTGTAATTCCAATTGAACTGAGAAGGACATATGACATTGGTCCTAAGGATGCACTTGAGATTTATGTCGACGGTGACAAGATAATCCTTAAGAAGTTCCAGCGTTCATGTACTTTCTGCGGTAACAAAGATGGAGTTGCAGAATTCAAAGGCAAATTTGTTTGCGCAGACTGTGTCAAGGAATTGACAAAATAGTAATGACATTATATTGATGAAGAGACAGCTTATAAGCTGTCTCTTTTATTTTATTACTTGTTTTTTTCCTTTAGAACAATATTATAGTCAAATGTTTATTTGAGTACAAGAAAGCTCATATTCTTTATAGAAAAGGTCAGATGCCAGATACAAGAACTCTAACCCATAACTTCTAACCTCTTATAGTAAAAAGCCCCTAAGATTATTACTTAGGGGCTAATTATAATTATATTAATATTGAATTTTTGAGAAATTCTCTCTTGTGCCATTAAAAGCGCTTAAACTTATATAGTTTTTAGTCTCCGAAGTACCGTTCAGCTTTCCTCTTGGGCTGTAGCACCAAAGGCTCCAGTTTATTGATTTGGGTTTTGATAATAGGTCTATTATCCAGAGCTTGTACCCTGAAAAATCGTCTTTTAAATATTCCTTGTAGAATTTATCTCCTGTTATAATAATAGGGTTTACAGCATATTCGTTCTTGATAGTTTTGCAGTATTCTTTTAGCGCTTTAACAACTGTTTCTTTTTTCGGCGGAGAAGCTAAAGATAAACCGCTTTTTGTTACTTCGACAGCCGGATAAAGCCTATATCCGTCATTTGAAATTCTTCCGACAGTGTTGATAAAGTTTTTAGCTTGCTCTTCGCCGTCATCAGAAAATGAAAACTTGTGATATGCGCCTGTTTTAACGGTGCTATCTTTAGAGTCCTCCCACGAAGCGCTGAATTGCTTGTCTTTAAGTCCTTTGCCTTCGCTCGCTTTAAGATATGCAAAGGATATGTTCTCTATTTCAAGGGCGTTAAAGTTTATAGCTCCTTGAAGTGACGATAAAGTTATGCCTTGAACAGGATATTCCTTTCGGGTAGGGGAGTTGAACCAGATTTTTCCTGTGTATAGAAGGACTGACAAGTCAATTAAAATAGCAGCTATGCCTAATGTAATTAGCCATAGTACAATTCTCCGTCTTTTTCTACCTCTGCGTCTTTTTTTATAAGACCTGACATCATCGCCGTCATTGTCGTAGTTTGAATCGTCATAATAATCAGGCTCAAAATTATTATCATATAAATCATTGGAATTATTTGAGGTATATCTCATAAGCCTGAGCCTTTCTTTACTATGATTAATTTTAGGGTTATGTAGTTAAAAAGCTCATAGACTGTTTTAATCTAAATAATCCCTAACCTTGTTGCTTCTGTTTGGGTGACGAAGCTTTCTTAACGCCTTTGCTTCTATTTGACGTATACGCTCACGGGTTACGTTAAATCTTTGTCCTACCTCTTCTAAGGTTCTTGAGCGTCCGTCCTCAAGACCGAAGCGCAGTCTTAAAACTTTCTCCTCACGGTCGGTAAGAGTGGAAAGAACCTGATTGAGCTGTTCTTTTAAAAGAGTTCTGGAAGCAGCCTCTGCCGGAGCAGGGGCTTCGTCGTCGGGTATAAAATCTCCCAAATGAGAGTCTTCCTCTTCGCCTATAGGCGTTTCAAGAGAAACCGGGTCCTGAGCGATTCTCATAATATCTCTTACTCTTTCAACAGACATATTGAGTTCTTTTGCTATTTCCTCTGAGCTTGGATCGTGGCCGTTTTTGTGAAGAAGCTGAGACGACACCTTTTTCACCTTAGTTATTGTTTCAACCATATGAACAGGGATTCTTATAGTTCTAGCCTGATCGGCAATAGCCCTTGTTATAGCCTGTCTTATCCACCATGTAGCATAGGTTGAAAACTTAAAGCCCTTTGTGTAGTCAAATTTTTCAACCGCTTTGATAAGACCTAAGTTTCCTTCCTGGATAAGGTCTAAAAAGCTCATACCTCGTCCCACATATCTTTTAGCAATAGATACGACCAGACGCAAATTCGCCTCAGCAAGCTTTTTCCTTGCTTCTACAGCTTTTTCTTCGTCGGAGCTTCCCATTTGCTCGGCAAGCTGAATTTCATCCTCAGCTGTAAGCAGAGGAACCCTGCCTATTTCTTTAAGGTATATTTTAACCGGGTCGTCAATTGAAATACCTTCTGTTGATATAGATATGTCAACAGTATCTTCAGAGCTTTCCTCGTTGTTTGCTGTTATGTCCAGCGTTTCGTCAGGAGTTATGTCGTCGATGATTTCAATGTTCATTGCTGCACAGTTGTCATAGAAAGCGTCCATCTGGTCAACATCATAGTCGAGCTTTTCCAAAGCGTCGGTTATGTCCTTGGTCGAGAGCTTTCCTGTAGATTTGCCTTTTTCCATCAGGCCCTCTAAAATAAATCTTTTATCCATTGTCATTCACTAATCTCCAATCATAAAATTATTAAATAAGGTACTTCCTTATAAGTTTTTAAATCACTTTGATTTTTCGCTTCTCATTTGCTCGGTGAACCTGAGCAGCTGATCGTCTGACATATCATCAACGGATTGCTGATTAATATTATTATGCGAATTTAGCACGTTTATATAATCTGTTAATACTTGTTTGTCAACAGGAATTTCCCGACTTCTTCCGAAAATATTTGCTACATTTCCCATTTCATCGGGAGAAAATTCGCTGTTAAATGACGAAACAGAAAAATCAAGGTCGTTTTTTATCTTAAAAAGAAGGCTTGAATATATGCGTCTGTTTACGTCCGTAACGAACCGCTCGGCAGGTAAAGCGTCGCTTACGAAGTCTGCCTGTTCAGGATTTTGGTAAAGATAATACAATACTCCTTCTTCACATTTTAACTGTTTGTTAAAAGCCGACGCCGACGGTGTTAAGTCTTTAGAAGGTGATACTGTGTTCCTATAAAGCTGCTGCCACTGCTTTCTTCTGCCAAAGTTTTGCCGCTTTTTTATACGGCTTTCAACCTCTCGAAAGGCGGTTTCCTCTGAAATATTCATTTGTCTAACAAAACTTTTGATAAAAACTTCTCGGTCAATATCGTTTTCGACCTGTGAAAGTATATCATAGCTTTTTTTGATATACTCTATACGGTCAATGTCGCTGTTTTCAATATCAAGACCAGTTTTAGCTTTGTTAAGCTCAAACTCCACAGCGTTATCAGATTTGTCAATTAGCAGTTTAAACCGTGTCGCTCCGAACTTCTTTATATATTCGTCAGGGTCTTTAGCTCCATCCATTTTTATAATTCTTGTTTGAAGTCCAACCTCTGCTAATAGGTCAATAGCCTTTTTTGAAGCCTTTTGTCCTGCCTCGTCCGAGTCGTAGCAGATAACTACTTCTTTGCAGTATTGCGACATAATTCTTGCGTGTTCAGGAGTTATTGCGGTACCGCAGGTTGCAACCGTGTTTTCAAAGCCAGCCTGATTCATTGAAATAACGTCCATATTGCCTTCGCATAAGAGAAGCTGTTTTTTCTTTACAGCTGACTCTTTAGCAAAGTTAAGAGAAAACAGCGTTTTGTTCTTTTTAAAAACCATTGTTTCTCTTGAGTTAAGGTACTTTCTTGTATCATCAGGGTCGAGAGTTCTGCCACCGAAAGCTATAACATTACCCCTTAAATCAAAGAATGGAAACATAACTCTGTTTTTAAAAAAGTCGTAGGTTCTTCCGCTTTGAGAACGCCCCAGCAGGCTTGCTTCGACAAGCTCGTTTTCATGATAACCTTTCATAAGCATATAATCTTTCAGGCTTGTCCACTTGTTTTCGGCAAAGCCAAGACCGTATTTCTGGATAGTTTCGGGCTTTAGACCTCTGCCGATTAGATATTTAAGTCCAACTTTTCCGTTTGGAGAGCGAAGATTGTTAAAGAAAAACCTTGCCGCTTCTCGGTTTATTTCGTAAAGCCTTTGCTTTTTTCTTACAGTATCATCACCTCTTGACGAATCCTCAGGGAGGGGGATACCGCTTCGTTCGGCAAGCATTTTAACAGCCTCTAAGTAATCGAGGTTTTCTATTTTCATAATAAAGGTTATTACGTCTCCTCCTGCTCCGCAGCCAAAGCAGTAAAAGCTTTGTGTGTCGGGGTAAATAGTACAGGAGGCTGTTTTCTCAGAGTGGAAAGGGCAAAGGCATTTTGAAACAGAACCGGTCCTTTTTATTTGAACATAGTTAGACATAATATCGTCTATTCTGTTAGCGTCCTTGAGCCTGTCCAAAAAGTCGGCTGAAAAAGGCATTTCTATCACTTCCATTCTGAAAAAGTAAATCAACAAGTTTTATATGTTCCAGCCCTTTGGAATAAAAACCTCTTCAAAGGTATTTATAGCATAGCTGTCGGTCATTCCGGCAACGTAGTCGCAAACCGCTGTTTCCTTAGAAAAGTCACAGGCTAATTTCTTGTATTGTTCAGGCATAACTTTGTCAAAGTTATCGTAGAAATAATGAAACAGAGTTCCTAAAAGGTCTTTAACCTTAGCTTCCTCTGATTTGCATATCGGGTTTGTATAAACACTCTTAAACATAAATTTGTGCAGCTTGTCGTGAGCCTCTTTTATATCGTCGTCCATACGAATGTTTTCCGCACCGTTTTTAACTATTGAGTTTACAAGTGTAGTTATCCTCTCTGACTTTGAGTGTCCCAAAACATTTGAAATATCAGTTGGTATATCCTCTTCAGACATAACTCCTGCCCGTATAGAATCGTCAATGTCGTGGTTAATATAAGCTATAACGTCAGCAAGTCTGACAACATAACCCTCTTTTGTATCTGCTATTTGGTTTGTGTGAGCTAAGATACCGTTTCTGACCTCATATGTAAGATTGAGCTTATCTATATGGTCAACAACTCTCAGGCTTTGTTCGTAATGTTTAAAGCCGTTAGGAGAAAGCTCGTTCAAAACACGCTCACCTTCGTGTCCGAAAGGAGTGTGACCTAAATCATGTCCGAGCGCTATTGCCTCAATCAAATCCTCATTCAGCCTTAAAGCTCTGCCTATTGTTCGGGCTATCTGTGAGACTTCAAGAGTGTGAGTTAGTCTTGTTCGGTAATGGTCGCCGGTAGGGAACAGAAACACCTGAGCCTTGTGTTTGAGACGTCTGAATGCATTTGAGTGTAGTATTCTGTCTCTGTCTCTTTGAAAGTCGGTTCGCAGATCGCATTTTTTTATGTCATTTTGTCTTCCCTTGGTATTCTTGGAAAGACAAGCCTGTTTACATAGAGTCTGTTCTTCGATTAGCTCTGTTTGTTCTCTTGGTAGAATAATATCACCGCCCGACATTTTGTTATTAGTATATACTGAAAATAACAACTAAAACCTTTTTACCATGATTTAATTAACAAATAATTTACAATTAGCTATGCGATTTGACAGAAAAATTCATAAGTTTGCAAAATCTCCGAATTTAAGCTCTGATTTAGAAATTGAAATTTTCCCGTTTGTGATATCATTAAGTTTTTGTACAAGCTTTTGGTATATATCCGCTTTAACAAGCAGCGTAAGCGTTACGCTGTCTGAAAATTCATCAGAGAGCATTTTTATATCAAATTCGTTCAGAGAATACTCTATTTTGCCGTAAAGAGAGTAGTTGAATTTTAGTGTTACCTCAAAGCATTCATACATTTCCATTTTAACGGCGGAGTCAACAGCCAGCTTGCAGGCATGGGAATAGGCTCTTACAAGCCCGCCTCCGCCGAGCAAGATACCTCCGAAGTATCTTGTTACTACAACGCATACATCTGTTAAATTTTCCTTTAACAAAACGTCGAGAACCGGCATACCGGCAGTTCCCTGAGGTTCGCCGTCATCGCTGTATCGTGTTATGTTGTTATCCCTGAGAATATAAGCATAAACATTGTGTTTTGCCTTGCGGTTTTCTGATTTTATTCTGTTTATAAATTCAACAGCTTCTTCATTTGTTTTTACAGGTGCAATATACCCTATAAATTCAGATTTTTTTTCGATAAAGCTGTCTTTGGCGAAATTTTTTATTGTCGTATAATTCATAAAATCAATCCTTAGCATTTAAAATAAAAAGAGTGGATTTGATAATCCACCCTAAATTTCTTTGATTGCTATTCAAGATTGAAACGCTTTTTAAATCTGTCAACACGTCCGCCTGTATCTGTAAGCTTCTGCTTACCTGTGTAAAACGGGTGGCACTTTGAACAAATTTCAACCTTGATATCCTTCTTTGTAGAACGAGTATTGATTACATTACCGCAAGCGCAGGTAATAGTAGTTTCTTGATACTCCGGATGAATACCGTCTCTCATTAAAATTCCTCCTCTCAAAACATCAAATCTATGACTTACATAGAAGCCCATCATTTCAGTTTAGACAGTAGTTCTATGAAATAATCATTAACGCATAACAGTATATCATATAAAATATAAAAATGCAAGTGTTTTTTCTATTTTTTTATCACATTTACGTTGATTAGCTGAATAGCCTTTGCGTTGCAGTCCTTATCAGCCACATTTACCGTAAACATCTTCTGACACTTTTTCTTGTCAGGCTTTTTGGCTTTCTTTTCTGTAATGTCAATGTATATGGTGTTTCCACTGTATTTTACAGAGCCTATTGATATATTAGAATTACTGTTTTCAAAGTCGGCAATAGCTAAAAAGATTGTATTTGTTTTAAAGGTTTTGTCATTATTAATTTGCTTATAATAGTTGTTTATCTTATCGTTTATCTCAAAATTCTTTTTTAAATCGTCAAAGAAGAATTTAACTACTCTTTTAGCGGTGATAACGGCTGTAATAGGGTAGTCGACTTTTTCACCTTTCTGTTCAATATTAAAAATCTTCTTTGTGAACTTTATATCTGTACCTTTAGATTCGGAATTTGCACCGTTATTTTCAGTTTTAACAAGCGTAGTTTCCTCGGTATTAATAGTTGTTTCAGCCTGCTGTGAAGCCAAACGTGAGCTTTCAGTAAGTTTTTTGGTTTCCATATCATTTGCTCTTACCACAAAGAATAGCCCGACTGCCAAAAAAACTACAAATATAATAGGGAAAGCCTGTCTTATATTTTTCATTTCTATCTCCGTTTCTGCGGTGACGCATTTAATTAATATAATAGTCGAATTAGATAAGTGTTTGAGTAAATTATATCATTATAAGAGATTATAGTCAAGAAACAAGAATAGATTATTCAATATTTAAAAAGACCGCCTTTAAAAATCTTAAAGGCGGTCTCAGCGGATTACGCTATATTATTCAGTTATTTAACTTTTATTCTTAGCGTTTTGCCGAATTTTCCATATACCTTAGTAGGTTTATTCTTAGAATTCTTGTATGTTGCGTATGTTCTTACTCTTACATAGTAGGTTTTACCCTTTTTAATCTTTGAACCCTTAACTGTAAGTTTTGTTTTAGTAGTAAACTTCTTTAGAACAATGTTCTTGCCCTTAAAGTTCTTCTTTTTAGCTACTTGTACCTGATAACCGTTTACCTTGTTAACCTTCTTCCAAGTTACAGAAATCTTCTTAGCGCTGCTCTTAACAGAAAGACTCTTTATCTTAGCATTCTTCACTTTAGCTTTAGCAGCCTTTTTAGCATTTGCCGTTGTAGGTGCAGTTGTAGGCACTTTTGGAGAAGTTGGTGTAGTAACATGGGGGTTATTAGGATTTGTAGGAGGTACATAATTCGGATCCTTTTCTCCACACTCTTTGCATTTGCCATCTATGTATCTATGTCCTTTTGCAGGCAATTCAGTAGTGTAGGAGTCTTTACATACTGAACATGTAGTTGTTCTAATGCCATTTTTTGTACAGGTTGCAGGAGTTGTGGTTGCAGAAGCATATTGATGTTTTCCAAAATCCAAATATATAGTGCATTTTTTACCTTCTTCTTCGTCGCATTTACATTCTAACTCACAAAATCCACGCTCTATACAAGTGTTCTCCTTTTTGTTGACAACAGTATAGCTGTGAACATGTCTGTCTCCCTGAGCCGATAATGCTGAAAGACCTGTTAATGTGATTTCAGGATTATCTGTACCATAATGAATGTCGATTCCGTTTGCTTTATCAGCTTTGCCTGAATAAGTTGCCAAAACTGCCTGAGCATTAATTTTTGCGGTATATACTCCGTTTTCTTCCGTACAATCTTTAAAGTAAATTATGTCAGGATCCCATCCGTCCCATGTAGAACTGCTAAATGGCTTTAGAAGAAAGGCGAATGTATCGTCAGTAACATCTCCGTTTACGGTGAATGTTAACTGTATGTAATAAAGCTTTGAATAGTCAACTAATTCATTGGAAATAGAATGAATTAAATTATCATTTTGAGTGTTTTTTGAAGAAGAAACCTGCGGTTCAGATATAAGTTTTGTTTCAACCAAAACGCTAGGATCCGGTTTCAACTCTGCAATGGCAGCCTTTATATTATTTATAGCTTCTAAACATTCGCTGTCACTTGCTTCAGCTTTGTTATAAACATCCTTTGCACTGTTCAAAACAGTTAAAAACGATTGCCACGAGTCAGGTAAATATAGCTTTTCTTCTAAATCATCTGTACCGATAATAGCAAGATTGAGCTTATCTTTTGCTGTTAAGAAAACATCTACTATTGCGTCTACAATTTCCTGCTGTACAACTTTCGTAGTAGTTCTGTTAATCAGACCAAAGCTGTCTCCAATTGCACCATTATCCCAGTAAACAGGGATACAGCCGTACTCTTTAGAGAATTCACATAATGTTTTGTCATAATATGCCCTGAATTTGGTGTTTTGAGGATCTGCTGCTGATTTATTGATACATCCATACTCACCGATAACTACAGGGTAGCCTTTAGATACGAACTTTTCGTTTACCTTCTTGAGTTGACCTTCCATAAAGTTTTCATCACAATCATATGATGTTTCTTTCTTATCGGTATCGGCATCTTTACCCCATTGAGAATATTTACCAGGTGTGCCGTCTCCGCAGAAATTCCAAGGATCATAATAATGAACAGAAACCATAATTCTCTGCTCACCTGAAGGTATTGAAGAATTTCTGTTAGTATCTGTAGGCAAAGTAAAGCCATATTTATCATCGACTGTGTAGTTGATATTGGTATTCCAGCCTGGAATCAAAAGCCATCTTTTGTCGTTGTTTCCGCCGGTCTGGCGAACTGTATCAACAAATATCTGATTATAATCATTTATTTGTTTGTATTTGGTTGGATTGGGATCGCCATAACTGCCGTCGAACACCTCGTTCATAGACTCAAAGATAAGGTGTTCATCGTAGTCCTTGAACGTATTTGCTATTTGCTGCCATACCAAGCCGAACTTCTTATTAACTTCTACCTGCTGTTCAGCGGTATAAGGTACAGGTGTTACACCTGTTCTTCCCGATGATTCCGGAGTGGACATAAGCCATCCGTCTGTGACTGTTGTGTATCCGTCGCCGTGCATATTAATAATTGCATAAAGACCTTCGTCCACACAGTAGTCAACAACCTTTTTAATACGAGCAAGCCAATCGGCGTCAATAGTGTAATTCGGTGCCGAGCCTATTTTGTTTAAATAGGA
>CANRJA010000005.1 GCA_947630825.1 uncultured Clostridia bacterium | reverse complement strand
AGCACTGTTATTTATTCACTCAAAGGACACATAAACTATTCGCTCGCACTAAAATTTATACCTTTAGGTATTCTGGGGGCTATTGCAGGAAGCTGGCTTTTAAAAAGGATATCTAACAAGATATTGAAAAAAATATTCGGAATTATTCTGATAATTTCGGGAATCAGGATGCTGATGCTATGAGTATTTTTGTAATTGCTGTTGTTTCTTTTCTTACAGGTTTTGTTGCGTCCTTAGGTCTGGGGGGCGGAATGGTGCTTATAATTTACCTTACGATTTTTTCAGGTATGGCACAGCTTGAAGCACAGGGAATAAACCTCATTTTCTTTATCCCTATTGCCTTGATTTCAATAATCCTGCACACAAAATCAAAACTAATCATCTGGAAAAAAATACTCCCGTCAATCATAACAGGAGCAATCTTAGCGCTTCTATTCAGTTTTATTGCAAGTATGCTTGGTTCTGAAATCCTATCTAAAATATTTTCAATCTTCATAATAATAATTGGCATAAAAGAGCTTATTAAAAAATCAGATAAACAAAACATAGCAGAGCACAAATAAATGCTCTGCTATTTATTTTCGCTTTCTTTTTTCTTTCTTCTAAAATCAAGATAGCTTTCAAGAATAATAGTCGCCGCCACCTGGTCAATTACCTCTTTTCTCTTTTTACCCCTTGTATTAGTCTCATTGAGAAAATTATGTGCGGAAACTGTAGTCGAACGCTCGTCCCACATATTTACTGGAACATCGACAAACTCATTCAAGGCATCGGCGAACCTCCTGCATTTTTCTGCTCTTGGTCCATAGCTTCCGTTCATATTAAGCGGAAGCCCCACTATTATTTCTCCGACCTCATATTCCCTTGACATATGAGCGACCTTTGTGACAAGCACATTGAAATTGCGTTCCTCAATAGTTCCTATCGGCGAGGCTAAAAACTCCGTTCTGTCGCAAACGGCAAGACCTGTTCTTGCATCTCCGTAATCTACTGCCATTATTTTCATAATTCTTCTCCTATTGCTTAAACCTTTATCCTGCTTAAAGTCTCGCCGATTTTTTCATTTATAACCAAATCTGCACTGCTGTCCATATCCGTTTTATCACGGTTTATCAATACAAGATATTTGCCTCTGAAATACCTCACCAAAGACGCCGCAGGGTAAACTACCAAAGACGTACCTCCTATAATAAGCATATCAGACTTCTCAATATGTTCTATTGCGCCTATGACAGTGTTATTGTCAAGCCCCTCCTCATACAAAACTACATCAGGCTTAACTCTACCGCCGCATTTATCGCATACGGGAATATCCGCACTGTTTTGCATATAAAGAGCGTCAAAAAACTTATGGCACTGCTCACAGTAGTTTCTGTGAACCGACCCGTGAAGCTCGTAAACCTTTTTGCTCCCTGCAGCCTGATGAAGACCGTCTATGTTCTGGGTTATAACGCAGGACAGCTTGCCCTTAGCCTCCATCTCGGCTAATTTTTTATGCGCTTGGTTAGGCTTTATATCGAGAGCTAGCATTTTATCCTTGTAAAACTTGAAAAACTCCTTCGGATTGTTTACATAAAAGGTGTGCGAAAGCATTTGCTCAGGCGGATAATCGTACTTCTGATTATACAATCCGTCAACGCTTCTGAAATCAGGTATTCCGCTTTCGGTCGACACGCCTGCTCCGCCGAAGAAAACTATTGATCTGCTTTCATCTATCATCTTTTGCAGAAGCTTTATCTTATCTGAAATATTGCTTTCCATTATCCTATCCCCTTACCTAACTACTATTTATGTATCATAATTATGATTTATAACAGCCTTCTATTTCCTTTAATCTTTTCTTAGCAGCGTCAACTATCTTCTCAGGACCTATAACCCTTGCGTTAGTCCCAAACGTAAACAGCCAGCCCCAAAAGGTAGGGCTTATCTCAACGTCGACCTCTATACTGAACCTGTCATTGTCTTTCTTGTTGATAAGAACATTGCTGCCAAACCTGTCGATAACAACATTGATAAGCGAATTGTCAAACTCTATCTCTACCTTTTCTCTGTCTCCGCCGTACATATCGTATGTAGCCTTCAGACTTTTTACGATTTCGTTTTCGTCAACCGTCAAAGAACGTCTTTTATCCTCGCAGATGCTAACGTCTGATATCCTGTCAACTCTGTATCTGCAAATCTTTTCGTGCTTGTTGCAGTAGCATATGAGATAGTATTTATCGTTTTCCCATATAAGCTGATAAGGCGAAACGCTGTAAATCTCTCCGCCGTGTCTGAACTGCGCCTTTTTGTCTATACTGTATTCATAGTATTTAAACTCTATCTGGTAATTTGAATATATCGCTTTGTGAATTATATTTATATTGTAGTATATTCTCTCATTGAAAGTCTTTGCACGGTTGGCGACATACACGTTTCTTCTTAGCCCCTTAGCCTTATACTTAGAAGTTAACGTCTGAAGCTTGCCGATAAGCTCGTCAGACTTCTTTTTTGTCAGAAAAACCGACGAGGCTACTGCGTCTGCCAGCACATAAAGCTCCTCGTCCTGAAAAGTTCTTGAACCTACATAGTATGCGTTTGCGTGCCCTCTTTTATCTGCCAGTATATCCAAACCGCTCTCCTGAAGCGAAGTTATATCATCATAAATAGTCTTTCGCTCAGCCTTTATGCCATACGCCTCAAGCTTCGATATAAGCTCCTTTCCGGTCAGAGAATGTGCTTCGTCCGTTTCATTAAGCAGAATTTTCTGCAAAATCAAAAGCTTTAACTTCTGCCTTGAAAAGCCTCCGTTTGATATTAGATTGTAATTCGTTTCCATATCCGTTACTTCCCTTTTAATTTAGCTTTTTGTAATATCTCCATTCTTTTCTCTCTTTAAATCAGATACCCTGACCTTCGTTCCGTCAGGACGCAAAAGCTCGGTATGCTCAAGCTGCTGAGTGAGATTTCTCACATACCCACGACGGTACTCGTCTCTCAGCCTCTTTTGCTCGTCTAATTCTTCCCGAGTCAGCTTTCTCTGCTTTGAAAGCCTGTAAAGCTGTGATATCCTGTCGAGTTTTTCCTTTTCCATTAAGACTTAATCCTTTCTTGTTTTTATAAACAATTCTATTTATTTTAGCACAATTTTCTGTAAAAATCAACTGCTACATTTGCAATTGTCCAAAAAATTTCCCCGAAGCCATAAAATTAGAATTTTTTTAAAAAAAGTGTTGACAAAACTTAGGTTTGGATTTATCATAAAATTGTAAAAGAACATTTGTTCTATTTGCTAAAAAACATTTTGGGATGACAATTTAGAAAGGACAGAAAAGTATGAAAAATCTATTCAAGGCTTATATTAAAACAGCCGACGCCTTAAAAAAGCAGAATGAATATCTAAAGGAAAAAATCAAGAAAACAACCGATGTAAGTGAAAGAAAGGCACTTTTAAAGCGTTCAGAAACTCTTTATTCTGAATATCTTGACGTTTTACTAAGCGCAAAAATGATTGAAAATTATTTTAAACCTAAACCTCATGTAAGTATATCTCGAAAAAATTATAAAATGTAAATATTTCATACGCAGAAAGGAAATATGTCTTATAAATGAAAAAGTATACAAATAAACGAGTGCCTATTGAATTTCTCTATAGTGAGAAAAAAGTAAGAACCGGAAAATATGCCTCAACATCAAACAAAGAGATAATTAAATTCCTGCGTGAGATAATTAACAATGATTTGACAAAAACACAGAAACAATATATCATTATGTATTATATGAACAATATGAAAATTCACGAAATTGCTCAGGAATTCGGAGTAAACAAATCCACAGTATCGAGAACTGTGAAACGTGCGAAAAATCGAATTTACGAGCGATTGAAATACACCAATTTCAGGAGCTTTATTGATGATGAAGACGCCGATATATGACTTTTTAAATAAATACAAGAGCGAAAACAATATCAGGTTTCATATGCCAGGTCATAAGGGCAGAGGTCCAAACGAACTTAAGGCTGTTTCGCCGTATGATATAACTGAGATATCACGCGCTGACTTTCTCTTTGACACATCAAACAATGGTATAATAAGCGAAAGTGAGAAAAACGCTTCACAGCTTTTTAATTCGGCTCTTTCCTTATACTCAACAGAAGGCTCTACACTAGCAATTAAAACGATGCTTTATCTTGCTGTTAGGGGTAAAAGTAGAAAAATCCTTGCTGCGAGAAATGTACATAAATCTTTTATTAACGCCTGCGCTTTAATTGATATTGATGTCGACTGGCTTTACACTGGAATGGCTCTTAATTCTGTATGTACAATAAATCTTACGTCAACTGATTTAGAGAATGCTTTATCAGCTTATAAAAAGGGCGAGCTTCCAAGTGCTGTATACATCACCACCCCTGACTATCTTGGCAATATTCTCAATGTGAAAAGTTTATCTAATGTATGTAAAAAATATGATATTCCTCTGCTTGTTGATAACGCTCATGGGGCATATTTAAACTTTTTGACCGAGAATTTACACCCTTTATCGCTCGGAGCAGATATATGCTGTGATTCAGCACATAAAACGCTCCCCTGCCTTACGGGAGGGGCTTATCTGCATATTTCAAACAACACAAGAGATGAATTCAAAAACAGAGCGGCGGTCAAAGAGGCAATGCAAATTTTTGCAACTACTTCCCCGTCCTACTTGATTTTAGAATCTATCGACTTGTGCAACAGGATTTTAAATGATAAAAAATATATCGGTAGGCTTAATCAACTCTGCAAAAGAGTTAAAAAGCTAAAGGCTGAGATAAAATCAATAGGCTTTAAAGTAATTGACGAACCCTGCACAGAGCCGCTAAAGCTGGTTTTACTTACAAACGAACTGGGCATTAACGGCAAAGAATTGCTTTGCTTGCTGGAAAAGCATAATATTTTCTGTGAATATGCAGATGAATCAGCCGTAGTTTTAATGATTTCGCCTGAAAATAACGAAGATGATTTTAATGCTCTTTTATCTGCACTGAAAGATATAAAAAAAGAGGCAAATAATCATTCCTGCTTTTATAAAGATAATTATATTAATATTCAGCCGGCAGAAAAGAAAATGTCAATCAGAGACGCTTTATTCAGCAAAACAGAAACGGTTCCCATTGACAAGGCGCTGGGAAGAATATGTGCGTCTTCTGTATCAATTTGCCCGCCCTGTATTCCATTGGTAATCAGCGGAGAGGTTTTTGATAGAAACGCTATAAATTTGCTCAAAAGGTATAGCATTTTTTCTGTTAATGTGGTACAATGAACTACAAGAAGCAAGAAGCAAGAAGCAAGAGGTAAGAGGTAAGAGGTAGAAGCCTTCTCGCTTATTAAAGCCGAATTTATGTAAAGGTAATTCTTATGGAGAATTTTTCATTTTATGAAAATAATATATTAAAAAACACGATAAGCTCTATGGTCATCAAAGACAGGGTCGTAAATTCCTTTTTAATTTACGGCGAAAAGGGGTTAGGCAAAAAAACTGCCGCTGATTATATTTCGGCTGCACTTCTTTGTGAAAAAGGCAATGGTGTTCCCTGCGGAGAATGTAAATCATGCAGAATGATCTTACACAAAACGCATCCTGACGTTATTTATGCCTTACCAAGCGGCAAAAGCGGAAACTACAAAATAGACACTCTGCGTGAGATAGTTGAAAACGCTCCGATAATGCCTAACGAGGGTAAGTATAAAATATATATTATCTCGGATATGGACAACACCCTTGTTACTGCGCAGAACGCACTGCTTAAACTGATTGAAGAACCTCCCGACCACTGCATAATTATACTGACGGCTCAGTCGCGCTCAGCTCTTCTGCCTACCATTATTTCAAGAGTGGTGTCGCTTTCGGTACATGAAGTAAGCGGCGGCTCTTGTGAAAAAGCACTTGCTCAATACGGTTACAAATCTGAGGATATAAAAAAGTCCATTGAAATTTTGGGCGGTAATATCGGGAAGTGCAAAAGCTACTTAGACGGAGAAAGCATAGTCGACGCTGTAACAATAACCAAAAACATAACTGATTCCATAATTTCTGCTGACGAGTATCAAATGCTTAAAGAGTTCAGCGAGCTTATCGGAGACAAGCCTATGACCTTGCTTGTTTTGAGGCTTCTTAACGAGGTTATGCGAGACGCAATGTCGGTTAATGCCGGCTGTGATGAAGGAATACTAATAAGCACATATAAAAACGGCGCAGTAAAGCTTGCGGAACATATATCAAAAGCAAAGGCAAGAAAAATATATCTTGTTATAACCAAATATATTGAAAGGATAAATTCAAACGGAAATCTAAGCCTTGCGATAAACTCATTATGCTCAGAAATAAAGGAAATTTTATAAGTCTTTAAAGTTTGGAATTCAAATAACGGAGGAATTATATGATTGAAATAATAGGCGTTCGCTTTAAGCGCGTAGGGAAAATATACTACTTTACACCTAACGGAGTCAACATCGACGTTGGTGAAAAGGTAATTGTTGAAACATCACGAGGAGTTGAATGTGGCGAAGTTGTTTTGGGCAATCGTGAGATAAAAGAAGGAGAGCTTAAAGTGCCTCTTAAAGATATAATACGCGTTGCAACAGAAAAGGATCTCGATAAAATAGAGCAAAACAAAAAAAGCGAAGAGGAAGCATTTAAAATCTGCGAAGAGAAAATTGCAAAGCACGGACTTAATATGAAGCTCGTCGACGTTGAATGTACATTTGACAATAACAAACTTCTTTTCTATTTTACATCTGAAACAAGAGTTGATTTCAGAGAGCTTGTAAAAGACCTGGCTTCAGTTTTCAGAACAAGAATTGAACTTAGGCAAATAGGCGTTCGAGATGAGGCTAAAATGCTCGGGGGGCTTGGAATTTGCGGCAGACCGTTTTGCTGTAAATCGTTTCTAGGAGATTTTCAGCCAGTATCAATAAAAATGGCAAAGGATCAAAGCCTGTCATTAAATCCATCCAAAATTTCAGGAACCTGCGGAAGGCTTATGTGCTGTTTAAAATATGAGCAGGAAGGCTATGAGGAGCTTATTAAGGGACTTCCCAAAGTAGGCGCATTTGTAGAAACTCCTGACGGTGAAGGAAATGTTGTTGACATCAATATTCTTACAGGAAAAATCAGAGTGAAAAATTCGGATACCGAAGCTGTGAATACTTATATAAAAGATGATATAAAGGTTATCAAAGACGGAAGCAGTAAAGAGGACAGCGAAGAACTAAATGAGCTTAAAGAGCTTGAGGATAAATAGAACCCGCTTTTCAACAAGCTAAAAGCGCCTACCCAAATTTGGATAGGCGCTTTACTATTTACTATTAATCATCAAAAACCGATTCTGCTTCCCAAGAAATTATATTTCCCGTTTCGCTGTCTATTTCAAAATCATACTCCATATCTTTGTAAACTATAGAGCCTTCATAGATCTGTCTGCCGTCATCGTATTCCGAATGAATACGAATATCTTTTTCGGTAGCTCCTTTTACTTTGCTAAGCGCAGTTTTCTTTGCTTTATCTAATGACACACCTGCATTATTTTGCACCGTTGAGCCGAAGTCGTTATCTATATCTGTATCCTTAATGCGAATGCTTCCGTCCTGAGCAGAAATCTCGTACTCATATTCTTTATTGCCTGCATAGAAATCAACCTCGTATAAGGACATTCCGTCATCAATTTTCTGATTTATCCTAATGCCGTTAACTTCAGACTCCGAAACATTTGCGTCTTTTAAAGCTATCTTTTTAGCGTCATCTTCCGATATTGAAGCACTTGCGCTCTGTGAAATTGTTGTGCTTTCATATTGCTCTGTAACGCTGGTATCGGCAAGACTCTCCGACAACTGAGTTGTATCACTTGATAAATCAGATGAAGTTTTATTTTTTTCGCCGCAACCTGCCATAATTGCCATTATTGACATTAATACAGCCAAAATTAGAATTTTTCTTTTCATTATTCTGACCTCCGTTATTATAAGTTACTTTGATTCTATCAATATAATTTTAACAAATTTACAATATTTTATGTATGAATTATGATTTTGCCAAATATTTCGTAGTGATGCAAAAATCGGCACCGAGTTAAGCGATGCCGATATATTTAACATATAAATCTATAAAGTTTTAATAAGTAAAAATTATTTGCGATATGATATATTTTATTTAAGTTCTGCCGCCTAAACCAAAGGAAATCGACAACGCACTGTTCACAGCGGACATTGAGCTTGTATCAAGCTCTCCCATTCTCTCTTTTAGACGGGTTTTATCTATAGTTCTTATCTGCTCTAACAAAACTACCGAATTTTTCGCAAGACCGCAGCTTGAAGCGTTTACTGCAATATGTGTAGGCAGCTTTGCCTTATCCATTTTGCTTGTTATAGCCGCTGCTATAACGGTAGGGCTGTGCTTGTTCCCGACGTCGTTCTGGACAATAAGCACAGGTCTCATTCCCCCTTGCTCCGAGCCGACTACCGGGCTTAGGTCTGCGTAATATATTTCTCCCCTGTGAATTCCGTTGTCATAATAACCCGACACATATAACACTCCCATTTTCATTTGATATTAGTGTTGACCGCACAAATAAGTTTTAAACACCTTTATATTAAAAAACGGGGAGCAAAAGGTGTGATAGTTTATTATATGACATTGTTCTTTAAAATGTGATAAAAAATTTACTTTACTTTAAACCTCTGATATTCAAAGCAAAAATAAAGAGAGTATCAAAAGATACTCTCTAATAATTTCGGGTTGAATATTATCTTTAATGCAATGAATTAATCTTTATCATCTTTATCATCAAAAATATTTGCACCTTGAAGATTTAATACATAGTCTCCTGTTTTAGGTAAAGCCTTTTTTAACTTTCGTAAAATCTTGAATGAAACATTAGCATCTTGAAGATTGATTACATTGCCGCCAACTTTTAAAATTTCTTTTTTTCTGGCTTGCCACCAATCATCATAGCTTAAATCCTCAAGTTCTCCGTATGCGGAATACTCCTTAACAGGAATAATCTGAGTTACAGCTCTCATTGCATCAAACAGAAATTCCACATTTTCAGCGTCGCCCGTGTTAAACTCTATCTCATATATTCTTAGCATAGTTTCACCGAGTTTTTTAGAAATCACAGGCTTATACCTGCCACGCTCAAGGACATATATAGTCTGGTTTTCTTCATCACCGTCAAAACGGATATAAAACCTCAATACCTCGTCCTGATCGTCATTATGCCCCATAGTAACGCCAAACCTGAATACATAGTCGGTATTCTTTTCAAGCTGCTGCTTTGAGATAATCGACGTCCAGTTCCAGTTCCAATCGCCTATTTCAAACATTTTGATATTCTCACCGAAACTATTAGTGATAAATCCCTTGTAACCCTGATTGCTCCAGCACTTCTTATTAAAAGAAAAATCTCCTGCATTAAAGTTTATAATATTACTCATTTTTATATCCTCCGTTTCATTATTTACGGTCGGAACATGAGTAAGCTCTAAAAGACGAATTTTACGGTCGTCTGCATACTCTGCCCGACCTTTTTTGACAAGACCTTTCGCCCTTTTGGGATAGGTCTTTCCGATTTCGTTTTCGTCTTTGTCTACCACAATAATGTTTTTTTCTATGGGTAACTCCCCCTTTTGCAGTAAATCAAGATATTTAATTTTCGGCTTGTTTTTTTGTTATGGGTTTTCTCCCCTTTGCCGATTTCAATATACCACAAATACTTTTATATGTCAAGAGCTCCTAAAATATCATTTACGCTTAAAACCCTTGCGTTTGATAACAAAATAGTGTATAATGAAATCTAAGTATTGGAAACTTGAGAAAAAGTTTTCGCTCAAGCCTTTTTCAAAAGGCTTGCGGGTCAAGGGCAGAGCCCTGTCGCCGACCGCAGTCGGCGAAATTCCCCTTACGTAGTGCGCTCCGCACAGGGTGAATTTAAAAATAGTCCAGTGGACTGTTTTTAAAGAGGGGCATGCCCTGCAAGAGAGGGCTGCCCCTAAAAACAGAAAAATTTCAGAAAGGACAAATCGTTATGGATTTAGAAATGGTAAAATACTTAGCAGAGCTTGGTAAACTTGATTTTACTGACGATGAGCTTAAAAAGGCGTCAAGCGATATGACAAGCATTATTGAGCTTATGGATAAGGTAAAGGAAATCGACGTCACCTATGACGCTCTTGCCGATAATAAGAATATATATTTAAACGACCTAAGAGAGGATTTCAATGAGCCCTCAATGCCTACTGAAAAGGTAATTGCCAATGCTAAAAACAGAGATAACTGCTTTGTTGTTCCAAAGGTAGTGGAATAACAAAACATACATTAGTAAATTCCGTATTAATAAGGAGAATAATCAATGGAACTGAAAAACAGCAGTATTAATGATATAAGAAAAGCTCTGGACGGAAAGGAAATTTCCGTAAAAGAGCTCACCGACGAATACTACAGCCGTATTGAATCGGCAGACAAAAAGCTTGACTGCTTTATAACTCTTTCAAAAGAACAGGCATATAAGGCTTGCGATAAAGCACAGGAGAAAATAAATAAGGGCAATGCTTCGCCTCTAACGGGAATACCAATGGCGATTAAAGACAACATCTGCACAGAGGGTGTAAAAACCACTTGTGCTTCAAGAATGCTCGAGAACTTTATTCCGCCTTACAATGCAACGGTTATGGATAAGCTGGAGAACGAGGGTATAGTAATGCTCGGAAAGGTTTCTATGGACGAGTTTGCAATGGGCGGTTCCACACAAACAGCGGCGTTCAAGAAAACCAAAAATCCGTACGACACTAACAGAGTACCAGGCGGTTCATCGGGCGGCTCGGCAAGCGCCGTTTCTGCCGACCTTTGCACAGCGGCTCTCGGCTCAGATACAGGCGGCTCGATACGTCAGCCTTCATCTTTCTGCGGAGTAACAGGTATGAAGCCAACCTACAGCCGTGTTTCAAGATACGGTCTGGTGGCGTTTGCATCATCTCTCGACCAGATAGGACCTGTCGCTAAAAACGCTCAGGACTGCGGAACTATACTAAATGCTATCTGCGGCTTTGATATTCACGACGGAACATCAGCTAAAGTTGACGTTCCCAACTTTAACGCAAAAATCGGCATGGATATAAAGGGATTGAAAATCGCCCTGCCTAAAGAGTTTTTTGCTGAGGGTATAGACGATGTTATAAAAACTTCGGTTCTGAAAGCTACTGACGAATACAAGGCTATGGGTGCAGAGCTTGTAGAATGTTCTATGCCGTCGCTTAAGTATGCAATTCCGGCATACTATCTTATTGCGTCTGCTGAGGCGGCTTCAAACCTTTCAAGATACGACGGTATAAAGTACGGTCACAGAACCGATAAAAAGTGCGAGTCATATGACGAGCTTATAAAAGCGTCAAGGCGTGAGGGCTTTGGCGATGAAGTTAAAAGAAGAATACTTCTCGGCAACTACGCTCTTTCCAGCGGTTATTACGACGCTTATTACGGAAAGGCAATGGCTTTAAGACAGCTTATTAGAAAAGAATACAACGATATTTTTGATAAGTGCGATGTTATTTTAACACCTACAACGCCTACTACAGCATATCGCTGTGATGAAAACATATCCGACCCTGTAAAGATGTACCAGGCTGATATTTGCACAGTTACCGTAAATATTGCAGGACTTCCTGCAATCTCGACCCCATGCGGATATGACGGTAAGGGACTTCCTATCGGAATGTCTATTATCGGAAAGCCTTTTGATGAGCAGACGGTAATTCAGACGGCGGACGCTTATGAAAAGAACTTTACAAGAGTTTTACCAAACATAGATTAATAACGGAGGAACAGACAAATGGAAAATAAATATATAACAGTCATCGGTCTTGAAATTCACTCCGAACTGCTTACAAAATCAAAGGTTTTCTGCACCTGCAACGCAGAGTTCGGAGGAGACCAGAATACAAGATGTTGTCCCGTATGTACAGGTATGCCTGGAACACTTCCCGTTATAAACCAGACTGCCGTTGAATACGCAGTAAAAGCAGGCTTTGCACTGGGCTGTAACATCAGCAAATTTTCTGTGTTCGACAGAAAAAACTACTTCTACCCCGACCTGCCAAAGGCATATCAAATCTCACAACTTCAAAGACCACTCTGCTTAGACGGTCTTGTTCCTATTGAGGTTGACGGCAAAAAGAAGAATATCAGAATTAACCGTATACATCTTGAGGAAGACGCAGGAAAGCTTATACACGACGATTTCAACGGCGTCTCGCTAGCCGACTATAACAGATGCGGAATACCTCTAATCGAGATAGTTACCGAGCCTGATATTTCGTCAGCCGAAGAAGCTCAGGCTTTTGTATCGCAAATTGCGCTTTTGCTAAAATACGCAGGTGTCAGCGACTGTAAAATGGAACAGGGTTCATTAAGGTGCGACGTAAATATTTCTCTTATGAAGCCTGACGATAAAGAGTTCGGAACCCGTGCGGAAATCAAGAACCTAAATTCAATAAAGGCTATCGGCAAAGCAATAAAATACGAGGAACGACGTCAGGCTCTCTTGCTTGACGCAGGAAAGCGTGTTATTCAGGAAACAAGAAGATACAACGAAAACCGTGACGTCACCACTTCAATGAGAAACAAGGAGAACGCTCACGATTACAGATACTTCCCCGAGCCGGATATTTTGCAGGTAAACTTCACTGATGAAATGCTCGACGATATCAAAGCAAAACTGCCTGAAATGCCCGACAAAAGAATTAAGAGATATGTTGAAAAATTCGGTCTGAGCGAGACAGACGCTAAAATCTTGATTCAATCTAAGGTCGTATCTGACTTCTTTGACGATGCTGTAAAAGCATATAACAATCCAAAGAGCATAGCATCATTTATTCTGCGTGAATTTATGAGAAGGCTCAATCTTGGCGAAATTGACTTAGATAATCTCAATTTCACAGCCGAAGATGTCGCAGAACTGGTTAAGCTTTCAGACGAGGAAAAGGTGTCTTTAAACGACGCCAACAAGACGTTCAGAGAGATGGTCGAAACAGGAAAGCCATGCGGTGAAATTATAAAGTCAAACGGATACTTGATAGAGCTTGACAATTCAAAGGTAGAAGCAGGAATCGACGAGATTTTAGCGGCTAACCCGGAACAGGTTGAACAGTACAGAAACGGCGAAACAAAGGTATTCGGCTTCTTTATGGGAAAATGTACAAAGGCGCTCAAAGGCGTCGGCACACCAAAGGTTATAAAAGAAATTCTTGAAAGCAAGCTGAAATCCGGTGAAACACAACAGCAAGCACAGACATTGGAAGAAAGTGCAAAGTCCGAGAGCAATTCAAGGCCTGACACATCAAAGCTAACTAAATATGAAAATCCCGATAAATTCACACCAAAAACAAAAGCGGATAACGACAAGCTTTTAGTCATAAGCGGTAAAAACGTAATGCAGGAATTTGACGTTGAAACTGCTCAAAACAATATCGGCTCGGAGGTCGAGTTCTCAGGCTGTGTTCATAAGGTCAAATCAATGGGAAGCATTTCATTTGTTGTTATACGAACAGCAAGAGACGTTATTCAAACCGTATATAATAAGGATAACTGCAAAGACAGTATAGATGGTCTGCATGAGGGTTACTTTGTTCATATTAAGGGTACTGTCAACGAAAACAAGCGTGACCAGAACGGCATTGAGATCATTCTTAGTGAGATCAAGCTGATTTCAAGGCCTAAAGAGGAATACCCTCTCAAGATCTCTCAGGGCGAGCTTAAATGCACATTAGATGTAAATCTCGACAACAGAAGCGTTTCCTTGAGAAACCCTTATCAGCGCGCTATCTTCAAACTTCAGGAAGGTCTTGTTCAAGGAATGCACGAGTTTATGAGAATGAACAACTTCACTGAAATCCACACGCCGAAAATCGTTGCTCAAGGCGCAGAGGGCGGAGCAAATATATTCAAGATAGATTATTTCGGTCACCCTGCGTTTTTGAACCAGTCACCCCAGTTTTATAAGCAGGCAGCTATCGCCTTCTATGACAGAGTTTATGAAATAGCCCCTGTCTACAGAGCGGAAAAGCACGCAACATCACGTCATATTAATGAATATATCGGTCTTGACTTTGAGATGGGATATATAGATAGTATGTATGACGTTATGAATATGGAAACGGCAATGCTCAAACATATTTTTGCGTACATTGAAAAAAACTACCCTAAGGAAATAAAACTGCTAAATGCTGATGTTCCGCATATTACTGATATACCGTCAATTAGATTTTCTGACGCTATTGAGCTTTTGCGTGGTAAGAATGTTTCAACTAAGTTTGATTTAGACCCAGAGGACGAGGTCAATCTCTGCAAATACGCTAAGGAAAAGTATGACAGCGAGTTTATATTCATAACCCACTTCCCCAGCTCTAAGCCTCCGTTTTATGCTATGGACGACAAAGAAGACCCTAAAGCCGCATATAAGTTTGACCTTATATTCAGAGGGCTTGAGATAACCTCGGGTGGTCAGAGAATTCACGATTATGACGAGCAGGTAGCTAAAATGAAACGTCAGGGCTTAGACCCTGCCGACTTTGAAAACTATCTGGAATCGCATAAGTACGGACTTCCTCCGCACGGCGGATTGGGAATAGGTCTGGAGCGTCTTTTGATGAAACTGCTTAACTACTCAAATATTCGTGAAACCTCAATGTTCCCGAGGGATCTAAACAGACTACTGCCGTAGTTTTTTATCACATTGTTGTCACATTAATGTGTAATACTATCCATAAATAAAACTTGTTTTGAGGTTATATGCCGAAAACTATTAAGAGAATGGAGAAAAAATATGGACGAGAATAAAAATCAAGAAGAAATTTTAAATGATGAAGTTTCTAACGATGAGACTGAAATTTCTGACGACGCATTTGATGCTGATGATGCTTATACTCCGATTTTAGGTGAAGATGCTGAAGCTGGCGATTTAGCCGAAAGTGAGTCCGATGTAAAAAAGTCAGATTTAACAACAAAGATTTTGATACCTGTAATTGTCGTTCTTGCGGCGGTAATTGTTGCGCTGGTTATTCTTCAACTGAATAAGACAAATGCAAATACAAATTCTAATAGCAATTCAAACTCTGCTTTGGCAAGTTCTTCTGCTGAAGTTCCCGAACCGTCCTTTAAAATCAACGGCAAAAAGGTCGACACCGATGATTTGGTGTTTTTGAAAATCGACGGAAATGACATTGGATTTGACGAGCTAAGAAACTGCTACTATCAGTTTTTAAACAGCTACGGTCAATATTACGGAGTATCGGATGAAGCCTTTAAAAGCGCAAGCGGAGATGATCTTAAAAATATGTTCAGTTCATTCAAGGACAGTCTTGCTGAATATATAAAGGGCGGTTACGTTCACTCAAGCTATGCAAAAAAACACGGTATAACCTTTGACAAAGATGATAAAAAAGCAGTAAAGGAACGAATTCAATCCGTTAAAGACGAACAAGGCGATAATTATAAGTCGTTTCTTAAAGAAAATTATATGACTGAAAAGTATCTTGATATAGCTATGAAAAACAATGTTATGGCGGCAAAGGTGGAAAAAACGCTTACTATTTCAGAAAAGGATTTTTATAAAACCGCTGAAAAAGAGCTTTATCAGGTAAAGCAAATATTTATTCCTTTTGGCTCTGAAGAAAAGATTTCAGATGAGGTTTTATCTTCAAATAGTATTGAGGATTATGACAAGCTATCAAATCCAAAAAAGGCAGAGACTATATTATCAAATTATGACGCTCTGAGCGACAATAAGAAAAAGCAGGCTAAAAATGCTTCCAAAAAGGTTGCCGATAATATTTACAGAATGCTTCAATCCGGTGAGAACTTTGACTCTCTTATGAAGAAAAACACTTACGATTCTTTATATGAGAGCTATCCAAAAGGTATATTAGTCGGCAAAGACTATGAATACGATGAAGCCTATCTTAAGGCAGCATTGAAACTAAAAGAAAATGAGATGAGCAAGGTCATAGAATCAAGCTCCGGATACCATATCATTATGCGTGTTCCCTTAGATAAGAACTATATAAATAAAAATATTGAATACTTTGCTCAGACCTATAATAACAGTGCTGTTAATAAGGTGTTGTATGAGGTGTATGAAGATATCGAGGTCGAACAAACCGATATTTATAAAAACTTCCAGTACGGAGATTTGACTTAAATATGTTAAAAAGGTTCACAATAAGCAGAGGCTTTAAATAGCTTCTGCTTTTTTTGCGCCCAAATTTTCTTAAATACGATATCATATTAGAATATTACTCTGACTAATATAATATTTTTAAAAAAATAAACATTTGTTCTTGACAAGTGAAAACAAATGTTCTATAATAATGATAAAGAACTTATGTTCTTTAATGTTTAAGATGAAACACTAGTCAAAAATATAAATTAGTAAAGGAATGAATGGTTATGGAAACAAAAAAAGAAAGAGTAATACTTCACATTGATATGAACAATTGCTATGCATCTATTGAATGTAAGCTCAATCCTGAGTTAAAAGGAAAATGCGTAGCAGTAACAGGAAATCAGGAGGAACGTCACGGAATAATACTTGCCAAAAACGAGCTTGCCAAAAGCTATGGCGTTCAAACTGGAGAACCTATATGGCAAGCAAAGAAAAAGTGTCCTGAGCTTATTACAGTTCCCCCTCACTACGAGGAATACCTTAAACACTCAAAGGCGGCAATGAAAATATACTCCGACTACACAGATAAGATAGAGCCGTTTGGAATAGACGAATGCTGGATTGACATAACAGGTTATTGGCGAAATGGAAAGCAGGCGGACGGTAAGGTTATAGCCGATGAGATAAGAGAAAGGGTCAAATCAGAGATTGGGATAACAGTATCTATAGGCGTAAGCTATAACAAAATATTTGCAAAACTTGGCTCTGATATGAAAAAGCCGGACGCAACCACAGTCATAGCATCGCAAGGCAAGGATTGCTTTAAAGATAAGGTCTTCCCTCTTGACGTTGGAGAGCTTTTGTATGTGGGAAAAGCAACGAAGAAAAAACTCAATCAGAGAGGAATTTTCACTATAGGAGAGCTTGCACAAACACCCATAACAATGCTGCAAAGCTGGCTGGGAAAATGGGGGCAATACCTTTGGGTCTATGCAAACGGACTAGATGTATCTCCCGTTGAAGCTGACGGTAACAAACCGTTGGTCAAATCGGTAAGCAACGGAACAACATCATACCGTGACCTCGAAAACGATAACGACGTAAAAATAATCACGTTTGCGCTGGCAGAAAGTATAGCCACAAGACTTCGTGCTATTCATTCCAAATGCAAAGCGGTTTCCATTTCGGTAAAAAATAATAAGCTGTATACTTATTCAAGGCAAAAGCAACTGCACGTTCCTGTAGATGACGCTTATGAAATAGCAAATATCGCACTTTCTCTTTACAAAGAATCCTACAACTGGGCTGCAGGAAACCCCATCCGTGCCATTTCAATTTGCGTTTCCGAGCTTAACGATATTTATTCCGACTATCAGACTTCTATATTTGAAAATTCAAACGCAAATAAAAAGCATGAAAATCTCAACAAAACTATTGACCGTTTAAGAGAAAAATACGGCTGTAATTGTGTAAGGCGAGCTATTGTAATTAGCGACAGCGGATTTGCAAATTTCTCAACAAAGATACAAAACGAAGTACATCCCGTCGGGGTAACTCATTCTTAAACCGATTCCGATGACAATACCCCTTTTAAATAATTGTTAATAATCAACAGAGCAAAAAATTAGAAGCAAGAGACAAATATTAAGTAATATCTTGCCTCTTACCTCTAATTACTTGCATCTTTCTGTCGTCTACCGCTTTATGATCCTTTGTATATCTCTCGCCTTCCCTGTATGTTCATCAAAATCTACCACTACGCCATTTATAAAGCAAGGCGCTTTGCTCTCTTTAAACATAACAGGATAATGAAATCTCATTTTAGAGGTTGCAATATCGCTGTCAACACCCAGCACAGACCGCTCGGGACCTGTCATTCCAACGTCGGTAATATAAGCTGTATGACCTCCCAAAATCATTTCATCAGCCGTCTGAACATGAGTGTGCGTTCCAAAAACTCCTGTTACACGACCTGTAAAATAATGCCCTATACATTTCTTCTCTGACGTTGCCTCTGCATGAAAATCAATAAAAATATTTGGCGTAGAAATTTCTGACAACGCCTTTTCAATAGCGGAAAAAGGGTTGTCAAGAGGCTCAAGATAAATAACGCCCATGGCGTTTATAAAAGCTATCTGTGTTCTGCCGGTATCAAGAATATAAATTCCCTTGCCTATAACTCCTTCAGGATAGTTGATAGGTCTTAGAAGAAAGTCATACTCATCGTACAAATGAGCAGATTCCCTTCTCTTAAAAGCGTGATTGCCTGTTGTTATAACGTCTGCGCCGCAGTTTAACAGCATTTCAATAGACGCTTTTGTAATACCATTTCCGGTTGCTGAATTTTCACCGTTTATTGCTAGTATATCCGTTTCATATTCTTTTTTTAAATCATAAATGTGCTTTGCTAAAAAATCACACCCCTGTTTTGCTACAACGTCCCCTATAAACATTAACCTCATAAACTTCACCTATCGTAAAAAAGATTACTCAAATTATTTAATATCCTTATTATTTTCATCTTTGTTATTTTTATCATACGCAGTTTCATTACGAACGTATCTTGTACTAGTCATTTCAAACCAGAACATCGAGCCTTTGCCCTCTTCGCTTGAAACTCCGAACGGAAACTCGTGCGAGTTAAGAATACCCTTAACAATTGACAGTCCTATTCCTGTTCCAACCTTATCCCTCGCTACCTTCTTATCGCGGTAATACCTGTCAAAGACAAGAGGCATAAGCTCTTTGGAAATTCCCTCACCGTGGTCTATGACCTCGATTCTCACACTGTCTTTTTTATTTATCTGACGTATTATAACAGTCTTATCATCTCCGCAGTAGTTGACAGCATTGTTGATCAGATTATACAAAACCTGCTCGATTTTTGCTTCGTCCGCCAGACAAATTCTATCCTCGTCTTTATAATACTTGATATTATAACCGTCACGCTCAATTAAAATCTGATACCTAGAAAGCACATCCTGCATCTTATCGAAAATTGAAAACTCAGAAAGCGCAAGTTCTGCATTTGAGCTTTCAAGCTTGGAAAGCTCAAGAATGTCGTTTACCAGAAAAGCCAGCCTGTCAGACTCATCTATTATGACCTGAATATGCTCGGCACGCTTTTCGGGGTTATCTCCCGACAAATCCCTAATCATCTCAGCGTAAGCTTTTATCATCGTAAGAGGAGTTCTAAGGTCGTGAGACACATTCGCAATAAGGTCACGCCTTAAATCGGTTACCTTTTTTACCTCGCGTCCTGCGTGGTTAAGAACATTTGAAAGCTCCTGAACCTCCTCGTAGCCTTTTCCGTCAAACTTAACGTCATAATTACCCTTTGCAAATTCCTCCGCAGATTCGGTTATCTTCACGATAGGTCTTGCAATCTTCTTAGATATAAACAAAGAAATGATGAATGCAAGCTCAAAAAGAATAAAGGTTATAAAAATAAGCTGCTCTTTTATTATTTTAGTTGTTGAATCTACAGGCTCGATGGAGCTTTCTAAAAACAAAAGCTTAGGCGAACCGTTAATTACAATCTTTGTAACATAAAAAAGCTCTTTGCTTTCGGTTTCTTTGTTCTCATATATTTCTGAAACGCTTTTTTTACCGCTGTTTAATAGCTTGTTTCTGAATTTATAAATATACTGTCCGAACTTTGTCTCAACATCTGCATTAAAGTATGAAAACCTGCCAAGGTAATTTGCATTGTGCTCAACATTTCCAAGTGTATCGGTAATCAGTATAGTAGCGCTGTTTTTAAAAGCAAGGCTGTTAATAATAACGTCCAAATCATAAGAATCCGCATTATCAGAAATCTGCTCGGCACACGATTTTAAATCTCTAACCTTCATTGACTGATAGTACATCTCAATAAAAAAATACTGAAAGAACCAAAGCAAAAACAAAATAATTATAGTAAACAGCATAAAGCATATCCAAATATATGTCACTAGGCTCTTCTGTTTTTTTGCAGGATAAGTTTTACTATCAGCGCTTTTTCTGCTAAACAATTTTTTCAAATTTATATCCCATTCCTCTCAAGGTTACAATAAGATTTCTGTATTCGCCAAGACTGTTTCTCAGCATTTTAATGTGCGTATCGACCGTTCTGTCGTCGCCGTAAAAGTCATAACCCCAGACTTCTTCTAACAGCTTATCTCTGGAAAGAGCTATGTTCATATTTTTCACCAGATAAAACAAGAGGTCGTATTCCTTTGGGGTCATTGAAATTTTTTCGCCGTCTATCATAACCTCACGGGCGGTAAAGTTAATAGTAAGTCCCTTATACCTAACGATTTCCTCTTTACTGTTTACAGGACTTACTCTGTTGATCACTGCACGAATTCTCGCCATAAGCTCTTTAGGCGAGAACGGCTTTACTACATAGTCGTCAATTCCCAACTCAAAGCCGAACAGCTTGTCATACTCCTCTCCCCTTGCAGAAAGCATAATAACCGGCACACTGCTTGTCTTTCTTATCTCACGAACAGCAGAATACCCATCAAGCTTCGGCATCATAATATCCATAATGATAATATCAATGTCCTCATTGTCAGACACTTTTTTTACAGCGTCCATGCCGTCCTCAGCTTCTAATATTTCAAAGCCCTCAAATTCGGCATACTCACGAACAACATCTCTTATCTTCTTTTCATCGTCCACTATAAGTATTTTTGACATAAAAATCTACTCCTTTACAGGCTTATGTATTTTCATTTTAACCCTATCATTTAATTGTGTAAATCCAGTGACAAAAAAGGAAAATAACAGTTCTGTATAAATATTGACATAATTTATTTTATTTTCTATAATGTAATTATACTATACAGACAAAAATAATACAACACAAAAATCAAAGGAGACTGTTATGGTTAGACCCTTTAAAAAATCAGACTTGAAAAACTGTGTTAAGCTTCTTATAGATGTTTACTACAATGACCCGTGGAACCACAAGTGGACCGAAAAGACAGGAACAAGATATTTAGATGAAATATCCGATCTCAAACGCTTTGTAGGTTATGTTTACGAAGACGATAAAACAGGTGAAATTATCGGCGCTGTTTTTGCAAACGAACAGGTATGGTGGTCGGGAGACGAGCTTTATATTTATGAGCTTTTTGTTTCAAACAAGCGTCACAAAGAGGGCATCGGAAAAAGCCTTATATCGGCTCTTGAAAAGCATATTGAGAAAAACGATATCGAGTGTATTACCCTGCTCACAAGCAATAAAACCCCTGCTCCCGGCTTTTATAAGCATTTAGATTTTGAAGAAGCCGAATATATAGAGTATTATTTTAAAGAGGCGCAAAACAGAAAAAAACCTTCTGAACAAAAATGAAAAAGCACTGAGAACCCAAAAGCAGGGTGTTTCAGTGCTTTTTGTACAAATTGTTCAGCATATGTAGTTTTTATGTGGAAATTGGTATTGTTTTCATTTGCACAAGATTACTAAATATTATTCGCCGCCTCTTTTATTACAGCCGGTAATGATGATTTTATCGTTAAGGACAGATACTCGATTAATTTTTTTCTGTCGTAAGGATGCTTGTTTTTTAACAGCCTTACAATCATTCCGACAATAGCTTCAGTATAGAAATCACATATGAATATTCTGAAGTTATTATCGACTTCAATACCCATAATTTCTTCATAGCGATTGATTATAGTCATTACAATGCTGTTGAAATCATTGTGGAAAAACCTATTTAGTTCGTTTGAACCTATAGAGTCATAAGCGCAATTAAGTATATGCTTGTTTTCCTCTACATAATCAAGAACAAAATTAATGGCGTCCTCGTAGTCTAAAAGCAGGTCGAAGTTCTTTACTACCTCTATTGCCTCCTGCTCCAGCATCCATTTGAGTAAATCCTGAATATTCTCAAAGTGATAGTAAAACGTCTTGCGATTAATTTGGCAGTCGGCAACAATTTCACTTACAGTTATTTTTGAAAGCGGCTTTTTCTCCATAAATTTTTTGAGAGAAGCCGCTATTGTTTTCTTTGTATTAAAAGTTGTAATTTCGTGCTTCATTTTCTGTCCCTCCATATTTATTATACACTTGTCCTATAAATTTTTCAATAGACGATTTGTTTATTTTGACCATCAAATGTACTTTTTTGTCCGTTTTTTCAACATTTGAACTGATTTAACCATTGAAGTTATAGGCTTAATGGTTATAATTATACACCAAAGGCAGGTGTGTTAAATGAATGAACTAAAGCATTTGAAATACAATATAGTCCTTAATACTACCATTGGAAATAAAATAGGAATGATGTCTGCAAAAATCGCAGGAGATAATTTAGAGTGCGTTATAACAGTTATGAAAAATGAAAATTATTTCAGCGGAACTATTGATTCCTATGGTAAATTTAAAATTCACGGACGCTTGAAAACTCTTACGAATAATATAGACTGTGATGGCGAGGGGTATCTGGACGATATTTCAATTACCTTTAAGCTCAATGCTGAAGGGCGAAATCTTATTGTTACAGGAACATCTGTTGTGAAAGTAGGCGATAATATTTGAGAAAGTTATATAAGGGAATAACTGCAAAGCCAAAGTTAGTAATGATTGTATTTATAATTCTTGCGGTTTTTTGCGCACTGATAAGAGGATTTGTTGAGGTAAACTACGATATAAACGACTACCTTCCAAGCGACAGCAAATCGACAGTTTCAATAGATGTAATGAACAAGGAATTTGACGGCGGAATCCCTAATGCAAGAGTAATGATCAAAGATGTAACTGTTGCTGAAGCGTTGGAATATAAGGACAAGATCGCAGATATAAATGGCGTTTCAGGCGTGACTTGGCTTGATGACAGCGTTGATATTACTCAGCCGCTTGAAGTTATAGATACTGAAACGGTGGAAACCTATTATAAGGACAATACCGCTTTATTTTCTGTTACGATAGAGGAAGCACATATCCTTGACGCCGTTTCAAAAATCAGAGAGATTATCGGCAACGATAACGCTATGGAGGGCTCGGCGGTATCTACTGCGGTAGCTACTGAAAGCACCGTCAGCGAAATATACAAGATTGCAATAATTGCGGTTATTTTTGTACTTGCAGTTTTGATTCTCAATACTCTATCGTGGGCTGAGCCGATTATTATTCTTATCGGTCTGGGAATTGCCATTCTTATAAATATGGGAAGCAATGTTATTTTCGGTGAAATTTCATTTGTTTCAAATGCGGCAGGAGCGATTTTACAGCTTGCTGTATCGCTCGATTACTACGTCTTTTTACTGCACCGCTTTGAAGAAAGCAGAAAGGATTTCTCAAATCCAAGAGACGCTATGGTCGACGCTCTTTGCAAGTCCACAAGTTCAATACTTTCCAGCGGACTTACTACTGTTATAGGTTTTGCCGCTCTTTGTCTTATGAGATTTAGAATCGGTCCTGATTTGGGATTGGTTCTCGCAAAAGGCGTGGCAATAAGTCTTATAAGTGTGTTTGTATTTATGCCGAATTTTATTCTGTTGGTATACAGAGTTATCGACAAAACACGTCATAGACCTTTTGTACCAAAGTTTGAAAGGTTCGGCAGATTTGTAAGTAAGGTTATGATACCTTTTGTCTGCGTATTTGTTGTTGTAATTGTTCCTTCTTTTCTGGCTTCTAACTCAAATGATTACTACTACGGCTCGGCACATATTTTTAATAAGAAAACTAAGCTGGGTTCAGATACCGCATTGATCGAGCAGGTCTTCGGAAAAAGCGATACATATGTACTTATGGTTCCAAACGGTGATAATGCAAAGATAAAGGAGCTTTCAGATGAACTTAAAAAGCTGCCGCAGGTGACGAACATTCTTTCATATGTAGATACGGTAGGCGAGGAAATCCCTGAAGAATATATAGATGATGATACGCTGCCGATGCTTGTTTCAGATAATTACAGCCGTATGGTCATAAGTCTTGATACCGATTATGAAGGCGAAGATACATTTAATCTCGTTGAGAAAATTAGAAGCACTGCTGAGAGCTTCTACAATGGCGAATATTATCTGGCAGGAAACGGCGTAAGTACATACGATTTGATGAATACAGTTACAAGTGATATGATGAAGGTCAATTTGATTGCAATAGCGGCGGTTTTCATAGTCCTTGTGTTTACTTTAAAATCAATTACTCTGCCGGTAATTCTTGTAACAGCTATTGAAACAGCTATATGGCTGAATTTATCAATTCCTTATTTTAACGGTAATACGATTTTCTATATTGCCTACCTGATAATCAGTTCTATTCAGCTGGGCGCAACGGTAGACTATGCGATTCTTTTTACAGACAGGTATATGGAGTTTCGTCAACAGATGCCGAAAAAACAAGCCATTTTCAGTGTTATATCTTCGTGCACTGTTTCAGTTCTCACGTCGGGAAGCGCACTTACAGTCGTAGGATTTCTTCTGGGGCATTTTTCAACTCACGGACTGCTCGCTCAGCTTGGATTTTTTATCGGCAGAGGAACGCTGTTTTCATTGGCAATAGTAATGTTTGTACTGCCCGGACTGCTTTTCTTGTTGGACGGAGTTATTAAAAGAACAACTAAAAATATTGAATTTTATAATAATTGATGAGGTGATCGTGATGAGGCTTTTTAATAAAATAATTTCTTTAACGCTGTCAGCATTGATTATGATGTCTGCTGCACTGCCAGTTTCGGCGGAGTCTTCTAAAAAAGAAGAAGTAATTTATATTATGACAAACGCTAACGGTTCGGTCGACGGGGTTTACGCAGTTAACATTTTTAATAGGGGAGATATTACCGATTACGGAGATTATGACAATGTAAAAATGCTTAATACTAGTGATGAAATAACCGTAGACAATGATAAAATAACGTTTTCGACGGATTCTAAAAAGGCATATATGCAGGGTACTTTGACAGATGTTGAGATTCCTTGGGTAATATCTATCAAGTATTTTCTCAACGGAGTTGAGATGAACACTGATGAAATCGCAGGGAAAAGCGGAGATCTTGAAATTAAATTTTCAATTGAGAAAAATAAAAACTGCGAAGCAGATTTTTTTGAAAACTATGCTTTGCAGGCGACATTTACACTTGACACCAAACTATGTTCAAAAATAACCGCTGATGACGCAACAATTGCAAATGTGGGGAGCAACAAACAGCTTACATACACAATTCTCCCAAATAAGGGTATTGATACGAAGATTACTGCAAAGGTAAGAAATTTTGAAATGTCTGCGGTTTCAATCAACGGTATTAAAATGAATCTTGACTTAGATGTCGACAGCAGTGAAATTACAGACAAGGTAAGCGACCTAAGCGACGGAATTGATAAGCTTGACGACGGTGCAAAGCAGGTTTACAATGGTTCAAATAAGTTGAAGGACGGCGGAAATACCTTAAAAGGCAATTCATCAAATCTAAGCAGCGGAGCTAAAAGTCTCGACAAAGGAGTTGATGAACTGTCATCGGGTATAGATACGCTTCAAAGCGGACTTGACGAGCTTGATTCTCAGTCGGAAAATCTCACGAGCGGTTCTGCTCAGGTGAAAAACGCATTAGAGAAAATCCAGACTTCTCTTGACTCTGTTTCCGCTGATGCTGAAATGCTAAAGGAACTGACCTCTGCATCTGGACAAATTAAAACAGCTATTACTAATTTGAAAAACGGTGCATCAAAGCTGAAAGATAATCTTGAATATGCACAATTCAAAGCTGCAATGTCGGCAAACGGACTTGATATCGACAAACTCTCTTTAGGAAACTCACAGGCAATTCAAAGTCTTACAGAGCAAATTTCTCAGTTAAAAGAAACGCTTGAAAAAATTCAGGGAAATGAAAAGTATAAGGAACAGGCAGAAGAATTGCAAGCGCAGATATCACAGCTTACCGATATTGTAACCTTGCTCACAGGAAGCAACGGTATGATTTCGGGTACTGAACAATATTTTAACAGTTTATCCGGTGGTGCTTCTGAGCTTTACGCAGGATTGGAACAGCTTGAAACGAACTACGATAAATTTGACAAATCTATAAACACACTGGCAAACAATCTAAGCGAAATGCTTGTAAACATTTCAAAGTTGTCAGATGGAATTGAAGCTCTGGTGAACCAATACAAAACTCTGGACGACGGAATCAAATCATATACAGGCAGCGTTAAAAAAATTGTAAAGGGATATTCCAAAATCAAAAGCGGAGCGTCCGACCTTGCAGACGGAAGCAATTCATTAGTTGAGGGAACACAGGCTTTTGACGGGGGGATTGCAAACTTATACAGCGGTATAACAGAGTTATCAGACGGAGCAGGAGATCTTTATGAAGGTACAGATAAAATAAAAAGCGAAACCTCAGGAATGAACAAAAAAATCAATGATAAAATAGACGGTATAATCTCATCAATCAGCGGTTCTGACAGTGAAACCAGTTCGTTTGTATCAAAGAAAAACACAGATGTAACATCTGTGCAGTTTGTAATCAAGACAAATAAAATTGAAGTTAAGGAGAAGGAAACAGAAATAGCTCATACGGAAGAAAAACTTAATTTCTGGCAAAAGCTGCTTAGATTATTTGGGGTTTATTAAAGAGACTATAAGGTTCAATTATAATGCATATGTACCTATCCCTGTTACAGTTTTTGGTATTCTTGCGCTTGACAGCATTAGCAGATGAGGATTCTGCTTATCAGGAAAAATCGTCAGAGGTAAGAGCATCACTTAGCCTTTTTATAGCTTGTAATACTATAATCCCTCAATGTAATCTCTGAAAAGCTCAAGGTATCTTTTAGCGATATTACTCAGCGGACGCTCCGACAAACGTATGTAACCTACCTCCATTATCTCGTCGCTTTTAAGCGGAATCGCCAAGATATCTGTTCCGTTCAAATCACTGCTCAGAATTTCGGAGGAGATAGTATATCCGTCCAGTCCGATCAAAAGATTAAACAGAGTTGCGCGGTCGGAAACAACAATACTTTTTGGACTTTCGTCAGTGCTGTGAAGCTCTTCTGAAAAGTAAAATGAATTGTTCACCCCCTGGTCGTATGTAAGACGAGGATACTTGAGAAGATCTTTTCGCACAGTTCTCAAGCAATGGTACTTCAACAAATGCCGTGGTGACTTTCTACAAAATAACCATGCGTTGGAACGGGAAGCACACGGCTTACTGTTGCCGTTAGTTTCAAGCATCCCGACCCAGACAGCCTTGAATGCAAAGAGCAGAAGTCGATTGTGATTACCAAGATGATCGATGTACTCAGTGAAGCTCACGAGCATAAAGGTATTTTGGTAGCAGAAAAAGTTGAAACCTGCACGGAGGCAGGCAACAAACCTTACTATGTATGCGACTGTGGCAAGTGGTTCGAGGACGAAGCCTGCACCAAGGAAATCACCGAGCACAACAGCGTTATTATCCCAGCGGCGATGCATCGTGCTAAGAATGTGGAAGCTAAAAAGCCTACGGCAACGAGTAATATTACCTATTGGTACTGCGAGGCCTGCGGAAAATATTTTAAGGATGAGGCTTTGACGCAGGAAATCACAAAAGAGCAGACTGTCCTTACAGCAACGGGAACGACGAAACCTACTTCGGCAAATACTCCAATAAATAACAACGATACTGTAACTGATAAGTCTTCAAAGACAGCACCAAAAACTGTAGCAAAGCTAGTCAAGGTAGTAAAAGTAAAGGTTAAAGCAAAGAAAAAGAAACTGAATATATCATGGAAAAAGGTAAGCGGAGCAACAGGCTATGAGGTTTTTTATTCAACAAACAACAAGTTTACAAAGAGCAAAAAGACTGTTTCGGTAAAGAAGAATAAAGTAACACTTAAAAAGCTAAAAGCAAAGAAAAAGTACTTTGTAAAAGTAAGAGCCTATAAAAAAGCAAATGGCAATAAATATTACGGTAAATGGAGTAAGGTTGTTAAGAAAAAGACTAAATAGCGACGGGTCAAATATAGAAGATAAATACAAAAGCGTTCAGGATCATCCTATCCTGAACGCTTTTCTGATATCTTACCCCTAGCTTCTGGCTAGCATTCCATTTTATAAAGCAAACATTCCAAAGCCAGCAGATGACGCATGAACCGTCCCGTATAGCAAAAAAACACCTACTATGGTAGAATAAAAAAACAAAAGCCGCATATGAACATATCGTTCACATACGGCTTCTATTAATTTAGCCTATTTATTTCGCCTTTCTCCCCTTAATCTTTCTTCTCCTGAAAGAAAAGTAAACAGAGTTCAATCCTAACAAAAATGTCACCAAAAATGCAATCGGAAGATTTCTATCGCTTTCGCTTCCTGTGTTTGGTGTGTTTCCGTTATTTCCACCTTTTGTATTTTCGTTGTTTTGACTCTTACTGTATGGCGGATTGCTTGACGTTCTCTTTGTTGTAGTTGTTTTCTTTGACTCTGTCGGTTTAGTCGGATTAGTTGGATTTGTAGAGCTTGTTGGGTTTGTAGGATTCGTAGGAACAGTCGGCTTTGTAGGATCTGTGTTCTTACTGTTCGTAAACTCAGCCTTTTGCTCCTTTTCCGATATCTCTCCGCTCTCACCCTTTGATGTTGTTGTGTATCCGTCCTTGTTTGCTTCAGCCTCAGCTACCGTGTACTTCGTTCCTATCGGAAGTCCGCTTATCGTTACACTTTCTCCATCCTTGAGCTTTATCTCTCCTCCGCTCTTTATCGTTCCTTCCTTAGAGCCTGTGTAGCTGTACTCTCCCTCAAGCGGATTACCGTTAGTATCTGTGAGCGTCACAGTAAATGTGAACTCCTTGTTCTTATCCCCTGCGTCGCCTGTAACGACCTTGCTTATCGTCAAACTTCCCGAACTGTAGATGTTTTCAAACTCAGACTTATCTTCGTTTGCTGTTCCGTCTGTCTTTGTGTAAGTATGACTTTGTACTTCCAGCTTCGATTCATTATCAACAACTTTTACCTTTAGCGTCCATACACTCTCATCATAAGCATATCCTGCATCATTACCTTTAGCTTCACTTATCTTAAACGTGTACGTTCCTGCCTTAGTAAATGTAATAGCATTAAAGTTTGTGTTTCCTGCTCCCTTGACGGTCGCTGTTTTGTCCTCTGGCATCTCTGCTCCGCTTGGATTGTTTTCACTTGCCTCAATGTTAAAGGTAAATGTCTTATCGCTTGGAGTTTTATCTCCAGTGATCTCCTTTGTCACCTGCGGTGAATATGATACCTCTGTTGTACTGTAGCTGTTCTCAAATGACGCTTCATCACTGCTTTGTGCTCCGTCTTTTGTATATTCAGCTTTGCTTACCTTTAGCTGTGAGTTTTCATCTGTTACTTCTACCGCCAGCGTCCATATGCTTCCGTCGTAGCTATAACCGGGTTCATTTCCCTGATCCTCTTTGATTTCAAAGTTATACGTTCCTGCTTTTGTAAATTTGATATTGTCAAAGCTTGTCGTTCCTGAACCTGTTACTGTTGCTGAAGTATCTGTTGGCAGTTCTGCTCCGCTTGGGTTATTCTCACTTGCAGTAATATTAAAGGTGAAAGTTTTATCGCTGGGAGTGTCGCCTTTTACTGTCTTTTTTACCTTTGGTGTAAATTCTGTCGGACTTACATTATAGGTGTTAGTAAACGCTGCTCCGTCATTGCTTGTCGTTCCGTCTGCTTTTGTATAGCTATGGCTTTCAACCTCCAGCTGTGAGTTATTATCTACAACTACTACTGTAAGCGTCCATACGCTTTCATCGTAGGTATACCCTGAGTCATTTCCCTTTGTTTCTTTTATCTCAAAGTTATATATTCCCGCCTTGCTGAATGTAATATTTCCAAAGCTTGCAGTTCCCGAGCCTGTTACCGTTGCCGTTGTGTTTTCAGGCAAAACTGCTCCGTCAGGATTTTCCTCGCTTGCTGTAATGTTAAAGGTGAACGTCTTATCGCTTGGAGTGTCGCCTTTTACTGTCTTGTTTATCTTTGGTGTAAATTCTGTCGGACTTACATTATAGGTATTAGTAAACGCTGCTCCGTCATTGCTTGTCGTTCCATCTGCCTTTGTATAGCTATAGCTTTCAACCTCCAGCTGTGATTCATTATCTACAACTACAACTGTAAGCGTCCATACGCTTTCATCATAGGTATAGCCTGAGTCATTTCCCTTTGTTTCTTTTATTTCAAAGTCATACGTTCCTGCTTTTGTAAATTTAATATTGCCAAAGTTTGTGCTTCCTGAACCTGTTACTGTTGCAGAAGTATCTGTCGGCAGTTCTGCTCCGTCGGGGTTATCCGAGCTAGCGGTTATGTTAAAAATGAAAGTGCTTTCGCTTGATGGAGTTGAGCCTGTTATAGTTTTTGATACTTGAGGAGTATATGTAGTGGAATTGGTTCTGTAAATGTTAGTAAATTCAGCTCCGGTCGTGTTATCAAGTACACCTATTTTTGCATATGAATAGTTCGTTACTTCTAATTGAGAATCGTTATCCTCAACCTCTACCGTAAGCGTCCATACGCTTTCGTCATAGATATAACCTGCTTCACTGCCCTTTGTTTCTTTTATTTCAAAATTGTATGTTCCTGCTTTGGTAAATGTAATATCTCCAAAATTTGTGCTTCCTGCTCCCTTTACTGTTGCCGTTGTATCCTCAGGAAGCACTGCTCCGCTTGGGTTATCTGCTTTTTCCTTTATACTAAAGCTAAACGTTCCTTCGCTTGGAGGTATTGCTCCTGTCAGCATCTTTATTGCTTTTGGTGTGAAATTTACAGGACGGAAATATATGTTTTCAAAAGATGCATTGTTTTCGTTTGGCTGCACACCTGCCTTTGTGTAGGTATGACTTGTTACTGTCAAAGCCGAATCTACATTTTCAACTTTAACAGTCAAAGTCCATACACTTTCATCATAAGTGCAGCCTAAGCTTTCTCCTGCTATTTCCCTTATCTCAAATTTGTAAGTTCCCACTTTGCTGAATGTAATATTTCCAAAACTTACAGTTCCTGCTCCCTTTACTGTTGCTGTCGTATCTGTCGGCAGTTCTGCTCCTATTGGATTATCTTCACTTGCTTTAATGTTAAATGTAAAGGTCTCATCACTTGGTGCATTTCCCTTTACAGTTTTCTCAATCTGCGGTGCATACTCTGTCGGTTCTATATTGTAGGTGTTCGTAACGGTAACGGTAACCTCGTTTCCACCCGTGACGTCGACCACGCCGTTTTCTGGATTCATCTTCGTTTTCAGCTTATAGCCTTTAATCTCCGCGTTTTCCTCGACTACCGTATACATGCCAGGCAGCAAATTATTCAACGTTTCGCTGTTCGCACCCGTGATCTCGACCTTTTCACCATTCGGGTAGCTCGGTCCGGTCACCGTAAAGGTGAACGTCTTGTTCTTAGCACTGGCATAATCGCCTTCGAGTACCTTAGTAACCGTAAGACTACCCTTAAAGGTGTTCGTACAGGTAAATTCGATTTTATTAACGGTGCCGGTACTATAGTTGTGATCGGGATCAAATATATCGCCGGTTACTTCGGTGCCAGCAACTTTTTTCGTGATTTCCACGCTTTCCGCTCCGCCGGAGTCAATCTCCTTTAGTTCAAAATAATAAGGATTTTCGCTGTAACTGTCATTATAAAAGATGCTGTATCCACTTGTATCCTTGAAATTGGAGAATGTTATTTTCTCATCTGATTTTAGTTTGAATGTACAGCTTAATGTTGGGTAAAAAGCACCACTTTCCTCGGTCGCTGATTTTTTCAGAGTTATTTTCCCTGTTTCTTCCCCTGTTATTTCTCCTCCAGTTTTCTTAAAATCGATCTCTACATCGCCTTCAGTTTTAAATCCCGATTTCATGGCGCTTTCTTCTGTATATGAACTCGACTTATATGTAATGCTGAATTCAAATTCAAATTCCTTGGTTTTCTTATCCTCTTCGGATAGCCCCTCGGTTTTTTTCTCGACGGAAACTTCAAGATCACCGGCGATGACCGTGCCATTTACCATCACTCCGCCGCCGCCATATAAAGCGGAATCCGATGAATTGCCCGCAATATAGACTTTTGGCTCTGTTGTGCTGTTGGCCGCCATGGTTTTAAACCTCGGCTCATCAATGTTTGCCCTGAAGCCTACGGGATCAAGCGATTTCTCACCCGTGTACCCATCAGATTCAGCCATCAATGATACTGTGGATATGCCCTGCTCGGCATCTTCTTTTTCTTTCAGAACTTCGTTCCATGAGTATAAGCCTGTTCTGGCTTCATCTCCATTTAAATCTGTCCAGTTATAGTCTTTGCCATCAGGCGTTTTTTCAGGGATATACAGCTGGGAAGGAACCTCGTGGTCTATGACCTCGTCCCACGGAACGGCAAGAATATCCATACCATTGCCATCGCCGTTATTGTGAATTTTTGCTCCGTGTTCGGGGTTCAATATTACTGTGCCATGAGGACATACGCCTATTCCCGTTCCGATCATGTTGCCTTCATAACCTGATTTTACCTGATTTTGCGTAATCTCGATATCATAGGTTTTAAGAACAATGTTCTCTCCTATATAAACGCCGCCGGTGTTATAGTGCTTTGTAGGTTCAAGGTCATCAGCCTCATAGCGCGAGAAATCGGCGTTACAAACATTGTCGATGATGTCCGCAGACAGCAGATACACAGTGCCGGGACGCTCCTTATTGTTCCGCCTAACGGAAAACGCACCGGCGTTCACATCAGCGGAATTGCCACGGAACAGAGACTCGCCCGTGACCGTCACCGTCGCATCCGCGATATATGCCATGAAACCGCCACCGGACTCGCCGGAGACGTTGTTGACGAAACTGCTGCCGTCAATCGTGAAGCTGCAATTTTCAAAAGTGCCGTAAATCGCGCCGCCGGAATCCACCGCCTTGTTGCCGGTGAACGTGCAGCCTTTTATCATAAGGTCGGTTCCTTCACGGAAGTGACCGCCGAACGCGCCGCCTAACGTACCGCACTCATTTCCTTCAAAAGTACAGCCCTTAATAAGAAACTCATTGTGGTACTGCGTTGTCTGCCAGAATATGCCACCGCCCTGATCGGCGGTATTATTCTTAAATGTTGAATCTTCCAACGTGAATTTCACATAAGAGCACTTGTTATACAACACGCCGCCCCATTGTCCGTGATTTCCATTAAACGTAGCGCCCTTGATATTGACATTGACGCCGTCGTTGTTCACTACGAACAGGCAGGGACCTCTAAGCGCTTCATTGTCCTCAAAAATCACACCATCACGAATTGTGACCGAAGAGGACGGAGCAGCACCAGATTGGTTGTCCAGGTAAATACCGCCGGAATTTCCGGCTTTATTGTCAGTAATGGTAGTGTCTTTACCGCTGATGTCAAGATTGCAGTAAGCGGTTTCGGAACAAATCACAGATCCGTCGCCGGTAGAACTGTTTCCGATAAATTTTCCGCCGGTCATGATGAAATCGACGGTTCCTGCATCAATGCCGAAATATATCGCACCGCCTTGTTTCGCTCTGTTTTGAGAAAATACAGTGTCGTTAACAATAACTTCGGAAATTACATTGCATTCGGCTCCGCCGTCAACGCAGATTGCGCCTCCTGCCGCGGGGATATTTTCCGCCGACGATTCCGCTTTGTTTTCGGAAACTGTGCCTCCGTACAGCTTAATGTTACCCGAAGCCCATGCGTAAATCGCACCGCCCGTCGCAGCGGTATTTCCGCCGAGCTCGCCGGAAGTCATTTCAAAGGCGGATTCATTCACCATAAGAATCGCACCACCGAGAGCCTGCTTGCTTCCCATATCGGCATTGAATACATACTTTGTGTTTACCGCAGTCCATGTTCCGCTGGGCTGATATTCCTTTGTTCCGGCTTCCCCCGCAGCGGTATTGTTACGAATTGCTCCGCCGTCAACGCAGACAGAGGAGCCGTCTGAATAAACCGCACCGTAGGATATATTGTTTTCCAATACAGCACCTTTTCCTAGCGTGAGGACAGAGCCGCCGCTGACAGAAATGGTTCTTCCGTTTTTATTATCGGTAGCGTCGATAACGACATTTTCCAGCGTCAGCTCCGACTTGTCTGACAGCGTCAGCATATTCTCGCTTTCGCCAGATTTGGTCACGGTATAAGCGGTCGAGCCGTGGGAACTGATTGCCACGGTTACGTTATTCATCAAGGCGACCGTATCTATGGACGCGTCAGCCGTCAGCCATATAACGCCGCCGTCCGTCAGCTCTGCCAAGGCGTCCGCTATGGTTTTGGCCGTTTGCGCGTTCGGCACATCTTCCGGAGCTGAAGGTACATAGATTTCATCGCAGCCGTTCGCTAACATCTCAGCTACGGTGTGCCGCTCCACGTCCGGATATTCCTTTGCGGGCTTGACATCCACGACAGAGGACGATGAATCGCCGCTACTTGCACTTGCCGCATCAGCAACAGTTGAACTGCCTATTGACGTAATCATACACAGACTTAAAAATACCGATATAAATCTGTTTGTTATTCTGTTTAGTTTTATTGTCTTCTTATGTTTCATAGTAGTTTCCTCCTGGAAAGAAATTTTTGGAGCATTTTCACTGTTCCATTTACGCACAGTTTAAATTTGCAAATATATTTCCGATAAAACTCCCCAAACTGTGCGGAAAAATAAAGGGATAAATTATTTAGTTTTGATTTACACATTTAAACAAACTATACAATTATTACACATAGAAAAAGCAGTATATTCACTACGAGATATACTGCCCCATATAATTTTATGTAGTAGTGATAAAGTGTTTTGTGTACAGCAAACAAAGGCAGGGTTATTAACCCCCCCCCCTTACATTTATTGGGATTAAGTGTTTTACACAAATCATAATATCACCATAAAAAGATTAGTAAGCAAATTATATCACTTTTTTAAATTTTAATCAACAAAAAATACAACTAAATTTGAGTTAAAAATATAAGGATTTTTTGTTTATTTTTTATAATTAAGATATAAGGTTTAGCTATTTTGATGATGTGACAGACGGAATAATTAAAAACAGATGTGAACAGATACGAAAAATGACGCTCCTTTTGAGCGTCAAAAGCGGTAAAACAGACCGAGTGCCATAAAGCATAAAGACATAGAAAAACGGCTTAAACGCAATGTTTAAGCCGCGTTTTTATCTATATGAAACAAATAACGCGAGATATAAACAAAAAAATTCACGCACTAATTTAGTCCGCGGACTGGATGCAACGTCACCGTTGCTGAAATACTTAGCAATAAAGATTTTTCTTATATGGACTTGAACTAGCACTTTCAGAAAAAAGTCAATTTCATAAATAAAACTGTCATGTTATATTTATATCATCTTATTAAAACCGAATACTTAAATTAACGTCCTTTGGCCTTGTGAGTTCATACGGCGTTAGGCTTTTCTAAATCAGGACTGAGAAATATTAGTACAATGCTAATCGGTTTTTTGGACAATTGCTAAAAATCAGATTTTTCCGCAATAAAAAACAGTCTTGGAAATCTGAATATAATCTGTCCGTTCTGCTGAACAGGATATGCATTTTTAGCTTTATCTAAAATATCCCGTTCAAATTCCTCTTTATCGATATTGTTGAGTTAATCAAGAAATGGACGCAATCCACTACCTTTGTACCATTCAACAATGCTTTCATGTGATGGCATCTTATGAAAATAAACAGTTTCCCATATACGAAAATTACACGAAATTTCAGAAAGAGCATCAAAATATTCCTCTTCTTTCAAAGTATAAAATTCTCTCGAGATAGTAATCTTGTTTTTCCATTTATCTGATTCTGATACAGTCTTAAAGACATTATGCATTGGGTGCTTAGATTGTTCAGGTATCTGTATCGCAAGTAAATCATTAGCATTCAATAGCTGCATAAGATTTTTAAGTAACTGCTTGTGATCAGGTATCCACTGAATACAGGCATTTGAAAAAACAACATCAAAATGAGAATTGATATTTTGAAGTTCCTTTTCAGCATCCAATTTAATGAAATCTATATTGGGGTTATTTTTTCTTGCCATATCAAGCATATCGTCCGAGCTATCTATTCCGATGATCTTAGCTTTCGGAAATCTGTTTTTCAAAATTGCAGTGCTATTACCGATACCACATCCAATATCCAGAACACTTTGAATATTTTCATGTGTAATCGCATTAGCTAAATCAATAGCAGGTAAAGTCCGTTCGCTCTTAAATTTACTATACTGTTCCGCATTCCAATTTGTCATATTAACAACTCCCACAAATTCCGATTTATAAGAGCAAGATGAGTGCTTGACCTCTGTCAATTAATATACACTATTGCTTCGAAAAAGTCAATGAATCATGAAAAACTGATTGCCGCAGAAATCCCCCAACCTATTTGCATAAAAACATCAGAGCATAAAGGTTAATATTTATTTTTTGAATCATTACAAAAATATAGAAAACAGGTGTAAGTATTTGTAGTTAATACTTATTCTATATTAATTTAAACATAAACTTTTTAATCGAACTACTTAATACTAAAATAAAAAAATAATATTAACCAATAAACTGAGAGCTATGTAAAATTAGTTCTCAGTTTTAATTTCCCCAAAACTTACCTCTTTACAAACATTTGTTCTTAAACTATAATATTTATTAGAACATATGTTTATAATTATGAGGTACAATATGAAAGAAAAAATAATACTCCATTTCGATTTAAATAATTTTTATGCTTCTGTTGAATGTCTGTATCACCCTGAGTATAGAGGCAAGCCTCTTGCTGTTCTCGGTGACCCCGAAGCAAGACACGGGATTGTTCTTGCAAAGAATTATGAGGCTAAAGCCTTTGATGTTAAAACTGGTGATCCTATGTGGATGGCACAAAAGAAATGTCCCGATATTATTTTTGCCCCACCTCACTATGATTTGTATTTAAAACATTCAAGACTTGTCCGTGAAATATATTCGGAATACACAGATCAGGTAGAGCCTTTTGGTTTAGATGAATGTTGGCTCGATGTTACAGGTAGCACTGCATTGTTCGGCTCTGGCAAAGATATTGCAGACGAGCTTCGTAAACGTATTAAGTTTGAACTGGGCGTTTCTGTTTCGGTAGGTGTTTCCTTTAACAAGATTTTTGCTAAACTTGGCTCTTATATGAAAAAGCCAGACGCATATTTTCAAAACGACTGGCTTTATTTATAAAAAAACAGATAAGATTGTTGAAATAAAGGATATTATTAATAGCATTAAAAAATACTTTTTCATAATAATATGAACTCCTCTATTTTGAGCTTTCATCAACAGTAACATATTTAATTATAGAACCATCACTTTCTCTATAATCATATCCATCAATTTTTTTATACTCTTCTTTCGGGAATGACTGAACATAAATTTCATCACCTATAACAGGCTTATAATTTGAATCGAGAATTCCTTTTGAACTTTCAAATTCAAAGCTTTTATCTTGCACAACTGCTTCATCATAGTGAACATAAACTTTATCGTCCACTTTATAATTACCACGTTCTTTGGTAATTTGGATAAGGACTGTATTATCATCTTTTACTTCAACGACTTTACCAGTAAAATACTCCAAGTGGTCATAATCCCCACCAGTTTTATCTGAGCAGGAACAAAAGGCGAATAATATTGATATTGGTAAAATTAAAAGCAAGAATTTCTTCATAAAATAATACCCTTTCTATTTTTTAACACTAAAATATGCAGCATCACAATCCATAAAATCTACTGTTGAATAGTTGATACATACAGTTAATCATTCCAACTGTTATATACCATTAAATAATTCCACGTATTACCACTTGATACTTTTTTTGCTCTTATAAGACCTAAAACAGATATTTCATGACCACTTCGTTTTCTGCCAACATTAATACCATAACCCATTAATATTTTCTTCTAATCTGCCAAGCTGCCCTTGGCATTCTGCGGTGATAGCAAATCAATAGAAATATAATCATAAATTCCTCGCAAATCTGCTTTTGCCTGTGCTGTGATGTCAATTTTATAAATCATAAGCCATAATCTCTGCGTATATCATCAAACACCTTTTCAGCAGATTCGGCTCGTCCTGCAAGCATATCCGCATATCCTTTCTCTATTTCTGCATCCAGTTCTGCCTTTGTAAGAGAACCCATTTCCACTGGTTTTGCCTTTGGAAGTTTAACTTCAAAAGGTAGACCATTCTGCAATATAATTTGCTTATAGAACATATTAATTGCGTTAGACGCAGGAATACCAAGACTTGAAAGAATACTCTCTGCCCGCTCTTTGACATCAGGCTCTATTCTTGCATATAAGTTAGCTGTCTTTGTTGCCATAAGTATCACTCCTAATAGATTTTATCTTTATCTAATTATATTATACTCATTTGACAGTACAAAAGCAATACAACTTTGAAACTTTTACAAAACATACATAATCTAATTAGGATTTACCCTTTACTCCTGTCTTTTTTACTTCCATTCGGAAAGTATTGATTTATCAACGGCAACTTTGTTTATAATTTCATCAGCAGATTTAACATTGTCAAATGTTCCGTTTGAAATCTCTTTTATTACTGCCTGCAATAATTTTTCATAGTAGGCTTCTGATGTCATACCCGTTGTGGTTTGCTTAAAGTGATTTTGACTTTCACTATAGGCTATGCTTGCATATTTTTCTTTAACCTGTCTGATCAATTCATCTCGTTTCATTTTTTTACTCCTAAACTTTTAGTTTAGGTTTAATGTTTCCCATAATGATTTTATATATTCAGGATGAAAAATCGCAATAAACCACAATCATAATAACTGCATAAAATATAAAAGCTAATGTATGGAGGGAGGTATTTTATGCAGTATATAAAATCAAGTGACAGAACTAAAATAGCCGTTTATGACTACAATACAAAAGGAAAACAGACTATTTTTCTTATTCATGGATGGCCGTTGTCTCATAAGATTTTCGAGTATCAGATAAATCTGCTTACAGACTGCGGATATAGGGTTGTTGCAATAGATTTAAGGGGATTCGGAAAATCAGATACACCGGCACATGGATATTCATATAATCAGATGTCCTCAGATGTGTTCTATGTAGTTCGTCAACTGCGCCTTAGTAATTTTGTCTTAGTAGGATTTTCAATGGGTGGCGCAATAGCACTCAGATATATGAATCGTTTTAAGGGCTATGGTGTACGCAGGCTGATTTTACTTTCTGCTGCTGCACCGTGTTTTGCACAACGTCCTGATTTTCCTTATGGAAAGTCAGTAGAGGAGGTAAATGACCTTATAAATCTTGCCGAAACCGACAGACCGAAGTTGTGTGAGAATTTCAGCAAGCAACTTTTTGCTAGTCCTCATTCAGCAGCGGTTATAGACTGGTTCAGAGGGATAGCTTTGTCAGCATCGGGAATAGGAACAATAAAGAGTTGTATTTCACTTCGTGATGAGGACGGTAGAAAAGATTTAAAATCTGTTCATGTACCCACATATATTATTCACGGTGAAAAGGATCTTATTGTTTCCAATGCACTTGCTGAGCTTCAGCATGAGGGTATATCCGGCTCAAAACTCATATCTTTGTCAGAAAGCGGACATGGAATAGTATATGACCAACTTCAAAAGTTTAATTCGGTATTTATGAAATCTATTACCAAGAAAGAATAAATACTGAAACTTAACTAAAGAAACTCATCGGATGAATAATATGGTCGTTCTTAGCGTCAAGGTCTGATAACTCTTTATCAGTTAGCATTAAGCATTTTTGAACTGAAAAATAACCGAATCTATTACGTAGTTTATCCATAGCAGCCTCAAGATTTTCCTGTTTTTGCAGCTTCTGAACATCAGGCAAGAGAGATAACTGAACATAGTCAGCAGGCTCTAAATCACAGGCACGAACGCTTAATGACAGTATAGGTTTTTCGTTAGTGTTCTTTTTATAAAGAGAGTAAGCAAGCTCACTTATTGACTTTGCAGTGCGGTTTGGAATTTCAAGTTTTCCTTGCCGTTCTATCCAGTTTAATTCGTTATCACGAATACCAATCTGAACAGTACGGCATATAAAACCGTATTCACGCAATCTTGCAGAAACGCTTTCGCTTAGTGCGGTAAGCGTTATTTTTATATCTTCATCACTAACTAAATCTCGTGGAGTAGTAGTGCTGTTGCCTACAGTTTTAATTAAAGACTTCGCTCCGATATTTGAAACTGGAGATGTATCAAGACCGTTTGCAAACTGCCAAAGTACAACTCCCATTTTACCTAACCAAAAGCGAAGTAATTCAGGATCAGTGTTAGCAAGGTTGTCAATGGTAAAGATACCTTTTCGTCTTAGCTTTGTATGAGTAGCTCTGCCCACATAAAGCAATTCATTAACTGGCAAAAGCCAGACGATTTCTTTAAATCGGCTGCTTTCAATAACAGTTGTTGCATCAGGCTTTTTCATATCAGAGCCAAGTTTAGCAAAAATCTTGTTAAAGGAAACACCTACAGAAACAGAAACGCCTAACTCAAACTTTATGCGTTTACGAAGTTCGTCTGCAATATCTTTGCCAGAGCCGAACAATGCAGTGCTACCTGTAACATCGAGCCAACATTCATCTAAACCAAAAGGCTCTACCTGATCTGTGTATTCCGAATATATTTCACGGACAAGTCTTGAATGTTTTAAATACAAATCATAGTGAGGTGGTGCAAAAACAATATCAGGGCATTTCTTTTGTGCCATCCACATAGGATCGCCGGTTTTAACATCAAAGGCTTTAGCTTCATAATTCTTTGCAAGAACAATACCGTGTCTTGCTTCGGGGTCACCGAGAACAGCAAGAGGCTTTCCCCTATATTCAGGGTGATACAGACACTCTACAGAAGCATAAAAATTATTCAAATCCGAATGGAGTATTATTCGTTCTTTCATATTGTACCTCATAATTATAAACGTATGTTCTATAATCATTATAGTTCAAGAACAAATGTTTGTAAAGAGGTAATATTTTCATTTTAATTTGCACATTTGGCTTTGAAATTCCCCTTATCTATAATAAAAACAAAAGTAACAATTGTTACTGAGAAAGGAGCCTTACAATGAATAAATACACTTTTCCGTAAAAACATTTTCAAACATCATAAAAAATTAAAAAGGAGGTAAATATCAATGAACGAACCTGAACTATTTGAATCTTATCCTGATGTAGTAACTATTGATGATTTACAAACAATGTTGCACATTGGAAGAAGTACAGCTTATGGCTTATTGAGAGACGGTACGATAAAGACCATTAAAGTGGGAAAAAGATATATCATTCCCAAATTTAATGTAATTAAATTTATTAAAAATAACTAATACGTAGTTGACTTATAACCTACAGAAAGGGGAATATGAATATGGCTATAACAGGCAGTCTACAAACAAAAAACGGCAAATACTATGCCGTTCTTAATTTAAAGGATGAACAAGGAAAGCGAAAGCAAAAATGGATTAATACAAAATATGATGTGAAACACAGATACACCAAAAACTGATTATAGCTACAGAACACTACCAATGACAGAAAGCATATACAAACTTTTAGATACACACAGACATCTACAAAACGAACGCAAAGTTCTCTTAGGAAATTATTATGTTGATACTGATTATATATGCACTTGGAATAACGGAGAAGTCATATCACCAAACTATCTAACAAAAACTTTTCATACTGTCATAAGTAAAAGCACTTTACCGCAAATCAGAGTACACGATTTACGACACAGTGTTGCAAGCAATCTGCTCAATAATGGTTTTTCAGTAGTACAGGTACAAGAATGGTTAGGACACGGCAGTGCAACTACAACTTTGAATTTCTATGCACACGTGGACAAAACATCAAAAATTAATATTGCAAATGCACTACAAGATATGATTAAAATTTAAAAAAGCGTTAGAAAACGTTAGAAAGTCATCAATAATCATTAAAAATGCGTTAGAAAAAATTATTTCAGACAAAATAAAAAAACACCCAAAAGCTACGTAAAATAGGCTTTTGAAGTGTTCATCTGTGACAGGGGCAGAAGGATTTGAACCCTCGGCACGCGGTTTTGGAGCAACTGTTAAAAATTGTAACTCAATTTTTGGATTGGCTATGTTGCGAAGTTTTAGAGAATTGTATAATAAAAATATTCACTTTTGATGCTTTATTGATGCTATTTGATTATTTAAATATTTATCAGTCAGAATTTACGACACTGTAAACAAAGAAAAATCATTTAACCTTATTTAACTTATAGTCTAGTGCATCTATAAGAAAGTTTGCATGATAAATGCAGTTACAAGCTGACGAATCAAATAATGCGATATTATATGAAGAGTTATCAAATGTACTTTTATATTTTACACCATCGTATCCTAAAAATTTTGCAAAATCACTAATGTATTGAGTAGGAAGGTAATCTAATTCACTATCCCACCGACTCATAGGTTTCGCAAGATCGCTTTCAATTTCCTTTAATAGCTTTTCATTTATTAAATAGTTTATTTTGTTAACTTCTGAATAATATGGAGAATTATGCGTTATCAACGTTAAATCTAATATATTAATATCTCTTACTAACCTAAATGTTGCAATTGTTACATAGTCAAATGCATGAGCACGAATTTCTTTGACAGCTGTTTTTTTCTTGTTTGATAAATAAAGACAACTCTGTCCTCTTGAATTAGCTCTTCCAGGTGTTGCAAGATCATCTGGAGGTGCCCACATTTCTTTACGTGTAAACCCCCTATTTCCCCTTTGATTAGAAACTCTGGCTCTATAAAAATTGGTTCCTTGTCTTACTTGTATCTCAGTTTCTTTCAATAGATTTTCAAGCAAATCAAGTTTAATATACTTAGAATGAAATCTGTTTATATTCCTTAAATATTTTTTAAAATCATTCCATGTGTATTTACCCATAAAGCAATTATTATCTAAATAAGATTCATCATATAGTTCTGGAATATATACTTTTTCAGTTATTATTTTATTTGATAGATCAAGTGAAATCGATACAAATTCTTCTATTATTCTTTTTACTTGTTCTTTTGATCCAGAAAAAATGTTCCAATCTTCTAAAAGTGAATCTTCAATTGTTCGGAACATAGACTCTGAAAAAACACCAAAATGTTTTGATTCAGGTACATACAGTTTAAGTATAGAACTCAAATATTCTACAACATTTGATATTTCGTGATGTATATCAAAATCAAAAAGACTTACATCTTCTTTGCTGCAAATGGGACACTTACCTTTTATAGATAAATTTTCTATATCAGCTCGTATCTCGGGATCGTTAAAACATTCTTTGCAAAATTGCATATTTATCCCTCTAAATAATTATTTATTGTCTCTATGTGATGCATGAGTGAATATTTTTTTATTACACCCAAACCAGGATATTTTCCTTTATTATAATACTCTATAAGAGACAATAATCCTTTAGTTTTTGGAATATCTGAAAATTGTGTCCAATTAAGCATATTTTGCATTGCTTCCTCAAATTTTCTAGCTTGGTCAATAGGTTCACCGTTAGTTAATGAAACAAAGTGATGTATTCTCAACTCATCTTTTTTGCCAAAATACATTATATGAATTGCAATAGCAGAAGGTGCAAAACCACTTTCTTCATAAGTTTTTCCAATAATAGAATAATCAGAGAAACCATTATATCCACGTCGTTTGTAAATTAAATGGTTTTTGTTAAATCTTTCATCTGGAACATCTAAATAATCAACATTTCGTCTTGCTTTATTAAAACTATCCTCTAGCATCACGGTATTTCCAATAATTAAATCTTTGAAATCTTCATCTTTTGGAATTATTGTTAACTTTGAATTTAACTCGTTAGAAAAATCTTCATATTTATCTAGAAAATTATTTTCAGTGTTTATAAAAACGGATTTTTGTGCATCAATTTTACTAGATAAAACATCATTTATGATTTTATCATCAATTAGAAACGCATTTGATATATATGGATTTTTTAATATAGTATTATATGATTCTACTGCCTTTCTTAGACTTTCTTTTTTCCTGCCATCTGAGTTTTCAATTTGGGATTCTAGTTCCTCGAATTCTGTGTCGAAGTTTCCCACTTTAGGATTTCTAATAACAATAACGTCTTTTTCCATTTTAATAAATTTAGATAAAGTTGAGAAAAAAGTACTACTACAACGAACAGGTTCTATTATAGGAGTGATATGGTTACCTAATTCATTATTTTCTAATAGCTCTCTTAAACATAATAACTCATTTTGACGTCCTCTTAGATATGGATAATACACTTATTACACCTCCATTTTTCTATCTAAAAATTCATTTAATTCTTTTTGATTAGCTCGATATTTTTTTGAAAAATAAATATAAAAATTTAATTCATTGGGAATATTGCTGTCTAAAAATATATCATTATCTAAAATTGTTCGTTTTTTCAAATGATTCATAAGTTCCTTTTGTAATGTTATAATATTAATTTTCTTTATTAATTTTAAACATTCTCTGTAATACATAAAATGATTAACTTTTGGTAATTTACCAAAATGTTTTAAAAGAGTTTGTTCAAATTCATATTTTCGCATTAAGGTAAACATAGTTTCATAAGATAATTCTTTTCGATAATACTTAGCTTTCTTTCTACATAATAAATTTCCTGTCTTAGTTAATTCATATATTCCAACAGGAGTGTCGTTTAAATATTCTTTTACCTTTAATAATTGCTTCTTACTTACGACAACATAAACATAAGAGAAAACTTTATAATAATCATTGATTTGAGATGATAATCTGTTCAAATTATCAAAATCAGTTTTAATTTCGTATACTATACCTTTACCATTAATTAATACGAAGTCAGCAATTGATGTACCAACAGGTAATTCTGATAAGGCTACTGTGTTTAGTATATCGTGCTTTTCAACCAATAGTTTATTCAATATGGTGTTCTTAAAAAAATATTCATTGCGGTAATGTTTGTTCATATAACAATACATATTATTGAAAAAATTTCTGTATGTAGAATTTTCAATAGGGATAAAATTTTTTGAGTATTCATAGAAGGTTTTTGATACGGATTTTCCTGAAACCATTTTATCAATATATGGAACAGTGAATATTTTATTCATTAAATATTTACAATTTTTCTCCATATAATAATCTCATCCCCTTTATTTGTGCAGGTACCTACATTACAGCTTTACTACTTTTTCCGTATAAAGCATTTTCACGCCTTCTCCTCGTAGCTACAATGTAGTCATCAAATCAAGTTTTTATCATACAATTTTCAACTATATAATCTCATTTTGAAATTATAAAATCTGGCCAATCCTCATATTTGCAAATATCAAATAAATTATTCTTTAACAAATATTTTTTTCTGTCCTTATATATTTTTTCCATCGTTTCCATCAAATATTGATTATATTCATCAATATCTGTTTTGTCCACGTCTATATCAATGTTATTTATACTTTTCGCCTTAATTTTCTTTTGTTCTTGATAGAAGAAATTTTCGTTATACGCTCTTACTAATTCTGGAAAATAAACAATTTTCTCAGAAACTCTATTTATATAATCAATTATTGACTGTTTATAGTCGATACTATTTTCCTTCTGTATAAATGAAATGTAAGATATTTCTCCTTTTATATGATTTGTATTATCATACATTCCAGTCATAATACATCTAAAAATTTCTGCTCTTATTCGCTTCTTTAATTGTTTTGATGCTTTTAGCTCATATTTATCTTTGCAAGGAACAACGACTATACCAGTAATTAATTTTTTGTTTCTCGGTGTGTGAAAATGAAGTTTGTTTTTATTAATCTCAAAACCCTCATATTTAATTATACTTTCTATTACGGGAAAAATCTTTAAAAGCAAGCCTTTGTTATCACATGAAAAATACATATCATCGGCATACCTTGTATAAAGAATATCCCTTTTTGCACAAAGACCTACTAATCTGGAATCCAAGCTAACACAAATCAAATTTGATAGGGCTGGTGAACACACAGCACCTTGAGGCAATACGCCATCTAGAGTACATAAATTGGTTAATATAGTCGAAGCAGTAGAATTATATCCAATATCTTTGAAAACTTGATAAACCTTATTTGAAGTTATACTTGGAAAAAAGTCACATAAATCTATTGATAAACCATATAATGTATTTAAATGATAAAATGCATTCTGCTTTATATCATATCTGAAATTCTTTTTTGTATTCTTCCTAAATGCCATTGAGTAATCACTGGGTTTAAGTTTATATAATATATTATTTAATATCCATCTTTGCACTATTTTTAGAGTGTAAGATGGTATAAAAATAGTACGTGTTTTACCATTGTTCTTTGGAATTTTTTTTGTTTTATAATAATTCTCGGTTTTATTTGTTAGAAGATATATTAATCTAGTGCTCAGTCCCAACAACCTTGAAAATTCTTTTATAGATTCAAAGTATGGAATATCTAAAGCGTTAATTAGTTTCAAATTTTTATTATACATAAAAAACTGCCTCTTTTACCATAAGTATTTTCCGAGATATTGATTTTTAATTAACTTATGTTAATTGAAAATTGAAATTTCGGAAATATAGTGCAAGTATTTAACCAAGGATTGACTGAATCATCATCCAAAACAAATTATGTATATAAACATAATTTGTAAAAACTAAAAGAGGCAATTATTTATTAAATTGTTCTTTTAGTATATCACATCTTATCCGATCGTACAATTTATTTTTATTAAAAATATAAGAATTATTTATTAAATTATATGTTTTATAATATCCTTTATCCGATAGTTTGATTATTTGGTCATTTATATTATTTTCTATACTAACATTACCTAAAGTTACTATTATCCCTAATTTGTGTAAATATCTTAAGGATGCATTAAAAAGCTCATTATAATCTTTAGGAATATTATATTGTTTTTTTATTAGCTCTTTTAAATTTGTAAACAATACTTTTCTATTAATTTCTTGGTAAAAATATATTAACATTGGGATAAAAGAAATATATTCTGGAAGCAATGAAAAACTAGAATCAGTCTTTTGACAAAGATCAAGATGTTTCTTGCGTTTCATTGATTTAAAAAAATTTGTAATATGTTTATTAAATTCAGATATATTATTTTTATCATAAATTATTACTCTATTTTTTTTGTCAAGCGTTTTCAGTTTTTTAACAGGTCCATCCATTATAAAACTATGTTGACGACAATATTTTTTTTCAATACCAACTAGTAACTTATTTTTTATACTTTCAATCTGAACAAAAGCACCAAGTTCCGCGGCTGAACCCATGCTTTCACAAATCAGAAGAATTGAATCTGCACTCTTAGCTAATAGGTTTTCATAATCTAGTAAATTAGTTTTTTTATTTCTATTCATCATTTCCATAAACAAATCTTCAGGATATAAAACTTGTATCTCGTTTGATTCAAGAAGTAACCTTATTTTATTTCGAATGCAATTGTCCGCTGAACCACCACATAAAAATACATAACAAGTGTCTTCATATTGTCGCTTAAAAAAATCATTATATATAATTTCAAATCGTTCTAAGTCAGTCATAACAAGCCTCAATAATATTGTGTTTTATTATCTCAAAATTGGTGCTTTAAGACAATAACCAATTTAGTTTTCATTTGATATAAATACCAAATAAAACAATTAATCTCAAATTAAATTGCTTTAAATACTAATTTTATGCACCACTAAATTTCACTTTAGGCAACAAACTTGATAAATTATTAGATTCTGATATATATTATATCAGAAATTAATTAAGGATATTGTGTTCAATTATCATTTAAAATTTGCAACGCTGTAAACAAAGAATACAATTGCAAAAATATTATCTTATTAAAATGGCGTATCTGCAGCAAATATATCTATTGATTTATTCGAAATCTTATTTATAAGATTAGATAGAATTATATTTCGTTTATAATCATTTGAATTTTTAAGCCACATTACGAATTTTGAAACAGCATCAACAGTTATTTCATAATTGTTATCATATGTGTAATTTACACTTACGAATACGTTTATTATATCTTGATTATTAATTATAAACTTTTCAAAAAAGTTGTTTTTAATAACCGATTCAAGTTTAGAAATTACACTACTTCAGTCTGTATTGTAGACAGGTGTTTCCGTATATACTCCTATTACATAATCTAATGCATCCGCAAAATCATGATAAGTCTTTTTTTCTTCTTCTGAAATAGATAATGAATCAAAGTTATATTGCTCAATGGCAATTTTCACTTCACTAAAAGAACTATACCTGTCTTTTGGATCTTTTGACATCATTTTATCCAATATAAATTGATATTGGAATTCTGGGCAATCATATTTGTTAAGTAATCTATTAATCAGTTCGGCTAAATAAAACATATCTGTTAACGATGTATATGTACCTTCATAATATTCTTTGGGGAGTGTGTCAGAATTTTCTCTATTAATATCAGCATAAAGACTGTCTTTCACTGTTGAGTCGGAAACAAAAAACTTTCCGATACCAAAGTCTATAACTTTTACTACATCATCATTGTCAATCAATATATTACCTTCTCGAATATCTCTATGAATAACACCGTGTTTTTGCAAATATTCAAATGCTTCAATTAACTGTATAAAAAGCTCATTTGATGAGGCAATTGTAAATCCCTTAGAACAATTTTTAAACCAGTCTACTATTGTAGTACCACTGATATATTCCATAAGAATATAACCAACGTAAATTTCTTCATAAGCATAATAATTATATATCCTTACAATATTCCGATGATTTAGCTTATACATGATTTTTATTTCATCAAGAAAGTTTTTATAATATTTTTTTCGTTCATACACATTTTCAACATCAGGCTCATATTTTTTTGCTACGAACAATTCATTAATAAAGGGATCTTGAAGGACAACTGTTTTTCCAAAAGAGCCCTTTCCTAGGCTGTTATTAACCATAATATAATCCTTCTCTTTCCAGAAGTGAACTATATCGCCATTGTTTTTCAATAAAAGCACCTCTTTTCTATAAAAATTATATTAAATATTATTTTGAAATTCATATAAAAATATCAAAGTCGCAGCCATAATTTTATAGATAATCTCGTTTCAGCATTATTCAGTACATTATTATCATGAGCATAACTTTGATTATTCCTAAAAGCATTGATTAGTAATAAACTGTTTTTTAAACTTTATAATTGTATTCCTTAAATCAACATCTCCAATAATTTATGGTTTATTAAAACGTTTAAAAACCGACAATTTTTTCATAATTATACCATACATATTATTGAAAAGTCAATGTAAATTAACTACTTTATTAGAAAGAAATTGTAGGTTTACAATAAAATATATTACCCCAAATAAAAACAAAAACCTAAACTATCGTGTTAAATGGCTGCATAATAGGTTTTTGAAATAATAAACCAATTCTGGAGGATTACATAATGAAAAGCACATTTTCAATTAAAAGAACGGTTGGTCTGTTGTATGAATTTCAAGGCGATTATTATATCCCTTGCTTGAAATCGCCCCGCCAACAAAGGACTATTTGAATGTGGAACTACTTACGATATAGAAAACACATAAGACACAGGGTTTAGTGTATGATTCAGGAAAAATTGTAATAACCAATGAGTTTTATGAGCTGATAACAATAAATCAGACACGAAAAAAACTTAAAATCTATTGAACTTCCAAGGTTAAAAATAAGGTGTTAACATCATAAAGAATAAGCAAGTCTAACATCAGGCTTACCTTTTTCATAATACACAAAAGTATTAGTATTTCCTATCAAAGTAATTTTTATTCAAAAATCACTTGACAAATTTTACATTCTAATGTTATCATATAACTACACTAATAATAGATGTAAAGACAATTTATAAATGCCTTTTAAAATTTGATAACTGCTAACAGCAAATGTAAGATTGTGAAGTTAAACTTCTTCATAAAATAAAAAGTTGAATGTTTATTTTGAATTTTAGGCTCTTACATATCAAGGCTAACAATTACACCGAAGGTTGTATAAATCTTTCGGTTGGTTAGTTGTGCCTTGTGTGTAAGAGTCTTTTTGTTTTTCATATAAGGAGTTGATGATAAATATGAAAGTCAGATGTATGGTAAATTAAATTTATCAAAATTTAAAATTTAATATAGGAGATCAATATGAAAGAATCAATTTACAATAGTTATAAAGAACTGCCATTGTTCTTAAACGCAGAAACTATATCAAAACTACTTGGAATATCATCAACAAAAGGATATGAACTTATGCACCAAAAAGATTTTCCCGTCCTCAAAGTTGGCAATCTTATTGTCGTTTCGAAAGAAAAATTTATGGAATGGATTAAGAGAAATTCAGGAGGTAACTATTGAAATATAACAAAAGAGATGCAATAAAAAATCACTTCCCTCTTCCAAATGAAGTTTTCTGTTTGGGATTAACCTATGGTGGACTTGCAGTTTATTCTTACCTGATATACTGTGAAAACAGAAAAACCTTTAAGTGTTATCCAAGCTATAAAACTATAGGAAATGCAATTGGTATGAGTAAAAACACTGTTAGAAAATATATAAAATCTCTTGAGGACAAGCAGTTAATTTCAACCCAATCGACAATTATTATTAAAAAAGACGGACACAAACAAAACGGCAATCTACTCTACTATTCTGCCAATAGAGGAAGCTGTAAACCATTATTACGAACAGCAAATGATAAAGTTAGAAGAAGATGTACAACGAAAGCAGATACAGAAGAGACTTGAAAATTATGATCAAAAATGCCCCAAAAAAGCAGTTTGAAAACGGTCATAAAAGTAAGCAGGTTAAAGTGCGGGGTCTACCCGCACAAATCACATCGGACGGCAGAGCCGACCGTTAGAGGTTTTCAAAGGATTTACAATATCCCTTTTTAGGGGTCTATTTTGAAAGGAATAAAAATAACAGAAAATAAGAAAAAATATGCCTACTGGATGCGGCCTTCTATGGTCGCTGAAATAGAAAAAATGATACCGGATGCTAATGCTAAATCTAAAAATGATTTTGTATGCAAGGCAGTGGATTTCTGGACACGGCAAGGTTGAATGGAATTACGGATTGGTTTGAGATGTAAAAGTAATAAAGATATTGAAATTAAAAGTCTGCACAGCCTACGGCGCCCATATGTTAAGTCCATAACAAACAACATAAATCCCAAACCATCAAGAATTTTGATAGTCTGGGATTTTAAACAAAACCAACAATTAAAAAATTTAACTTCTCTCATTCTCCCCGCTTACTAAATTATAATAAGCATTAGAAGTAATGCGGTAAATAAGTGTATAGAAAAGTGCAAATATAATTACACTTATCACTGTTGTGATTGCAAACAATATAACATTATTAAGACTAAATAATAAAAGCAGTTTTCGGATTATCGGAAATGCAAAAACAAGATGCAAGGCTGACAAAATAAGCGGAAGAAAGAATACGGTCAAAAGCTGTGAATTGATGCTTTTTCTAATCTCACGTTTTGTCATACCTACCTTCTGCATTATTTCAAATCGGGCTTGATCCTCATAGCCTTCAGAAATCTGCTTATAGTAAATAATCAGAACTGCGGCAAAAATGAACACGATGCTTAACATAATTCCCAAATAGAAAAATCCCCCGTACATACTGTATAAATCTTCTCTCTCCATTTCCTGGCTTTCACAGTAAAGACCAATATTTTCAAACTTCGAATATGAATCTAAATTTGCTTCCTCAAATTCCCTACACAACTCTATCTGCTTATCTGCTTCAATTCCTGTATCAAAATCATATACCCACCTGTACGAAAGCATTTTGTCTCCGTTATAGTCTAATAGCGTGTCAAGCCCTTTGAGGCTCTGCTTTAAATCCGGCACAATTATCGTCATACTCGGTACAACCATCATCGCTGTATCTCCTATTTCGACCAACTCATCTAACTGTTTTTTGATTTTAAATGTGTTCCCTTGCTTGAATGAAATAGTATCAGCTTTATAGTCGTTTCGATAAGTGTAGATAAGAACCTCTTCTGAACCAAGCGTTTCATTGGTTCCCATCATTGCATTGTAGTCAGAAAGAGGAACAAAATAAAACTGCCGCACACCAGACATATCAGTTATTCCATTTGCATTTGACACGTCTGTTTCAACTGAATTACCTTTAATTAGTCCCGCTACAGATATGCATCGATAGTTATAATAATTTTCCGGCTCAACGTCATACTTTTCTAATACCTTAGAAATATCACTTTGCAATACTGAAATTTTGTTATCAGATAAGTCGTCTGCATTTTCCATGTAATACTCCATATTGATGTCTCTCGGATAACGGCTGTTGATAGCGTCCTCACTGCCAAAATACATACTTGTGGTAGAAGAGATCATAACAAGTACCATTGTCGCAAGAACACAAATTGAGGCAAGTCCTGCTCCGTTTCTTTTCATACGATATACCATTGAAGAAACAGATACAAAGTGATTTGGTTTGTAATAATAGTTCTTTTTCTTTTGCAGTATTCGGCAAAAAAGCACCGAACCTGAAATCATTACTAAATAAGTGCCGACTATAACCATAATTACAGCAATGAAGAATACCTCAAGAGCCGCTATCGGATTTTTAATAGTCATTGCCAGATAGTATGCGGCAGCCAAAATCAAAACTCCGAGAATTCCCCAGAACCAGTTGCCTTTTGGCGGTTTTTCGCCTTTATTCTCACTGCGAAGAAGATTTATAGCACTTGAAAATCTAACCTGTCTTAGAGAATTGAGAAACAACAAAACAAAAATCACACCAAACACCGCTGTTGTTTTAATAACTGACGTTATTGATACCGACAAAGTATAGCTCACATCGCCCATCATTATATTTACAAGTCCCAGTTCAGCCAGCTTTGAAAATGAAACACCTGCAATCAAGCCTATACCTAATGAGAACAAAGCTATGATCAGAGTTTCCCAAAAGAGAATTCTGCCTATATTTCTTTTGCCCATACCAAGTATATTATATAATCCGAATTCTTTTTTTCTACGGCGAATCAAAAATGAATTTGTATAGAACAAAAAAATGCAAGAAAATATTGCAATTACCCATCCTCCGAAATCGAACATCCAACGTATTTCATCTGCACCTCTCAGATAAGATATGCTTTTGCTGTACTGCAAAAAAGCAATGATATAATACATCATCACCATACCTATGCAGGTCAGAATATACGGAAGATACATTTGTTTGTTTTTTCTTATTCCGTCTAATGCCAGCTTTGGATAAAATCCCGCTTTCATCTTCTCTCACCGCCTGTCGCAAGTAAAGTGAGCGTATCGGAAATTTTCTGATACAACTGCTCATTTGTATCATTTCCTCTGTAAATCTGATGAAACACCTCTCCGTCTTTAATAAACATAACTCTGTTTGCAACGCTTGCCGCTTTTACTGAATGTGTTACCATCAGAATTGTTTGACCCAGCTTGTTGACTTCAGCAAAAAGCCGTAAAAGCTCGTCTGTCGATTTCGAGTCTAACGCTCCGGTAGGCTCGTCTGCAAGTATCAGCTTGGGATCTGTTATCATAGCTCTTGCTGCGGCGGCTCTTTGCTTTTGTCCGCCTGAGACTTCATAAGGATATTTTTTCAGCAGCTCGGTAATGCCAAGTTTATCTGCAATAGGTATCAAACGCTCGTGCATTTCTTTATAGGTTTTCCCAGCAAGCACAAGCGGCAGATAGATATTATCCTCCAAAGTGAAGGTATCAAGAAGATTGAACTCCTGAAATACAAAACCAAGATTGTCTCTGCGAAAAGCGGCGATTTCCGATTCCTTTATCTCAGAAAGGTCTTTGCCGTCTAAAATAACGCTGCCGTTTGTAGGCTTGTCCAGAGCCGCTAAAATGTTCAGCAGAGTTGTTTTTCCCGAGCCTGACTCCCCCATAATAGCGACATATTCTCCCTGCTCTACACTGAAATTTACGTTTTTCAGTGCTTCTACCTTATTTCCTCCGAAACGGGTCGAATATATTTTCTTTAACCCTATAACTTCCAAAATACTCATTTTGTTCGTCCTCCAATCAATCATACTGTTACCATTTTAGCATAAACGGGAAATGCATCGCCATTGAATTGGCTTACATTTCCCGCTTTAAATCTTACACTTTTGTAAGAAATTACTCTTTCTTTTCGATATACTGCTCTAAATTGATACGGACGGTTGTCCCTTTATCAAGCTTTGACAAAACGCTTATATCAACACCTAGATTTTTGCAAATTCTTTTACAAAGGTATAATCCGATACCGCTTGCTTTTTTATCTTTTCTGCCGTTATAGCCTGTATAACCCTTTTCAAAAATACGAGGCAGATCCTCAGGTGCAATGCCTATGCCGGTATCTTCAATACACAGTGTTTTAGGTTCCTGCATATAAATTTTTATACTACCCTCACGAGTGTATTTCAAGGCATTAGATAATACCTGCTCAATTACAAAGGAAAGCCATTTATCGTCTGTGATAGCAGTTTTTTCAGTTGTTTGGTTTGAAAGATGTATCTTCCTGTCAATAAATTCTTGTGCGAACTTTGCAACCGCCTGCTTAACAATTTTATCTAAGCTGTGTTCCTTAAACACATAGTCGCTTGAAACAGAATCCAATCGCAAAAATGCTAATACCATTTCAACATACTGTTCAATATGGAACAAATCAGATGACAGCTTTCGTGAAAGCGGAGTATCCTCATTTTGCAAAGTAAGCCGCATAGAAGCGATAGGCGTTTTGATCTGATGCACCCATACGGTATAATAATCCACCATATCACGATAACGTGCAGATGTAATCGTTTCAAGACTAGCCGTTTCAGTTTTCAATACTTTTATAATTTGCTGATAATCTCTGTCCTCCACGCTTTCTATATCAGGCAATGAAGAAATCATAGTGGCTGAAAGTTTTTTAATTTCAGAAAGCTGTTTATGTTTTTGCTTAACACGTGAAAAATCTATAATGACAAAAACTAGACCTAATATTACACAAAGCAAAGATGGGTACAAAACTGCTTTTAAAGGCAAATGATAAAGTAAAAAGGTAACAAAAAATACAGCACAGAACAAAACAAGCGCAATAATACCTTTTCTATGCTGTTTTATATATAACCAAAACAATTCCATAGTGTTCCCTTCTATGTCAACTTTACTCTACAATATACCCTACTCCGAACTTGGTTGAAATAAAATTTTCAAGTCCTGCAGCATCAAGCTTTTTTCTCAATCGGTTGATGTTTACCGTAAGAGTATTTTCGTCAATAAAAAGTTCTGTTTTCCAAAGCCGTTCCATCAATTTTTCACGGCTTACGACCTTTCCCTTGTTTTCCATAAGGCAAAGCAAAATACGATACTCATTTTTTGTTAATGGTATATTTTCATCGTTATAAATCAGGGTATTATCCCCTGTATTGAGAAAAGCTCCTCTATGCTCTAAAACAGGAACGCTGGAAGCAAAGTCATAGGTTCTGCGGAGCAGAGCTTGTATCTTGGCAATCAAAACACTTTGGTCAAACGGCTTAGCGATAAAGTCATCCGCACCCATATTCATCGCCATAACTATATTCATATTATCCGAAGCGGAAGAAATAAAGATAATTGGTACTTTTGAAATCTTGCGTATCTCTTGGCACCAATGGTAACCGTTGAAAAACGGCAACGCTATATCAAGCAGAATAATGTGCGGCTGATACTCGGTATATTCAGTCGTAACATTTCTAAAATCCTGCACGATATGAGCATCAAAATCCCATGCTTCAGCTTGTTTTTTAATTGCTTCGGCAATTCCAATATCATCTTCGACAATAAGCAGTTTATACATTATATACCTCTTGATTTACTTCTAAAATTTAGTTTTATAATGCAAAGTATAACATATATACGTTAGGTTGTCTACCGCTGAACTATTTAAGAGTTATAGAATTAAAAACAGTATTTAATTTTTAAAACCCTGGATATTCAAAATGGTTTGTGGTATTATGTTGTGCTAAAGAAAAGGTATTACATTGCTTATTTCAAAAAGAATGCCTTTAAACAAAAAGTTTTCAGACAAAAAATTAACACAAATTCAGCTTGAAGGTTCAATTGGTGTTAAGATCACAAAAATTTAATTAAAATTCATCATAAATTATTAATAGGTGTTGATTTTTTAAGAAATATTTGGTAATATATATTTATATATTTTAAATGAAATGCTTTTTAAATTTTAATTAGTAGGGAATAATTTATGACAACAGGAAGAATTATAGCAATAGGTCCAAGAGAACAGGATTTTGAATTTACAAATAACTTTTTCAGTGAAACTTTAACCCTATATGGTAGTAATAAAAATGGTAATACATCATTTTGCCATGCAAATAAAGTTAGAATAAATCACAATATACATTCAACGGCACAGAAAGAATTTATTATTAACGAAGCTCTTAAAAGGATAGAAATCAATCCAAATGTTAAATTTATGTCTTACGATCCAAATTTGGCATTTGAATGTGGGCCAGAGATTCTAAAACATACAGTTTGCTTAAACAAAAAAGATTTAATGGACAAGCTAAATAATAAAATCATCTTTCGGAAATGGGCAAAATCTTTTTCAAATGTGTTTCCTTCACGTTTAATTTCTGGGGAAAACTGTTCTTTTTCGCAGCTTTCTGAATATTTTGGTTATAATAATTCTTTTGTTATTCAATCAGATATATCAAGTGGTGGAGAGGGAACTAAAATAATTAATAAATTTAACTCCAATGATATTCTTAAAACCCTTAATCAAGAAACTGAATATCTTGTCTCTCCATATATAAAAAATAATATTCCAGTGAATATTCACGTTATAATTTATTCCGATTATATTATGTTGACCCCAATTTCAGTTCAGATAATAACCAAACTTGCAAATAAATTACTATACCGCGGCGCTGACTTTATTGCCGTAGAACAGATAAAAAAATCAACTTTAGATAAGTTCAAGAATGACGTAATATCAATTTGTAAAACCTTACAACGTGAAGGGTATCGTGGAGTAGCTGGAATAGATGGTATGTTAGTAAATGATACATCTTATATAATGGAAGTGAATAATCGATTTCAAGGCTCAACACCATTGCTTAATAGAGCACTCCATGAGCACGGATTGCCAAGTATGGACGAGCTAAATTTTGAGGCTTTTTCCTTAGATAAACCGAGTGTTGATATCAGCCATTTGAAAATATCCTACAGTTGCTACACATATATTTCAGATATCAATGGTAATAAACCATTAGGTCATATGACAAACTTTGAGAGAGATAAAGATGTGGTAGCTGTAAGGGATGATGGTCTCACCTATAGTTGGGATATCATGCCATTCGCTAGTTTAGAACGAATCACATTCAACACAAACATTTCAGGTTTAACTGAAGATAATTATGTATTAATTCACCCAAATATAATTGAAGTAAATCCAGAATGGTTTAATGAAATAACTATAAAAAAGAATCCTCTTTATATAAAAATTGCACTTTTAAACCAAGGAATATTTATTCCGCCTCAGACAGAAGATTTTCTGATCAAAAAAGGCGGAATAAGAGAAGGGGTATATAATTCTATTGATATTGCTATAGGAAACTTGATAATAAATAGTGCAACACGAGTAAAGTTTGCGAGGTTATCTCCGTTTTCTCTTGAAGTTATTAATGGCGAGCTAATACTTAAATATTGCAAAAGAAAAGTTGTAAAAGTTTCAGTCCAACCCGCTGACAAGCTACAAAATATTCAATTAACATCAGATACTAAAGTTAGCAATGTATGTTTGCTTGCTACTGATCGCCTTAGAATTCAACACTCAAGAAATTGCTATTTTAAAAGAAATGGAGAGGGATGTAGATTTTGCGAAGTAGAAAATCACGAATACACATTTGATAAATGTGATTTATATAAAGTAATTAATATGTATATGTCTTCTAATTGTTCATTTAGGCATTTTTTAATTGGAGGAAGATCAGATTCACCTTCCTTAGAACAAAAAGAAATTTTAGAACTATGTAAGTATATACGCAGCATTAGTAACGCACCTATTTATGTTATGTGTGTTCCACCCAAGGATTTTAAAATTTTTAATGAGTGGAAAAAGGCAGGAGCAACGGAAATTTCTTTTAATATTGAAATTTGGGATCCTATTATAGCTAAAAAATGGATGCCTGGAAAGGGTTCCATTCCAAGATCATATTACTTAAAAGCATTAGAGGAAGCGACAAACATTTGGGGCAAAACAGGAAATGTGCGTTCTGCTTTTGTTGTTGGATTAGAACCATATGAATCTTTATTAGAGGGAATAGAAGCTGTATGTAAAATTGGAGTTGCACCAATTTTATCAGTTTTTCGACCTATTCCAAATACATATGGAAACTTAATAATTCCTCCCAGTAATGAACAGTTGTTATACATTTATAACCAAGCGGTTAAAATATGTAAAAAATACAATTTAGAGTTAGGTCCAAGTTGTGAAGCATGCCAAAATAACACTTTGAGTATGCCGCAAGAATATATAATTAAGGGGTTAGTTTGATGAATGTACTGAGTAACGCTAATTTAAAGGCTCATATGGGGAGACCTCTTACTCCTGAAGGGAAATTCTTAACATTATGGCAACCTGCCCCGGATTTCATACACTGTTGTATTGAAAGCAGAGGTTGTAGATATAGCCATAATTATGGTGCTTGTATTATGTGTGATTACGGTATTGGACGTAATCTTTCTCCGAATGAACTTAAAAGTGCATTATATTCGCAGCTTTTACCACATATGAATGAGACCAACATTCTACTATTAGGTTCTTATGGCAGTATATTGGATGAGTCTGAAATATCAAACGAGTGCTTAACTGTATTACTTGACTTTTTAAAAAAATGTAAAGTTTCTACATTGATATTTGAAACACACTGCGAATCAGTAACAAGAGAAAAACTTGGTAAAATAAAAGAATTTACGCCAAAAGGAACTCAAGTTGTTATAGAAATGGGATACGAATCATGCGATCAATTCGTTCTGCATAATTGTCTAAATAAATTTTTAGATTTAAAAGTATTAGAAAATGCAATAACACTTACACATGAAATGGGGATGTTAGTGACCTTAAATGTTTTTTTGGGGGCGCCTTTCCTTAACCCCGCAGATCAATTTGAAACTACTCAAAGATCTATACAATGGGCTGTTGATCACGATGCAGATTCATTGGTTTTATTTCCTGCAAACATAAAGCCTTTCACTCTTTTACATAAATTATACCTAAAAGGCATATACTCGCCAATATCTCAATGGATGTTGCCTATATTGCTTCAATCTTTATCAGAAGTTGTTTTGGAACGCATTTCTTTATCATGGTATGGTGATAGAAAAAATTTTTATGAAAATGGTGAATATCCATTAATTCCTCCTACAGATTGTGATAACTGCCATGAAGTACTATTTGATTTCTATAGAAATTTTATAACAGAAAATAAAGGTATTAAACGCAAAGAGCTTATTAATAGGTTATTAAAATATCCCTTAAAGTGTAATTGTAGAAATAAAACATATGACAATTTATGTAAATCCCAATCTCGCTATTCCGAAAACGAAATTTTTGATATTATTTCCAATTTATAGTTGCATTATAGGAGAGAATTGATTTTGTATATATTTAAAATAATTATAAAAATATTTCTAAAAGAAAATAATAAAATAAAAAAGAAAAAAGTAAAAAGCTTAACAGCATTTATTCTTATTTCCATTCCTATTATTATTTTATCCCTAATTTTTTTTGTTTTTTTAACAAACTCTTGGATCAGAGAACATATACGTTTTGATCAATATATGTCAACTATTTGCAGTACAACTGCTGCAGTAGTTATTACATTGTTTGGACTGAGTGCAGCATCTTACGCTTTTGTATGCAGCGAATTACGTACAGAAGAAAAAAATCTACCACACTTATCACGTATTATTTCAAAATACAGGCAAAAATTATGGGAATTTTTTGTCTCATCTTTAATTCTTAGTGTTGTCTCTGTAATTATAAGTATTATAAGTTTGGGACTAGCTCAAAATATTAGTTCAGAAGAATTATTTGAAACGTCTAATTATTTAATCTATACATATGCGAACTCTAAATTCCAGTTGCTGTCGTTTTTAACGTTTTGCACAATTATTTTTACTATATACACCATTCTAATCATGGCTCTATTTAACTGGCGGATTTTTCATAGAGAGAATAGTTATAGTAAAATTGCTAAGGCTCTTTGTAATGAATCATTGCAAGCCTACAAAGCGCCAGAAAACGGTAATAAATTAAAGGGCAATGAAAATGAATTAGAAAAGATCCATAATTTAGAAACATTAATAAATCGTATTGTTAAAAATCATGAAGGCATTGGAGATTCATATTCTCCTGAACACAGAGTTGAACAACTATTAAAAAGCCTATTAAAGAAAAAACTAAAAAATGGTTTTTATATTGAAGATACTAACGGAAACCGTTGTTGGAGTTCTATTTCCAACGATGCAAAGAAAGAATCACAGTGGGAAAGGTGCAAAAAAGAAGCAAAAAATAATATAGAATATTTAAATCAAAAATATTTTGATAACTCTACTATTATTGATAAACAAACGCCCTCAAATTACAGTTTTATAAAAGTGTATTTTGATCTTATTTGTTACAGAAATTGCAGACTTGTTTATACTTCTAATTTTATTAACAATTCAGAAAATGGGAATTGTTTGAGATGGTCAATAAAAAAACGTTTATTATTATTCCTTATGTGGGAAGAGACATTTAGTGGCATGGATTTATCGGGAATGAGTTTTTCAGGTGGAGACCTTAGAAAAGCTAATTTTTCAAATTGCGACTTCACAAGAGTACGGTTAAAGGGTTCGAACTGTGAAGGTGCTGATTTTTCCGGATCTAGAATGCCTGGCATGTATTTTTCTGATGTTTCAGGTTGTGAAGGAGAAATACAAGTAACATGCATAGATGATAATAAAAAAATTTGGGATCCTTATAATGGAAAAGAAGCAACATGTTTTCATGGTGCCACTTTTGCTCATGCCGATGTTAGCCGCGCATGTTTACTTGCAGAAAATCAAAATAACCGTGAATGGGGATCTAGTTTCCCATTTGATAATGAAGAGTCAAATAATAAAAGTAGTAATCTTTACTCGATGGAGGATACTTCGTTTGACTATACTAAATTATTTTCTTCAAAATTTTCTAACATTAGCTTTAATAAATCAAATTTTCAAAAAGCCCTTCTCTTTGATTCCGTGTTTTTTCAATGTACCGCTCATTCCGCAAATTTTGTAGATTCTACATTAACAAATTGCTGTATTCTGTGCAATGACTTTTATGAAGCTAATATGAGCAATTCTGTTATGTCACAATCCATACTTTATAGAAACAATTTTAGAAGTTCTAATCTCTCAAATGTAAATTTTGCTGGTGCTAACATCTTTGCTTGCAACTTTTCAGGATCTTATTGTCTACACGCGTCTTTTACTGGAATCATTCAAGACAAAGGAAAAATAGAAAAAGTTATTAATGAAAGAAACAGTTTTGCCAAAAGTTGTCTTAAAGAAAATGAAAGATTTATCATAAACTTTAAATATGCAATTCTGACTAGTACTGATTTTAGTGAATCAGAAATTTCAAATATTGATTTTAGTTGTACCATTGGAAAAAACTGTATTTTCGCTAAATCAAAGGGAGAAAATTGTAAGTTTAATGATGCATTATTATCTTCATCAATTCTAAATAACACAAAATTGAGCAAAGCATCTATGAATAACACGGTATTAAAAAACTCTGTTTTAACTAATTGTGAATTTAAAAATTGTCAAATAATAATGGCAGATTTATCAGAAACTCTCTTTATACAAAGCAAAAATCCGTGTTTTATCAATTGCATATTAAAAAAAGTTGATTTTAGCAATGCGAAAGGTCTTTCAGCCAAATGTTTTAAAAACACATATCTTGAAAATTGCAACTTTACAAATACAGGTATTACAAAAAAGGATTTATTTAATTTAAACATTAAAAATAATGGATGTAAATTTGATAATGGTAAGGGATGTTTATGGGAATTTTAGAAGAAAGGAAAAGTGTTCGTAAATTTACTAACAAACAGATTTCACATAAAATCGTTGAAGATATTCTTCGTGCGGGGCAGTTAGCTCCTTCAGGTAAAAATAGACAACCATGGAGATTTATTGTATCATACCAAAATAGAAAAAGAAATTATTTAATCAACTGTATGAAAAACACTATTACTAAATTGATTAAAAAATCACCTGATCGTAATGATCTATATATGGCTCTTGAAACTGTTGATATAATGTACTCTGCTCCAGTTGTGATTTTTGTATGTTATGAATTTGAGTCAACTATTACTCACAATGACGGAGTTGATTGGCCACTATCTTACAAAGAATCAGAGATTATAGATATTTTATCTATAGGAGCAGCAATTGAAAATATGTTAATTAAGGCACAGGAATACGGCATTGGTAGTTTATGGTGTGGAGATGTATTGTATACATATAATGCACTGATGAAAGAGTTAAATACAGATTATCCTTTACTTTCCGCTGTATGTTTCGGATATTCTGGTGAAAAGCCTGTTCGAAGATTTAGATTGCCTTTAACCGATATTTACAAGTTCCTTTAACAAATACCATTATGTAACAGTGTTACGCTTCCTGTATCTTCAAAAAATTGATGCTATTTTGATGATGTACCAGACGAAATCATTACAAATGTTTGCGACCAGATACGAAAATTGACACTCTTTATGAGCGTCAAAAGCGGTAAAACAGACCGTGTGCCAAGCAACATAAAGGCACAGAAACCCGGCTTAAACGCAGTGTTTAAGCCGGGTTTTATCTATATGTAACAAACAACGCGTGTATAAAACAAAAAATCCACGCACTAATTTAGTCCGCGGACTAGATGCAACGTCACCGTTGCTGGCAGGGGCAGAAGGATTTGAACCCTCGGCACGCGGTTTTGGAGCGACTTTTAAAAGTTGTAAGGCATTTTGTATATTGGCTTTGTTGCGAAGTTTGAGAGAATTTTATTATAATATAATTAACTTTTGATGCTTTTTTGATGCTATTTCATTTTCAAAAATTTCAATCAAAATTTGCGACGCTGTAAACAAAGAAATAGGCAGTTGATTATAATACCTTATTAAAATTTTCGAAAAATTTATAGAACCTTTTAAAGTGTGACAAAAAACAGATTTTAAATTTCTTTGATTATCTCAAAAACTGATGAAATCGCATTATTTATGCTGAATACTGTTGAAATTATAGGTAAAGTATGGTATAATACCAATATGATACTATGCTATAATAATTATTTTTGAGGTAATAAAATAGTCGCAAGCTAAAAACTTTTTAAATTTCTGATAGACCACAAATAAAGAAAAATATCTTGCCGAAACCGCTAGCATTTGCCACCATAACTAAAATGGGCAAAGTTGGTGTCATCGTTAGCAACAATGTCCACATAAAGGATCTGTGCGGCCCTTGATTACACTATGATGATATCGTTGAGATTGTACCGGATAATAAATGATCTTCAATTAGAGTGTATCATAAAGGAGGTTCTCATTCATGTAATCCAATTTTGAATTTCTATATAATATTGGTCTGTATTAGCTCAGTTAGGAGACCATGCAAAATGCTATTTATAATCGTATTCTTAAATTAAACCCTTGAGATTATTATGTAAAAACTATTCTGCTTATTATAAATAGGTACTTGCCATTTTGCTTTGCTGTTATATATTACTTAATGAATTTTAAATTAGCAGTTAATTTTTCGAAAAGAGATTAAAAAATGATAATATTTTTTTAAAAGTATAAAAAAATCTTAAAAGGATGCGATACATAAATGAGAGCTTTACTTGATACAAACATTGTTATACACAGAGAAAACACACAAACTACTAGTTTAACCATCGGAAAACTGTTTTACTGGTTAGATAAACTACATTATGAAAAAATAATTCATCCGTATACAGTTGTTGAACTTAGAAAATATCATAATTCTCAAATTCAGTCACTTTATGATGCAAAGCTTGATGCATATACAACAATGAGATGTGTTGCTATGCAAACCAAAGCTTTTCAGGAACTACTCAAAGACTCTCCCAAAACAGATAACGATTATATTGATAATCAACTTTTATACGAAGTATATTGTGGTCGAGCAGATATTCTTATTACGGAAGACCGTCGTATGCATAACAAAGCTGAACGACTTGGTCTGTCAAATCAAATTTTCACAATAAACACATTTATCGGCAAAGCATCATATGAAAACCCCGAACTTATTGATTACAAGGTCCTTTCAGTAAAGAAAGAGTTTTTTGGAAATATTGATTTAACTAACCCTTTTTTTGATACCTTTCGTGACGCATATGACAGCTTTGATGGTTGGTTTGCAAGTAAATGTGATGAAGAAGCATATATCTGTCGTTCTGATAATAATGATATTTTAGGATTTTTATACTTGAAAACAGAAAATGAAACAGAAAACTATAGTGATATAAATCCTATCTTTCCTCCAAAAAAGAGACTTAAGGTCGGAACATTCAAAGTTGAAGCATCAGGATTTCGACTTGGGGAACGTTTTGTTAAAATTATTATTGACAATGCAATTGAACGCCATTTGGATGAAATATATGTTACTCTATTTACTAATCGTTTTGAATTAAAGCTACTATATGATTTATTGCTCCGTTGGGGTTTTTTTGAATATGGCACTAAAACGAAAAATGGCAAAGTCGAAATTGTTTTAGTAAAAAGATTAGGTATATACAATCCACGAAAATCTGTTGTTGCAAATTACCCCAACCTTAACCATAACAGTAACAAAATGATATTACCAATCGCCCCACCGTTTCATACAACATTATTTCCTGATTCAAAGTTAAATACGGAAAAAGGACTTGATCTTCTAAGCAACATTCCACATAGATATGCGTTACAAAAAGTTTATATATCTTGGGCTAAAGAAAACAATATTAAGACTGGAGATTTGTTGCTATTCTATCGAATGGGAGATACAATTCCTAAAAAATATAGTTCTGTAATCACCACTCTAGGAGTTGTTGATCAAGTTATTTCTAAGTTTGATAATGAAAAAGAATTCCTAAGCTATTGTCAAAATAGAAGTGTATTTTCAATTGAAGATCTAAAACACTTTTGGAATACACATCGATACAATCTAAAAGTGATAAAGTTTGTATATGTTAAGAGCTTATCAAAAAAGCTGACTCTAAACTATATGTGGAACAACAATATCGTTCAATTTCCAAATGGTCCGCGTCCATTTACAAAAATCACAGATGCTCAATTCAATCTGATATTGAGAGATTCGGATACAAAAATATTTATGTAGTTAGGAGAAACATAGTGGCTACTATACTATTATCAATAAAACCAGAATATACAAAAAAAATTTTAGAAGGCATTAAAAAGTTTGAATATCGAAAAATACTACCACATAAAGTAGTAGACAAAATCATCATGTATTCTACAAATCCAGACAAGTTGGTTATTGGTGAATTTGAAGTTATTGAAACAATATCAATGAAACCTACACCAATGTGGGAATATACTAAATTAAATGCTGGTATTAGCCGTGCAAGGTTTAGAGAATACTTTCACAAATGTAAAATAGCATACGCATATAAAATTGGTAAAGTTATTAAATACAAAAATCCCAAAAAGCTTCAGGATTACGGTATAAATCAAGCACCTCAGTCTTTTATGTATCTTGAATAGTTTTAACATTTCAAGCAACAAATGATCTCTAAACTTCCGAAACCTTTGTGGATGATGTTGCTGCAAAAAAGGTTTTAATATGTCACAGACTATTTGATAAGATACTAAAAACTTTAAGTTGATTCTATAGATAAGTAATTGTTTATAAGGAGATGGAGTTATGAAAGCAAACAGAATGTTGTTATTCTCTGATGTTTTAGAGAAAAACAAAAGAGTTTTTAAAGTTCCTGTTTATCAGAGAAATTATGACTGGTCAAATGTTCAATGTGAAAAGCTTTACTCAGATATAATAAAAGCTAACAAAAATGATCGTCAGCACTTTACTGGAACAATTGTATACATTGAAGATGTGAACGGTGGTAGTGGATTAAATGAAGTTCTTATTATTGATGGACAGCAAAGAATAACTACTATTTATATTCTTCTGAAGGCATTATATGATGCTTCAAAAGGAACATCAGTTATGATTGAAAGTGAAATTGAAGAAGTAATGTTTAATAGACATTGTGATGAAAAGTTTAAGGTGAAGTTAAAACCTATAAAAACAGATAATGCTCAGCTTATACTTCTAATAAAAGATAAAATTGATGACATGGATAGAAATTCTAATGTCTATAAAAACTATGTTACCTTTAAAAAACAGATCGAAAGAACATTATCAAGTGGTTTGGAATTAGGCGATATTCTTAATGGTGTTAAACAACTCGAGATAGTTGAAATAATTCTGGATAAACATCAAGGAGACGAACCTCAAAAAATTTTTGAGTCAATAAATTCAACAGGATTAGATTTAAGTTTAGCAGATTTAATAAGAAATTATCTACTAATGGATGATGATAAACAAGATGAATTATATGAAGAGTATTGGTTAGAAATTGAAAAGAATGTTGGTTATAGTAATTTAGGTGACTTTGTAATTAATTTTCTGAATTCTCAAATTAGTAAATCTGTAAATGGTAAGAATGCATATCATTTATTCAAAGAACACTGCAAAGAAAACGGCTTAGGCCATGAGGACGTTTTAAAAAAATTAAGAAAAACATCCAAGTACTATGGTGCATTTATTGGTGAGAATAATTATTATAGTGAACAAGTTTCTTATTATTTAAAATCTTTTTATAGTATTAAACAAACAACAATTCTTCCATTGATATTTAAAATTTTTGATGATTACGAGGATAGAAATATTGATGAAGTTATACTATGCAATGTTTTGAATTATTTACTTACATATTTCGTTAGAATTACTGCTTGTGAAGAAAATAAGAATTTATCAAAGTTTATGAAGTCAATGTATGATAGAGTTTTTGATGGAAGTTATAACAATTACTATGAAAAGTTCGTAATATTTCTCAATGATTTGCGAGCAAATAACCGTATGCCAACAAATAAGGAGTTTCAAGAAGCACTTATATACAAACCTCTTTACAAAAAACCAATATGTAAATTTGTGCTTGCTGTAATTGAAAATTCTACAAAAGAACACATTTATATAAGTAATCTTACAATTGAACATATTTTACCTCAAAAAATAAATGCTGCAGTTTGGAAAAAAGAAGTCGGAGAAAATTATAGTAGTGTATATGAAAATTATTTGCATACACTTGGTAATTTAACTATAACAGGTCATAATAGTGAACTAGGGACAAAATCATTTAATGATAAGAAAAAAATTATAAAAGAAAACTCTAAAGCAAATATTTTAAATAAAGATGTTTTATTAGCAGAAAGATGGGATGACAAATCAATAATAAACAGAGCGAAAAATCTGTCAAACATACTAATAAATCAGTTTATGTATGTGGATATACATTCTGATATTATGGAAACAAATGAACTTGCTTTTAATGTAGATAGCGATGTAGATTTTTCTAATACAAAACCAGATGGATTTTCATTTGTTGGTGAATATACAAAAGTTTCAAGTTGGGCTGATTTACTTTCTAAATTTATAAATCTCGCTTTTGATTTAGATGCAGATTTGTTTAAAGATTTGGCTTCAAGCAATTATTCAATACCTAGTGCAAGTAGAATTTATATTTCAAATGACAAAAGACTCCTTCGTAAAGAAAAGGAAATAGAAAGCAGTGGTATTTTTTTACGAATGTAATCTTTCATCCAATAACATTATTTCATTTATTAAAAATCTATTAATTAAAATGACACTGGATGTGGATGATTTTAGTTTTTCCCTTTCTGAGATTCCATTTGACATAAATAACGAGAAAACTTGGGTAGAAGGCTTATTACCAGTAGCAAAGTTGTTCTATTATTTAGTTGAAGATTTAATAAAGAAAGATAAAATTACAATAGATGAAATAGAAAAATTAAAAACTAAAACATATTCAAAGTCATTATTCCCTGCAACTGATTATCCAGCAATAGCGAATAATAGAACTGATAATATGGGGAATTCCACTCTGAAGAGATATAGAGCAAAAGCTTTGATTTTTAATGGTGTAGAAATTTATGTTTCAACTCAGTTTTTTGATTCAGATAGAGATGCTGTGATTTTATGGTATAAGAAACACTTAGAATAAATTAATAGTGAAAAATTGGCATATTTAGAAACAATCTTTTTGCAAATTAACAATATTGAGAGATGATTATTAAGAAATATTAAAATCTTATTGATAGATTATTAAAAATTGCACCGCAGTATACAAAGGATAAGCAAGCCCATTGCTGGACTTGCTTATTATTTTATACATACAAAATATTAGTATTCCCTATCAAAGCAATTTTTATTCATAAACCACTTGACAAATTTTACATTCTAATGTTATCATATAGCTACACTAAATAATAGATGTAAATAAAATTGAATAAATGCCTTTTAAGATTTGATAACTGTTAACAGCAGATATTAAATTGTGAAGTTAAACTTCTTCATTAAATAAAAAGTTGAATATTCATTTCAAATTTCAGGCTCTTACATATCAGGGCTAACAATTACACCGAAGGTTGCATAAATCTTTCGGTTGGTTAGTTGTGCCTTGTGTGTAAGAGTCTTTTTGTTTTGCATATAAGGAGTTGGTGATAAATATGAAAGTCAGATATATAACAATTTGAATTTATTAAAATCTAAAATTTAATAAAGGAGAACAATATGAAAGAATCTATTTACAAAAGTTATGATGAACTGCCGCTGTTCTTAAATGCAGAAATTATCTCAAGACTACTTGGAATATCATCAACAACAGTCTATGAAATGATGCACCAAAAAAGATTTTCCTGTGCTGAGACTTGGTAATCGTATGGTCGTTCCGAAAGATAAATTTAAAGAATGGGTTGATAAAAATTCAGGAGGTAACCATTGAAATATAACAAAAGAGAAGCGATAAAAAATTACTTCCCTATTCCAAATGAAGTTTTCTGTTTGGGATTAATCTACGGAGAACTTGCTGTTTATTCTTACTTGATGTACCGTGAGAATAGGAAAACTTTCAAATGCTACCCGAGCTATAAAACTATAGGAAACGCCATTGGTATGAGTAAAAATACTGTCAGGAAATATATAAAATCACTAGAAGACAAGCAGTTAATCTCAACCCAACCTACAACTATTATCAAAAAGGACGTACATAAAAAAAGCGGCAGTCTGCACTATACTGTTCTCCCGATAGATGAGGCTGTAAATTATTATTACGAGCAGCAAATGATAAAGTTAGAAGAAGATATACAACAAAAAAGAATACAAAATAAACTTGAAAATTATGACCAAAAACGCCCAAAAAAAGCAGTTTGAAAACGGTCATAAAAATAAGCAGGTTAAAGTGCGGGGTCTACCCGCACAAATCACATCGGACGGCAGAGCCGACCGTTAGAGGTTTTCAAAGGAATTACAAAATCCCCTTTTTAGGGGTCTGACAGAAAGGAGTCAAACATGAGCGAAAATAAGAAAAAATATGCCTATTGGATGTGGCCTTCTATGGTTGCTGAAATCAAAGAAATGATGCCGGAAGCTAATGCTAAATCTAAAAGTGATTTTGTATGCAAGGCAGTTAATTTCTATATTGGCTATATAAAACAGCAAAAGAATATCAATTACCTTGCTCCGGTACTTTCAAGAACAATTAAAAGTGAAGTCCGTAGTGTAGAAAAAAATATTTGCGAGATTCTTTTCAAGGTTGCTGTTGAACAGGCGATAAACAGTAATCTGATTGCTGCTGAGTATGACATTGATTCAAATTCGCTAGATGAACTTCGTGATTCTTGTGCAAAAGCAGTAGCGGAAACGAATGGTCTCATAACATTTAAAGAAGCCTATGACTGGCAGAAGGGTGAGTAACTATGCCAAAGATTATTGTCACCAGCAGATATATGAGAAACACACCAAAACACACTGCTAAAAATCTTGTAAAGTATATGGGAACACGGGAAGGTGTTGAGAAACTACCGACAGGAATTAATCATTCACCGTCTACTGTTTGCCAGCAACGGCTCATAAAAGATGTTTTAAAATATGATTCCGATGCTGAAAAGTATTTGGAGTACGAAGATTGCCTTAAGGAATCTTCAAAAGCCAACGCCACAGAATTTATTGACGCTTTTATCGAACGAAATGCTGACCGTATTGGTGATATGGATAAATTAGTTTCATATATCGCAAAACGTCCCGGAGTTGAAAAGTTAGGTTCACATGGATTGTTTTCACAAACCGATGACAAAATTGATTTGGACTCAGTTGCGGATGAAATCGGTCATCACAAGGGAATTATATGGACACATGTTATCAGCTTGAGGCGTGAAGATTCGGAACGACTAGGATATAACAATGCACAAGCGTGGAAAGATCTAGTAAGAAGAATCCAATCTGTATTCTGAATGGAATAAGGTCAACCGAGAAAAGCTGTCTTTGTACTATGATAAGAAAAAGCCGGATATTCCACTTGAAGATAACAAAGAATTTCGAAGTATCAAAAATGTGATTATCAAGGCGGCAGTAGAAATAATCCAAGCTAATGCCGCTGAAAATTATACACGGCAAACAATCACCACCAGTGTCAAAAGTCTGGCGAAAGCATTGTGTCTATTGATTTCGCAAAGCTATACAAAAAAGCTCTCTAAGCTTAACAAACAGATAGACAAAAAACTGAAATCCAAAATCGAACAAAAGAAAGCGGCTCATGGCCTTAAAACAGATTATTCTGTTATAGTCAGCGGAGATGATGAACAAGGTATGTCAATGTAAATCACTCAGAAACTTGATTCAACAATCAAAGAAAAAGAATAATTTGCACTAGACTTTTACAATGAGTTGTGGTATTGTGTTGTGCTAAAGAAAGGTGTGATTTGTATGGCACAAAAAAGATTATTGACCAACGGTAATACATTCAAAAAAACAGATGGCAGATGGTGTGGTGTAGTCTGGTATATGGACGAGCGTGGAGTTAGAAAAAGAAAGAGTTTTTCGGGTACTACAAAGCAAGCAGTTAATAAGAAAATCACTGAATACATTGCAGATTTCAACGAGTCAATAATTGAGTCGGAGGAAACAAAGAAAACACTTCGTGAAAGTATGCAAAAATGGCTTGAGGTGTTTAAATTTCCTTCTGTAGAGAGAAGTACTTACGACAGATACGAATGCACGGCAAAAAATCAAATCTATCCTGTGCTGGGAGATAAGGTTGTTGGTGATATATCTGCCACCGACATTAAGGACTTACTTAACCAAAAGATGAACGACGGCTATGCCTACACGACTGTTAAAAAAGTATATGTGGTACTTGGCGAATACTTTCGTTATCTCACACAACAAGAAATCATAGTAAAGAACCCTATGCAAAGTGTACCAATGATAAAGAAAAGCAACTTCTATGCATCTCAATAAAAAGAAAATCTCCCTGCAAATGAAACTGTAACGATATTCATACCCGAGGAGATTGAAATATTCAAAAAAGAGTGCTTCCGATGTTGGGGTAACGGTAAAAGAATTTATCAACAAGTGGCTGATTTGCTCGGGCACTCGACTTCGCAGATTACTGAAATGTACTATGTAAAGAAGGATACGGCTAGGTTGAGTGGGATAACAGATGGGTTTAACCTATAAAAGCATAATAATTTAAAAATATGCAATAATTCCATTTATTAGGAAAATGAGATGTTAGACTATATCCATAAAAGCTAAAAAAATTTTTTAGTTTAATATTGGATTTACTGATGATTCTACGTATGAAAACAACGTCCCGATTTCACAAAGTGAAACACCTGTGAAGTCAGTTGTCTATTAGGGTATATTTAACTGAATAAATTTTTAATTCTATCTTTGAAAATTTTCCATCGTACTTGTCTTTGAATTTTTTGAAATATTTCATTTTGTTTAGAAACAGGCAGTTTTAGAAAGGCATCTAGTTCTTCATTGGCTGGGTATACTAGTCGAAAAGTTGATATGAATAATTTGCAGGGTACTGGATCATACCCTAAATAGTTTAACAATTCATTGCAGTAATCGGCCATAAATTTGACATCGGTGATATAATGTTCAATATCACGACCTAAATCAGATAAGGTCTTTTCGTTTTTTTCTGTTGATAATCCTCAAAAAGTTTCTTAATGTTACGATATTTTTTATCCAAATTTAGCTTTCGATTTTTTATATTATTTATAATAATTAATAATTTAAAATTTAAGTTTATGAAAAACACTGTTTGAACAGAGTCAATAAGTATTTCATTATTAGGGTATGTGAGTATTAAATTACACAAATCAAAGTCATGCTTGTGTTTAGAATAAAATTCCATATATTTTTCCGCTTCAAATTTACAACGAGTTAAAGAATCCCAATTAGGATCATTATTTATATTTTCCATTTGTTTAGGAATATATTTAGCAGATTTAACTAACTCATAAGTTTTTCAATGCCGTCATATAAATCACAAATTATCTCATTACATCTAAAATCTTTTTTTAATTTTTTCTTACAGTAGTGCAATTGAATTATATATAAGCTAATTACAGTTAGAATGCTGCAGAAAATATTTATAAAGTAATCGTTACTTATAAGTAGCTTAATATTATGCAACAATTGAATGTTTTTTAAGAAAATTAAAAATACCCAAGTATAAACAAACTACTAAAAGTAATATTAAGTTAATAATACTGATTATAAAGATAATGATTTTATATAAAGATTTTCTCATATTGGACCCTTCCTCATAAACACTATTATAATTAAGTATAAAATATTTTATCATATTTTAGTAAAACAAACAGATAATATTTGCTTACATTAATTTTCACATGTATGTGCTAAAATGATATGAACCAATAAAAAGTAGTAACTTCAAAAAATGATATAATATAATTACTTCAAAACACAAAGCAAAGAAAGAAGTACTTCTCATGAATATAATAGCATAAAAGCAAAGAAAAAGGAAATTGCTTTGGTCTCTTAACAGCGCATTGACCTTGAAAACCGAGTAATGCATCTACAGCGTGGTGTTAAAGAAATAGCCAAGCGTGACGACATAACTGCTGAGAAAGACAAAGAGGTAAAAGTCGTTAAGTTAAAAAGCGCATCAAGTAAGCGCGATATTTCTCCGAATAATATGGCTATATAGATGATAAGGGGTTTACGCCAAGAAATGCTTCGGAGAAAATACACCTCTTATATGCTATGAGAACGGCAATTACACACGCCTGTAAAACTTCCACAAGAGATACTACGGAACCCTAAGGGCTGCAATAATTGAAACAAAAGGCTTACACAGCCACGGCATACATTTGCGACCAATCTTGTGAATGGGCAGAGACAACCAGATAAAACAATTAAATCTCTTGCACCAAGACAGGTAGCTGATCTGCTCGAACACTCCACTTCGCAGATAACAGAGATATACTATGTGAAAAAAGACACAGCAAGTTTGAATGAAATCCCTGATGGGATTGAAATGAACAGATTGCCCAAGCAAATCTTATACAATCAAAATTAGAGTCGTAGTAAACAAAGAAAAAGGAAAAAATAAATTGACTATTGATGCTATTTTGATGATGTACCAGACGGAATCATTACAAATGGTTGCGACTGGATACGAAAATTGACGCTCATAAAGAGCGTCAAAAGCGGTAAAACAGACCGCGTGCCATAAAGCATAAAGACATAGAAAAACGGCTTAAACGCAATGTTTAAGCCGTTTTATAGTTGGCAGGGGCAGAAGGATTTGAACCCTCGGCACGCGGTTTTGGAGCGACTGTTGAAAATTGTAAACCTATAAAATAGTCGTCGAGTTTAAGCCATTAGTAAAAAATAAATTATAATGCTTAATGTGATTTGATGCTTTATTGATGCTATTACCTTCTCAAATATTTATTGATCAAAATTTGCGATGCTGTAAACAAAGATTACGCTTAAAACGCAATGTTAAAATATTTTAAAATAAACTTTGCATACGCTCATATTTAAATCTTGATTATCTTAGATATTATGGTATAATAAATGTACCAATAAAATTGAAAGAGGCGAACTGATGTGCGTGACTATATGATTATGTCCGGTGATATCGCTGTAGCAAGGTGGCAAAACAACGAATTAACTATCTTAAACGATACACTTTTGCCGTTATTTCTTCGCCGTGTTCATAATGCTGATATGTGGCTTGAAACACGAGCTATTGACTCACATCGAGCTAATTCACGTCTTTTGAAAAAAGCACTTCGCCTTCAGGAAAAGGATGACATATCAACTGTTATTCATGTAAATGGTGCTACGATTACCGATAACTATTGGATAAAATCTTTTAACAGCACTTTGACCTATAACGATGTAAAGTTTGATAACGATTATTTCTCTCGTCTAGCCTTAAAAGGAACCTATGATAGCTTTAATCGTGCTGCAAACAGCAAACACACAAAAACACCGGAACTTACTAACATCGGTAGTTTTGAAAAATGCTGGCGGTTGATTGACGGTAAGTGGTGGATGTATAAAATCGCAAATCAGAATGAACTGTTCTCTGAACTTTTCACTTATGAACTTGGGAAGTCAATCGGAATGAATATGGCGATATATAAACGAGGCAATGGCTGTATAAAGTCCTTAGATTTCACCAATGGTGCGTCTGTAAATTTTGAGCCTGCCTTCGCTTTTATGGGTGACAATGAAGAATACGAAGACGTAATTAAAACACTCGAGAAACTTTGCCCGAAAGCAATACCAGATTATATTCGTATGATATTTCTTGACGCCGTCGTTGCCAATCCGGATCGTCATACAAGTAACTTTGGACTAATGCGTGATATCAAAACAGGAGAACTCCTCGGTCTTGCGCCGATATTCGATCACAATATGGCATTAATTTCGCGCGGCTATCCGAGCAGACCGAATAAAGGAGATCTGCTTATAAAACTATTCAATGATTTGACGGATAATCATCCAGAATATAAGAACTATATACCCGAAATCAACGAAATCCTTGTACGCAGTATTATTGACAAACTTCATATGCGTGTCCGAACACAAGAAATAGTCCATCTTGTAATCAAAAGATGTGAATTGATTAAGCGTTAAAAAATTCTAATATATAAATATCAGTTTAATGTATTTTAATAACTTAAACAATTTTCAAGGCTGATGCTCAAAATTAGAGCATCAGCCTTGTTGTGTTACAAAAACCATAATTTATATCAAATTGTTTCACAGATTATAATTTGCCAAGCAATAAACAAAGAATATATATTCTATTAAAATCCTTCATCACATCCAACACTTGAATTCTAAAGTAGTTATTACAAACACACTACCATAAAATTGATATGAGGATGAAAACAAAAAAAGAAGTCCCCAAAAGGGACTTTTGAACCACCCAAATTATGCAGACAGAACAAAAGACCCCTATGGTAGTGAATATTAAATTTTAAGCAACAAACTTATTTCGTTTTTCAATCGGAGTCAGTTTTTTTAGTTGTATTCTATGATTGTTATAGTAATGCATGTATTCATCTATGAGGAGACTAGCCTCCTCAAAGGTTTTTAGTTTTACATGGTAAACACAATTGAAAAGAAATTTTACGCTAAAGCGTTGTCATATGGATTTCCCCGTCTTGACATTGACGATGTAGTGCCGTAAGATTGAGTTAGCTTAAAATACTCGTGTGAAGTGTATTGAAAGCCTTGATCACTGTGAAGCTGCAACTCTGCGGTGATTTTTTCTTTCCTTATAGCATCTCTGATAGTACTCAAAGCAAGGTTAATGTTTTGCTTGGTTCCAGTCTTGTATGCAACGATACTATTGTCATATAAGTCACGGATAACAGATAGATACAATGTTCCTTGCTCAGTCTTTATGTATGCTTTTGATTTGGTCTGTTTGCTTTAAAGTCTCTGTTTAGAATGTTAGGATAACGATGAAGATAATTACTATAGTTGCGATATTTCTTTTTTTCTAACTTCGGATAAAAGATTGTATTTCTGCATTACACGCAGCACTGTTTTAGGATTATGATGAATCCCATTTCTATCAAGCCACATATGTACTCTGCAATAGCCATAAGTCTTTCCGCACTTTTCTTAACATTCTTTTATCTTTTCTGCAAGTGGTAAATCTCTATCAGGAGCATCTTTTCGTTTAAGATACGCGTAATACCCGCTTCGCAATACTTTGAAAAATCTACACATTTCACTAATTTTATATTTTCCCTTATAACGATAGATTACCATATATTTTACACTTGTTCTCACTTACTTCCTGTGAACGAGAGAAAATCTCGCATCAGCTTATTTCCCATTTCTAATGATTTAATCTTTGATTCTTTACGAGCAAGTATATATTTGAGTTCTGCTATCTTATCTTGTTCGCTAACTGTATAATTCTTTGGCGGTCTGCCTTTCTTCTTTATTGCTATTCCTGCTTCAATTTTCCTTCGCTTTTTTATGTTCTCTTTTAAAATATCCTTTTATTTGCTCTTTGCTATATACTAATCTTTCCCCTTTTTCTCGATAGTTCATACCTTCATTTCGTAATGAAATTATTCCTTTTTCAAATTGCTGTATATGTCTATATCCTCTGGGCATAAAATTTCCTCCTATGGTTTCATTCTTTTATTCTACCATAGGAGGGCTCTGTTTTCTATTGTCCGTTTTTACTGGTTCTGTTCACTTCTGGTTAATGATATTAGAAAATGATTCTCTATATTCTTCCATTCCCTTTTTAAATAAAGTGTTTAACTCAGGATATACCTTTCCCTCTGTGACATTCATTTTTTCTAATGATTCTCTAATTAACATTACCGAATCCGGAGCAATTTGTATTTTATACAAAAATTTTTCATTAGGCAATTTTGCCCTTTTTAGAGCATTTTCATAATTCCTTTGAATATTTTGTAAAGATAAATAATCATATTTTTGCTTTTTATCATTTACATTTTTATTAGGTTGAGAGTATAACGAATAAGCAAGAAAAGCTCCATTTTGTGCTTGAATACGATTGTTATTTTGTTGAACTATAATAGGAATAGGGTAATCATCTTTTCTGGGTGATGGAACGTATTCCTTATTATGTTTTTCCGTATGCATTTTTAAATAATCAAAAGACATATTCTTAACAAAATATTTTGATAAAACATCTTCATTGTTTATATCATAAATAATTGGAGAAATATTTAAGTCGTAATTATTTATATCCTGACCATTTAATAAAAATGATATAGCTTTATTGTACTTTACTGGATTAAAAACATAAACTACTGGACAAATCTTCCCCTCATTAAGTTGTTTTTTATCTTTTGAATTCTCTGGATTGAGAGCAAAATATAAAGCAACAAGCATATCTAAAGAAAAATCTAATAGATTAGTACTCATTCCATAGTGTTGTAGTATTCCCATACGCTTGACAATATTAGTACTTTCACTCCATAAATCATCATATGAAAGGGTTTTTTCATATGCTTTTTTTAATATGTTTGCTTGATTAGTATATAATGATAGAGAATGATCCATAGATCTGAATAAACTTGGTGTTAGTAGATACTTGGAACTGCATACTCCTCGATACCATATCTGATCTTTAGAATCTGAGTAATCTAAAATAAAAAATATCCGTTCAATATATTCTTGAATAGAAGTTACATATGACATCTGATTAAAATTATAATCTTTGGGAATAACTTTGGTATCTATTGTTTCAATATTAAAACTGTCTAAATAAGAATATGAAAAATTTTGAACCGACTCTAAAACAATACTTTGATCTGGATTTTCATTATACGCCAATCTGAGTTTTTCAACAATATTTTTCGAATCTTCATTTAATAAATTGAACCATTCTTCAATTCTTGAAAAGGTCATTTCAAATAGCTTTCCAAAATATAAACTATAGTATTTAGAAAATTTAGAAAAGCTGTCTAAAATATATTGTTTAAATACTTTCACAAAATTATCAGTTTCTATTGTATTTAGAAATTCATTTTTAAAGTTACTAAAAACCCAATTAGTAAAGTCATTTTCTAATAATTTTTCTTTATTCCTATAGTAAATATATTGAATAACCAGATACAATCGTATTTCCATGCTATCTAAATTACTTTTATTAGTTGCCCTTGTTGGATCTCTTAAATATAATGATAACATAGATGCATCATCAATATCTTTCAAATTATTAATAAATAACCTTAAATATTGTTTAATATCTAAATTCAATATCTCAACAATAAACGCATCACAAAAGGCTTCTTTACTTGCTGAAATAATATTTGATGCAAAATCAAATATATCTGTATCTTTATTTAATTCTTTTATAACACTTTGCAAATTTTTAATAATATCAAAATCATCTTTATCCAAATCACATTCTAATTCAATTTCATATTTAGAAAAATATTCTTTGATTCCCACCTCATTTATTATTGCAAAGGTATCATAAATATATATGACCATATCAGTAAGAATAAGTTCATATATTGGTTGAAATACTTCATAAGTTTCAAAATATCTATTTAACATTTCTGGTAATGTTTCATCGTATAAAGAAATATTATTGTTCAAAAGACATTGCATAATTTCATCTTTTATACCAGTCATATTGTCTACATAAAATTTAAATATACGATACTGATCATTTTCCGTTAAATTTTTATATTTTGGAAAACAATTGTTTAATATTTTAATTAATATAAAATTTAATAAAATATCCCATAAATTTATAATTCTTCTTTTTCTACTATATGGTGCAATGTAGTGAAATATTTCATGAATAAGCACAGGAATAGTCTTTGGATAGTTATAAAAATCATCATATGGAATGTGAAAAACAACTAATCTCTTTTCTTCAGAACCATGCGAAGTGAACATTTTACTATGTACTTTAGTAGTTGTTTCAAAATTCACTGCAAAAAAAATTTTATGTTGCAAATTTTCTTTATCATGATGAAAACTGTAGCCTAATTGTAGTATGTTCGAAATAATTCCATAGTACATTTTTAATAAATCATTGTACGAGCCAGAATAAAAATAATTGTGGTTAGGAACTTCATGCAATGGAGAACATGCCTGATTGATATATGTCAACGATATTTGAATATAGTTAAGAAGTTCATGTAAGGACTTCTCTTTATTATCATTTTCATAATCATCAATAAATATTTTTACAATATATAACTGATCTTCTAATATATGTTTCCAATTTGAATACCTTGGCGTGTCTATTAATCTCTCATATTCATTAACAATGAATTGTGCTACAGGATTTCTTATTTCAACCTTTAAATCAATTTTATACTCCGAACGCTGATATTCGTTATTTATAAACTTTCTTAATGATTGATCTGTGATTTTTATAATTATTTCATCTTTATCCTTTAAATCAACATCTTCTTTATATAACTCAATCCAAAAAGTTTGACTATCTTTAATAAAGTTTCTATAAAACTCAGATGAGCCATTAAAAATCTGATCATTATGAAATAATGAAAGAATATTGTTTTGTGATGGAATGACTAATTCTAAATGGCTATTACCAGAAAAGACTTTAGTAATGCAATTATTATTAAAAATACCTGGCTCTTTATTTTTTAATTCTAATAAAAACTCATCAAATCTAACGCTGGGCTTTAATAACAATTTAATGCGTAAATCCATTTTAGGATTTTCACTAAATTGATTATCATTAAATCCCGTAAAAACACTTACAAATTCAAATAAGTGTTTCTTATCCTTTTCTTTACAACTATATTTTGTACTTTTAATTAAATTTAATATTTCAAAAAAAACTTTTATATTATCTCCTAAGATTATAAGTACTAAATCATCTGTTGACAAAGATTGAAAACCAAAAAAATCAATTTGTTTATTCGTTACTTTTGATAACTCATTATAAAAAGCTGATTTTAAATAATTTGTTAGCTTAATAAATTTATCATTATCTTTCAATTTTTGAAGTTCTTGATTATAACGAAGTGTTATAATACAATATAGTCCAAATTGTTTATTTAACGTTTTAATCATTAGTTTTCTACTTGAATGTTCCTTATCGTTTTTATCAATAAACCATTCAAATTTTTTTTGCATAAGATCCTCATCAGGTATCAAATGAAGTAGTTGCTCCGAACCAATCCACTTCTGATTACTACCATTTATTGTTGTCCTACACAATTCCCTAAAGTTATCTACTTCTGTTATTACAATCCTATCATATGGAGACCATGTTAAAAAATCAAAATCTTTCTTATTATTTTGTTCACCAGTTTGTTCTCCATCTGTAAGAAATGACAAAATCCATCCAATTTCTTTATTTTTCACCAATTTTCACCATTGTCAAGATAAAAAAAAACGTTAATATAACGTTTTTTATTAACACCCTTTCCTTTTAATTCTTTTCTAATTTTATTTCACACCTAATTGGACATTTCAAATTATTTAAAGATCTTCTATATCTTTCTGAACTGCCAATATGTTTACCATTTATATCTATGAATGAATTACTAAAAACATTCTTAGACCTTGGTTCAGTTTCATTTATTTTTTTAATAAGCTCCTTCCTTTGTTCCATTAATTTTTCTCTCTGCTTCTTGTACAGAAATTGTTCATTGGTTGTCATAATTTTACTTCACGACCAAAATTTCTTTTAATGTCGTGTTCCTCCTTTATAACTAAACTAATAAAAATCTAGTTGTGATTTGAAACAAGTAAATAGCAATATTTGAATATGTGTTTCAAGCCTAAATTTAATTATATTTTATTTTCTCATAAAAAGCAATATTTATTCAAAAATAAAATTAAATAAATATAGGGAAAAAATAATTTTTTCAGTTGTTTCTTTTGCTATATATACATATTAATATAAATATTGACTTTTTGCAAGCGTTTTTCATAAAAAATTTTTTAATTTTACATTTTTTGTTTAATTATACAAATATTTATTATATTATTTGTATAATTTGCTTATTATTACTATACAATTTTCATTAAAATCTAAAACACTTGATTACTTTGTTGAGAATTCATAAGAGAACAAAATTTAACGTAGAATAATGTTAATATATTTATTTGTTATCCTTTGTTTAGTTTAAATATATTTACTTATTCCCCACAAAATTCGACAAATCCTTCCCTTTCAAGTATAATAGTAGTATTATGCTTATTTGAAAGGATTTTTCT